>CAWVXY010000011.1:0-78470 GCA_963934295.1 uncultured Opitutia bacterium
GTTTTGTAATCGGTGGTCCAGAGGGTGACTCCGGTCTTACTGGAAGAAAAATAATTGTTGATACTTACGGCGGATGGGGAAGACATGGAGGGGGTGCTTTTTCTGGCAAAGATCCGAGTAAAGTAGACCGATCAGCTGCCTACATGTGCCGTTGGGTTGCGAAAAACATTGTTGCTGCTGAATTGGCTGAGCGGGTTGAAATTCAGGCTGCCTATGCAATCGGTTATCCGGAACCTACGAGTATCACCATTGATTGTTTTGGTACTGAGAAAGTTTCGGAGGAGTCGATTGAAAAAGCAATTATGAATGTTTTCTCTTTCAAACCGGCTGATATTGTCAGTCAATTGGACCTTCTACGCCCGATTTACCGGGAAACCACACACTATGGACATTTTGGAAAATCCGATTTGCCCTGGGAACAAACAAACAAAACTGATGCCTTAAAAAATTCAATAAGTTAACCCTTTATTGATCCAATTTTAATTTACACTCGTTATACCCAACACATGACTACAATGACAGAGACACTAACACCTACCTTAGATTATAAAGTTGCAGATATTACCCTTGCTGAATTTGGACGTAAGGAAATATCGATTGCCGAACATGAAATGCCCGGACTGATGGCCACCCGTGAAAAATATGGTCCGTCCAAACCTCTCGCTGGCGTAAAGGTAATGGGGTCTTTACACATGACCATACAAACAGCAGTTCTTATTGAAACCTTGGTCGAACTTGGTGCAGATGTTCGTTGGTGTTCATGTAATATTTTCTCGACTCAGGATCACGCCGCTGCCGCCATCGCAGCTGCTGGCATTCCCGTTTTCGCCTGGAAAGGTGAGACCCTTGAAGATTATTGGGATTGTACTTACAAAGCCATCACTTGGCCTGACGGGTCGGGCCCTGATCAAATTGTTGATGATGGTGGTGACGCTACCATGCTCATTCATAAAGGTCTCGAACTTGACAACGGAAGCGATTGGGTAAACTCACCCTCAGATAACGAGGAAGAAGGAGTAGTTAAAGATTTGCTCAAGCGACTTCATGCTGAAAATTCGAATCGTTGGCAGGCAATAGCGGATAGTGTGGTCGGAGTTTCCGAGGAAACTACCACAGGGGTCCATCGTCTCATTCAAATGGAAGAAAATAACCAACTTCTCTTCCAAGCGATTAATGTTAATGATTCGGTAACCAAATCCAAATTCGATAACAATTACGGCTGTCGCCACTCTTTAGTTGATGGTATCAAGCGTGCCCTCGATGTACTCATTTCAGGAAAAGTGGCGATCGTATGCGGATTTGGAGATGTTGGAAAAGGTTCTGCTGACTCCCTGGCCAATGAGAAAGCTCGTGTAATGATATCAGAAGTTGATCCCATCTGTGCATTGCAGGCATGCATGGCCGGTTTTGAAGTTAACACCGTCGAAAATGCACTCGCAACTGCCGATATTTTTGTTACTACAACTGGTAATAAAGACATTATCACTGCTGAGCACATGAGCAAAATGAAAGATCAGGCAATCGTTTGTAATATTGGTCATTTCGATAATGAAATCCAAGTTGCCAAGCTCGAAGCCATGGATGGAGTTGTAAAAGAAGTAATTAAGGAAGATTCGGTACCAGGTGGACCAGTTAGTCGATTTACATTCCCGGATGGTAGAAGTATCTATCTTCTTGCAGAGGGCCGTTTGATCAACCTTGGTTGTGCAACAGGTCACCCAAGTTTTGTTATGTCATGCAGTTTCACCAATCAAACCATTGCACAGATTGACATCCGAAATAATCCGGATAGAGAAATTGGGGTCTATCGTTTGAGCAAAGAGCTAGACGAAGAAGTTGCTCGTTTACACTTAGATAAATTAGGTGCAAAACTTACTACCTTGAGCAGTGAACAAGCTGATTACATCAGCGTACCGGTAGAAGGTCCTTACAAACCTGAACATTACCGCTACTAAGTCTGCTTTAAGTTTAATTTTCCAATGAGGGAAGCAAACTAGTTTGCTTCCCTCATTGACCTTTAGGCACCTGTTCGGTAGCTTGCTTAACCTTTAGTTATGTTCTATGACGAAACAAAGGTTTATTTAAAAGCAGGTGACGGTGGAGACGGGTGTATGAGTTTCCTACGCCAAAAATACATGCCAGAAGGTGGGCCCAATGGTGGAAATGGAGGACGTGGAGGTGATGTTCTTTTGCAGGCAGATGAAAATGTTTCCGATTTACGTGCTTTTCATTTCAAGAAGCATTGGAAAGCCAAAAATGGGGAACCTGGACGTGGAAGCGATCAAAATGGAAAGGGTGGTGAAACCTGCTTACTTAAATTACCTTTGGGCACTGAAATTAGGCTAGATGGTGAGGATGAAATCCTTTGCGAACTTTTAAAGCATGGCGAAGAGATTCTAATATTAGAAGGTGCAAAAGGAGGTAGAGGGAACGCCACTTTCAAATCTTCGGTTAATCAAACTCCCCGTCAAACTACTGAAGGAAAGCCAGGTCCGGAAGAGAATTATGTGTTTACCCTAAAAACAATTGCGGATGTTGGCTTAGTTGGTTTTCCTAACGCTGGAAAATCCACCCTGTTGAATGTTCTTTCCAACGCGACGCCAAAGATTGCTTCTTATCCTTTTACCACTCTCGTGCCCACCGTTGGTATAATCAATTACCCTGAGGAATACAGAACGATAAGCATGGCCGATGTGCCTGGCTTGATTGAGGGGGCTGCAGAAAATCGTGGATTAGGACATCGTTTTTTACGACATGTTGAACGTTGCAACCTGCTTGTATTCCTCATCGATTTATCAGCTGCCGATGGACGTGAACCTTGGGAGGATTTCGTACATTTGCGCCAGGAATTGGAGGATTATGACCCCCAAGTTGCTCAAAAACCTTTCTTATTAGTTGGCAATAAAATAGATGAAGAAAACGCTCCTCAAAATCTAGAACTTTGTAAGAGTAAATTTCCAGATATCGAAGTTTTGGAAATATCTGCAATTTTAGAAGAAGGGCTACCGATTCTTAGGCAAAAGATGCTCGAACTAATTTCCTGAAAAATTGGTTTTACGAAAAAAATCTTTTTTTTAGCTTGTTTTACACAAGCGTTTGTGCAAATAAAAATTTATGGGAAATTCATTTGAAGAGTGGGGGGAAGAAGAAATTCAATTAGATCTGGAGGAGGAATCTAGTTTATTTCGAGAAACAGGAATCAGTTCTTTTGAAAAAAAAGCAGCATTGGAAAAAGAAACTGAAAATATTTTAGATAGAATGGAGGATTCTTATCAACGACTTGAAAAAGTATTGAATGTTTTTAACCGTATGTTGTGAATCGTAAATAATATGACTCAAAAAAAATTATCTCCTCTTACCAAAGTGGCAGCACAAATGGGAAAAAAAGGGGGCAAGGCTGGCACAGGTTCCTCTAAAAAACGAGGTAATTCCAGTTACTATCGTGATATGCAAAGAAAGTCAGTCGCCTCGCGAATGGAAAAAATAAACGAGGGGAAGACTTAGTTTCTCAGTCCACCCAGTCTTCCTTAGCAACAATAAATTGCCATTGTCCACGGTACCGGGATAAGTAACCGAATCCAGATATCGAGTCTCCTTTAGAATGAGAGAATAGAATTTCCCTGGTTTTAGCATCAAAACTATATAAACCCATTGACCGTTCTCCAATTTTTACACTCAGTGGTTTTTTTCTATCCACAATTCCCGAGAATTGAAAAGTCCTTCCAAAATTTAGGGGAAGAAGGAAAGAATTTCGCCAAGGAATTGCTGAATCTTTTGCTTCCGCATAATCGATTAATCTTTGCTCTCTTTCGATTTCTGGAAAGTGGTTTCCTTTCTTTGTTTCCTCCCCTTTGGTTTGAAAACGGGCAGATAAGGGAAAGTGATCGCTGGTTCCAAAACCATTCAAATCGTTGGACCATTCGAAGGGAATAGCTAAACCTTCTATCTCATTAAATTTTTTGAACTTTTCCACTTTAAATGAATCGGTAATATATTGAATACCCTTAGAATCATAAAGATTCTCTGGTATTAGAATGTGCATCAGAGTTCCCCATTTTCCCTTCCATGCATCGGAACCTCTTTCTATGGTTGGTAATTCGTGCCATAAATTGTATAAATTTCTTCCAATACTTTTTCCAGCTGGTTCAATCTCAGAACTTAGAAGTCTATCGTTTATACCTGTTTCTTTCATTTCATCCTTGTAGACACCCGATTGATTATAATGAGAATTCAGATCTCCTCCTACCAGCAAATCAATCTTTGGGTCTTCTCGAACTAATTCATCTATCCGTTTTCGTAGAACCTCTGCATTTTGAATACGGTGTAATTCCATTTCAGGAGAAGATGCACCGGATTTCCAATGATTATTAAATAGGGTAAAATTATGTCCATTAACAAGAATAGTGGTCTCCAAAATAGGTCTAGCCCGATCAATAGGATGTAGACGACTTTCGATAATGGGAAACTTGGACAGGGTAAGGCAGTGAACGGCTGGCCATTTTTCGGGTGGGTCTTTGGGATTATATCCAAGTCTGAAATAATAAGGACCTAATCCATTTAATTTTAATTCCCTGAGTAATTCATCGGTTGCAGATAAAATTTTGGAAGGAGTTCGGTCTACTTCGATTTCCTGGAGTAAAATAACTTCGGGACCCGTTACGCCACCAATTTTCTTAAGCGTACTTGTTATCGCTTTGAGTTTGTTGCCCAGTTCAGTGATGCCGTACATGCCCTGTTTGTAGTCACTGTATAAAGAAACTCCGTCCACATCGAAGAGGTTTTCAACATTATAGGCAACTACTTGGAAAGAATCTGAATTCCCTGACCCTGCGGGGCAGAAAAAAGGAGACAAACAAAGTGAGAAAATAAAACAAATGCGGGCAAGCATGGACATACCTGCAGATTGCTATGCTCTTAGCTATGCCGCAATCCGATTTTGTTCAGATCGAAGAAAAACTGGTTGAAGGTCTGTCGACTCTGAAGGTTCGAATTGGTAACCGGAATCATTAAATTTTTGAAGACCATCTATTGAATCAATTCGATTTTTAATCAAATGACTTGCCATCATACCCCGTGCTTTTTTTGCATAAAAACTGATAATTTTAAATTTCCCATTTTTTTCATCCTTAAAAACAGGGGAAATAATTTGACCCTCCAAATTTTTGGGTTGGGTTGATTTGAAATATTCCTGGGATGCCAGATTAACTAGTAATTTTGATCCAGATGCTTTTAATTCTCGGTTTAAAGTTTTGCATAATCGATCTCCCCAAAATGCATATAAATCTTTCCCTGCCGGGTTTGCATAAACCGTCCCCATTTCCAAACGGTGTGGTTGAATCAGATCAAGAGGGCGCAATAAACCGTATAGACCGGAAAGCAGTCGAAGATTTTTTTGGGCAAAGGTGAAATCGTCTTTGGTATAGTCCCATGCTTTCATACCTTCATAAACATCCCCTTTAAAAGCGAGTATTGCCTGTTTTGAATTTTTAGATTCGTGCATCACATTCCACGATTTGTATCTTTCGGAATTTAAAGCGGCTAACTTGTCACTAATTCCCATAAGCTTCGAAATCGCTTCGTTTGACATTTTGGATAACCCTGTAATTAAGCTTTTAGATAAGGAAAGAAACTCTGGTTCCGTGCATATTTTTTCTATAGCAGGGGTTTTAAAATCTAAGGTTTTAGCAGGGGACAGAAGGATTATCATAACATAATCTATTTATTATTAGTTAGGATCTTATCAAGAAAATAAATAAAGTAATATTTGCGTAAGTATACTAGATAGGTAAGTATAATTTTGTATATGAAATTTTTTGCAATGGTTATTTTGTTACTTATTTATTTGGGATCTTATTTCCAATGTTTTTCACAGGTTCAAAATTCATCAGCAAATTTAAACCCAAAAGAGCCCGATGGGAATCCTTCCGAATTTCAAAAGAAATTTCCGAAGAATCTGCCTCCGTCTAGGGATAATAATCAATCAAGTTCAGGAAATCCAAAAACTGGAAATCCTTCTCCTATTCAAGATGAGAAAAAAACCGGGTTTGGGATTGATATCTTACAATCTGAAAATTCTAGATTGTCTTCTGAATTATCCAATAAAATTTCTGAACTTCAACACGAAAGAGAAAGCAAACATAAATTACTATCACAATTCGAAAAGCTTCAGTTGGAACAGAGATCAAATCGGGAAGTGGTGGATCAACTAAGAAAGATTAAATTGAAGAAGTTTTCCCAAGAACAGGAAAATACAGAGTTTTCTAACCGTAATACCCATATTACTGGATGGTATTTTGTTCAGGATAAAGGCTGGTTTTGGACAAGTCCTGCGGTTTTTCCGATGATTTTTTCTGCCGCTTCTTCAAATTGGTTATATGCAGAAATTCCGTCTAAAAATTTTCAAATTTTCTTCAACTATCAAACCCAGGAATGGGAAAAATGGTAATTCCTCATAAACAAAAATTATGAAAATTAAAACCCTTCTTTTTCTAAATCTTTTTTTCACTGGATCGATTGTCTGGGGGGTAGGGCAACCACCTGCTCCACCTCCTGATTTTCCTGGAAATGAATATAAGAAAATATACGAGGAAACCGTTATTCTAGTGGATCAAGCAACCCAAATTCTGGCAGACCTCAATCTATCTATTGAATTGTCAGAAATAGAGTTTTCCAAGCGGGAAAAAGAACTTTTACAAATTCGATTGGTAAAAAAGAAAAAGGAATCAATATTGGCTGAATATAAAGCGAATCTTACATCAAAAAATGAAGAGGAATCAGTCCTTTCCCAAAACCTAAATGATTTAATTTCAGGTACTCAAAAAATGGAAGAGGAGAACAAGCTGCTTAATCTTCAAATTGAAGAATTTCCTCTAAGATTGGAAAATTTAAATCAGGAACTGGTTACGGTTGAAAAAGAGATTGTCGAATCGACCCGTAAATTAAAAGTTCCTCATTTACCATCCTGGCATTATGTGGATGGTAAAGGCTGGCTTTGGACATCTCCATCTCACTTTCCCTATGTCTATTCATCGGATCGTGAAAATTGGGTCTTTTATGATCAGGGCACCCACAGTCCATGGCTCTTCTATGATTACCAAAGTGAAACTTGGCAAAAATGGTTCCAGTAAATTTTTTCTCCAACTATTTAGTATAAATACGCAACTACATTAAGAATTATGAAAATCAGAAGACTAACATTATTTATTACAGTACTCGTCTGGATCGGGCATACTTTATTCGGAGCATCACAGGTTTTGAATAACTTGTCTTACTCCCAACGGGCTAATTCAAAAATGGTCGATCTGTCCTATATATTAAACCTTAGCCAGGGCCAAACTGCGCAAATCAGTTTCCAGTTTAGCTCGGATGATGGACTGACATTTCCGGTTGCCTGTAAAACAATCAGGGGAGATGTGGGAAAAGGAATAACCTCAGGTCCCAGGTCCGCTGTTTGGGACGCAGGACTAGACTGGCCTATTAATTTCACAGAAAAGGGAAGAATTAAGGCGACCTGCATTGTTTCTGGTGGGACTAAGCCACCAAGTAAACCGGTTGCGATTGAATTTGTATCTGTTCCTTTTAAACCAAGTTCAATAGCAATGAGCCCCAGTTGGTTTATGGCTCAAAATTTTGAACATGCTAGAATTAGGGAAGGTTCTAAGACCCCAAGTAAATTTAATGTAAGTAAATACGAGATAACCAATCATCAGTGGAATGAAGTGGTCTCATGGGCTGTTCAAAATGGCTATGACCTTATCCCAATGAGTTATCCTATAGGCGAGGAAAATGTACCTCGTACCAATGTGGCAATCAAGGAAGTGATCAAATGGTTAAATGCTCTTTCAGAAATGAATAACTTAACACCCTGTTACTATGTAGATCCATTGGAACCAAGATTTGATTATAATGGGGATGGAAAATTTAGTGCTGGACCAGATGATTGGTGGGGCGGACAGGAACCCGGCGATTATGATTATCAAAATAACCCGAATTTTGACTGGTCCTTAATTCCAAATGGAAAAGAAAATTTGCAGGGTGGCTGGTTAAATATGGATCCAAATATGAATTGTAAATGGGATCCAGGTGAGCCTTGGTATGATCGGAATAGAAATCGAATATTTGAGCCTCAAGAATTTATAGATCTTAATGAAAATGGCAGGCTAGATGATGGGCAAACCATTGTCTGCCGCTCAGGAGATATTTCGAGTATAGAAAAAGTTTTCGGTTGGTTTGATTTATTCCTTCATGAAAAACGACAATTAAATAGTTTGGGTTATGTCTTACCAGAAGGAATATGTCATCCAGACTTTCATTATTTGGCTATGGGTGGCCGAGTAGAAAGGGGAGAATACGGAGAATATCACGAGCCATTTACCGGTAAGCAGAAAAAAGGAATTGTTTACATTGAGGAATGGCCCTGGGGTTCAACATCTCCGGATGAGATGTCTAATATAGATCAATTTGCGATTACACCCTTTGGAGCATTTTCAAAACCGCAGTCGGTGGGTCAGGCAAAGGCAAATGGTTATGGAATATATGATATGGTAGGGAATGTAAGAGAATTGACTAAATTGTGGCGTACGGGTGATCCATTGCATAATCCAGGTTCACCTCCTGGCACGATGATTTTATCTGCAGTTGGTGGGTCTGTAAAAAAGGGTTTTGAAAAAACTTTTGATCCACGTATGCCAGTACCTCCTGCAACAGAAATTTATCCTAGTCATGTCATGACTGGTGATTGGAATTCTAATATTTCCGAAGCGGGTGAGCCAGATGTAGGTTTTCGTCCAATTCGAATCCAATACTAAGATCTTTTAATTTTTCAAAATGTAAAATCATGAAACCTACAGTTTTATCCATAATCGTTTTATTTTTTGTTTCGACGCTGTTGGTACATGCGGAAACAATTCATAAAATTGGGCCCAGAACGGTTGTGGATACAAGAAATATAACCAGTAATCCAAATCCAATCATCGTTGTGGGAAATGCCATGAGATTGGATACAAGAAATGCCCCTTCAAATCCATTGGAATTTACCGGCCCTCGGTTTGTGGTGGATACTCGAAATAACATTCTTAAATTCACGCTTTCTCAAAATAAGACCTTTGAAAATAAACCAAAGAATTCAGTCATTGGAATTTTTGAAGTAAGTGGAATGACTCCAATCCGTTATGAGCTCCTGCCTAGAGGGCAGACTAATGACCACCAGTTTTTTTCTGTGACAGCGGGAGGGATTCTTACAAATAAAGAAGTCTTGGATTTTGAGAAAAGATCGGTTTATGAAATAACGGTAAGGGTCGTGGGGCATACACAATCTTATGCCCTCGATTTCCTCCTTTATATACTGGATGATAAAACCGAGGATTCCGACGGGGATGGCTATACAGATGAGCAAGAAATTGCTGCCGGGACAGATCCATTCGATCCCAATTCGAAACCCGGTGGATCTTATGTTTTAACAATTGATCATACCACTATTCTGGAAAACCTACCGGTAGATACCAAAATTGGAAAGGTTTCAGTAGACGGAGTAACTCAGGTGGTTCAATATTCTGAGGTAAAAGGATTGAATAAAGGTGAAATTCGGATTGATGAAAAAGGTACTCTTTTCACTTCAGTTATATTGCAGAATAAGCTAACTCCGGAGGTGAAAATTCGAATTCGTGCCGAGTTTCAGGATAAATCATCGCGAAAACAAAGCGTTGAGAAAACATTTGTAATAGAAGTACAGAAATCGTCTTTACCGCCCCCACCTCCGCCCCCTCCACCACCCATGAATGACTGGAAGGAACGATGGGAAAAAGAGAAGAAGGAATTAGTAAATATAAATAACCGGATCGAGGATCAAAATGCCACCTTGGTAAAATTAGAGGATCAAATAAGAGGCGTTCAGGATCAAATCGATGGGGTAGGCAAAGATAATGTTCGATTGAACAAAGAGATAAGCAAGGCTGAGGCCGAGCTTAATCAAGTCCTTGTTCGTATTGCGGAACTGAGCGTAAAATATACCGACGCTCAAAAACATTCTGAAAAAATAATTCTTGAAAAAAGTAATGCTGAAAAAGAAGTTGTTCGCCTGTCCCAAGAATACGATCTTCTTGATAAAAAAGTAAAAGAAAAACGGGAGGAAGCAAATACTCTGGTTGCGAAATTAAAAGTACCCTTCCTAAAAGGCTGGCACTATACTGCAGATAAAGGCTGGTTGTGGACTGATTTAGACTATTATCCGATTGTGTATTCGAATGCCGAGGATGCCTGGATTCATTACGATCAGGGAACTTCCAATCCATGGCACTATTATAATTACTCCACTCAAGAATGGTTCGAGTGGGAATAAGAATAAGCTATTAAAATATTCTATGCTTAATCATACTCTGCATCCAAGCATATGAATATGGATTTAGAGCGTAGTCGTATTTTCCCCGAAAGTGGAAATGACAATATTCCTTAATGAATTTACCCAGACAAAATTACTGATTTCCAAGTATACTGCAATGGTTCGAAGACTCTCCAATTCTTGGTCGTTCACTTCGTTGTCGATTGCAACTAGTTTGGTCATCGCAATGAACAATTCGTTTCTTTCAGCACTGGTGGAAACATCCCGGAGAGAACTTACCAAATCACTTAATTGGAGCTCACTCACATCCATAGCAAACGCAACATCTTGAATACATTTTGCTATTTCTTCCGAAACACCGCAAGTGTTGATTAATATAGAGCGAATGGAATTTAATTCAGGTAAGGTTATTCTTTTATCCGCATTTGAAAGCCAACACAGAATGGATGCGTAAAGACATATTTTTTGAAGTTCTGGTTTCGAATGAGGCACATGAATATCTTTTTTAAGGAGAATTTTTCGAAATAGAAAGTAAGCAGGGTTATCAAAAAATTCATGGATAAAGCGATCTCTTGAATCCGCATTTTTTTGCCAAGGTTCCGCCTGTTTGATCGAATCCTTGAATAAGAAAAATTTAAGTTTTCTAAGAAAACTTTCCGAGTTTTCAAGTAAAGCCTCATCCATTTCTTCTGCAAAATCCTTTTCTTCTTTGTTAATTTTCCCATCTGCTTTTAAAACAGTAATCAAGGATTCCCAAGCATGCTTTCTATGATTACTGGAGTAAACCTGTTCTGTGAAATGTTGAATGATTGAATTTTGTTCGCACTGGCTCACTGGATAAGCGAGATAGATTTTTAGTTTTCTCCAATCTTCAAATGTGATTCCTTGGAATTGAAGAATCAAATTTTTGAGACAGACCATTTCATGTTGATTCAATTCTCCATCAACCCAAGCAGCAGCGATAAGGGTTTTGCCTAGCGCAATATTAAATGCGGGAAAATCTTCTTTCATAGGACATATACAAAAACTATCATATATCAAAAGGTGATTTTTAAAAAAAAGTTTGTAAAGATAAAAAGAAAATTGTTGCTAAAACAAAATTAATTATACTTTCTTCCTAAATTAGCGATTTAAAAATATTCCTCAGATTTATATCTATCCTTTAAATTAATCAGTTTGTTTAAAAAACAAATTGTAGCCTATTGATTGAATTAATTTAGCAATTTTCGAATAATTTAAAATTATTAATGAATTTTTTCTTTCGTAAATCTTTACCGATATTTCTTTTAGTATTTTTCATTTGTACCCGTTTTGTATGGAGTAATTCATCTACTGAGTACAAAAACTTTAAGAGGAATATCCAAGATCTACAGGCTAGGATGGATGCTTTTAACCAAAAGCTAGCTGATAAAACAAAAATTCGGCCTTTTACAAGACCAGCTCCTTTTTCTACTCGAGCAACCAAAAAGGTTGAACCTGAGAAGTCATTTGATGAATTGTTCCCTTTGCCCGGAGCCCCAGTTAATAAAGTTGAACCATCAAGTGACCCTCGTACTGAAACTATTCCAACCCTCCCTCCCAAACCCGCGGAAAATATTCCTGAGGAATACTCGGTTATGCCTTTAGTCATTTCTTACGGTGGAGACAGCCAGGGATTACCTCCCTTAAACGAGCTTAAAAAAATCCGTTTTCCTCACTCTCGAAAAGGAGGGTTGATTGACTTGGGCGGATTAATGAATCCCTCAACGGGGATGAACCCTTTTCTTCTTTCAACTGAGGAACTTCGCGAGATTTCTCAAATTTGTATTCATTACTTAAAAGAAAGTGGATTGGAAGGGATGGTTGCTATGGTAAATCCCTCGCAGATTGATCCAAGCACAGGAGCGGACCTCCGCAGTCCTGGAGAAACAGTTTTGGAGATCAAGATATGGGTCGCCCGAATCAATACGGTTCATCTGGCTTATTCCGGTTCTGGGGATGAAAATAAAACTAGGCAAAAACTGGAAAATGTTTTAGCCGGACAAATGTGGAAACAACGGGTATTGGGGCAACCTTTGACTGAGAAATTTAAGAAAACTGTAAAAAGACTGGGGCGTAGTCCTTCTAAATCATCCCGTTTGTTATTACTTCCGGGTAATCGTCCTGGGGAAGTCGAAGGTGTGGTTGAAATTAAGGAACAAAAACTTACTCAGACTTCGCTTGGCGTCGCCAATAATGGCAGTCCTACGACAGGTGAATGGCTTTGGAATGGTCAATTTCGTTTACACGAACTTTCACGTTCGGATGATCCGTTAGACCTTTCGTTTACGGTCTCGGAGACCGGTGAAAGATTTGGAGTTGGGCTCGGTTATCGTGTTCCCCTGGTTCAACCCGGTATACTTGATCTTTCTGTAAGAGGAAATTACGGGGAATATGACGGTTCCAGTTTTGCCTTAACTCCGATTCATTTTGAGGGTTCCTCCATGAGTGCGGACCTTGCTCTTCATGGAAATCCACTTTCCTGGGAGAGTGAAAAGGGAAGCCTTGGCTATCAGATCGGGTTTAATTATGAACGGGTGAAGGCCCGGAATTCAATCTTTCAGGAAAATGCTGAAGGCACTTTTCTTACTCCCCGTATATCCCTGTTTAGAGAAAGAAAAGGGCGAATTATCCGCTCTCTTGCCTCGGTCACGCTCAAGTCAAATTTAGGATCGATTCCGGTTCATCAAAGAGAATTTATGGGCGGTTTTCAAGTGGATGAAAAAGTGCCTGTTTTTTCACTGGCTCATCAAAGCATGATTAATTTAAGCAAGCTTTTTAATCGTTCCGGTGACCCTTATGCCAATCTTGACCGTCATTCTCTCTGGTTGAAATTTAAACTGGCTGGTGCCCTGACCAATAATCGAATGCTTCCCCAGCGCCAATGGTTGCTTGGGGGTACGGTAGGAGTAAGAGGATACCCGGAAGCTATTGTGGCCGGTGACCGTGGATTCCTTTTTTCTATGGAATATCGTTGGAAATTATTTTCTTTGGGCTCCTCTCCTAAGAAGAGATTTTCGCTCTCGGTTGCCCCATTTTTTGATTACGGCCAATCCTTTATCAAGGATCCATTTTTTTATGAATCTGATCAGACTTTAATCGGACTTGGATGTGGTTTACTCTCTGAACTACCGGGTGGGGGTCGAGCCAGGCTCGATTTTGCCAAGCCCTTAAAAGAGGTTGTAACCGGAACCGGAATTCGGGAAGGCACCCAGGGCGATGATTATCGAATCCATGCATCCACCCAATGGACTTTTTAGAATGAAAAAATATTTTGTAAATTTTGTCCTTTCTTTTGTCCTGATTACTTATGGTTTTTCCTTACCGGAAGGTACAACTGCTGTTCAGGGCGAGGGTAATGCCCAAACAGTCGGTTCCGAAATGACAATTACTGCACCGGACAACAGTATTTTTGAACATCAAAATTTTAATGTGGCTCCAAATGAAACGGTTCGTTTTGTTCAGCCCTCAATTGAATCCCGTGTACTTAACCGGGTTGTGGGAGCGGGTGCAAAGTCGAGTATTCAGGGGAATATAATTGCCAACGGTAGTGTTTATCTGGTTAATCCGGCGGGGGTTGTTTTTGGCTCAGGATCATCTGTTAATGTTGGCAGGTTACATGTGGTGGCGGGTTCTTTGAGTAATGATAATTTTAATACTGGTACGGATACCTTTACCGACTTGGCCGGCGAAGTAAGAAATGAAGGAGTGATAAATGCGGCCTCAGTTAGCTTCGCGGGTGCCTTGGTTGTTAATTTCGGACAAATTTATGCACCGGGTGGCTATGTGGTTCTAGCACAGGTGGACGAGGGGAATAATTCAAATGTTGCGCTGAGAAGTTCTTCGGGGACCAGTTCGGTTGAATTGGTGGATTCCAGCGGTCTTCTTTCAGTGCAATTAAAATTACCCGGAGAAAACTCTATTTCTTATAAAACGACCCCTTCTACCATGATTGCTGATCTTGGTGGCCATGCTATTCTTCAAACCGGAATTATCGAGGCATCCCGAGTTGAACTTCATGGTCACACCGTTCGTACTGATGGATCGATTAAAGGAGATGTTGTTCATGTGGTGCCAAGAGAAGGTGCTTTTCAAAGTAGTTCACAGAGCAAAATAGAGGCAAATAAGCTATACCTGCAACATGGTACATTTAGGAGTCAAGATACTTCGTTATCTACACCTGTGGCATATTCAACTAGACCAAATGTTGATCTTTTATCTTCTAACAATCAAATACCTGAGGTTTTTGCATCCGGTTCGTTTTCCAAGATCGGCGTTCGAAGTGCATCGGATATGAAGGTGAGCATAGGAGTCTTATACTCGGCATTGTTTGATTCATCGTCTATTAGTTTACAGGCTAATGAGGCTGATTTTCGTGTTTATAAAGGAGATTTGCGAATGATAGATCCAATTAGTGGAACCAGTTCATCCAGCGTATTGCTCCTTGCTGCGGAGAATCAGGTAATTCTCGAACAACCAACCAGTAGTTATGCATTTTATACCCGTTTGATTTATGGAAAATCATTACAGGAATATGTTGTGGAAAGTTCATCGACATCTTCTCCAAGTAAGACATCCGGAAGTGGATCCGCTTTCATCCCCTTGAGGGCCACTACGGTGACCATAGATGATCTGTCCACAGCCTTATCACCCTCTGTGATTCTTCCCCTGGTTCGTGAAAACCCGGATGTTTTTAATTTGGGAGCCTATTCAGATGCTCAGTTAATGGAGGCATTTGATTACGATTATTTTATTGGCAATTCATATTTTTTACGAAGTCTATCGACTTCTCCAACTGCGATTTTTGGTGATGACTTTTCGGTGTTGAGCACCCCAGCAATTGAAACTACAACCATTTCAGAAGTGGAAGCGGCTGAGGTGGTGGTGTCCGAAAAGCCCTCATCCCGATTTGATGGAATTGCTTCGGTGGTTCAGTTTTCTCCTATCACCATGCCCCTGCTTTCCCCTATGGCGAGTAAGTTGTTGGATGATGCACTGAGTGATGATGTGGAAAACGAATTAAAAAAATATTTAAAGAAATAGTAAAATGATTTTTTTAAAACTAACCCGATCTGCCAAAACATTAGTCACCCGCTTCGGGTGGCTTTTTGCAGAGCTTATTTTTATCTTTTTAGGGTTGTATGGTGCTTTTCTTTTGGAGCGAATGCATGACGATGAAATGGACCTGCTTCGAAAATATCAGATTATTAAAGCTCTAGTTGGGGAATTCGAGGGATACGAGGAAGAATTGGGAGTTGCTTACGAAACCCTTTCCGACGCTTATGCCACTCCTTTTTTTAGTAAGTATGCGAGTGGCGAAAAGCCCTTTCCTAATCAAATTCAATATGGATCTATCGCTCGAGTAAACACGGGCATTTGGGAAGCTCTCTTACAAAGTGGGATCGAAGTTCTTGATATCGAACTGATTCAAAAAATACAGATATTTTTTAAGAAACTACAGGACTTTCTAGATCTTTTTTCCCGTTTCGAAAGCCTGAATACCTCCTACATTCTTCCAGAAGCGGATCGGAATGCATCCTATTTTTATGAGAAAGAGGGAATTGAGCTTCGCGATAAGTATAAGTGGTATGCCAATCAACTCTTTGATATTTCCACTAATCTAGGAGAATTAGCAGTGGAAGCAGTCAACACCCACGAACTGCTCAAATCGAAATTGAAGGAAACAATCCTATTGCAGAATCCGGAAGCTCTATTTGACGAAAATGGAACCCATATTTTACCATGAATTTAAGTTTAAAATTTTTTATTTTCTTTATCCTCCTTACCATTTCCTTTGGTGCTTTGGGAAAAGAGAGACAAAATTTCTTTCCGATTATTGAAGAAGTAAAAGGGCAGGCATTATGGTTTAACTCGGCAAATGGACAGTATACTCCGGTTAATCCGGGGCTGGTTCTGTCTAAGACAACCCGTCTGATTGTTTCTTCCCAGTCTCATTTGGTATTTTCCTGCCCCGTTGGAATTGCCGGACGGGTTTCCGGACCTGCAGAAATAATTCTTAAACCTGCAGAAAATAACGGTTATGAAGCGAATATGAAAAGGGGTACCGTAGCGATTTTATTGGACCCTGGAAGACCAAGCGGATCTCCTCAGTTTGCGGTGCGTACTAAGGATGGTTTGGCTCTGGCAAAAGGAACTTTTTACGCAATAACTGAGTACAAGGGGCAAACTTTTGTGAAGGTGAAAACTGGGTCTATCAAAGCAAAGCCTAAACCACCAATTAAAAGAAACTTTGCTGCTTACAAAAAGATAGATATCGGAAAATCTTCTAAAAATTAAAATTATCCTAATAATATTTTTATTCTATTATTTTTAATGAATCAGAATTTATTTCATTTTCTAATTAAAAAGGCTTAAAGGATTTAATTGGAATTGTAGAAAAATAACCGAAATCAGTTTTTTTTTTCGTTCGGGGTTGCACCGAGTGAAAAATCTCTTTTTGTCTTTATTTTAACTTTTTTTATCAAATGTATCCATTGGTTGTCTTCATACTTCTATTTCTGAACTGGGTGGTTTTTTCAGGAAAGTTTGATGTATTCCATTTGGGGCTAGGTATTGTGTCCTGTGTAGTGGTGACCTGGTTGTCCCAGGATTTACTTTTTTATGATCGTAATAAAGGACTAAAGTCTCGGATGCATGAGGTGTGGGCTTTTTTATGTTATATACCATGGCTTACCTGGGAGGTGATTTTGGCAAACATTCATGTGTTCAAATTGGCAATGACCAACAAGGGATATGTGGAGATGGCCCCTAGAGTGGTTACGATTAAGACAATTTTAAAAACCGATTTTGCCAAGTTTGTGTTGGCTAATTCAATTACTCTGACTCCGGGAACCATTACCATGTTAGTTAGGGGAGACATCATTCATGTTCATGTGATGAGTCAGTTCTTGGAGGATGATTTGTTACAGGGTGCGATTGAGAGAAAAGTGGCGGAAATCTTTGAACCTGAGGTATTGAAAAACGCATGATTGAGTGGTTTGCCATAATTGTTGGAGCGATTCTTTTTATCCTAATGATTCCATTGTTCTACCGAATTTGGGTGGGGCCAACTGCATATGACCGAATCCTCGCGGTTAATGCAATTGGTACAAAAACGGCCGTATTATTGGTCATAATAGGAACTTTATTTGAGCGGGTTGATATGTTTGTGGATTTCGCAATTGCCTATGCATTGCTTAATTTTTTGGCGTCGGTTGTGGTATCTCGTTATCTTAATCGGACTGCCTCCTTAAAAGAAATGGAAGAAAAAGCAAAGGGGGCCAAGGCATAGGATGGAAGATTTCGGAATAAATCTTGTGCTTGCTGAAACGGTGGCTTCATCCGCAGAAGGTCTTGGTTTGCTACAAATCCTGGGCATGCTGATGGGTATTTTGGGATTGGTTTTCTTTCTGGGTTCCGCAGTGGGTATGATTCGCTTTCCGGATTTTTATACCCGTATGCATGCAGTTGGGAAAGGGGATACATTATCCACCATGCTCATGCTTATTGGTTTTGGTTTGTTGACCATGGAGGATTATTCAATCGTTAGTTGGTTGGTCTTTATTAAAATAATGGCGATTGTTCTTTTTATTTATATCACCAGTCCAACGAGTACGCATGTGCTTATGAAGGCGGCTTTTGAGGATAACCATATGCCTTTGGATGAAAACGATCTGAAGAAAATCAAGGGGGAAAAGAAGTAATGGGATTGGAACTCTTTAATACTTTAATCCTTTTACTTCTTGTGGTTGCGGCCATTGTTGCCTTACGGGTGAAGGATTTGCTCACGGCTTCGGTTGTATTTGCGGTGTACAGTTTTTTAATGTGTCTGCTTTGGGCTGAAATGGGAGCTGTGGATGTAGCTTTTACCGAGGCAACTGTAGGTGCTGGAATTAGTACGGTTGTTATGATTGCGACCATTTTTAACCTGAAGAGAAAGTCGTCTGATTAATGAAGAAACTTTCCCTTATTCCAGTTCTTGTGGTGGGTGCTTTGCTTATTTATGCGGCCGATGATTTTCCCGAGTGGGGTAGCCCGACAGCCCCGGCATCCGCTTCTCCTTTATCATCCCATTTTATTTCTAATACGGGAGTGGATACCGAGGTTCCCAATATGGTGACCGCGGTACTCGCAGATTATCGGGGTTTTGATACGATGTTTGAAACGGTGGTTGTTTTTATTGCCGGTATGGCGGTGTTGGCCATTCTGAAAAATTCTTCCGGGACGAATTCGAAAAAGAAAAATTTCCATATTGAAACGGAACCAGATATCATTGTAACCAATACGGTTCGTTTGCTCATTCCGGTTATTCAAATCTTTGCCTTTTATGTACTGGCGCACGGTCATGTCAGTCCGGGGGGTGGTTTTCAGGGTGGTGTGGTAATGGGGGCAAGTTTTATAATGATTGCATTGTCCTGGGATCTGGAAAAAGCACTTGCCCGTTTTCCCATGGATCGTTGTTTCATCGTGGCCGGCTTAGGTATTGTTTTATACGGAGGTATTGGACTTCTTTCCATGTTTTTGGGAGGCGAGTTTTTGGATTATGCCGAACTGGCCAATATGCTTCCGGTTTCTCGTGAAATGGCGAGATATCATGCGATGCTTGGAGTGGAGATCGGAGTCGGTCTTACCGTGACAGCAATCATGTTTGCCTTGTATGCGAATTTGGCCACGGAGGGACGGTTGAAGGGCGGACTTTGAGTCTGATTAGATAAGTTATGTTTGAAGACGGAACCATAATTAATGAATTATTCATCGAGAGATTGAATTATTTTATTTATGTGATCCTACTCCTAATCGGATTACACGGAATGATTGCGAAAAATAACCTGATCAAAAAACTGATTGGGATGTCCATTTTTCAAACCGCGATTATTTTATTTTATGTTTCCGTGGGGGTGAAGGAGGGGGCAACCATTCCTATTTATTTACCCGAACATGATCCGCATGGTTCTCATGCTTCTCATGGGGATGAAAATGGAACCGATGAAGTAATCCATGGCCCGGTTGTATTAGAAGCGGGATTGGTCAAGGGTTATGCAAATCCATTACCACATGTTCTTATGCTTACTGCAATTGTGGTGGGGGTAGCCACATTGGGCTTAGCCTTGGCATTGTGTCTGCGAATTTATCAGGGGTATGGTACGATTGAAGAGGATGAAATTCTAGCAAAGATCGAAAGGCAGGAAATGGGGTCAAAGCCAAGCATTATTGTGAAATCTGCGGATTCACCTAAGCCGAAGACTTCTAAATCTGACAAATCGGTTTCTAAGCCGAAGGTATCTTCTTCTCCAAGTACTAAGCGGTCTAAAGCAAGACCCAAAGCAAAAGCAAAGACTGCCTCTACCGCAACCAAGGCAAAAACTTCCCAAGCTAAATCTTCTTCGCCTAAGCCAAAACCTGCATCATTCAAGTCAACGACCACTGGAACAAAAAAATCTCCCGCTAAGCCAAAAACCACGGCTTCCAAAACCGCTGGCATGTCGCCTACCAAAGCTAAGCCTAAGCCGAGAGCAAAACCAAAGGCAAAACCTACGACTCGAGCCAAAGCCACATCCACTGCTAAAAAAGCAACGGCTTCGAAGCCTAAGCCCAGGACTCCCAAGAAATGATGGAAAACGCGATAGCCTGGATTTTAATATTTCCATTATTTGGATCGGTTGCCTGTGCCATTTTGGGAATGGGGAACAAGAAAATTTGTTATCCGATAGCAGTACTTTCCATGGCGGGTTCACTCTGGGGAGGTATTGAAACCTTAAGACAGGTCATTGCCTCTGAGGTGCACACAGTTTCGTACATATTTGGCGGATGGACGCTCGATAAATACCCACGGGGAGTCGGTATAGAATTTCATGCGGATATTTTAGGAATTCTTATCACTTTGGTTGTACTGGGTGTTGGGTTAATCGTGTCTATTTATTCAAAATTACCGGTTCAGGATGAAACTCCGAATAAAGAACCACTTTTTTACACTTTATTTTTATTACAAATTACCGGATTGGCAGGTATTTGTTTAACTGGAGATGCATTCAATCTGTATGTCTTAATCGAGGTGGCTGCATTGACTGGTTATGGTTTGATCGCAATGGGTTCCAAGCGGGCAGCAGCAGCCACTTTTAATTATGTGATTCTGGGAACCATCGGAGCTTCGCTTTATCTTCTTGGAGTTGGATATATCTATATAAAAACCGGCACGCTGAATATGGTGGGAATCCACGATGTAATTGTGGCGAATGGGCTAGCAGATTCCTCGACTATGCAGGTTGCCTTTGTTCTGGTTGGAATTGGGATTCTTATTAAAATGGCCTTTTTCCCGTTTCACGCATGGCTTCCGAATGCTTATTGTAATGCTCCAACAGTTACTTCTTCCCTGCTCGCTCCACTCGTCACCAAGGTGATGATTTATGTGATGATTCGTATGGTGTTGTCTGTTTTCGGAGTTGAATTTTCTTTTGAATCCACTCTGTGGGTCGATGTTATGCCTTGGTTGGTGGTTGTGGCGATCATATGTGCGGCCGTAATGGCACTGGCTCAGCGGGAAATTAAACGAATGCTTGCCTATTTGATTGTGGCCGAGGTTGGCTATATGGTCGGGGGGGTATGGATTTATAACTACTATGGTTTGATTGGATCGATCTTTCATGTGATCAGTGATGCATGTATGACCCTGTGTTTGTTTCTTGGTGCCGGGCTCATTTTACGAAAGGCCAAGACCACACATTTTGATGGATTACGTGGTTTATTTTCCAAAATGCCCTTAACCATGACCGGATTTTTCATAGGTGGTTTTTCGATTATTGGACTGCCTCCAACCTGTGGGTTTTTCAGTAAGTGGTATCTGATCACTGGGGGTATGGTTTCTCAGCGTTGGGAATATATGATTGTGCTTATGTTTTCAACAATGGTGATGGTGGTTCTGTTCTTCCGTCTTATTGAAAGAATCCATTTAGCGGTTAGTGAAAGTGGGGAGAATTTAGGACATGGGCATGGTGATCTGGGTCTGACCAAGGAACAGACACGCTTTGATGAAGGGCCCTTATCTATGCTGATTCCACTTCTTCTTGCCGCAACTGTGGTTCTAGTCGTGGGTATATACAATCAGGATATTGTTAATCTTATTGAGATCTTTCTATCTGAATTCAATCTTCCCAAGGGGGTGGGGCATTAAATGAGTGCACCTGAAGTAACCGTTATTGAAGATATCCGCCCATTAATTGCGTTTGTCGCTCCATTAATCGGGGTGATTGGAATTGCTTGGGCAGGAGAAAAGCGAAAAAACCTTCGGGAAACCTTTACTTTCTTGGTGGCAACCATTCAAGCTTCGGTTGTTCTCTCCATGGTTCCTATTTTGCTAAGTGGAAGCATAATAGAATTTCAAATATGGCAGATGTTTACCCATGTGCCTCTTTTATTAAGGGTGGATGGTTTTGGATTGCTCTTTGCCTGTGTGGCATCCCTTCTTTGGATTGCCACCAGCGTGTATGCGATTGGATACATGCGGGGTTTACACGAACATGCACAGACAAGGTTTTATTCCTTTTTCGCGATTTCCCTTTCAGCCACAATCGGAGTAGCTTTTTCGGCTAACTTGCTGACGATCTATTTTTTCTATGAGATGCTTTCGGTCTCCACTTTTCCTTTGGTTACTCACATGCAGGATAAGGATGCCCGGACGGGAGGCAGGACTTATTTAGGTTATTTGCTCTTCACTTCTCTCTGTCTGTTATTACCTGCCATGAGTTGGTGCTATGTCTGGCTGGATGGTGGCACCGTAACTATGGATTTTCTTGCTGATACCGGAAAGGTTGGTGCTTTTAGTCAGACCACGCAAATGGTTCTGCTTGCTCTTTTTACTTTTGGTTTTGCTAAGGCAGGCATCATGCCGCTTCACTCCTGGTTACCGGGCGCAATGGTTGCCCCAACACCGGTCTCTGCATTACTCCATGCAGTTGCAGTGGTCAAGGTGGGGGTCTTTTGTGTAATTAGGGTGTACTCTGATATTTTCGGAGTACAGGTTTTACAGGATTTGGATGGAGAGGATTGGATGATTGGGTTAGCCTGTGCCACCATTTTGATCTCTTCCCTGATTGCATTATCTCAGGATAATTTAAAGAGGAGGTTAGCCTTTTCCACTATTGGGCAGCTCGGGTATGTCGTGCTTGGGGCCACTCTTGCCACGGAACAGGGAGTGGGTGGATCTGTACTGCATATTGCGATGCACGCCTGTGGTAAAATTACTTTGTTCTTCTGTGCCGGAGCTATTTTTGTGGCCAGTGGTAAAAAATATGTAAGTGAATTACGCGGTCTGGGTAGAAAGATGCCAATCACCATGGGCGCCTTTATGATAGGTTCCTTGAGCGTAATTGGACTGCCCCCTCTAGGCGGCTTTATCAGTAAATGGTACTTAGCTCTGGGTGCTTTGGATAGAGGTATGACCTGGGTGGTTGTGGTTTTGTTGGTCAGTTCACTGCTTAATGTTTTTTATCTTCTCCCCGTTGCGGTAACCGCATTTTTTAGAGACCCGAAGGATGACCAGGATACGGGAATGAAGGAAGCCCCTATGGCCTGCGTTGTTCCCCTTGCAATAACTGCAATTGGTTGTTTTGGATTGTTCTTTTTTGCCGAGCCTATCCTGCAACTTGTTGGATTATCTAAATGATCATAAGCGTTTTATTATGAGTAAACAAAAAGAGAAAAATAACGAACCTGATCGATGGCTTGATGATCCCTTAAATGTTCGCAAGTTAATCCGTGGATTTTACTGGCTTTGTGCAATTGTTATTTTAATCGATGTTATTTTTAGCTTGGGGTGGCATAGACATGCTGCTTTTACGGAAGATATTAGCGTTCATTCTCTGGAAACTCTACCCGCCTTTTATGGAGTGTATGGTTTTTTAGCCTGCGTTGGTCTGGTCTATGTTTCAAAACTAATGCGTGAATTCGCCGGTAAAAAAATTCTCATGAGAGACGAGGATTACTGGGATAAATAGGATGAATACCTTAGCAGCTACTATGGATATTGGTTTTCACCCCGCATTTGCTCTAATCCTTGGCGGATTAGTCGCTGCCGTGTTGCGTGGTCGTTATGCATCCATGGCTTTGGTAATTGCACCCATACTTGGTTTTTGGCAGGTTTACGCACTGGATATCGGAAGCCTGTCGAGTATGACGCTTTTTGGTTACGATATCATTGGGGTGGAGGTTGATAAACAGGCCAAAGTTTTTGGTTACCTTTTTCACTTGGCTGCCTTGGTTGCAGGAATTTATTCTTTTCATGTCAGGGATCCCTGGCAAATTTCGATGGCCTTATTTTACGCTGCTTCTGCAGTCGGGGTTGCCTTTGCCGGGGATATGATTTCCCTATTTCTTTGGTGGGAAGGTTTGGCGATTACTTCGGTCTTTCAAATTTGGGGAAGGAAAACCAAAGAAGCGGAAGAATCTGGATTTCGCTATTTATTTTTTCATGTTTCTTCGGGCTTACTTTTACTCGCAGGTATTCTTTTTCGTTACCATGGTGAAGGACCGTCCGCTTTTCTCCTTGAACCCTTAACGGAATCCTTAGAGGCAGGCGATCTGGGTTCATGGTTAATATTGTTAGCCATAGGCATAAAAGCAGCTTTCCCGGGTTTACATACTTGGCTGAAGGATGGATATTCTGAAGCCACCCCAACGGGCCCGGTTTGGCTTTGTGCGTTTACCACGAAGTGTGCTGTTTGTATGTTGGTTCGCCTTTTTCCAGGTGCTGATATTTTGATTACTATTGGGGGTGTTATGGCTATGTTCCCGATTTTCTACGCGGTGATTGAAAATGATCTCCGTCGCGTACTTTGTTACAGTAAGATTAATCAGATTGGATTTATGGTTGTAGGAATTGGGATAGGCACGGAACTCGCCATTGATGGTGCGATTGCACATGCTTTTACCCATGTTCTTTACAAAGGATTATTGTTTATGAGTATGGGGGCGGTTCTTTTTCGAACGGGTGAGATCCGGGGGTCTCATTTAGGTGGTTTGTACAAGTCTATGCCATGGACCACTGGTTTCTGTATTGTGGGGGCCGCATCCATCTCTGCATTCCCGTTATTCAGTGGTTTTATCAGTAAATCAATTATTATTACTGAAACGGCCCGAAATGGACATATGTTGATTTGGTTGTGCTTACTCTTTGCTTCTGCCGGGGTGTTTCATCATGCGGGGATCAAAATTCCATTTTTTGCCTTCTTTGCTCATGATTCCGGAAAGCGTCCAAAGGAAGCTCCTTTAAATATGCTTATTGCAATGGGGATTTCATCATTCATGTGTATCTTCTTGGGCTGTAACCCCCAATGGTTGTATGAAATGTTGCCCTATGGAGCAGCAGGATACCACCCTTATGACGCGACCCATGTCATTACGCAGATAGAGATCCTTCTTTTTTCAGCCCTTGCGTTTACTCTGCTGAATTTGTGGGGTAAATATCCTCCTGAATTACCATCTGTTAATCTCGATATTGATTGGATTTATCGAAAAATGGGCCGTTCTTTTCTTCGATATATGGATCTCTTTTGGAATAGCCTGAATAAAAAAACACATTCTTTAGTGGTGGTGGATTTCATTTCCAAAGTGGGGTCCTTTACCAAGGCAGGGCAAGTCCATGTTATGACATTTTTCTCCGAACAGTTTCATAATCTTGGCCTTGTATCATCTCCAAATGTAAATACGGCTAAAAATAAAATGGAGAAGCGTGCAAGCTTAGGTTTACATCCGATTGGATTAACTGCAGTTATTGCTCTTTTATTTGTGGGTGCCTTTCTGTTTATTGCTGCTTCTTAATTTTATAAAAATTTAGTCTTTTAAAGTATTTAAGACCTTAAGCTGATAAGTTTATAAAACTTAGTTTTCCTCAGTATAAACAAAATATTGATTTTGTTGAAAAGAAAATTAAGAAATCGAGAACCAGAGAGATAAAGACGGGTAGTAGTTGTTCTTAGGAATCTTGCTGATAATTTACGTTGGTAATTATTAATAAATCTTTGTTTTGATTCGAAATAATTTTCATTTTTATTCCCAGAGCTTAAATGTAATATATGAAAATCTATCACATAACAAGAAAAGCCTCGAAAGATTGCTTGTTGGCAAATATCAGTGCCATAAAAATGAAACCCTTGCATATCATTTGAGAAAGCCAAAAGGGAAGAGGATTTTAAAACGAGAAAATTTTCGTCTAAAGAATTAACAACTGCAGGAAAGGTTCCAAATGAAAGATTTTTGTTATTTGGATCTGAGATTCGGATAAATTTTTCTCCTAGATCAAAATTACCACCAGCATTTCCTAGAATCCCCCAGTGAGGATCTTTATTTTCCATTTCTGTGATGCGTTTTTTTAGTATTTCAATCCCATCAAAATTCAATCGAATATCCTGATGTGCCAAAATGATATATCTTCCTTTGGCAATATGAATGGCCTTGTTTAAGCCAGTAAATCCATCGTGCAGATTATTTTCTTTATTATTTAGGTAGCAAAACTCAGTATTTTTATTGGTGAAACCTGCGGTATCACAGGATTCTAGGAATTCGTTATATTGAATTGAATCATTTACCAATGTGAAAATTGAAAAATCGAAATCATATTTTTTTGAGTTAATTGAGGATGAGATGTCAATTGGGTTTATTTTCATTATTCGTTGAATGCGAAGTTTAAAAACTACTATATTCTAAAATGCTTGATATAAGATATTTGCAAGGTTTAAGCTTATACAGTGCTGAATTTGAAAATTCCAATTTTATTTATTACAAGTGT
This sequence comes from uncultured Opitutia bacterium, assembly GCA_963934295.1. Classification (GTDB taxonomy): domain Bacteria; phylum Verrucomicrobiota; class Verrucomicrobiia; order Opitutales; family Seribacteraceae; genus Seribacter. Next base: position 26,133 of record CAWVXY010000011.1, read on the forward strand.
TTTAAGCTTAGTGCTTCTTTTAGGATGTAAATATCTCGATCGGAATGCCAATTTTATTTCCGATGAAAAGGTTTGGGGAAAAGTTAGTGCGAAAGCACCTGCGAGTGGATTAGATCCTACTTTTGTATATGCGATTTGCCATGCCGAGAGCAGTTTGAATGCAAATGCAGAATCCTCTGTGGCCAGGGGGATGATGCAATTAACCGAGGCGGCATGGCAGGATGTTACCAAACTCCATTATCGACAGGCTTTTGAATGGGAGACCAATGTGGAAGTGGGTATTCTTTATCTGGAAAGATTAAAGGGAATGTTAGAAAGCGTGGATTTATTTTCCTACCCAAGGCTGGCTGCCAGTTATCGATATGGTTTTGGTGCGTTAAGAAAGGAAAAATTTATGGTCAGTCGTATGAAAACTCCAATCAATCGAATTTATCGAAAGTTATTTGCTGGTGACATGGCTCCGGTTTCCCCTCCTTCGAATTAAATGGGGGCAAAGAGCAAAGTAAAACGAAGAGAGAAAGGGGAAGCCCGCACGGAACCACCAGCTCAATTTGAAAGGGAATTAAGTGATTTTTTAGCTTGGGTTCAACTGGAGAAAGGATTGTCCAAAAATACGGTTGCTTCCTATGAGAATGATTTGGTTCAGTGTGCTCTTCATTTAAAAGGGCAGGGGGTTGCTTCTTGGGGCGAAGTTGAATTGGTTCATCTTTCAAGCTGGCTGGGTTCTTTAACCGATGAGGAATATGCGGTGGCGAGTCTTTCGAGGAAATTATCTGCGGTTCGAATGCTTGCAAAATTTCTTGTGGGGGAAGGATTTTTAAAAGAGGATTTTACTGAGTTACTGTCTAACCCAAAAAAAAGAAGACATCTGCCAGATTGTTTGACCATTGATGAAATGGAACGTTTTTTATCCGCTCCAGATTTAAGCAAACCGCTGGGTAAACGGGATCGTGCATTGTTTGAATTGATGTACGGCAGTGGACTTCGTGTTTCCGAAATTTGCTCCTTACCTATGACTGCAGTTGATTGTGAGGAAGGGTATGCCCGAATATTTGGAAAGGGTTCAAAGGAAAGAATTGTTCCAGTTGGCCGGCATGCGGTTCATGCAATCCGTAATTATTTGCATGGTGGGCGTCCACAATTAGTCAAAGATGGAACAGGTGGAGAGTTATTTTTAAGTATGCGTGGAAAAGCAATATCTCGAAAGATGGTATGGGTCTTGGTTAAGGATTACGCACGAAAAGCTGGAATTGAGAAAAATTTAAGCCCTCATGGATTAAGGCATTCCTTTGCCACTCATTTATTAATGGGAGGGGCGGATATTCGGGCGGTTCAGGAAATGCTCGGGCATGCGGATATTGGAACAACTCAGGTTTATACCCAGGTGGAAGTAGAAAGATTGCTCGATGAGCATGCAAATTTTCACCCCATGGCACAGAAAACAGTATAAAAAAATTCAAAGTTTTTTTCCACGTGCGCAAAATAAGGTTGCCTGTCGAGGCTAGGCATCTTCTTTAGAATGGGTTGTGAAGGTAACTGTATTTGTTTCCCCCAAGGCCACGGTCTTGGATCCCCAAGGCGCAGCGGTCGAGCAAGCAATAAAAAGCTTAGGCCATCAATCGGTGGGGGGCGTCCGCGTGGGCAAGACCATCACCTTTGAGATGGAGGGCGAAGATTCGCCTGAAACCCGCACTCAAATTGATCGTTTATGCGATGGATTATTGAGTAATCCTGTGATTGAGGATTATCGATTCGAGATTGAAGCGGGGTGAGAATCTTTCGATATCTGGACAAAGCCGGGTCCATGGGCTTTGGTCGGTTTGATGAGCAGGGGCAAATGTTTTTAATTCTTAAAAAAGACAATGGTGATTTTGAGGCAACGAAAGAAAGGATTACACCCTTTCGCTTTTTGACTCCAATTGATTTTCGCTGCATTTATGGAGTCGGGCTTAATTACAAAGCCCACGCAAAGGAAACGGGAAAAGATGCACCGAAATACCCAATGATTTTTATGAAAGCTCCCACATCTACGCAAAGTGCAGGAGATCCTATTGTGATTCCACGTTTTTTACGAAGCGACAAAGTTGATTATGAGGGTGAATTGGGCGTGGTGATTGGAAAGCCATGCAAAAATGTTAAACCCGAGGATGCCCTTTCTTATGTTCTGGGTTATACTTGCGGGAATGATGTAAGTGCTCGGGATTGGCAAAAAGAAAAAGGGGGTGGTCAGTTTTGCCGGGGAAAAGGTTTTGATACATTTTGTCCGGTTGGACCGTGCCTTACCACAGCAGATGAGATTCCTGATCCGTCTAAGCTCATGCTACGAACTTTTGTTAATGAGGAAAAGATGCAGGAGTCCTCAACCGGGGATATGATCTTTGATGTCCCCACATTAATTTCATTCCTGAGTGGAAGTACTACTTTATTACCTGGTACCTTGATTCTTACCGGTACGCCATCTGGGGTGGGGGAAGCGAGGGATCCTAGGAGATTTCTGGTGCCGGGCGATGAAGTAACGGTGGAAATTGAAGGTATTGGTATGTTGACCAATCCGGTAGTGGAAGAAATTTTTGATGACGAAGAACCTGCAAGTTCAACCCAATAATCATTTAGTAGCGTTTTTATGAAAGTAGCAATTTTACAATTTCCCGGTTCCAATTGTGATTGGGATGCGGAACATGCAATCAATGATGTTTTGGGCATTCCGGCTTCACGGATATGGCACAAAGCCGCATTGCCTTCGGAAACTGAAGCGGTGGTCGTGCCGGGTGGTTTTTCCTTTGGGGATTATCTTCGTTGTGGTGCGATCGCCCGGTTTTCTCCGATTATGGATGACTTAAAATCTTTTGCCAGTAAGGGTGGGCAAGTTCTGGGCATTTGCAATGGTTTTCAGATTCTCTGCGAAGCGGGATTGCTTCCCGGTGCTTTAATCCGAAATGATTGTCTGGAATTTCGCTGTATTAATCAGAAGGTTGCCATTGAAAAGTCCAACGATCGATTTAATCCAGAAAAGTGTGGAGAGCAATTATCCCTGCCTATTGCACATGGCGAAGGAAATTATCGATTAAAGGAAGATGCACTTGAGAAATTGGAATCCAATGGACAAGTCCTTCTCCGTTATATTGGAAATCCAAACGGATCCATTAATAATATCGCTGGGATTCGAAATGAAGAGGGTAATGTTTATGGCATGATGCCGCATCCGGAAAGAGCGGTTGAATCGCACCATCCCAGTCGGGATGGATTACCTATTTTAAAAGCTTTTCTTGAACCCATTCTTACCCGTTCTTCCGTGGAAATATCCGCATCATGACCCAGAATACTGCCACTCCATTGCCTCCGAATCCTGATCCATGCCTGAATGTCGAGATTACTCCGGAATTGGTTGCTCAACACGGCTTGCTTCCCGAAGAGTACGAACAAGTTTTGGAAATTTTGGGCCGTGTTCCTAATTTAACAGAGTTGGGCATTTTTTCGGTCATGTGGTCGGAGCATTGTGCATATAAAAATACCCGTAAATTACTCAGGCTTTTCCCAACGGAAAAACAAGATAAAGGTTCAGTTGGTCAGGTATTAGTTAAGGCGGGTGAGGAAAATGCCGGTGTTATTGATGTGGGAGAAGGTTGGGGGGTAGCTTTCAAAATTGAATCACATAATCATCCCAGTGCTATTGAGCCTTTTGAGGGAGCTGCGACTGGGGTGGGTGGAATTGTTCGGGATATTTTTACTATGGGGGCCCGTCCAGTCCTTTTAACGAACTCCCTACGTTTTGGATCCTTGGAGTCCGCACATGTGAAAAGACTTTTTAGGGGTGTGGTTAGCGGAATTTCAAATTATGGAAATTGCTTAGGTATTCCCAATATGGGTGGTGATGTTTACTTTGATGATTGTTACGAAGGTAACCCTTTGGTTAATGCCCTATGTGCAGGAATTCTTAAACACGAGGATATTCATCGTGGTGCAGCCACTGGCGTGGGTAACCCAGTTTTTTATGTTGGTCCCGGTACCGGTCGAGACGGATTAGGCGGTGCCAGCTTTGCATCTCGTGAATTGACTGAGGAGAGTGCGGCGGATCGCCCTGCAGTTCAGAAGGGGGATCCATTCATGGAAAAACTGTTACTTGAAGCGTGTCTTGAAATGATGGCGATTCCAGGATTAGTTGTGGGGATTCAGGATATGGGAGCAGCGGGTTTGACCTGTTCGACCTGTGAGACGGCTTCCCGTGGTGGTTTAGGAATTGAGATTGATCTTGATCTGGTTCCTCAACGTGAAACGGGTATGAATTCCTATGAAATTATGCTTTCCGAAAGTCAGGAAAGAATGCTCGTTATTGTTAAAAAGGGCAGGGAGCATGAGATTAAGGAAGTATTTGAAAAATGGGACCTGCATGCGGCTCATATTGGAGAAGTTAAAGAGGGTGACCGTATGGTCGTTCGGCATAAAGGGGTAGTGGTGGCTAATTTGCCTGCCAAATCCCTTACGGATGAAGCTCCCATTTATGACCAACCAGCCAGTGAACCCGCACATATTCAAGCAGCTCGAGAATGGAGTGTAAATTCCGTACCCGAACTTGCTGCTGAATCTGTAGAATCTTCTTTAGGGAAACTTTTAGCTCATCCAACCATTGCCTCGAAGAGGTGGGTTTGGCAACAGTATGACCATATGGTAATGTCTGGTTGTACCGTTGAGCCTGGAAGCGATGCGGGTGTGGTTCATTTAAGTATTGCTGGGATTGATAAAAGATTGGCTATTTCCAACGACTGCAATAATCGCTTTTGCTATCTGGATCCTTACCAGGGTGCACAGATTGCATTTGCTGAGTGTATGCGAAATTTAGCGTGTTCGGGAGCCCGTGCTCTGGCGGTGACAGATAATTTAAACTTTGCCAATCCAAACAAGCCCGAAGCTTATCATATGCTTAAGGAGTGTGTAAAAGGATTGGCAGATGCCTGTACTTTTTTCGATGTCCCCGTTGTCGGTGGAAATGTGAGTTTGTACAATGAGCATGGCGATGGCGCGATTGATCCAACTCCCGTTATCTCCATGGTCGGTCTGATTGAGAAGGCGGATCAGGTGACCCGGAGTTTTATTGCAGATGCGGGGCAATCCATTGTGTTAATTGGCGATTTGCCAAATGAATTGGGAGGCAGTTATTTCTTACAAACTGAATTTGGTAAGAAAGAAGGTACTTGTCCCGGTGTCAATTTAGCGGAAGAGAAAAAGGTTCAAGACTTTCTCATCAAAACTATTGATTCTGGGCATATTAATGCAGCCCATGATATTTCGGAAGGTGGTCTATTGGTTGCGATTACTGAAATGTTGTTTGAAAATCCTGAACTTGGGGCTGATTTATCGATTGATTCATTGGGTGAATCAAATCGTTTGGATGCCTTACTTTTTGGGGAAAGCCAGGGTCGTGTTTTACTATCTGTTTCCAATGAAAATTTGGATAAGGTTTTAGAGTCTGCTATAAATGATGGTTTGCCGGTTATGAAGTTAGGGACTTCTACGGATTCGGGTCGATTGAAACTTTCGGTTGCCGGAAATGAAATCCTTGATTCCGAGGTCAATAAGTTGCATAAGATTTGGAGTGAATCCATACCCGAAAAAATGAATCATAGCTAAACCAAGATGAGTGATGAAATAGGTCACCACTGCGGAATTGCCCTTGTCCGTTTGCGGAAGCCATTGGCTTATTACGAACAAAAGTATGGCACCCCATTATGGGGTTTTAATCAACTTTTCCTATTAATGGAAAAACAGCACAACCGTGGACAGGATGGTGCTGGAATTGGTTCGATGAAATTAAATATGCCTCCGGGTGAAGCCTTTATGTTTCGCGAAAGGAGTACAAGCACCAAGGCTTTGTCCAAAATTTTCGGTGGTCAGCACAAGAAACTGGAAAAAATGATTAAGGATGGGATTGCATTTCCTGAATTTCCTGAAACCTATAAAAAACATTTTGATTACGGCGGAGAAGTTTTATTAGGCCATTTACGATATGGAACATCGGGAGCATATGGTTCCACAACCTGTCACCCATATTTTCGTAAGAGTAACTGGCCAGGGAAAAACCTTATGGTTGCGGGAAATTTTAATCTTACCAATGTCGAAGAGTTGAACCAAAAACTCGTTGAGCGTGGCCAACATCCGGTTTTTGATACTGATACACAGGCTATTTTGGAAGAAACAGGATATCATTTGGATGCAATCAATGATAAACTTTCCGCAGAAGCATCCAAGGAGGGAATCAGTGGAGACGAACTTTCCCAATGGATTGGTGAACGAGTAGATTTACCTGATGTCTTTCGAAAAGCTTCTGAGCATTGGGATGGTGGTTATGCTTTAGCTGGTATCATTGGAAATGGAGACGCCTTTGCTATGCGCGACCCGCTAGGCATTCGCCCAGGGTTTTATTTTGCAGATGATGAAGTGGTTGCGATCGCCTCGGAACGTGCTCCGTTAATGACAGTTTTTGATAAAAAAGCGGACCAGGTTGAAGAAATAAAGCCGGGCACTATCGTGGTGGCAAAATCAAATGGTGATGTTGAAATCGAACGATTTGCAGATGATCCGGCTCGTGAAACTGCCTGTTCTTTTGAACGAATCTATTTTTCCCGGGGCAATGATCCCGATATTTATGCTGAGCGTAAGATGCTCGGTGCTTTATTAGTTCCTGATGTACTTAAATCTGTGGGGAATGATTTCTCAAACAGTGTGTTCAGTTATGTTCCAAATACTGCAGAGAGCGCGTATTACGGCTTTATGGAGCAGCTTCGTTTAGTGCGCCGAGCAGAAGTTCAGCAACAGTTAATTGAAGCTAAGAATAAGGGTGAATTGACCGATGATCTTATTAATGAATTGGTCATGGATAATTGGCCAAAGGGGGAGAAGATTGCCAATAAGGATATCAAATTGCGCACTTTTATTTCCCAAGAATCTGGTCGTAATCAGCTTGTTTCCCATGTTTACGATATTACATATGGTGTAATTAGGGAAAAAGTGGACGCCTTGGTTTGCATTGATGATTCTATTGTCCGAGGAACCACCTTAAAGCAAAGCATTCTTAAAATATTAGGTCGTTCGAAGCCTAGAAAGCTCTTAATTGCATCGACCGCCCCTCAAATTCGATATCCTGACTGCTATGGAATCGATATGTCTGAATTGGGTAAGTTTATTGCATTTCAAGCTGCGGTTGCCTTGATCAATGAACGTGGATTTAATGGTCTATTAGATGAGGTTGCCCAAAATTGTAGGGAAGCATTAAAAGAAACCCGTCCAAATCTGGTTAATCATGTAAAAAAGGTATACGAGAATTTCACCTCTGAGGAAATCTCTGCCAAGGTTGCTGAATTAGTTAGCCCCGAGGAGTTAAATGGAGATCCAAAAGTTGAGGTTCTTTATCAGGGAATCGAAAATTTACATGAAGCTTTACCTGATCATCCTGGAGACTGGTATTTTACCGGGGATTATCCAACCCCCGGTGGATATCGTGTTGCACACAAAGCATTTTTAAATTTTTACGAAAATAAAAACGGACGAAGTTATTAATTGATTTGTTTTTGTTTTTTTGTGGTTCTTTTTAGATTATTTAAACAATCCATAAAATTTTGTACTGCGATCATACTTAATTGTTCGATCTTTTACATGTTTGGTTCATAAAAATTGATAAAAATCCTTTGACAGGACGGCTTTTTATTTCCTTAAATTAACAACGGATGGAGACAAGTTATCAAACCCTCGTACTCAATCGGCTTTGGCAAGCCGTCAATGTCATAGGGGTTGAACGAGCTTTCAGCTTGTTAGCCCTTGATCACGCACAGGTTATTTATGCTGAGGATGGGAGTTTTCGAGTCTTCGACTCGGGGGCTTGGTTTGAACATTGTCGGGAAACTGAATTTGTATCTGGTGCACGGGTCGTGCACACGGTAAGCCAACCCGTTCTTGTACCAGGAGTACTTTTACTTAGAGGGTATGATCGGATGCTTTTACAGGAAATGAAATTTAATCGGCAAAACTTATTGGAACGGGATGATTATCGTTGTCAGTATTGTGGTAAGAATTTACCTAACAAGGAATTGAATATGGATCATGTTATCCCGCGGGATCGTGGTGGAGGGACATCATGGGAAAATGTGGTTATTTCCTGCATTCGTTGTAATAGTAAAAAGAGTAATCGATTGCCTAAGGAAGCAGGTATGCGATTGTTAAAGGAACCTAAAAGGCCTCCTCGTCGGCCTTTTATGACTTCTTTGTACGGTAAGTCGGTCGATAAGTCCTGGGAATATTTTCTACAGTCTAAGGAGAAGTAATTTTCCATTCTCGCCTTAGCAGTTCATTCTGCTATTTCTTTTTTTTATGGATCAAAGGCAGGAGATTGAAGTATCAGATCGTAAAGCGGTGGATGCTTTGTATCGGATAAGTACTTTGTCCGGTAATGAAAAGGATCCAGTGGCAGCGTTGGAGGGGATTCTGGACGAGGTTATTAATTTATTTGGGGCAAGCTCGGCCTCTATTTGTCTTGTTAATGCAAACTCTGATAAGTTACTCATCGAAGTGGAACGAGGATTATCCAAGGCTCGCAAGGGTTTTGAATTGCCAATGGGGGTTGGGATTACTGGTTGGGTTGCTCTTTACGGGGAGCCTTTTTTAAGCTCAAATGTATTGGAAGAAGAGAAGTATTTTGCTCTTGATGACCGAATTCATTCTGAGATGGCCGCTCCTTTGATTGAGGGGGGAAGGACAGTAGGTGCACTCAATGTTGATTCGTTTGAAATAAATGCGTTTGATGGGAATGATCTGCGCCTACTTGTACTGATGGCAAAGGAGGCAAGTCGGGTATTGGAAAATATGTGGATGATCCAACAGTTAAGGCGTAAAGCAGATCAATTGCAGACTTTAGTTTTGGTTGGTCAGGATATGTCGGGTAAGAGAGAGTTGAAAGAAGTTTTAAGAACGATAACAAGAGAAGCTTTACTTCTCCTTGACTGTAAGCTTTCTGCATTTTTTCTATATAATAAAGAAGAGGATTTATTAAATTTACATTCTCTGCAGGATTGCAATGGTTCTCGTTCCTACGAGGAATCATTAAGTATTTCAGACAGTATTCTTGGAACATCTTTGCGGGGTAATAGGCAGGTTCAGACCCGTGATTTACTGCGTACAGAGGAACATCATTTTGTTTCTTTGATTCGTGAGGAGAAACTTCATTCGATGCTGGTTACTCCCGTTGTTTATGAAGAAGAACCCATTGGTGTTTTGTCACTTTATGTGGATCGACCCCATCGTTTTAATGATGATGAAAAATTAATTGCAAGAGCATTGGCAGATTTGGGTGCAATTGCTGCCGAAAATGCGAGGCTATATGGTCGGGTTTTTGATTCGGAGGAAAGTTTACGGAAGAGCGAACGCTTGACAACATTGGGAACATTGGCAGCAGAAATTGCTCATGAGATACGAAATCCGTTGATGGTAATTCGGTTGCTCTTTGATTCTTTGGATTTAGTGGATGCGGATGAGGCGAAAAGCAAAGATCTTTCTGTTATACGTGAGAAATTAGATCATTTAGAACAAATTGCTGGAAGAATTTTAGATTTTGGGAAAAGCCGGGAGGCATTCCGAAAAACTTTCTCTTTACAGGAAATTATACAGGATGCTGCCTTATTGGTGAGATTGAAATTAGAACAATGTCAAGTGAACTTAGATGTAAGTAAATTTGAGGATGATTTAATGGTTTATGTCGATAAAGGGCAAATTCAGCAGGCACTGTTAAATCTAATGCTTAATGCCTTAGTTGCGATGCCTCAGGGAGGACAACTTTCTATCTTAGTTAGTCGTAGTGATGATGGAAAAGCTCAAGTATTAGTTAAAGATACTGGTTCGGGAATTCCACATGATTTGCAGGAAAAGATTTTTGATTCATTCCTAACCGGAACCTCCGAGGGCACAGGTTTGGGTTTATCTATTTCAAAGAGAATTTTAAGAGCACATGATGGTGATCTTGAGCTGGTTGAATCAGGGGTAAATGGGACTATTTTTAAAATAAGCTTACCTACAGCCTAGGCGAAAGCGTTAAACTTCCAGATAATATTTTCCAGCATTTAGAGATTCGCTCAGTTCTTCTCTTAATTCTAGAAATTGTGCTGGGGATGGGTTTTTTTCTTCCGCTGCTCTGTTAATATTAAAAATATCAGTGGCAATTCCTTGCTCGGTGGCAACTCTGGCAAACTGGATACTAAATCCGCATTTGGAAATTGTTTTGGCAATGGAATGGAGGAGACCAACCTGGTCAGCAGCTCGAACTTCAACAATAATCCGACCGAGGGTCACATCATGATAAACATCGACCCGTGGTGGAATTCTTTCCCCTAAACGATCTTCGTTTGAAAAAAGTCGATTCCGGTCTGTTTTCTTCCTTTTTTCATTAATCTGCTTATCGGGTGAAGTTTCATTTTCAAGGAATGCATGGATGGATGATTCACAAAGTTGGCGGGTTTTATAATCGTTTACGATACCACCTTTTTCTTCCTCAACATAAAAGACATCAATGGCAATTCCATCTTTGCGTGTAACTGCACGGGCACCAAGAATATTTAATCCAGCAACCGAGAAACCGCCGGCAATTTTTTCAAAAAGGGCTGGTTTATCCTTAGTTACAATATCAACAATTGTGAGGGTGCGACGCATATCATTTCGCCAACTAATTATCGGCTTTGACGACTTGTTTCCGCTTCCTCTAAATTGATGGATCATATCCACATGCAGGGCAACTTCTTCTTTTCCTGTGTGAGAGAAATACCTTTCGGGTACCTGTTCAAGATGTTCAATTAAATTTTCTTTGGGTACGCCATCCACAACAATTTCCATATATGCGTTCTTTAATACGCTTGGGTCTTTTCGAGCATGTTTACCTTCGAGAACATTTAATGTATTGATGAAAAGGTGAGTGTGCAGTTCTTCCTTGTGATCGTTCCAAAGATCTGGTGCTGTGGCGTTAGCATCGCAGTAAGTATGTACATAGAGAAAACGGAGTCTTTGTTCGCCTTCAATAAATTGTGCAAAAGAGTCAATTACTTCGGGGTCATCCAAATCAAACTTATTGGAAAAGCGACTCATTTCCAGGTGGTTTCGAATTACAAAAAGTATACGATCATGCATTTCATCAGAAATTCCTAATCGATCTAATAAGCCTCTTGCAATTTCAACGCCCCTTTCGCAATGCCCTTTGGGACCTTGGTCTTTGCCGAGGTCGTGAAGAAATAGAATCAGATAGAGAAGGCCTGGAACTTCGTTTTTTCTGAGGGCTTCAAGGTAATGTTTGGATTGGCTATTTTTACCCTGAAAAATTTCATCCAATTTAGTCAAGCAGTGTAAAACATGAACATCTGCGGTAAAACGATGGTATAAGTCGTGTTGTACTTTACAGGAAAGTCGGCCAAATTCTGGGACGAATCGACCAAGAACACCTAATTCATGCATTTCACACAAAATAGGGCTCACATTTCCTACTTCCTGTAAGATAGATCGAAAGGTTACATTGGCAGAACTTGAATTAATTAGCGTGGAATCAATAAGGGAAAGTCGATTTCTGACTAAGGCTCTAAGATCAGGAGAAAGTTTTGCGTTTAATCGCTGAGAATGACGAAAAAGCCGAATCATCCTTTCTGGGTCGTCGTCAAAAATATTAGGGTCTGGGCTAATTAAGGTGTCTTCAATTAAGTCGAATTTATCAACTTTTTGTATGGGAGGAGAGCGGTAGGCATTGAGAACATTCCTAAAACTTAATTTGGAGGTATTTCCACTGTTCGCATGAACTAATCTTTCCTCTAATATTCCGCAAATTTGATGGATTGATTGAGCCTTTGTGTAATAATCCCCCATAAAGGCTTCAACTCGTCGAAAAATATCCTCCTGCGGATATCCCAGTCCTTGAGCGATTTCGGGCTGTTTTTCAAGGTGTAAAGTATCAACAGGTCGAGTGCTACGAAAATGAAGCTCATTCCTTACCCGAAGGAGGAATGAGTATGCCTCCTCAAAAGATTTTGCCTCTTGTTCGGTAAGGTATTTTTTATCGATAAGTCCATTAAGGTCCTCCAAGTTGAATTTTACTTTGGCCATCCAAAGAATACCTTGGTAATCACGAAGTCCACCAACTCCATTTTTGACATCGGGGGCTTGCAGAAAAACTGTATTACCTTTACTTGATCTTCTTTCCACTTGGTGTTGAAGAAGTTCATTTAAATATTGAGCAGGTTGATTTTTTCGACAAAATTTTAAGAATTTATTAATGAAGCTTTTAGCGATCTTTCTATCTCCGCAAACATAACGGGCATCAAGCATAGAATTTTTATTTCGAATGTCTTTCTGTGATTCTATAAGAGCTTCTTTTATTTCTCGAGAAGCATGTCCTACTTTTAAACCCGAATCCCAAAGGGGATAGAGGATTTCGCGGGTCATGATTTCTTTAAGATTTTCTAAGGATTTCCCCATTGAGGATCGTGGATAGAGAAACATTAAGTCAATGTCGCTTAGAGGGCTAAGTTCTCCTCTGCCATATCCACCTGTTGCAAGAATACTCATAGATTTGACTCCGCCCATACTTTCCTTGGCAACTTGTAAAGCCCAATTGTAGAGATACTGAATGAGAACATCCATGATTACTGAACGTGCCCTCGTTAATCGTAATCCGGAGTCTCCTTTTTGATGGTATCGAAAGAGCATCTCCTTCTCTAATCGTAAAAATTCTTTTATTTGGTCTAATCTTTCTTTAGTGGACTGAGAAGCACCAAAGGTTAACCTTCGTTCTGCGTGTTGCCTTGTGCGTCTAAATAAGGGATCATCCTCCATATGCCACATTAAACTTTTAATAAAGAATTATTCTTCATGTGCGAGACAAAACATAATCGCTTTGAGATTGATCGTTTGATTTAATTTATGTATTGAATTTGTAAATGCCTTATATCAATTTTTCCTACAAAATAATAGTTAGCTTTATAGCTATTTTTATTTCTTTTTATCTTAGGGCCGAACCATTTTTGTCGCCACATGACCCTTTTTTGCGTCACGAAATTAGGCTATTACAGGATGAAGGAAGCTTGAATAGTACTATTAATAATTGGCCGTTGAATCTTGGTGGATTAAGGAGTGAAAAAAATCAGCATAGTTGGAACCATGATTTACTAGGGAATACAATTCAAAAAGAGAATCGTTCAGGGTTGGCTCCCATTCAATCAAGCATTGGGATTTCTGACGATCGGGTAACCTCAAGATCGTTTGGTAACCAACCAAGAGGTGGATTTACGACGGGATTTGAGACATCATGGATGAATGATCGATTTGCGGCTAAACTTTCTTTGCTTGCACTGTACGGAGTGGAAAATGATTGGAAAGGCAGAAAAGACGAAGGATTAGAATTAGACGGGTCTTACATCGCCGCCCGTCTGGGAAACTGGTCGGCAAGTTTGGGTAAGGTCGATCGATGGTGGGGTCCTGGTTGGGATGGTAGTTTAATTCTGTCTACCAATGCTCGCCCCATCCCAGCAATTTCCTTAGATCGCCGAATCTCAGAACCATTTGAGAATAAGTGGTTATCTTGGATCGGGCCTTGGAGTTTTCAAAGTTTTATTGGGCAAATGGAAGAGGATCGAACCGTTCCTAACCCATATTTATGGGGGATTAGAGTTGATTTTAAGCCAACCATTCTTAATGGTTTTGAAGTTGGTTTGTTTCGAATGATGCAATTAGGAGGCGATGGACGCCCTGAAGGTTTGAGTACCTGGATTGATGCCTTTTTGAGTCAAGATAACACAGGGGCAAATACCGGAAGAAATCCTGCATTGGAACCAGGTAATCAACTGGCTGGATTGGATATAAGGTGGAGACCATGGGAGGCACCTTTTGCATTATATGGACAGGTAGTTGGCGAGGATGAGGATAAGTTTTTGCCCAATTGTCTTATGTTTCAGTATGGTATCGAAGGTTGGCGGAATTTTACAAATGGCACCGCAAGAATTTTTGTTGAATATGTTGACCTTACATCTACTTGGTGGACGGATGACTCTCGTACACATAATGTATCATATGGGCATCACATTTACAGCGACGGTTACAGGTACCGGGGGCGTCCGGTTGGACATTGGGCAGATACCGATTCAAGAATCATCAGTCTAGGAGGTTTCCTTCAATATAATTCAGGTATTGGGTGGGGCTCGATTTTAAGGACTGGTGATTTAAATGAAGATGACTCAGGTAATAATTCTGTTTCAAACGGGGTAGCGAGTGATTATTTCGCAATTGAGATTTTTAATTCTCGATCCTATGATAGCCTTAATTTGGATATTCAAACTTCCTTAGGGTGGGAAGAAGTTGAAGTCCAATCGTCCTCTACCTCTGAAAGTGGAATGACTTTTTCTGCAACCATAACAAAATTATTGTAAACCATGAGATTTCTTTTTTTTATAAATTTAATTTTTTTCGTTTGTGGAGGGTTTTTTACATCGTATTCCCAAGGGCTTTCTCCAGAGGCACAAGCTGTTCTGAATCGCCTTCCGCCTGGGCAGCGAGCGATGGCTTTACAGGAAGCAAATCGTTTACGCGGTTCAGCCGGTGCGGTACAAACCAATAAAGCCGGGCCAATTGTTAATGCAGTCACTTCAGCCGAGCATGTTGACTCTTCTGATATCGAGGAAGCCATTGAAGGTAGTGGTGGTGATCAAATCCTTATTCTGTCTGAGCTTGAGTCTTCGGTAAGTGAAGACTTGAAACTGGAAAAAGAAATTCTCCAGACTGCGAAAAATGAGTTAAGTAAAGCTGAATTTCTTTTAATTGAGAAAGATTTCAATGACCGAATTTTTGATTTGCAAAAGTTACTTACCGAAGTCAAATCGGCCAAATTAGATTTCTTGTTCGAGAAGATAAGCACAATTAAGGAAGAACCCGAAGAAGTGCTTAAGCCATTTGGTTTTTCATTCTTTAATAATTCTATTCAAACTTCAATGGATCGTGGCATGACTTCGATCCCATCCAATTACAAGATTGGTCCAGGAGATTATCTTGAGGTGCAATTGTTCGGACAGGAGAACGCTGGTTATTCAATTATGATTGGTCGTAATGGAATGATTCAGTTTCCCGGTATTGGACCGATTAATGTATTTGAGAAAGGCGGTTCTTTTCAGGATCTGAAAAATTTAGTAAAAGAAAAAGTGAGGGAGCAACTGGGCGAAGGAGTTCAAGTTTCAGTGTCTATGGGGGAAGTTCGTTTAATCAAGGTGTTTTTAGCAGGAGAATTTAATAAACCAGGTATTCGATTAATAACAGCTACGAGCACAATGATGGAAGCACTGTTACAGAGCGGGGGGTTGACCGAATACGGATCTTTGCGAAATGTGACTCTTAAAAGAAAAGGTAACACCGATATTGTTTATGATTTTTATAGTTTGCTTTTACGGGGAGAAAATCCGGCAGTTGATTCCTTACTTGATGGAGATGTTATATTTTTGCCTAGAGTGAAAAGTCGAGTTTATGTTAGTGGTCAAGTGGTTCGCCCCGCAATTTATGAGCTATCTGGTTTAGCTAAGCTGAAAGATTCTCTCGAATTAGCAGGTGGTTTCAGTTCAAGTGCGTATCCGTCTGATATCCAGTTATTAAGAGTGGACCAACTTGGAAACAAATCATTAAGGTCTCTTTCTTTTGAGTCCGATACCAATTTCGTAGTTCAGGATGGAGATAGGATTACCATTGGTTCCTCTACAGATTTAAAAAAGAATTCCATAAAACTTGTAGGTGAAGTGGACCGTGCAGGTGAATACGAGTGGAAGGCAGGAATTAAATTATTAGATGTGGTGAAAAATAAATCGATGCTTTCTGATAGAGCAGATTTAAAATATGCATTGATTAGGCGATTAAATCCTGAAGGCCAAGTTCAAATACTGTCCTTTTCTCCATTAGAATTATTCAAGACTGATAAAAAAGGACTTAACTTTGCTCTTTACCCCAAAGATTTAATATTATTCCTGCCGAAGTTTGATTCCGAGGAAAGGGAACGTGCGATCCGACCATTTTTAAAAGAACTCCAATTCAATGCGGAACCTACGGTTGGAGCCTTGGTAGTTTCAATAAGTGGAGAAGTTCACTTCCCTGGTAAATATCCAATGAGCACAGGAATGACAGTTGGTGATTTAATCGTTGCAGCTGGAGGCCTAAAGGAATCTGCCTTTTCTCTTGCAGCAGAAATTTCACGATTGGGGGTTGATTTTAATCAATCTGATGTGGAGGCATTGGTAGAGCATAAATTACTTGAATCTTTATTTTTAGAAGATTCTTTAAATGAGCAACTACAGCCCAGTGATGTGCTTTCTGTTAAAAGGATCCCATCATGGCAGGATGACCGTATTATTACACTTTCTGGTGAGGTCAAATTCCCTGGTGATTATGCAATTCGAAAAAATGAAAAAATTGGAGAAGTTATAAGACGAGCCGGAGGATTAACGCGTGATTCGTTTGCGCGGGGTACCGTATTTACAAGGAATTCCTTGATTGTAAGAGAGGAGGAGCAGAAAGAAAAATTAGTGCAACAACTCGAGAGTGATATCGCTACACTATCGCTTTCTCCTACCAGTGGAGATTCGGTTCAGAAAGCAAATTCAGTTGCTGGGAGTTTGTTAAGAAGATTAAAAGATTCTAAGTCAGTAGGAAGGTTGGTTATTGATTTGGATTCACAGTTAGCCCAATCTGAAGCTAAGCAAATTACTCTTCGTAATGGAGATAAACTACACATTCCTATAACGCCATCTGAGATAAGTGTTATGGGGGAAGTGCAATTTCCTACATCACATCTTTTCCAATCCGGTTACTCGATTGATCAATATATTAATTCGAGTGGTGGTTTTACTCAGAATGCTGATGAAAAAAGAATATTCGTGGTGAAATCAAATGGAGCAGTTTTGACTAAAAAGGGGAATGGTTGGTTTATTGGGAATCAAAGTCAAAAAAATCTACAAATAGGCGACGTCATTGTTGTACCTATAAATTTACAAAAAGGAAAGTGGATGGAAACCCTTACTTCAAGTACTCAAATTGTTTACCAACTCGCTGTTACTGCCGCAGCTGTAAACTCTTTTTAAGAAAATTACCCTGCCTGCCTGTTCATGTTGTTCAAAAAAACTTGAACAAAAGTAGTTTTTGTGAAATATAAACATTATGGTTAGATTTTCAGCAGATTCCTCTAAAAAGTATTCTTTAACAGAAAGTTTACAAGAGTGGGAAAATGCTGTTATTGATTTATTTTTAAATGCGTCTAATTCTTTTGGTCTACCTAGGTCATACGGGCAAATTTATGGACTGCTGTTTTGTCGGGATCAACCTCTTGCCTTGGGCGATGTAATGGAATTACTTAAGATCAGTAAAGGATCTGCGAGCCAAGGCTTGCGTGCTTTGCGTCAATTAGGTGCTGTTTCATTGGCTTTCGAACCTGGTGATCGCAAAGAAAGATTTGTAGCCGAAATTAGGCTCCGTAAATTAGTGGGTGGCTTTCTTCGAGAGCAAGCAGATCCCCATTTGGAAAAAGGAGTCGCCCGCCTCAAGCAAATTGAGACACTTTTAGAAGATTTAGATGATTCCGACTCTTGTAAAAGAGGGACCCGGAGGTATGAGATTTTATCAGGTTGGCATCGGCAAATGAGTCGGTTGCTCCCATGGGTAAAGATGATAGTTGGAAAAAGCGATCGATTGCCCCCCGAAAAGAAAGATTAAACTACAGAAAAGACAGTTTTTACCAGATTGGCTTTGTAATTCACAAGCGGCCAAGGGCGGTAGCCTGTCTAGCCAAAATTTATGAGCGAAGAACCCAAAATATCCGCCAAATATGTCATGGTTGAATCAGGTCCCTTTACAAATGAGGATGAGATCGATCTGCTTGAATTAATTCGCACCCTTCTTGGAGCCTGGAAGACAATTGCCAGTATAAGTGTATTTTGTACATGCTTGGCCATTGCCTATGCTTTATCTGTCCCTGAATCATTCAAAGCAGAAACTTTACTTGCTTCTGCACAAGAAGACCAATCCGGTGTGCCCTCGTCCCTGAGCCAGTTCGGTGGTTTGGCCGCCATGGCCGGTATTTCTATACCTTCTAGTTCTAATATTGAACGGGTTTTGGCAACTTTAGAAACAAGAGAATTTCTTAAGCAATTTATTTCCAAACGTAATCTTCTCCCCATAATTTTTGATGAGAAATGGGATAAGTCTTCTGCGACTTGGAAAAAGATAGAAGGACAGGAAGAGATTACAATAGAGGATGGAATCGTTCCGCTTCAAGGGGCAATCGAAGTGGACCAAGATAAATCTGGCCTTGTTATACTATCTGTTTCTTGGAAAGATCCAGATATTGCAGCACAATGGGCAAATGACTTGGTTCAGCAAATCAATGAACAGTTGCGTGAACAGGCTATAGCCGATTCTCAAAAAAGGGTCGGGTACCTTGAACAGGAACTGGCTAAGACTACTTTACATGATATGCGTGCTGTTCTTTATAACTTGCTCGAATCGGAAAAACAAAAAGCTATGCTTGCCAATGTAAATGAAGATTTTGCATTGGAGGTGATTGATCCTGCTGTCGCTCCTGAGATAAGAGAAAAACCCAATCGTAAGTTAATTGTTGCTGTCGGCGGATTCTGCGGTGGCTTCCTCGGTATCTTTACCGTTTTCTTTTTCCAGTTTTTAAAGAAGTTAAATCTCTCCGGAACTTCAAAAGAGTAAGATAATTGAGTAAAATATTTTCCAAAATTTCTGTTATAGGCCTTGGGTATGTAGGACTTCCCTTATCCCTTCAATTTGCACGGTCAGGAGTTTCGGTTCTTGGTTTTGATCTTGATCCAAAGAAAGTTGATGCCATCAATGCTGGAAAAACCTACTTAAGGCATTTTTCTTCCGAAAGTATTGTCGAGCAGGTTGATGCGGGTCGCTTGGAGGCAACAACCGACCCTGCTAGACTCGTGGATGTGGAAGCTATTCTCATTTGCGTACCTACACCACTAGATGCTCATCGTGAACCAGACCTTTCTTTCGTGTTGGATACCGCAAGAACTATTGCCCCTCATATTTCGAAGGATGTACTTATTACCTTGGAGTCCACAACCTACCCGGGGACAACAGAGGACGAACTTTGCGTAGTTTTGGAAGAAGGTTCATGCATGAAAGCGGGTGAAGATTTCCACTTGGCATACTCTCCCGAAAGAGAAGATCCCGGACGGGACGATGCTTCTGTTAAAACTATTCCCAAAGTGGTTGGCGGTTACACCCCAAAGTGTGCAGAACTGGCCGAGGCTTTATATAGGCAAGCTTTAGATAAGATTCACCTTGTTTCCTCCTGCCGTGCTGCAGAAGCCACCAAACTATTAGAAAATATTTTCCGAAGCGTAAATATTGCCTTGGTCAATGAACTGAAAGTAGTTTACGAAGCCATGGGCATCGATGTAAATGAAGTTATCGATGCAGCTTCAACCAAACCTTTTGGTTTCATGCCTTTTCGTCCAGGACCAGGATTAGGGGGACATTGCATACCAATTGATCCTTTTTACTTAACCTGGAAAGCAAGAGAGTTTGGCAAGCATACCCGCTTTATTGAACTCGCAGGCGAGATTAATACTGCCATGCCAGATTATGTAATCTCCAAAGTAGCCGATGCACTTAACGACGAGGGTAAGGCAATCAAAGGATCCAAGATTCTTGTTCTTGGTCTAGCTTATAAAGCCAATGTCGATGACTGCCGGGAGTCTCCCAGTTTTGTATTAATGGAGAAATTGGAAGCCAAGGGTGCCACAGTAGATTACAATGATTCATTTGTTCCAGTTGTCCCGCCCACTAGAGAACATGCTCATTTTACAGGAAAAGAATCAGTGGAAATTGAAGATAGGTATGATCTCATTTTAGTATCCACCGATCATGCCGAATATAAAACTTTTGATTTCAGTAGTTATGCCTGCCCACTTGTCGATTCCCGAAACTGTATAAGTAAACAGCCCCAAAAATATTATCACGCTTGAGTAAAAAATACTTGGTAACTGGTGCCGCGGGGTTTATTGCCTCGCAAGTCAGTAAGCAATTGCTTGATCAAGGCGAAGGAGTCGTAGGGGTCGATAATCTTAATGATTATTACGATGTACGGCTTAAGAACTGGCGACTAGAGCAACTAAAAGCTCACCCCCATGCTGACAATTTTTCTTTTGCTTGTATAGATATCGAAGATCAAGCCAAGCTAAGCGATCTTTTTCAGGCAGAGGGTCCTTTTGATGCCGTGCTTAACTTGGCTGCCCGTGCAGGGGTTCGTTACAGCATGGAAAACCCTCATGTATATCTTTCCACCAATGCCGAAGGTACCCTCAACCTACTCGAGTGCATGCGTGCAAAAGGGTGCAAAAAACTTGTTCTGGCGTCCACATCCTCCCTTTATGCCGGTCAAAAAATGCCCTTTACCGAGGACTTGGCTGTAAATGAGCCCCTTTCCCCCTATGCCGCCACCAAGAAAGCGGGTGAACTGATGGCTTACAGTTATCACAAACTTTATCAAATGG
Organism: uncultured Opitutia bacterium; assembly: GCA_963934295.1. GTDB lineage: Bacteria > Verrucomicrobiota > Verrucomicrobiia > Opitutales > Seribacteraceae > Seribacter. The sequence goes on from CAWVXY010000011.1 coordinate 46,697, forward strand.
ATGTATCCGTGGTGAGGTATTTTACGGTTTTTGGACCCGCCGGTCGTCCAGACATGTCCCCTTATCGATTCATTAAATGGATCGCCGAGGAAGAAACCATTCAAATGTTTGGGGATGGTTCCCAATCTCGTGATTTTACATATGTCGATGACATTGCTAGAGGAACCATTGCCGCAATCCAAGATGTCGATTATAAAATAATCAATCTGGGCGGTGGGCGAAACCCAGTTTCCTTAAATACCATTATTTCAAAACTGGAAGAATTATTAGGTAAAAAAGCAAAGATTGATCACAAACCATTCCATGTGGCCGATCTGATGGAGACCTGGGCGGATATTTCCAAGGCTAACAATTTATTGGGTTGGGAACCTCAGGTTTCACTTGATGAAGGGCTCGAGAAATCAGTTCAATGGTATTTGGATAACCAACATTGGCTCAAGGAAGTACAGGTCTGAGTGCTATACCACAGATTGCACTTGTAGGTTGCGGGTACTGGGGCAAAAACCTCTGTCGGAATTTTCATGCATTAGGTGCACTTTCTTCCGTGGTTGATGCCACGGAGAACGGACAAATCACTGCCCGTTCCATTGCTCCTGATACCAAAATAACTAATAGCTTGGATGATGTGCTTAGGAATGATCAAATTCAGGGCGTTGCCTTGGCGACCCCTGCAGAGAGCCATGCTGAGTTAGCGATCCAAGCGATGCAGGCAGGCAAAGATGTCTTTGTCGAAAAACCCATGGCCTTGAGCTTAGAGGATGCAGAAAAGATGCAAAAGGTAGCGGAGGAAACCGGCCGAATACTAATGGTCGGTCATCTCCTGGAATTCCACCCTGCGGTTCTAAAACTTCGAGAAATGATCGCTTCGGGAGAGTTAGGAAAAATCAATTATATTTATTCCAACCGTTTGAATTTTGGGAAAGTGCGGACCGAGGAAAATGCCCTCTGGAGTTTCGCCCCCCATGATGTGGCGGTCATTCTTCGTTTGATGGGAAATTCACCGGTAGGGGTTTCCGCATGCGGTGGATCCTATCTAACCAATGGAATTGCAGATACCACTCTGTCCAACCTGAGGTTCGAAAACGAATCCCGGGCTCATATTTTTGTCAGTTGGTTGCATCCATTTAAGGAGCAACGTCTTGTAGTTGTGGGAGATAAAAAGATGGCGATCTTCAATGATGTCGCTCCTTTTGGGGAAAAACTCCAACTATACCCACAAAATGTCGAGTTCGATGGGCCAATACCCATTCTCAAAAAAGAAGATTTAGAATTTGTAGATCATTCAAACACTGAGCCACTGCATGAGGAATGCAACCATTTCTTGGAATGCATTCAATCCAGAAAACAACCGCTAACTAATGCCCAATCCGGTATTGATGTATTAAAAGTTCTACATGCTTGCCAGCAAAGCATCCAACAAAATGGAGTTCCAGTTTCATTATGAGTGTTGCCAACCCATTAAAAATTCATCCATCAGCAGTCGTGGATGAGGGTGCAGTCATCGGTGAAGGTACGGCAATTTGGCATTTTTCTCATATTTGTTCGGGTGCAGTAATAGGTAGGAATTGTTCGCTCGGTCAAAATGTTCTTGTCGCTGACTGTGCTTCCCTTGGGAACAATGTTAAAGTGCAAAACAATGTGGCGATTTATGGAGGCATAACCGTTGAAGATGATGTTTTTCTTGGGCCATCATGTGTACTTACCAATGTTACCAACCCTCGCTCTCAAGTTAGCCGGAAATCTCTCTACGAGAAAACCCTTATTAAAAGGGGTGCAACCATTGGTGCCAATGCTACCATAGTCTGTGGAATTACCCTCGGTCGCTATTGCTTTGTCGGTGCTGGTACCGTTGTCACGAAAGACATTCCTGATTATGGATTGGTCTTAGGTAATCCTGGGAAATTATCCGGCTACATGAGTCGCCACGGTCACAAGCTCATCTTTGACCAGTCGGGTAGGGCAACCTGCCTAGAATCGAACTTTGTTTACGAAAAAGTAGAAGAACAAGTCCGCTGCCTGGATTTGGGTGAAGATGATCCTTTACCCATCGAACTTTCTGTCGGGTCACATTCATATGATTCTTTTAAAAAATAGATGCCCATAGCCCTTATAACTGGTATAACTGGTCAAGACGGCTCCTACCTCGCGGAGTTGCTCTTGGAAAAAGGATACTCTGTGCATGGCATTGTTCGTCGATCTAGCTCTATGAACCGTTGGCGGATCGATCACTTGGTCAAAGACGAAAATATTTATGGTAAGTCGCTCTTTTTACATTACGCCGATTTGTCTGACGATGCGTCCCTTCGTAGAATTTTTGACAAAGTAAACCCGGATGAAGTTTATCATTTGGCTGGGCAAAGTCATGTGGCGTTAAGTTTTGAAATTCCTGAACTTACCACTCATGAAATCGCCAACGCTACCCTTAAACTTTTAGAGATTTGTCGGGATCTGCAAAAACAATCCAAAATCTACCTATCGGGTTCTTCTGAGATTTTTGGTCATTCTCAAGATTCAACTCAAACAGAATATACTCCGATCAATCCAACTTCTCCCTATGGAGTTTGCAAGGCTTTTTGCGTACAAATGGGCAAAGTATACCGATCAGGATATGGTATGCATGTGTCCAATGGCATTCTCTATAATCACGAATCTCCTCGGAGAGGAGAAAACTTTGTTACTCAAAAAATTATTCGAGGGGCAGCATCGATTGCTCAAGGAAAGACCGAGTTTTTAGAGCTTGGAAACTTAGAGATTGAAAGAGATTGGGGATATGCACCTGATTATGTTCGCGGGATGTGGATGATGCTTCAGCAGGAACAGGCTGATGATTACATTCTGGCAAACGGAAAGACACATAGGCTATCTGCATTTCTTAAACTTTCTTTTGAATACTTTGGGTTGGATTACGAGAATTACATTCGGATCAACCCAAAATTTGTCCGCCCAAACGAACCAACACGGCTCTGTGGGGATTCCTCAAAAGCCGAAAAGATACTCGGTTGGAAGCCTAGTGTTCCCTTTGCAGAGATCGTTCGTATCATGTGCGAAGCCGCTGAAAGAGAGCAATAAACCCTTAAATTTAAGTAAAAACTTTAATCTATGCAATTCATTGACCTAAAATCCCGACACCAACTTATCGGTGATAAGATTACTGCTCGTATACAAAGGGTCATGGAACATGGCCAATTTATCCTTGGTCCAGAAGTACGAGAGCTTGAGTTGAAACTCTGTGAGTATACCGGTTCCAAAAATTGCGTAACCGTATCCAGCGGAACTGACTCTTTGCTTATTGCTTTAATGGCATTGGACATTGGGGCAGGGGATGAGGTCATCACTGTTCCCTATACCTGGATCTCCACCGCTGAGGTAATTTCCCTTTTGGGAGCCAAGCCAGTATTTGTGGATATTCGTCCAGATACCTGGAATATGGATGAGACTTTTCTGGAGGCTGCCGTTACCGATAAGACCAAAGCAATTATGCCAGTTTCAATCTATGGGCAGTGTCCAGATATGGATGCAATCAATGCGATTGCTCAAAAATATAACCTCCCTGTTATCGAAGATGCAGCTCAAAGTTTTGGTGCGACCTACAAAGGTAAAAAATCCTGCAATTTATCCACGATTGGAAGCACATCTTTTTTTCCTTCCAAGCCGCTCGGATGTTATGGTGATGGTGGAGCCCTTTTTACTAACGATGATGAACTTGCCGAAAAGTTCCGTTGGATCCGTGTTCATGGTCAGGAGCGCAAGCACCATCATCCAATATTGGGCATTAACGGTCGAATGGATACCCTGCAGGCAGCGATCCTAGTTGAGATTTTAGAAGTCTTTCCTAATGAAGTAGAAAAGCGTAAGCAACTTGGCCAAACTTACTTTTCAGGGTTAGCAGGAGTGGAAGGCCTACGTACCCCAAGCATCGGAGCAAATAACACCTCTGTCTATGCCCAGTATACCATTCTAGCTGAACATAGAGAAGAGATTCAGCAATCGCTTAGAGAAAAAGACATACCTTCGGTTTCCTATTATTCGGTTCCTCTTCACCTTCAGCCCGTATTCAAGAACCTTGATCATCAAGCAGGAAATTTTCCTGTCGCTGAAAAAGTGGCAAACCAATGCCTGAGTCTGCCTATGAGTCCATACCTCACCCAGGAGGATCAAGCTCAAATAATTAATACTATATCCAGTAAGTATGATCCGATGAGTAACGCCTAACCAATTTATGGAAGACAAAATTAAATCATTATTTACAAAATCAATAGCCTTAAAAAGTAAGTGTATAGAAGAAGGGTTTGATTCTTTGTATAGGATGGGTGATTTCGTTGTTAATTCAATTATCAACGGAGGAAAGCTCATGCTTTGTGGTAATGGTGGGTCCGCAGCGGATGCACAGCACTTGGCTGCTGAGTTAGTTGTTCGCCTGAGACCTAAATACAATCGTAGAGGTCTTCCTGCAATTGCTCTTGCCATGGATACTTCTACCATTACAGCCTGTGGTAACGATTACAGTTACGATATGCTTTATACGAGAACTCTTGAATCAATCGGTAACTCTGGCGATTGCCTTTTAGGAATAACCACTTCAGGTAATTCTCAAAATATTTTTAACGCTTTGGACCTTGCAAAAAAAATGAATATCAAAGCACTTGGTTTTTTGGGGGCAGGCGGTGGCAAAGTCCTTGAATTATGCGATGAAGTGTTTTTGGTTCCTGGAGATGAAACAGGACGGGTGCAGGAGTGTCATATTACGGCTGGACATGCATTGATGGAGTATATTGAAGATCAACTAATTGAAAAAAAATACATGAGCCTCCAATAATGAATATAAATAAATTAGATGCCCTTATTTTTGATTTTGATGGGGTTCTAACAGATAATAAAGTTTATGTTGATCAAGATGGTAAAGAGTCGGTTTGCTGTAACCGGTCGGATGGACTTGCATTTGATGGATTAAGAAAATTAGGAATACCAGTATGCATCTTGTCTACTGAATCTAATCCTGTCGTTACAGCCCGTGCTAATAAGCTTAAGGTTAAAGTAATTCAAGGTGCCAATAATAAACTAGAGTCACTTCTTCTATACTGTAGTGAGAATAATTTCAACATAGACAGAGTTATGTTTGTTGGGAATGACCTTAATGATTTTCAGGTAATGCAAGCTTGTGGATACTCTGCATGCCCGAATGACTCACATCCATCAATTAAAGAAATCTCAAATTATGTTCTCTCTGTAAAAGGGGGCGATGGGATTGTCAGGGAACTGTTGGAAGACGTTTTATCGATAAATCTTTTAAAGATTTTATATTAATCCAAAAAAAAGTAAAAAATGAGCATATTCATAATTGCCGAAATAGGTATTAACCATAACGGAGAGATGTCAATCTGTGAGGAATTGATAGATGTAGCAGCAAGAGCAGGTTGCGACGCTGTCAAATTCCAAAAACGCGATCTTGACAAAGTTTACACCCAAGAGCTATTGGATTCGCCAAGGGAAAGCCCTTGGGGGACAACTCAGCGCGAACAAAAACAGGGATTGGAGTTTGGAGTTGATGAGTATCAAAAGATAGATTCCATTTGTCGGGAGAAAGAAATTGAATGGTTTGCTTCAGCATGGGATACTAATAGTCAAGAATTCTTGCGTCAGTTTGATTGTAAATTCAATAAAGTTGCATCTGCCATGATCGTAGATGAAGATCTGCTAAAGTCTGTTGCCGAAGAAAAAAAACATACTTTTATTTCGACCGGCATGACTAATTTTGAAGATATACAAAAAGCGATAGATATATTTAAATCTGCAGGTTGTTCGTATGAATTAATGCACACTGTTTCTACATATCCTATGAAGGTTGAAGACGCTAATTTGAATGTCATTAAAACATTGCGAGAAGAATTTAAGTGTAATGTTGGATACAGTGGTCATGAGACTGGTCTAGCAGTTTCATATGGTGCCGCGGCTTTAGGAATTACATCTCTTGAAAGACATATAACTATGGACAAAGCCATGTATGGATCTGACCAATCTGCATCATTGGAACCTGGTAGCTTAAGATCATTGGTTCGTGGAGTTAGGGCAATTGAGATGGCTATGGGCGACGGACAGAAGCGTATCATAGATGCGGAGGTTCCAATTGCCAATAAACTTAGAGAACACCTTAATAAAGAGTAGTACAACAAACTTCTTATCATATGCTTTACTCAGCAAAGTGGAGTTATTTGAAACAATACTTTTGTACTACTAACTGTATTGAAAAATAATAAATCAGTTGTTATGATACCAGCAAGGATTGGTTCTAAGGGCATACCTGAGAAAGCAATTCGGCCATTTGATGGTGAACCATTAATTTTTAAAGTAATTAAAACTGCTTTATGCTTAGAAAATACAATGGTTTTTGTAAACACTGATTCAAGTAAAGTATCCAGCATTGTAACTCAAAAGTTTGGTAATAAAGTTAAAATATACAACCGTCCAGCAGAACTTGGCTTCGACGATATTACATTAGATGAACTTGCCATAGATTTTGTTGAGAATGTATTACATTCAGGAGAAAACCTTATTACTATTCAACCGACTTCTCCTTTGTTAAGTATTCGAACACTGAACAATATTGTATCAGAATTTTTCAAATCTGATTGTGATACATTAGTTACAGTTACTGAAAAAAGAAAATTAGAATGGTACAAACAAATTGATGGCAGTTTTAGAAAAAGATATAAACTGCGACTAAACCGTCAAGAATTAGAACCAGTATTTGAAGAGACGGGTGCAGTAGTTATGTGTTGTTCAAGCACAATTACTGAGTCTGGTTCCCGATTTGGAGAAAAAGTTGGTTGTATATCAGTTCAAAATTCTGAGAGCATAGATATTGATAATTACTACGATTGGTTTTTGGCGGAATCTATGGCAAAAGGCAGAAAATTAGTATTTCTAACATTTGCGAATAAAAAAATTGGTTCTGGCCATTTGCAAAGAGTGCTATCTATTGCTCATTACTTCCCAGATTTTCAAATAGAAATAGTGCTTTATGAGACGGACACCGAGTGGTTAGACTTAGTAAGTAAATCCCATTATAGTTACCGCGTTTTTGAATCAAAGTCTGAAGCATTCAAAGGTCTAAAACAAATACAGCCAAGTATTGTAATATTAGACATTCTTAGTACAGACTTAATTGATATAGAACAAATTAAATCCGTTGATAATGTTAAAGTAGTTTCTTTTGAAGACCTTGGTCGTGGAGTTAACCAAACTGATTTAACTATTAATGATCTATATCCTTCTGTTTGCCAAAAAGAACATGTGTATAACGGTCCGGATTATTGCTTTTTTAGAGAAGAATTTTTGAATCTTTCAAATGTTACTATGGAAGATCGAACATTTGATATCATCATATCTTTTGGCGGAACAGATCCCAACAATCTTACTTTAAGAATTCTTAAAATATTAGAAAGATGTAATTCAATATTCAAAATCAGAGTAGTTTTGGGCTTAGGTGCTAAAAGATTGAGAAATGATCTACACTCCCATTGCATAAATTCAAAGCACCAAATTGATGATTCAGAATTGCAATCTGGAGTATCCACAGAATGGATGAAGTCAAAAATTGGAATATGTGGAGGAGGGCGAACGGTTTATGAGTTCGCAGCATGTGATGTTAAAACTTTTGTTTTGTGTCAAAATAGTAGAGAGCTTACTCATATGTATTCTTCTGAGGTGAATGGCATCATAAATATGGGCGTACATTCCGAAGTTTCGGACGATGAAATATATGATTCAATTTCTCTCATTGATGGGAATTGTGAATCATTATTTTCTGATTACAAGGTTTCACTGGATCCAATACAAAATAATAAATCTGTTATAAATTTAATTCGAAATTTAATTTAATTACATATGTTCAAAAAGCTTAAAGATTCCTACATAATAGCAGAAGTTGGTGTTAATCATGAGGGTTCTATCGATATTGCTCTTAAACAGATTGAATTGGCAAAAAAAGCCGGTGCTTCAGCGGTTAAATTTCAGGTATATAAAGCAAATAAATTAGCAGCCAAGAAAAGTCCTTACTACTGGGATCTTGCATCTGAGCCAACAAAATCTCAGTACGAACTTTTCAAAAAATATGATTCATTCGATCAAGTAGACTATGAAAAACTTGCACAACATTGTAAAAATTTAAAAATAGATTTCTCATCAACTCCTTTTGATACAGATTGCTTACCTTGGCTTGTAAAGCTTATGCCGTTTATAAAAATTGCCTCAGCTGATTTGACTAACGACATACTACTTGAGGCTGTTTCTGAATACAAAAAACCAATTATTTTATCATTAGGTGCTTCCGCTTTCGATGAAATAGACAGAGCATTAGAAATTCTGTCGTGTGGATGTGATGAAATTGTTTTAATGCATTGCGTTTTAAATTATCCGACAAAGCCAAATAACGCTTTTCTTCACAGGATAAATGTTCTTCAGGAAAGATATGGTGAAAAATACATGATTGGATACTCCGATCATATCTCGCCGGCTTCTGCAGGGGATGACCAAATCTTACTATCTAGAGCATTGGGGGTCAAAATTTACGAAAAGCATTTCACTCATGACAAAAATCTCCCTGGAAATGATCATTATCACTCTATGGATCAAAATGATTTAGCAAGTTTGAGGAAAAGACTGAATCTTGCTGACTCTATGCTTAACGAGAATTATTCTGAGCCTGAATTTCTTCTGTCTCAAACCTCCGCAATCAAGAATGCGAGGAGGTCGCTTTATTATTCTCGAGATATTGATTCAGGAAGCATCATAAAAAAAGACGATTTTATACCCAAGAGACCAGGCACTGGGTTAGAGGTTAAGTTTTATGGTTCGCTCGTGGGAAAAAAATTAAAGGTAGATGTAAAGTGTGATGATATCGTTGATTTAAACCACTTCCAATCCGTTTGACTTCGTCTGTTTATAAAAACTTTCATTAAATAAAAACCTATCGTTGAGCAGTTTAATTAAGCTTTGGGAAACATTAAATGGTAGTCAAAAGACTCAAGGTTTAATTTTACTTTCTATCACATTAATTGGTTCATTTGTTGAAGCTCTTGGAATAGGCTTAGTTGTTCCATTCATAACACTCATTTTATCAACAGATTTTATTTTTCCGAGTTTCATCTCAGCATTATGGCCTGTAATTACTTCTTTATCAAAAGAGGAATTAGTTATCTATATGGTTTTAATATTCGTTTCCTTTTATTTTTTTAAAAGTATTTTTATATTATGGCTTACTACTCGTCAAACAGGTTACATTTATTCCCTACAAGAGTCGATTTCAGGTAGAATCTTTAGTTCATATTTAGCTAAGCCTTACGACTTCCATCTATTAGAAAATTCCGCTCGATTGATTAGTAATACTATCACCGAATCCACACAATTTTGTGTTGGTTTTGTATCCGCGGTAATTTTGATACTCAATGATTTGTTCATTTTAACGGCAATTCTTTCCGTATTACTTTATTTTGAACCATTCGGTGCACTGATTTCTTTGATTCTGTTCGGAGTAATAGGATCTATACTATTTATATTTTCGAAAAAACGAGCAGCAAGCTGGGGGGAAGCAAGACAAGAGATGGAGAGGCAACGAATTAAAAGTGCTCAGCATGGATTTAGCGGTATAAAAGATATAAAACTATTCAATAATGAGAAAATTTTTATTGATGAATATATCAACCATACGCATATTTCATTAGATGCTGGTCGTAAACAATCCATTCTCCAGTGTATTCCAAGGATTTTTTTAGAGTTCGTTGCTGTATTGGCTTTGTGTGGTATTGTTGTATTTTTGATTTTAAATGGTGATCAATCAAAGGTAGTGCCAGTTGTTGGGCTATTTGCCGCTGCCGCTTTCAAACTTCTTCCAACAATATCAAGATTAGTTCAAAACTTTCAAACAGTTGTTTTTTGTAGTCCATCCGTAAATTTGATTCATAGTCAATTGGGTCAATCCAAAATGCCAATAGGACAAAGTGTTGAAACATTTAAGGATAGTATAAAATTAAATAAAAATCTAAAAGTTTCAAATCTTTCCTTTTCTTATGACGAAGATGATCGAACTGCTTTAGATTCTATTAGTTTAGACTTCGATGCTGGGCAGATGGTTGGGTTTATTGGGGCAAGTGGAGCAGGTAAAAGTACTTTAATTGATTGTATCCTCGGCTTGATAGAGTCATCAGCCGGTTCCTTGTCAATCGATGGGAAAGTGATAACCAATAAAAATGTTAAAGCTTGGCAAAAAAATGTTGGTTATGTTCCCCAAGTTATTTACCTGCTAGATGCTAGTCTAAGAGAAAATATAGCATTCGGAGTATCATCTGATTCTATCGATGAGAAAAAATTAAGAAGCGCTATTTATAAAGCTCAATTATCAGATTTTATTTCTGACTTGCCTAAAGGTTTAGATACTTTTGTTGGAGAGAGAGGTGTTCGTTTATCAGGTGGTCAAAGGCAAAGAATTGGAATGGCCCGTGCTCTTTACAATAATCCATCTGTTTTAGTTCTAGACGAAGCTACCAGTGCTTTAGATAATGAGACAGAAAGTGAGGTAATGAATGCTGTTGAGTCTTTACAGGGTAGTAGAACAATCTTAATTATTGCACACCGATTCTCTACGATCAAGAATTGTGACTATATTTACAAACTTGAGAATGGAAGGGTTGTCTTAGAAGGAAACCCCAATGAAGTTTTAGGTAAAAAATTACTTACTGATGAATGAAGTAACCAAAGCAAATGTTGAAAGCAATTATACGGGTTTTATAACGGTTCGAACAACTTCTTCTAGGTTGCCCAATAAGTGCCTACTTGAGTTTGGAAAAGAAACTGTTATCAGTCATGTTATAAAGCGTTCTCTAAATTCTGGTATCCGTCCAATTTTGTGCACGACTAGAGATTCAAGTGATGATATAATTGAGAAAACTGCACACGAACTGAATGTCTCCTGCTTTCGTGGGTCGAAGGATAATAAATTACAACGTTGGTACGATTGTGCGGAGGAGTTTCAAGTTAATCATTTTCACACAATAGATGCAGATGATCCATTTTTTGATGGAGCAGAAATGATTGAAAGTCTCAATCTATTAGTAACAAAGGGATATGATGTGATTTGTCCAACAGAGTCAAGTTCTTCGGGAGGTGCAAGTGTGGGGTATTCATTGACGAAAAGTATCGTAAAACAAGCCATCAAGGGAACCAATTACGATACTGATACGGAGATGATGTGGGGATTCCTGGAAAAGGTTAGTGGCATCAAGATGATCATTCTTCCAGAAGGTCAAAAGGATGATTTAAAGCTACGCTTAACATTAGATTATGAAGAAGATTATTGGCTTCTAAGTACATTGGTGCGAATATTAGGAAATAATGTCTCAAGAGCTCAAATTACTGAATTTTTTAAAAAGAATCCTGACTTTAGAAAAATTAATTATTTTCGAAATGAAGAGTGGAAAAATGCTCAAGTTAATAAATCAATATAAAGTTAAATGAAAAGTGATTACAAAAATGAGTTTGGTAAATTTAATGGCAATGAAGCTGACTATGCCCTTAGAGCCCTTGATTCTGAAACTCCTGAAAATAAAAATTTCCCGTGGGTTCAAAAACTTGAAGAATCATTTTCAAAAGAAATCGGTTCAAAATACGCTATAGCCGTTAACTCGGGTACATCAGGTCTTCATGCTGCGTTATATGCCGCTGGAGTGGGTCCAGGAGATGAGGTAATTCAACCCTCCAAGACTGTTGTGATGGACTCCTATGTTACGATGCATTTAGGAGCTGTTCCTGTATTTGTGGACATATGTTCTAAGAGTTGGAATATTGATGCAACGAAGATAGAGCAAAAAATAACCAATAAAACCAAGGCCATTATCGTTGTTTCTCTCTATGGTCTGCCGGTGGATATTGATCCGATCTTGGAAATTGCATCCAAGTATAATCTGACAGTCATCGACGACTCGGCAGAAACATTAATGACTCGATACAAGAATGGCTATGCCGGAACTCATTCACATATTGGTGTATATAGCTTTGAAAAATCCAAGCACATGACTTCTGGCAGTGAAGGCGGCATGCTTATTACATCAGACGAAGACCTCGCTGTTCGAGCACGTAAATTTGCAGGTATCGGTTACAAGGGATTAACTGCTCAAGCCGGGAGGACGAGCTTAGCATCTTCAGTCTATCAAAATCCAGATTATGAGCGTTTTGATACCATAGGTTTTAATTATAGGATGAACGCAATAACTGCTGCAATTGGCTTAGCCCAATTTGAGCGTATTGATGAATTGGTTGAGAGAAGAAAAAAAGTAGGAAAGTACTTTCTGCAAGCAGTTGGTGGTTGTGATTGGATAGAAACTCAGGAGATTCCTAATTACTCAGATCATGCCTATTTTACTTTCGGTTTGTTATACAAAGGGGAAGAAGTTCAAGGAGTAAGCTGGAAAACTTTTTATGATCGTTATAAAGAAATGGGAGGCGATGGTTTTTATGCATGTTGGAAACCGCCTTACATGGAACCTTCGCTTAGGGGTAAGGAAATGGGTGGGCAAGTTTTCGATAGTGGGTTGTGCCCGATTGCAGAAGATTATCAAAAAAAGATAATGGCCTTTAAATCAAACTACAGGGATTTAAATGAAGCTGAGTTACAAGCCAATTTACTAAGCAAATTAATTAAGGAAATAGATAATATCTAGACTTTCTTGCTATTTCTACTTTTAAAAATTTATTGAAAATAAAAGGAAATATTAATAAATACGGCTTTTCTCAAGGTCGACTCACCGTTCCTTATAACGGTGAACTTCAATGTTTTCCCCAAAACGAATGGCAAAATGAATTTATAAATGCGGGATTGCTAGGATGTTCGTTTATAGAACTGCTTATTGAGCGAGAAAGAAATCATTCGAATCCAATTTGGTCTTTGGTTGGAAGGAAGGAAATATTAGATCTTTGTTTTGCAAATAAAATGCTCACTTATTCGATTTGTTTAGATTATATAATAGATAATCCACTCTTAGATGATCCTGGTAAAAGTACTTTTAGTTGCATTATGGAGTGTTTGGAAGTTGCGGCAGAATTAAATTGTAGTGTTATAATTTTGCCTCTTTTAGAGAAAAGTAATTTGAGTAAAATTAATTTCACCCAAATGTCCAAAATTCTTAGAGATGTAGCAACTGTAGCCCAAAAATATGATATTTTGTTATGTGTAGAATGTTTAGTTTCAGCTACTGAGCTAAATGAGTTTATTTCCTTAGTTAATATGAAAAATGTTAAAGCAGTTTTTGATACTGGAAATCGGGTCTTAGAAACACCTGACCTTTATAATGAAATTTTAATTTTATCAGAAAATTTGGGACATGTTCATATTAAAGATAAAGATCGTACGGGTAACAATGTAATATTGGGTTCCGGGTTGGTTGATTTTTGCGGAGTTTTTTCAGCCTTAGAAATTATTGGCTATGAAGGTCCATTGAACTTTGAAACTAACAGAGGTTCTATCCCTTTAGATACTGCAAAACATAACATTAACTTTTGTGAATTCTTTGCAATGAATCAAAGAAATAGTAAAACAAACTAAAATATTCATATGATAAATAAAATATGTTTAATAACAGGAGCAAGCAAAGGAATTGGATGGTCAATTGTTAAGAGACTATTGGAGAGTGGTGCCATTGTTTGTGCTACTTCAAGCAATTCGCAGAACTTATCCAATTTAAAGAATGACTTTGATCAATACAAAGAAAACTTGCACACCTTTATCGCGGACCTTACCTCTACATCAGATGTAAATAATTTATGCGAATCTGTTAGCAAAAAGATTGGAGATATTGATATTCTTATCAATAATGCAGGTGTTCTTCATTTGGAAAGTTTAGAAAATTCATCTGACGAATTACTAAGAAAAAGTTTTGAAGTTAATTTTTTTGCACCTTTCGCACTGACTCGATTTTTTTCTAAGTCTATGGTCGAAAAAAAACAAGGCTGTATAATCAATATATGTTCTTCCAGTTCTTATACAGGTGGCGGAGCTCCTGAGCATTGTATTTATGCTTCAACAAAACATGCATTATTGGGCTTCTCTCGTGCGTTAGACGAGGAGTTGCGATCGTCGAATATTCGCGTTGGCACTATTTCACCAGCGGGAGTATCTACTGATATGATGGGAGATCGTGCTGATTTAGATCATACTAGTTTTATGACTGCCGATGAAGTAGCAGCCGGAGTTATGTTTTTATTAAACAGTGATGGGCAAGGCATAGTTTACGAAATGAGGATGTGGCGTAAGAATAGGTAATAATTTAAAAGTATATTTTCTTAAAAAAATTAATGGTAATTAGTACTTATAATTTGTCTGGTAAAACAGCACTTGTAACAGGCTCGGCTGGTTTGCTAGGAATTTCCCATGCGAAAGCCTTGCTTGCATCAGGTGCCCAAGTAATTCTAACTGATTTAAATCAAAAGGCTTTGGATGAAGCAGAGCAAATTATTGGTAAAGAAAGTGTTTCTAGGAACTTTCAATCTCATCTGATGGATGTTACTTCTGAAGTTAGTATTTCTCAACTTGCTTCAAAATTAAGTTCATTGGATACCAAAATTGATATACTCGTAAACAATGCTGCAATAAATCCGACATCAAGTTCGATAAGCGAAGGAAAGAGGACTACACGCCTGGAAAATTTCTCGCTTGATCGTTGGAACCAAGAACTCTCAGTCGGTCTAACCGGCGCCTTCTTGTGTAGTAAAGTTTTTGGTTCAGCTATGGCATCAGATGGTTTAGGCGGCGTAATACTTAATATTGCTTCAGATTTATCTGTAATTGCACCAAACCAAAGTCTTTATAAACAAGCCAATTTGCCTGATGATATGCAGGCTGTTAAACCAATTACCTATTCTGTAATTAAGACAGGATTGATTGGACTAACGCGTTACCTGGCAACTTATTGGTCGGATAAGGGAGTTCGTTGTAATGCACTTAGTCCTGGAGGAGTATATACTGGACAAGACGAAGAATTTGTTAATCGATTGCAAGATTTGATCCCAATGGGGAGAATGGCAAAGGTGGATGAATATCAAGGGGTAATTCAGTTTTTATGTTCTGATGCTTCAGCCTACATGAATGGCCAAAATATTGTCATAGATGGTGGTCGGTCTATTATTTAGTGAAATTTTAATAAGAAGAAAATGCTTACAAAAACCGATTTTTATAAAAGATTTTCAACGGTAATTCCCGGTGAATCTGATTTAACAGATTCTTTTGATATAAGTTTTTTTCCCCTTTCCATGGATGGAGCTGAAGAAATGAACCGATATTCCGTAAAAGAATGCTTTTATGAATTTCTCGAATATCCACCTTTCAAAAATTTAGCTGACACAACTCAATACCTTAAAAAGTTATTTAAACGAATGGAAGGAGGGGGAGATTCTCAAAATTCAATGTATTGGTTTGTTCGTAGAAAAAGTGATAACTATTTAATTGGATCAGCATGCCTTGTCAGTCTTGATTATGAACGTCAATCAGTTGAGTGGGGTTATGGAATTGATCCTGAGTTTTGGGGCCATGGATACATTTTACAATTACAGGAAATCCTTAAAGCTTTTGTTTTTGAGACTCTTGAGCTTAACCGTTTACACGGGATCACCATGGTCACCAACTTGAGAACTATCGAGTCAGTCAAATCTGCAGGTATGGTGCGTGAGGGAATTGCGAAAGATTTTTACTGCAAGAGCGGCAAATTTATAGATGGTTGGAGGTATTCCATGACTAAGTCAGTTTATAATGATATCAGTAATTCATCAAAATTAGACATTGATTTCAATGGTTTAACGCAGAGCATCTTGAATTTGATATCAGACTTGTTTCCAGAGGATGAAATAGATGAGAATTCTTCCATGATTGAAACGATTGGTTGGGATTCTCTTGGTCATATTAGAGTCATTATGGCTATTAAAGAAAAACTTGGAGTGACTTTTACTCCTACCGAAATTGCGAATGCGAATTCTGTAAAATCAATTATTGAAATAATTGAATCAAAGAATAATTAGTCGATCACTACTTGAATAGCACGGTAAAACACTTATTTGATTTAAAGAATTCGTGCCCTGATTTAACTGCTTTGAAGATTGGGGAGAGAACAATTTCATATGCCGAATTAATTGAAAAATCAATGCTGGTTGCAAACGGATTGATTGAGTGCGGTGCCAATAACGAAACCATTGGTTTAGTTGGTCAGCGCAAAGCATCCTCATATATAGGTATTCTTGGCATTTTATTTGCCGGATGTAATTTTACCCCAATCAACCCAAAATATAATGTAGCTAGAATTCGGTCCATTTTTAATAATTCAAAAATCCGATTTTTGGTCGGCGAAAATGAGGATATTAATAAATTAGAATTTTCAAATTTGTCTGATATTGATGCATGTATTTTACCTGAGGGAGATTCACTTAAAAACAGTGCTCTTCGTGTCCTCGTAGCAAGCACCTTAAGTAATCTTGGTCATTTGAGTGTTCCGAAAGTTAACGAATTGGCTGACCTTGCCTACATTAATTACACTTCAGGTTCTACAGGTACCCCCAAAGGAGTAATGGTTTCTCACAGTAATCTTCTTTCATTCTTGAAAAACATGAAAAAGATTTACACTTTAGAATCAGGATTTAAAGCATCTCAAACTTTTGACTTCAGCTTTGATCCATCCGTTTCGGATATATTCTTCACATGGGCAAACAAGGGGGTTCTTTGCGTTTTGCCAGAGAGCGAAATCATGGTGCCAACAGATTTTATAATTCGTGAGAATATTACTTATTGGAACTCAGTTCCATCAATAGCACGGTTTATGTTAAATACTGGTAACTTACACCCTAATTCTTTTCCGGAACTTAGATATAGTATGTTTTGTGGCGAGCAGTTTCCAGTAGACTTGGCGAATGCGTGGAGACTCGCAGCTCCTAATAGTACAATTGAAAACTTGTATGGACCTACTGAGGCTACAGTTTACATCTCCCGTTACGAATATTTGAAAGATGATGAAAGAAAGACATTCCATAATGGGATTGTTCCCATTGGAAATGTATTTCCAAAACACTCAGTCAAATTGATAACTGAAGAAGGAGAAGTCGTTGAATCCGAGAAGGGTGAAATAATTTTTTCCGGACCTCAAGTAACTCTAGGATATTTAAATAATCAGCACAAAACTGATGAATCATTTGTTCATTTTGATTGGGACAAAGATAATAATATTTGGTACAAGACTGGCGATATAGGATTTTTCAACTCTAATTATGACTTAGAGTGCGTAGGTCGAATAGACAGCCAAATTAAGTTGGCTGGTAGGAGAATTGAGATAGGAGAAATTGAATCTGTTCTTAATAAATTTGAAGAAACAAAAGGGGTTGTAGTTGTTCCAACTCGGGATGAGCATGAGATTGTGAACGGTTGCGTCGGCTTTATTCTTAGCGATATTTCATTGGTTGAGATTAAAGAGTTGCGAAAGCAAAGTACTGCTTATTTGGATGGTGTATTTTTTCCTAAGAAGTTTTATAAAATTGATGAATTTCCTCTCTCCCAAAGCGGAAAAACTAATCGAAAAAAACTGGAAGAATTAGCAAGGGAGATAGATGATTAGACTTTTCAATAGATTTGTTTGTAATCCAATAAAACAAGTTGATATTGTCATCTTTGATGCAATAAATTCCGATGTTGTAAAAACTGTTATTCCGGATGACTTTTCGGTTGATATCTTTAAAACCCGTCCGGTAAAGATAAATTTAAATATATTAATAATTTTTAGATTTATTTTAAATTTAAAAAGTATTGAAATTCGCAGTATTTATGGAGCAAAAAAAAGTATTTTTTTTCAATTATATTTTCAGTTGCTTCTAATTTACATCAAGGCAGAATTTACCACGAAAAAACCTAAGGCAGTGGTTACATATGTAGATAATTGCAATAAATTCGCATGGTTATCAGAAAATTTAAAAAATATTCCATGTATTGCTATTCAAAATGGATTTCGTTTATCATATAACTCTGATCCCCAATATTCTTACTATTGTAATCATTTGTTTAGTTTTGGACATCGGGAAGCAGATGTTTACCCAAAATTAAATTATAAGGTTGATCATTTTTATCCATTTGGGTCGTTGTCGTTAACTAATAATTTTTGTTCTGAGTTAAACGAAATCGAACCCGTTTATGATTTGTTAATCGTGTCTTGTTGGCGTGGAAATATTGGTTATCAACGAGATGTAGTTGATAGTATGCGTGGTATGCGGATTATGGATACATTTCTTGCCAAATATTTGAGAAATAAAGATCTTAAAGTTGCGGTTATTCTTAGAAACGAGAGGAACTCTAGTGATTGGGTAATGCCGGAGGTAGGAATGTCGGAGGAAGAATATTACAAGTCTATTTACGGAGACCTTATTCAAATAATTGATGTAAATTTTGCTGAACGAAATGTTTATCCCACTATGCAAAAGTCAAAAGCATTGATTGCAGGTTTTTCAACGACATGCCTTATCGAGGCATTTTCAATTGGAAAGAAAGTACTTTACGCTAATTTTTGTGGAACAAATAAGTATCATGTCGATTTTGCCAAAGAAATTTTATTTGAGGGAAATGAGAATGATGAACAAAGTTTTTTGGATAGAATGGATATTCTTCTCAATCAAACAGAAGAACTTTACTTGAAAAGTATTCAGGGGTTACAAAATTACTATGTTAGAGATCCTAGGACTTCGCAAACCCGTGTAAGAATTAAAGATCAAATATCTCAAATAGTAAATCGTACTTCTCTCAGTTTTTCTTAAATTAATCCTAAATGAGTTTATCCTTAAAAGAAGTAAAAGATAAATGTAACGAAGATAGGTTCTTTGCTTACGACTCTTGGCATGACAGGGTGTTTGTACCTCCTGCAATTTATGTCACTTGGTTTTGTTTGAAAATTGGTATTAGTGGTAATGCTGTATCGTGGATATCAGGACTAGTTGCAGTTATTGGTGGATACTTTTTAACTTACGACGATAGAGTTATCGTTCTAGTTGGTTCATTTGGGTATATACTCTGGTACTTTCTTGATTATGTGGATGGTGCAGTTGCCCGATTTAATAAAAAAGGTAGCGTTGCTGGACAATACATTGATTGGATGATGCATGTAATTTCGCATGTTGCGATCGTGTGTGGGATTACTTTAGGTGCAATGAATTCTACTGGTACTTGGATTTTACCTTTTGTTATTTTGGGAATCATCGCTTCGTGTCTTCCATACGCTAGGTTTTCTATGGCATGGTTTTCGATTTGTATGGAGCAGCAACAAAGACGAGTGAAAAACCTTGATGTTAAAATGGAAAAAAAAGTAGTTGAAAAAATTCCAGCGAACTTTTTTCCATACTTCATTTTAAGGAAGTTTTCGAGTGTTCTTTTCCATGAAAACTATTTAATCTTTATATTACCAATTGTTGCCACTTTGGAATTGTTCAATTTATTCGAACCGATTGATTTGAGAGTAGTTTTTACAATTTGTGCAGGAGCAATATATTTTCCCATTCAAGCAATAGAAGTTCATCGATTAGCTACATCTAATAAAATTCAAAAAGCATATTCAGAGTTATTCTCACCCGATCATAAACCAAACCTTCCTGATGATCATTTTTTTACTTAATCATTTTTTTGTTACATTATTATGCAAATATTAATTCCTGCAGCAGGTTTGGGTAGACGGCTTGGGCCTGAAACCTCCGACAAAACAAAGGCAATGGTTAAGGTAAATGGTAAGACATTGATCGAATGGTGTCTTGATGCTGCAGTTTCGCACCCCATTGATCGAATCCTCATCATTGTTGGATATGAGAAGGATAAACTCATAGGTTTTCTTGGAACCAATTATAAAGGAGTTGAGATCGTTTATATTGAGAACCCGGACTATTCTACAACAAATAATATTTACTCTGTTTATCTAGCCAAAGACTTTATAGTTAAGGATGATACCCTATTAATCGAAAGTGACTTACTATTCGAACCTAAGTTGTTACAAATGGTTATCGATCACCCGTCGGAAAATTTAGCAATTGTAGATAAATATAAGGCCTGGATGGATGGAACAGTGGTTAAAATGAATGAGGATTTTTCTATCAGTCATTTTGTTGCAAAAGCCGATTTCGATTATGCACAAGTCGATGAATATTATAAAACTGTAAACATATACAAGTTTTCAAAATCATTTTTAAATGATGTCTATGTTCCATTCTTAACAGCATATGCAACTGCACTAGGTAAGAATGAATATTATGAACAAGTTTTGAAGGTGGTTGTCGATCTTGATATGAAACATCTTACAGCATTGCCATTAAATGGTGAAACTTGGTGCGAGATTGATGATATACAAGACTTGGAGAATGCAAATATTCAGTTCGCTGAACCTGAGGTTCGTTATGAATTGTTATCCAAAAGGTATGGTGGATATTGGCGTTTCGATGGTTTGATAGATTTTTGCTATCTTGTTAATCCATTTTTCCCACCCCCTCAGTTAGTCAATGAGTTAAAGTTTAGTCTTCATAAACTAATGCAGTCTTATCCATCAGGTGAAAGAATCCAGGCAATGCTTGGGGGACAAATGTTTGGTATCAAAGAAAGTCAGATTGTCGTTGGAAATGGAGCGGCAGAATTAATAAATACAGTTACAACTGTTTTGTCAGGTAGATTTGGTTTATATGGACCAACTTTCGAGGAATACACATCAAGATTTGAAAATATAGATTTAAGGGTACCTTCTGCTGAAGGGTTCAGATATGGAAAAGAAGATGTAATTAATTTATCAAAAGATAATGATGGTGTCATACTTATAAATCCTGATAATCCATCGGGAAACTTTATTTCCTATTCTGATATAATTGAAATATTAGAAGAATTTAAAAATACCGGAAAACATCTAGTTTTGGATGAGTCCTTTTTGGACTTTGCAGTTGGTGGTTTTGAGTCATCACTTTTGAATATTGCTGATTTAGAGAGATTCCCGAATCTCATTGTGATTAAGAGCATTGGAAAGAGTTATGGGGTAGGTGGGCTACGTTTGGGAGTAATGGCCTGTTCTGAAGAAAGTCTTGTAAACAGAGTAAAATCTGCAATCCCCATTTGGAATATTAATTCGGTCGCCGAGTTTTATTTACAAATAATTGGAAAATATTCCTCTCAATATAAATCAAGTTGTTATCAACTAATTGAGGCTCGCGAAGAACTCTTTCATCAACTGCAGGAGATTCCTTATCTTGTTCCTTATGAATCTCAGGCAAATTATATATTTTGTAAAGTGATCGATAAAGACGCGCATCAATTAGCAATTGATCTTTGTGAAAAATATTCAATCCTCATAAAAGATTGTTCGGGTAAATCAAGTGTCGATGGACAATATATTAGAGTAGCAGTGCGGGACTTTAAGGATAATCAACTTTTAATCAATGGATTGAAACTATTGTTGTAATTAGTGTAATTTCTTTATTACTAAATTTTACACTAGCTAAAATAATTTAATAATACTCTGAGGCTTATCAAAACACCTTTAGACATGCCTGCATCTGGTGTGTCAGATAATGATATTTTTCTTGGTACTTGGTGTCTTAAAAATTTCAAAGATTTTCTAACTGCTAAAAAAGATTATCCAATTGTGCCATATCAATGGGATGACCGTGATAAGTACTGCAAGGACTATACTTATTTAAGCGATTTTTATGATAAAACATTATCAGATTTTTCAGAAAATTTAAATGAGGTTCATAATACTGATAAAAGTAAAGAATACTGGAGAATTATCATAGGCCCTTGGCTGCGTTTTTGTATTGATGCACTTTATGACAGATTCGAGTGCGTAAGAACTGCTAGTGAAAATAGTCAAATCACAACATGTACTTTAGGTATTTATGACCTGAACGAATGGCATCCTCGAGATTTTCATGACTTTTGGAATGATTTTGTTTCTGATGAATGGAATGAAGTAGTGCTTTCTGAATGTGTTAAGTTCCAAGATTTACCCTATGTCATTGATAGGAATTTCAATATTAAACCTCTTATTCTTTCCAGGGTTGCAGGATCTAAAAGTAATCAATTAAAGTCTTTTATTAAAAGTTTAGTTCTCCCTTTATTTTCAATGATTGGCCGAATAAATACTGATGTGGTTTTTGTTTCCCCGTATGTAAAATTTTCCAAAGTTTTGAAATTAGCACTTAAGCTCAGACAGGTACCTTATGTTCAAAATACCCAGTTCACAGTAAAAGACTTAGCTATAAATCGAGGCAAAAGAAGTCTATTTCGTAAAAGTAAAGTTGAAGATGGATTTGAAAAATTTGCCCGCAAATTACTTCCCTCTTTAATCCCTAAAAGCTATCTGGAAAACTTTTCTTTAATAAGAAGTTGTGTTCTTAAAAAATTACCTAATAAACCAAAACGAGTTTTTACAGCCAATGCGTACCAAGCTGATGATGGATTTAAAATTTGGGTCGCTGAAAAAAAACAATTAGGTTGCAAACTGATTATCGGCCAGCATGGTGGCCATTTTGGTGTCGGAAAATTTAATCAGACTGTCGATCATCAACTTTTAATTGCCTCTAGTTTTATATCCTGGGGGTGGGGATGCGATGGGCAACCTCACATTGTAAAACTTCCAAGCATTCAATTATCCGGAGCACTTAAAATTAGTCACAAGAAAGATGGTTTAATTCTTCATATCCTTAGCTCTTTACCAAGATATTTTTATTGTCATTATTCGATTCCAGTTGGAGGTCAATTTCTTCCATATTTAGACAATCAAATTGAATTCGCTAAAAACTTAAGCGATTCATCCATGTATTATTACAGAATAAGATTAGATCCTAGCAGTGGGTCTCGTGGTTGGAATATTGAAGCACAGTATGCTTCTTTGGGATACTCTGAAAAAATAGATCACTCTAAAGAAGGATTATGGGCACAAATTAAGAAAAGTCGTCTGTGTGTCTGCAGCCATAATGCGACTGTATTCCTTGAAACATTATCTAGGAATTTTCCAACCATAGTATTTTGGGATGAAAGATTTAATGAAATAAGTAAGGATTCAAAGCCTTTGGTTGATCTGCTCGTAGATGCTGAAATTTTATTTTACTGTCCAAAGCAAGCAGCAAGGAAATTAAATTCAATATATGAAAATATAGATACCTGGTGGTTTTCTGAAAAAGTGCAGACTGCTAGAACAAAATTTTGTAATCAGTATGCATCAACATCAAAAAATTGGACAACTGAATGGAGTGAGTTTTTGATGCGGAATTAATAAGATGAAGTTACAAAAAATTTTAAAATTAAATCCGCTTCAAGAATTCAGACACAGAGTTTATCTTCCTTTTTTTTCCTTTCTCGGTTCTATCAATGATTTTATTCGTGGTGTTTCAACTGAGAAAGTTATTGAATTAAGAGAAGTTGGAATAGAAACAAGTGTGGGGTCTAGATCAGAAACAATCAGTTACGGAAAACTTAAATCTGTATTAAGTTTTGCCCGAAGTGAGGGATTTGACAGGCTTTGCGATATAGGTTGTGGTTTGGGGCGTTCTTTCATTGTTGGCAAAGAATGCGGGTTTTCTGAACTCTATGGTGTGGATATTTCTCCGGAAATAATTGATTTGTGTAAAATCAATTTATCGAAGAAAAATATTTCTGCCGATTTAAAGTCTTGTGATGTTGATGACTATTCGCTTCCGAGTGGGAAATTAGCAATTTACCTTTTTAATCCTTTTGGCTTGGAAAAGATGAACGAGTTGGTCGATAAGATTTCAAAGCGAGATTCTGATACTTTGGTTATTTATTTTAATCCTAAGCATCCTAAAGTTTTTAAAGAAAGCTTAAAGATTAAAGAAATAGTATGGAATCACTTTGGCATGTATCGAGAAATGGTTTATTTTTACAGGTTCATTCCATCATCGTAAAAGTAGTGAGGTTATATCTCACATATTTTTTCTAGTTAAGAAAGTTGGTACTAGTGTTAAGGTTTTGTACTAACCCCTTTTTATAATTCTAGTTATTAGAAAAATGTTATTTTAACAAAACAATCGTTAAAAATTGTTTTAATATTGGTATTTTAGTCGCAATAAAATAATTTAATTTCACAGTAAATGTATTTCTATCACAGTAAATGTATTTCTTTTACAAAAATTTATTACTTTGAAATACCGACCTGAAATAGACGGTTTACGAGCTATTGCTGTTATTCCAGTAATATTATTTCACGCAGGATTCGAATATTTTAGTGGTGGATTTGTTGGAGTAGATGTTTTTTTTGTTATTAGTGGTTATCTCATAACCACAATCTTAATTGAAGATATTGAGAATAAAAGATTCAGCATCGTTAACTTTTATGTAAGACGTGCACGTAGAATATTACCTGCTCTGACTGTAGTCACATTATTGACTATTCCAATAGCATGGTTGCTTTTATCTGATTCTTCACTTCAAAAGTTTGGAAATGCTCTTATTGGAGTATCAATTTTTACTTCCAATGTAGTTTTTTGGAAGCAACAAGGTTATTTTAACGAGTCTGCTGAGCTCAACCCTCTTCTCCACACTTGGAGTTTAGCTGTTGAAGAGCAATATTATATTTTATTCCCACTCTTCTTAATACTTGCTTGGCGGTTCAGTAAAAATACTGCTTTTTGGATGATTGTTGTAATTACAGCAATCAGTTTCAGTCTTAGTGAATGGGGTTGGCGTAATAAAGAAATGGCAAATTTCTATCTTGCTCCAACTCGTGCTTGGGAACTTTTGTTAGGTTCAGTTACAGCATTTATCGTTCAAAAAAGAGGTGTTCGAACAAATAATCTGCTAGCTTCAATAGGGATAACGGCAATTCTTTTTGCAGTCTTTAGCTATGACAAAACAATACCTTTTCCAAGTGTTTTTGCATTGGTTCCAGTACTGGGTGCCGTTTTGATTATTTTGTATGCAAAGCAGGGTACTTATGTAGCAAATTTATTAAGCATAAAATATTTTGTAGGCGTTGGATTAATAAGTTATTCAGCTTATTTGTGCCATCAACCAATATTTGCTTTTTCTAGAGTAATCATTGGTGATGTAGATATTGGGATTCAGTTGAGTTTAGTTTTGATTTTTGCAACCTTTTTTCTCGCATATTTAAGTTGGCGATACATTGAAAAACCCTTCAGGAAAAGATCATTCCTCATAACAAAATCAATCTTCATACTGAGCTTTCTTTCTCTACTATTTCTACTCTTTCTAGGTTTAGCTTCAAAGCACGCAGTAAGTAACTACGAGCACAGGCTTGCACAACAATTATCTGAAAATGATTTTATTTATTTTGAAAATATGGATGACAGAAAGTTTATTGAAGGACGGTTGAGTTTTCCACTTAATGACGTAAACCATATTGTAGTTGGGTCGAGTAGAGTCATGCAAATTAACTCTGAAATAATTGGCGAACCAATTCTAAATCTAGCTGTAAGCGGTGCTTCGATTGAGGATGATATCGCAATATCGCTCGAAGCCGTTGCAAAGTTAAATGCCAAAAATGTTTATATTGCAGCTGACCCGTGGTTACTAAATATTAATGATAATCAAGTCAGTTATAAATCAATAATCAATCTATATGAGTACTGGTTTGAGCGAGCTAAAAAAAATCTCCCGCTAAAACCATTTATACCTTCATTAGATAAATCGGCTATCCATAGTCGAAACAATAATTTTTTTGTACATCTCAGAGACAAGCTTTATAAATTTAAACATTCCATACCGACTAATAACTCTAAAGAAAATACTGCTAAGAAAGCCCATGACGGATCACACATTTACGATAAAAAAACAGGCACTCAAAATCTAAATTTAAGCGACGACTTCCCATACTTGCTCAAATATCAAATGGAGGACTTTGAATATGATAATATAGCAGAAGAAAAGTTATTATTACTTATTAATTATTTAAAGCAAAATAATGTTAAAGTTATCTTAATATTAGCTCCCTACCATCCAGAATTATATAAGTTAATGAAGCTAAATAAGCCAATATTTGTTGCAATTGAAAATAAATTCAGAGAATTTGCACTTAAGCATAACATCCAAATTGTAGGTTCTTATGATGCATCCAAGATAGGTAGTAAATCCGATGAATTCTATGACGGCATGCATCCCAAAGCTAAATGTATAAATAGATTATTTCAAAATCCGAAACTGTGACTTCTCACAACAATAAAATCCTCAAAATAATAAATTTTATAAAGCTTAGTTATTATCCTAAAACTCAGGATATTATATCCTAGATCAAATTAAATTTTATTTATGAAAAATATTTATAAAGATAAGAATGTTGTTGTCACTGGACATACTGGTTTCAAGGGTTCATGGTTGGTTGCATGGTTGAAACAAATCGGTGCTAAAGTTACCGGTATTGCTCTAGCCCCACCATCTAATCCTAGTCATTGCGATGCCGCCAACTTATTTGATGATATTAGTGATCATCGCTTTGATATCCGAGATTTAACAGCCTTAAAAAAGGCTGTACTAAATGCAGAACCAGACTTTATTTTTCATTTAGCAGCCCAACCCATAGTTAGTGTAAGCTATGATGACCCTGTTGATACATGGACTACCAATGTTCTCGGAACTGTAAATGTTTTAGAGTCACTAAGAGATATAAATCACAATTGTTCTGTTGTAATTATAACTAGTGATAAGTGTTATGATAATGTAGAGTGGGAGTGGGGCTACAGGGAAAATGATGTATTGGGTGGACCTGATCCTTACAGTGCGAGTAAAGGAGCAGCTGAGATCGCAATTCGCTCTTATGTGAGGTCATATTTCTCTACTAAGGAAAGCACTATACGCATAGCTTCTGCTCGGGCAGGAAATGTAATAGGCGGCGGTGATTGGGCTTCGAATCGAATAATTCCGGATTGTGTGCAGAGTTGGTCAAAGAACGAAAAAGTGGAGTTGCGAAACCCCTATTCCACAAGACCCTGGCAGCATGTTTTAGAGCCTTTGGGTGGATATCTAACATTGGGTGCTGCTCTTAGTCAAAATGTTGATCTTCACGGTGAAGCATTTAATTTCGGGCCACAGGCTCAGCAAAATCATAGTGTTTTAGAGCTAGTAAAGCAGATGTCTAAAAGTTGGACCAGTGTAAGTTGGGCCGAGTGTGAACCTCAACCATCTGCTTTTTATGAATCTGGTTTGCTCAAGCTAAATTGTGATAAAGCATTACATTTTCTAAAATGGCATGCAGTGCTAGATTTTGAAGAAACCGTTGCATTAACTGCTGTTTGGTACAGGGCATTTTATGATTCACCCCAAGATATCCCAGAATTAACAAATCGTCAAATAGCCAATTACGCAGCGAAACTTGCAAATGTTATTGAAAGCTAATTTGTGAGTGGATTGTTAAACAAAATTAACATAACGGAGTTATCCACATTTTCACTGGATACGGGAAATGTACTTCATGCTATAAATAAAGACGATGAAGGATTTAATGGTCTTGGAGAAGTCTACTTTTCATTCATTAACCCAAATGCAATAAAAGCATGGAAATTGCATCATCGGATGACTCTTAATTTGGTGGTTCCACTTGGTAGGGTAAGGTTTGTCTTTTTTGACCCTCAAATCCCTGATGTTTATCGAGTCGAGGATATTGGCGAAGAAAATTATTTCAGATTAACGGTACCACCTGGTATTTGGTTTGGTTTCAAGGGTCTTTCAGGTAAGCCAAGTTTGGTTACTAATATTGCTGACTTGAAGCATGACCCAAACGAGGTTACTAAAAAGGATATATTAGCTTTTAACTATCAATGGTAAAAAAATGAAGGTAATTTTATTAGCTGGAGGATACGGAACTAGAATGTCAGAGTATACTGGACTTATTCCCAAACCAATGGTGGAAATCGGAAGGTATCCGATTTTGTGGCATATTATGAATTCATATGCTGCTTATGGACACAATGATTTTTATGTGGCGTTAGGCTATAAAGCAGATGTGGTAAGGCAGTATTTTTCACAATATCACATAGTGAATTCAGATTTTTCAGTTAACTTGGGGTCCGGGAAACTAACACCATTACATAGTTCGGTTAACGATTGGCAGGTTACTTTAGTCGATACTGGTGTTGATACAATGACCGGTGGTCGGGTTAAAAGGATGAAAAATTATGTGGGCATAGATGAACCCATTTTACTGACTTATGGAGATGGTGTTTCGGATATTAATTTAGATGAGCTTCTAGACTTCCATCGTTCCCATGGGAAAATGGTAACGATGTCTGCTGTCCGTCCAGCGGCAAGATTTGGTGAATTAACCATTCAAGATGGATGTGTAACATCGTTTGAAGAAAAGCCACAGTTACATCAAGGTTGGATCAATGGGGGGTATTTCGTGATTCAACCTGAGTTTTTTGATCTTATGGATGGAGATAATGTAATGATGGAGAGAGAGCCTCTTGAAAAAGTAACAAAAATGGGAGAGTTAATGGCTTATAAACATCAAGGTTTTTGGCAGTGTATGGATACAAAGCGTGATCATGAAATGCTAGAAAAACTATGGGCGAGTGGTAAGGCGCCTTGGAAACCTTAGTCGAAACCTTAAGTCTATGGAATTCGTCATCTCATTGACTGCCCAATAAAAAAACACGCTTTTGGGTGTATCAATTTTACTGTTATTAATCTAATTGCCTTACAATTTAAATTATCTGATCTTTCCCAATTATGAATTCAAAATCTAGAGATACCTTTTTATCAAATCGAGATAAGTTTGCAAAAACTTCAGGCTGTGAAAATCTTTACGAGTATATAGACCAGTTTTCACTGTATGCTGGTGAGTTTACATTAGGAAATAAATTATTCACTTACGATCTTCTAAGAGATGCATCCAAAGTACCTGGAGATATTGCCGAATTTGGATGCTGGAAAGGTAGCAATTTGATGTTCATGGCAAAAGTTAAGTCATTATTAGAACCGCATTCTCCTAAACGCGTTATCGGTTTTGATAATTTTAGTGGTTTGCCTGAAGCAATTGATATTGACGGAGATTATGCTGCAGACCAGGCAGGTCGATATTGTGGGAATGAGGAGACCTTACGCGCTGCAATTGAGTTATTCGGTTATGAAGATTTTGTTGAACTGGTGGTTGGGGATGCAACCAAAACAATTCCCAGATACATTGAAGATAATTCTGATTTAGTACTTTCATTTGCGTATATAGATTTTGATTTATACGAACCGTGTAAAATAGCATTAGAGTTAATTGATGGTTCTTTAAGTGTTGGTGGAGTAATTGCTTTTGACGAAGCATGTACCAAGCGATGGCCTGGTGAGACCATTGCTATGAAAGAATTCCTAGCGAATACTTCGCATGAATACGAAACTATCAATAACGATTTTTCTAAACAACCTACATTAGCCCTAAAGAGGAAAAGTTGATTTTTTTATAAATGAAAGAACTACTTATTTTAGGAAGTTCATATTTAGTTCCAAATAATAAGGAGTGGTCTTCTAATTTAAACGATTATACTTTACATTTTGGTAACTATGCGGATTGGAATCTATTGGCAACCCAAAGAAAAGAAAATCAAAGCGTTTTATTGACATTTGTTTTAGATGATATTGTTTCTGATGATTCTTGTTCAGACGATATGTTAGAATTATCATTCGGGCCCTTGTTTCGTTTAATTGATATTAGCTTAGGTAGATTTGATAATCCTATTATTGCTAGTGTTATAGCAGGGCAAAAATTCGATGTTATTCGATATGCTAAATGTAAGCACTATTTGCAAAAAGCCTTTTTTTGGATTATTTCAAAATTAGAAAAGTTAGCAGATGAATATAACAATTTCTATGTTTTAGATTTAAAAGAGGCATTTAGTGAGATTGGAACAACAAAAGCATTCGATAACCGAAATTGGTATTTTGCTCATTGTAGATTTTCAACCCAGGGAATAGGACTAATCGCTTCTAATGTTAAAAAAATTCTTGATAAGCATTTTGCACCATCCGCAAAGGTGTTGGCATTAGATTGTGACAATACTATCTGGGGAGGGGTAATTGGGGAAGATAAAATCAATGGTATCGTCTTAGGGGAAGATGGGTTCGGGCAGATATTTGTTGATTTTCAAAAAGAGGTCAAAAATCTAATAGCTCAAGGGGTAATTGTTGTTTTATCCAGTAAAAATAATGAAAAAGAGGTCTGGCAGGTTTTTGATAAACACGGCGCCATGGTTTTGACTAGAGAAGACATAATTTCATCGAGAATAAATTGGAATGAGAAATCTCAAAGTTTAGAGGAAATTGCTTTCGAGTTGGGCCTCGGTCTTGAAAGCTTTGTTTTTTGGGATGATAACCCGATTGAGCGAGATAAAATGAAAACAATACTCCCTGAGGTTGTTACAGTAGATGTACCGAAGGATTTATACGATTGGCCTTCGTACCTTAGAGTACAATTTGATTTAGCAAAATTAACTATTCTGAAAGAGGATGCTAAGAAAACTCTTCAGTATCAAAGTAGAGCAGAGTTTGTTCGAGATAGTAACAAATCAACTGATGAATTTTCTTACCTTAAATCTATTAAGCTTTCCCCCAAGACCCACCAGTTAGACGAATCGAACATAAAGCGAGCTTCACAGTTATGTTTAAAAACTAATCAATTCAATCTACGTACAGTGAGGTACTCGGCCGAAGAGTTATTAAGTTTGGATAACCAATATGAGGGAATGAGTTTTCTTGTTAGTCTTAATGATATTTATGGGAGTCATGGAATTGTAGGCTTAGTTTGTATGAAAAGTATAAATCAAAGTACCGCATACTTAGATACTTTTTTAATGAGTTGTAGGGTTTTAGGTAGGCATTTAGAATCATGGGTGCTAAGGCGTGCTCTCGATATCTGCAGAGGGCGTGGAGTTAGTTTACTGATTGGAGGGTTTATTCAAACTGAAAGAAACATGGTATCCCAAACCTTCCTCAAAGATCATGGGTTTAGTGATTTTAAAAAAAATACAATACCCTCTGAACTAATACCATTTGTTCAACGGAATGAAGATTTGTACCAAATATCTACATCAATAAAGAGCATTCCATACGAAAATATATATGCACAATAATAATTTAGAAAATTTACATCTTATTCTTGAAGAAGTTTTTCCAAATAATCCATTACCGAACGATATCTCTGATTTAAGAATGGGAGATATTCCAAGTTGGGATTCCTTGGGAAATTTCAATTTGATTCTAGCAGTAGAAACGAAATTTAATACTCGTTTTTCTATGGAACAAATATCAGAGATAAAGTCTGTTACAGAAATTTTGAAGGCACTTGAGATTAGTAATGAGTGACTTTGATATTCAAGAATCATTCCACAATATTGGCATTAAAAAAAATGATATTGTGATGATTCATGGAGATGCTGGAGTTGCAGCCCAATATCTTGAAATCTCTGCAAATAGAAAAGTAGATTTTTTGATTGAGCAAATTAAAGATTATTTTTCGGAAGGCGGTACTATATTAGTACCCGCATTCTCTTATAGTTTCACGAAAAATGAAGATTTTGACTCTAAAAATACTAAGAGCACAGTCGGGTTATTTAGTGAAAACTTTCGTAAAAGCGATGATGTGGATAGAACTAAGCATCCAATATTTAGCATAAGCACTTGGGGAAAGCTGAAAGATGATTTTCAAAACGGAACCATTTTAGATTGCTTCGGTCCCGATACATTTTTTGAAAAACTTTTTGAACGAGATGTTAAATTAATAACATTGGGTTG
>CAWVXY010000012.1:0-78209 GCA_963934295.1 uncultured Opitutia bacterium
TCCAAGAATGTTTGATCGGGGGTTTATTTTTGATAAATATCCATTCGTTGGAGACTGGAATAATTTTTACGAACGATACATGAGTGGTAAGAAAACTCCACGCACCGGTTGGGTGAATGGCAGTGATTATGAGAAAAAGCCTCTCGATTAATTTTGCAAATATCCACATTTCTTATTGCGAAATTACCCAAGGTTAAGAGTATACACCTTTTATTTTATGAAACTATACATAATTCCTATATCTCTTTTATTAATCTCAGGGTCATTACCGGGACAAGGTAATGCTAATAAGACCAATCCTAGTACACTAAACGAAATTTCTATCCAGGGAACGAGTGTTCCAGAACTAGATCTTTCAAGATCGTCGATTCTTACAAAGGATCAAATCAAAGACCGCCAAATTCACAATTTGGTCGATCTCTCATCGTTGACACCGAATTTGCATATCAATGCCAACGGCATTCAATCCTATGGTGACATCATTTCCATTCGGGGAATCGCCAACACCCAACTCTTCGGCGCACCCGGCGTTCAATTATATGTGGATGGCGTTCCTCAGGCTGACGTTTCCTCCTACAGTTCCACCTTATACGACATAGAAAGCGTGGAGATTTTGCGCGGTCCTCAAGGATATCATTATGGAAAATCCGTGACCGGTGGAGCGATTAATATCAAGACACAGGCCCCAGGCAAGGAGCAAAGCAACGAAATCTCCGCCTCCTACGGAACTTTTGATTCGCAGAAATACAACCTCTCGAGCAAGGGCCCCCTGAGCGACGGATTTTCTTATTCCATGGCAATAAGAAGAGCACTTTCCGATGGTTATCTGAACAACTCTTCTGGACGGGACAACACATCAGAAACCTGGCACGGAGCCTTGAAGTTTTTCATGGATAAGGGCAATGGAACCAAATTTTCTTTCGGTGCAAATTTTGAAACCCACGAATTAGGAGCCCAGCCAATCGTTTATCGTGGACAAGCCGATTTTTACTCCCGTGCAACCGATTTTGACGAGTACACCGAAATTGAACGCAACCAGCAGTTCTTGACGATAGAAAGCGAATTGGACGGAACCCGCCTTATCTCTGTCACAAACCGCAATGACTGGAGCTTAAGTCCCAACCGGTTGGACTTGGATATTTCTCCACTCACTGCTGCTACTTCGGTCATTCTACAAGATCAGAATGAAT
This sequence comes from uncultured Opitutia bacterium, assembly GCA_963934295.1. Lineage (GTDB taxonomy): Bacteria > Verrucomicrobiota > Verrucomicrobiia > Opitutales > Seribacteraceae > Seribacter. The sequence goes on from CAWVXY010000012.1 coordinate 1,191, forward strand.
TGAGTCAGGAGTTCCGCCTCGAATCAGAAGAGGGCACGGAACTCGATTGGGTTTTGGGTGCCTTTTATGCCGACAGCGAAATCAAAGGAGATGCAACCCGGTGGTTCGTTTTTGAGTATCCATCCCCTGCTCCCGCGGGTAACTACAACAACAGGACCGAACAAACAAAATACAAACTAAACAGCAAGAACTTAGGTTTGTTTGCTTCAATTTCAAAGGAAGTGTCGGAAAATGATTCCCTATCCCTTGGTTTGAGATTCGATAATTTTGAGAAAGCATTATCCCGAAACAAAAGGGTTCAAATGCCTGCTTACGGGCTTTTTTCCTATCCAGCGCAAGACAGTACTACTCCGACAATTTCACGAAAAGAAACATTCACCTCCTTTTCCCCTTCTTTGCAATGGGAGCGTAGTTTCAGCAAAGAGTTAACAGGTATCGGGCGTGTAACTTATGCTGAAAAACCAGGAGGGTTCTCTGCTTATGCAGACAACGCCGCAGAGAGTTCTTTCATCAAGGAGGAAACTATGGCTTTCGAACTAAGCATTCTCTTTAGCCCTTCGGAATCTTGGGGCGTAAACCTTACCGCTTATTTGAATGATATTGAAAACTACCAGTTCGAACTTCCAGATCCAACGAGCACGGATTATTATGTAGCCAATGCGGACGAAGTAACTGCCAAGGGGATTGAAATCGAAGGCTTCGTAAAACCTGCCGAATCCGTCACTATTTCTGTGGCCTATGGCTTGTGCGACTCGGAGTATGAAAAGTTCACCGGTTCAGGATTGGTCGGAAAACAAGTTTCCTTCGTACCCAAGCAAACTCTAGCTTTTTCTGCCATTTATCAACTTGAAAGCGGCGTATATGGACAGATCGGAACCAAGACCATCGGAGATACCCACTTTTGGGATTACAATGGCCTCAACACGGCAGAAAAGATAGACAGTTACACCTTGCTTGATGCTAACCTTGGATACGGTTGGAAGGATTGGCAATTCAGCGTATTTGGCATAAACTTAACCGATGAAGAATATTACACATCATTGGTCAATAACCTTCCAGGCACTCCAGGTATAGCAGGTTCTCCACGCGTGATTGGTCTGAGCATATCCAGGGAATTCTAATTACATGCTTTTCATGAGCAGAACATTCTTCTTTCTTCTGCTCTTTCCATCAGGCCAGAGGTATGAACTGTAGGAATCAGGGGAAACTAGCCCATCACTTGAATAAACAATCTTGAACATACCATTTTTAAGGATTTCTCCCACATAGACAGGTTTAAGTGTATGCTGGTTGGTTGGATGCATTGACTTTTTACCACCAGGTGCATCAAACTCTAAGCCGTAAACTGCTTTCCTTACTTTATCGACATCAAAGGATCCACACTTCTCGACAGCAGCCTTCCAAACATAAACGCCGAAGTAAGCAGCCTCAATCGGATCGCAAGTTACGCGTTTTGCACCTCCAGGCAATCCAGCTTTTACGCAATACTTCTTGAAGCTTTTTACAAAAGCGGCATTTTCAGCACTTTTAACACTTTGAAAATAATTCCAAGCGGCTAAGTGACCAACAAGTGGAGGAACATCCATCGCACGAAGTTCGTCTTCGGAAACCGAGAATGCCATGATTGGACAATCGTCCGAAGTTAAACCTTGGTTGGCGAATTCTTTGTAAAAAGGAACATTACTGTCTCCATTTATAGTCGAAAGAATGCAAGCATCTCCGGTTGCGGCAAATTCCTTAACTTTGGCAACAATGGTTTGATAGTCCTGATGGTGAAAAGGAGTATATTCCTCTATTACATTCTCATCGGGTACACCTTGAGCTTTCAAGTATGCTTTTAAAACCTTATTGGCAGTTCTAGGGAAGACATAATCAGTACCTAATAAATAGAATTTCTTACATCCCATTTCCTCTGCCATATATTTAGCCGCAGGAACCAATTGTTGATTGGGTGATGCAGCGGTATAGAATACATTCAACGATTGCTCTTCACCCTCGTATTGAACGGGGTAGAAAAGTAAGGCATTGTTTTCCTCGAAAACAGGAAGGCAGGACTTTCGACTCACCGAAGTCCAGCAACCAAAGGTAACCGCTACTTTATCTTCAGTAATCAATTGTTTTGCTTTCTCCGCGAAGAGAGGCCAATCGGAAGCTGGGTCGACCACCACGGCTTCAACCTGCTCGCCCAAAACTCCTCCAGACTCATTAATCTCTTCGACTGCCATCATGACCACATCCCGAAGAGAAGTCTCAGAAATGGCCATCGTACCGCTAAGAGAGTGAAGAACTCCAATTTTAACAGCATGCAAACTTGACATTGACAAACTCAATCCCAGTAAAGCCGTAAGGGCTAATTTAAACTTATTACTTTTCATTATATACATATTTTAGATTTAGATTTATTAGGTATCCCAAGAAAAAATTCTTAACTTAGGTTCTGCCAAAATATAATCCATTTATTGTGCCAAAATTTTCATAAACAAAAAAAAGACAAATTAAATATTTTATAATTTATATTATTCATTTTTTATATTTATTTTAATCATAGCTTAAAATATTAGATAAAATAAAAAAAGGTGGGCGGTTAAAAACCGCCCACCTGTAAACAAACGAACTAGACTGAAAGACTAGAAAGTGTAAATAAGCTCAACCGCCATGTAATCGGAAATAGCTTTCGTAAAAGAACCAGAATCAAAAGTACTGTATTCAATAAGCCCTGAAAGATTATCATTGAAAACATAACTTGGTGAAATAGTGATCTTTTCATCTTTATATGTATTCACTCCACTGGCAGATGTCTCTGACTCCGAGTAGCGAAGTGTCAATCCAACCTTATCAGTAAAAGCATAATTTCCCATGATAAGAAAACCCTCACTCTCGGTATCAGTTGCAGTTGCTGCTTCTGCTTCTGCAACTTCAGCGGCAAGTAAAAGTTTACCAAGCTGATAACTGGCCCAAAAAGTAGACTTACCTTTTAAGTTAAGACTAGAGATAGAATCCTTACCATAATCAGCAACAATAGCTTTAACTGTAAGGTTTTCAACACCAGTAAATGCTAGTGCATACTCAAGGTCAGGACTGTTGGACAAGCTCGACCAAACCCCAACACTGAACATATCATTTGCGTAGTCTAGAGAAGCACCCACGGCGTAACCATCATAAATTCCACCAATGGATTCATAAGCTGTGGAGTATTGATACATGTTAATGGGGTCATAAGCTTCGAATCCAAGATAAGAAAGCATTTTACCATAAGTAACGCTAGCACCATTACCGAAATCGTAGGTGATGATTGCTTCTTCTAAAGTTGGGTCACCGTCGGCAACACCATCAGATCCTTTGGTAGCGAAATCACCACCAAGATCGAAGTCAACCGAGGCGGATACAGGACCGGAAGCATAATCAAAATCAATTTCTACCTGACCAAGACCTGCGGTGTCACTTCCAGTAGTAGAATCTTTACTTTGGTAATACAAGTCAATGAAACCTGACATTTCAACTCCGCTACCAGTAGGACCGATTTCGATCGCACTCATATTGGATACGGCAAGCATACTCGCCAATGATAATAATTTAAGTTTTTTTTTCATATATTTATTTGTTTAGTTTTTATTGTTTGGTTGTTTCATAACCATCTCTTTTTTATATTTATAAAATATTATTATCAAGCCATTCTTAATGATTTTAATTGATATTTTTTATAACTTTTTATTAATTATATTCATAATTATTATTTTTCATATAAATAAATAATAAAATTCATAAGAAACTCTTTCCTTGTCAAAAAATTTATAATGGGGTTATTATTAACTCTTATTCATTCTTACCCCCTCAATTGAAAAACATCCTTACCATTTGCCTACCATGGATTATTTCTTTGGCTGTCGTATTTTATTTGGGACTCAGGCTCGGGTCATTGCCCGAATCTGTTAATATTAATCAATCCGAAAATTTGGTTAATAGACAAACGACACCTCCAGAAACTACAGGTACGATCAATTCGCTTCAAAAAGTCGTAACTGGTACCGAGACTCCCTCTATTACTCAAGTGATGGAGGATAATATTGAGAATCTTACCCTACCACCAAATTTAAAACGGATTATGGAAGGGGGAGATATGATTGAGCGAATGGGTGCATATTTAGATGCTGTCCGTGCTATGGATAAAGGAAATGTATTCGAGGTAATCAGTGCCTTCGAGGCCTTACCCAAAGGTTACGGACGGCATTTGGAAATGAAACTTTTAATGAGAAGTTGGGCCGCAATTGATCCAGAAGCAGCATTGGCGTATGCGGATCAATCATTAGATCCCAAGAGCGAAAGACGGTTTGGTATTTCCGAAGTCCTTGCAGGCTGGGCCAACCAGGACCCCGATGGAGCTATTCAATGGGCTAAGGCAAATAACTCGAATGAAAAACCTGAAGACAATCCTCTCCTTTTGGGAGTCATTAAAGGCTTAGCTGAAAAAAACTTGGATGCTGCCAATAAAGTATTTAGAAATTTACCAGAAGGTAGTGCCCGCTGGCAGGCCTCGACCTTCCTCGCTCAAAAATACTCAGAAATGGGTCTCGAGAAAGCCATCGAGTGGGCTAATCAATTTCCAGTAGAAGACGAAAGAATGCGGGAGACCATTCTTGGCCAGATGGGGGCACGGTTGGCACGACAAGATATTGCTGGAACTGCACAATGGGTCGAATCGATGAAAGCCGACAAAGCATCGCTTCGCGTAATGGATAACTTACTTAATCAATGGGTATCAAAAGATGCGAGCAGTGCCGCCAAATGGCTCAACGAATTACCTGGTGAAGATAAAAGGTTTTACGGAATGAAACAATTGACTTCCCGCTGGTCTTTAACTGATCCCGTTGCAACTGCGGAATGGCTTAATTCTTTCCCACCCTCCCCTAAGATGGATCCCGTAGTCAATGAATTCGTAAACCGAATATCAACTCGTGATCCAGAAGGTGCTGCGGGTTGGGCAATGTCAATTATTGATCCACAGGTTAAGCAAAAGGCAGTTCAAAAAGCAGTTTCTGCCTGGGTAAGAATGGACCCCGAAAAAGCGACGAACTGGAAGCAGGCAAACTTTCCTGATCTTAAATAAACTTTACTTGCCGATCGTTTCGATAATCGCGACAATGGGTAAAAATAAAGCGATTACGATAAAACCAACCGCGACTGCAAGAAATACAATCATAACCGGTTCAATTAAGGAAGTCATACCGGCCACTGCGTTATCCACATCCTCATCATAGTTATCCGCTATTCGATTAAGCATATCAGGAAGTTCTCCGGTTTCTTCACCAATTTCCACCATACTTGTAACCATGGTGGGAAAGACTGACTCACGCTCCATCTGAACAGCCATAGCCTCACCATCCCTGACCGAGTCATGAACATTACCCATGGCATTAACGAAGAGACCATTGGATAAAGTATCACGGGTAATCTGCAAGGCTTGCAAGATAGGCACACCACTACTTAACAGGGTTCCAAAAGTACGGGTTATACGAGAAATATTAGACTTCCCCACAACATCTTTGACTGCCGGTACATTTAAGCCCAACCAGTCGAAAACCTTGGCTCCTGGTTTAGTTTTCTTGAATAAAATAAGCCCCCCTACCGTTCCTCCCATACCCCCCAAAACGAGGATGGGATGGGTTGAAAATAACTCACTAATATTTATCACAATTTGAGTCGGGCCGGGCAAGGGAGCACCCCGTAACATCTGTTCAAAAATTGTCTGAAATTGAGGAACAACAACCATCATTAAAAGAGTCACAATACCCACTGCCACAAACATAATAACGCTTGGGTAAATCATGGCAGATTTAACCTTTTTTATTGTACGAATATTTTTCTCCTGAAATTGAGCTAAGCGGTCAAGAACAAGCTCCAGAACACCCCCTGCCTCTCCAGCTTTTACCATGTTTACATATAAATTATCAAAAATTTTAGGATAGCCAGCCAAGCCATCAGATAAATTACCACCTGAGGAAACTTTTTCCGAAATGTCCTCCAGGATCGCTTTAAACTTAGGCTTTTTCTCCTGCTGTTTAATCATTACCTCCAAGCTTCTTAATAGGGGTAGACCGGCATGAACAAGGGTAGACATTTGACGGGTAAAAATTGAAATATCCTCAGAGTTAGGTCCACCACCCAACTCGATGGCAAGAAGACCACCCTTTTTCTTTTTTTTCTTTGGCTTTACAGGTTTGGCAGCCTTTTCGGATTTTGCCGACTTCTTCTTTTTCTGAGCTTTCTCAGGTTCTTTTGCTGGAGCAGGAGCGGGTGCGGGAGCAGGAGCGGGAGCCTCATTGGGAATAAGTTGAGAAACAGTTAGACCATATTGGGCAAGTTGAGAATAGGCCTGTTCTTCATTTGCAGCCTCAAATGTACCTTGTTGAGGAGCTCCATTCTGATCTGTGGCAGTAAATTGATATACAGGCATAATATTTTTTTAAATCGTTTTAAGTATATTTCAAGACTTCTTCAACCGTACTTTCCCCATCAAAAATTGATCGTATACCATCTTCTCTCAATGTACGCATACCCTGCTCGATCGCTTTTTGTCGAAGGACTAAGGTTGCTGCACCTGAATTAATCATTTCCCTAAATGCATCTGTTGCTTTTATCATTTCGAATAAGCCTGTCCTTCCGCGATATCCTGATTGATTACATTCCTCGCATCCCGAGCCAAAGAAAAACTGACGCTCGCCCAATTCATTTGGGTTTAAACCCAAGTTCTCAAAAACTTCTTTTTTGGGTTCATACGGTTCTTTACAACTTGAACAAATTTTTCTTACCAAACGTTGGGCCAGGACGAATTCAAGAGATGCAGAAAGAAGAAATGGTTCCAACCCCATATCGATCAATCGAGTAACCGCACCGGGAGCGTCATTTGTATGTAAAGTACTTAGAACAACATGCCCTGTTAGCGATGCCTGAACCGCAATTCTTGCCGTTTCAATATCTCGAATTTCTCCGACCATAATCTTATCGGGATCCTGCCTAAGAAAAGCACGTAAAGCTCTGGAAAAGTCCAAGCCAACCTGATGATTAACCGGAACTTGCATGATCCCCTCAATCTCGTACTCCACAGGATCCTCCGCAGTTAAAAGCTTTGTTTCCATAGTATTAACCTCCCTTAGTGCACTGTAAAGGGTGGTCGTTTTCCCTGAACCCGTGGGACCAGTAACAATAAATATTCCATTAGGTCTCCGTACTGCATCTCTGATTCCCGTCTTTACATTTTCAGGGAGCCCCAAATTATCGAGGTCCAGATTAACCGCGGATTTATCCAAAACACGCAACACTACGCTCTCTCCGAATTGAGTAGGCAAAGTAGATACACGCAAATCCACCGCCCTTCCTTCTATAGTCATTTTGATTCTGCCGTCCTGAGGGATCCGATGCTCTGCAATATTCAAATCTGCAATAACTTTAATTCGAGAAATAACAGGTAATGCCAAACTCTTTGGTGGAGGGGACATTTCATACAATGCACCATCCACCCGATATCGGATACGAAATTCATTCTCAAAGGGTTCGAAATGAATATCAGAGGCCTGCGCTCGAATTGCCTGCTGCATGACTAGGTTAACGAAACGAATAATTGGTGTTTCGTTCGCAGCATCGCTTAATTCACTTTCCTTTGATTCATCCAAGCCCTCAAAGTTTTCTAAGCCCACATCCCCTAACAAATCATTAAGAGAATTCTCCTCCAACGGATAATATGTATCCAATAACTGTTGTACATAATCCGGATCGCAAACGATCAACTGAATTTCAAGATTCAAGGCAAAAGTTAAATCGTCAATGATTGCCGAATTAAAAGGATCTGCAGCGAGCAAATGAATACCCCCGTCCGAAAGATAAAGAGGCACAATTCCATATTGACGAGCCATTTCCGGCTGAATCGAAGCTATCACATCGCTCTCAATTTCTGTTACCTCGCCGACTTGGATCTCATACCCTAAAAACTCAGCCACTAAATTTAGAATATCCTCCTTGCTGGCCAATCCGGCAGTAATGATAGATTCAGCATAAGAACGTCTTCCTGCAATAACTTCATCATCAAAAAGTTCTTCCAATCCATGCTGAGAAACACCTTCGACCTGTTTGAAAATATCTCGGATGCTCGAATTATAATCTACAAAAAGCATAAACTCTTTCTATTCCTCCGCGGTGGTTACCATCAAGACTTCGTCCAATGTCGTTACCCCAGCCAGAACTTTACGAAAACCATCCTCTCTCATGGAGCGCATCCCCATCTCCCGTGCCTTCTTTCGTAATTCAACAATACTTACATTATGGTAAATCATTTCTTCAATTTCTTGGTTTACCACAAATATTTCAAATACACCTTTTCGTCCTCGAAAACCGCTATCTCCACACTTCTCGCAACCAGTTCCATGCATAAAACTGGCACTCGAAGCTTGGTCTTCTGAAACCCCCAAAATATTCAATTCATTACCAGTGGCAGTGTAAGGCTCCTTACAATTTTGACAGATAGAACGGACAAGTCTTTGAGCAAGTGCAGCCCGTAATGATGCAGAAACTAAAAATGGCTTAACCCCCATATCAATCAACCTGGAAACAGAACTGGGTGCATCATTCGTATGCAATGTACTAAAAACCATATGCCCAGTGAGGGATGCGTTAATGGCTATTTCCGCGGTCTCCAAATCTCGAATCTCACCCACCATTACTATATTAGGAGCTTGTCGAAGCATAGAACGTAGTGCGGCAGAAAAAGTCATACCCACTTCAGCCCGGACTTGAACTTGATTGATTCCGGCCACTTCATACTCAACAGGATCTTCAACCGTAATAATTTTACGATCCGGTTTATTGATAACATTGAGTGCTGAATAAAGGGTGGTGGACTTTCCGGAACCAGTTGGCCCGGTTACAAGAAAAATTCCATCGGGTAATGCGATAACTTCTTCAAATGTTGATTGATCATCAGAAAAGAAACCAAGCTGCGGTAAACCCAAGCTCAAACTTTCCTTGTCTAATATTCGCATAACAATACTTTCGCCATGCACTGTGGGTAAAGTGGAAACCCGAAGATCAATAACTTTTTCTCCAACCTTCACATTAATTCTACCATCCAAAGGAACTCGTTTTTCAGCCAAGCTGACATTGGCCATCAATTTGGTCCTAGAGATAATGGAAGGTTGAAGCCTTTTAGGAGGATCCTGTTGCTCGCGCAATTTTCCATCCACTCGAAAGCGAATGCGGAATTTCTTCTCCAAAGGTTCCATGTGGATATCTGATGCTCTCATTTCGAGAGCATCTTTAATAACCGAATGAACATATTTTATGATTGGAGCATCTTCTTCACTTACGTCCTCTGGCTTAACTCCGTCTCCAATCTCAATATCGTCATCCCCAATACCCCCGAAAAAATCTTTCATTTTACGGTCTTCTGCAGCTCCGTACGCTTCGTCAATTGCAGCGAGAACAGATCCACGATAAGCGATCTTAGGGTTAATTGTTTTTCCCAGTAGGTGAGTTAAATTATCGTATCCATCCTGATCCAAAGGGTTTCCAAAAACAATTTCAATTTCTGCACCTGTTGCCCCCAAAGGAAATGCCTCGTACTTCCTGGCCCATTCAGCAGTCAGAAGATTAATAATCTCCTCAGTCGGATTTACCTGAGTTAGGTCAACTGCATCCATATTCATTTCAGAGGATAGAAAGTTCACCACCTCCCCCTCCGGCATACCCGTCTTGGCAAGAACACCATTCATGACGGCCAAATCCTTATCCCCGACCAAGCTGTCTCCCTCAGATTCGACTTCTGATATAATTTCAGCGAGTACTTCCTCGGTCAACATACCCTGTTGCTTAAAAGCATCTAGAATAAATTCGTCCGTAGGATTCATGTAGAAATAAAATTAAATAAAAGAAAGTAAAAATATAGTAAACTTTCTTGGATATTTACAAGCTCATCTACCTAATCCCATAAGAAATTCGGGATTATTTTTTGTTTTTCGGACCCGCTGAATAAACATTTCCATTGCCTCAACCGGAGGAACTCCCTTGAGAGAACGCCTTAGAGAATAAATTTTATTCAACTCATCAGGGTGATATAGAAGCTCCTCTTTTCTGGTTCCACTTTTTTCAAAATCCAATGCGGGAAAGATTCTTTTATTAGAAAGTTCACGATCGAGGTGAAGTTCCATATTTCCTGTTCCTTTGAACTCTTCGAAAATAACTTCGTCCATTTTACTCCCCGTTTCCACTAGTGCAGTACCTAAAATAGTCAGGCTTCCCCCACCCTCGATATTTCGAGCAGAACCAAAAAATCTTTTGGGGCGTTGCAGGGCAGTAGCTTCCACACCACCACTCAAAATTTTCCCACTATTGGGCATCGTAGTATTGTAAGCCCGGGCAAGCCTAGTGATCGAATCTAAAAGAATCACCACATCCTTATTGCACTCGACCATCCTTCGTGCTTTTTCAATCACAATTTCAGCGGCATGAACATGGCTTTCTGCACTTTCGTCAAAAGTTGATGCAATTACTTCAGAATCAGGCACTTGTCTTCTAAAATCAGTAACCTCCTCAGGTCGTTCATCCACAAGCAATACAATTAAATGGGCTTGCGGGTTATTCACCCGAAGAGCCCGGGCAATTGCCTGCTGAAGAACTGTTTTACCGGTTCTAGGAGGAGCTACAATCAATCCCCTCTGACCGAATCCAATCGGAGAGACCAGATCCACTACCCGCATGGATACATTATCCCATTCCGCTTCTGCAGAAGTTTCAAGAAAAATTCTGTCCAAAGGATAATAAGGTACCAATTCAGTAAACGGCATAATTCGAGATGCTTCCTCCGGATCAGCATCCATAATCTTGTCAATTTGAACAAGAATAGGACAAGTGGATCCCTCTAATTTCGGATGAATGAAACCCTGAACCGAATGACCGGTTTTAAGCCCGAATCTTTTAATTAAAGGTGCGGGCACAAAGGGGCTTTGTGCTTTCAACCTGTAATTATCTTTTTCCTGTAATAGAAACCCGTGACCATCCTCAGTAACTTCTATAATCGCGTTTACCTCAATTGGACAAATTTTTGCAAGACAGGCATCCAAAAGAAGATCAAAGATTTCATCTTTGATAGGAGCCGGGGGCAATTCTATATCAAGGGACAATTCTCCCACTTTTTCCTTTAATTCGGGAAGTGCCAGAATGTACAATTCGTTGAACTTGATTGGACTTTGATCAGATGCCGCATAAATCTCGGCAAGGGAAGAAATTCCCTCCTCCGTCTTTAGCGTTTCAAACTCGAGCAAATTTCCCAATTCAAGAGGTTTTGATTCAGTATCCTCATAAGGTAATTTTCGGGGCTTTTTAAATTTTGGACGGGGTTTATTTTTCTGTCTTTTTTTATCCTGCCAGTTTTGCTTTTTGAAATTTTTATTACCCTGCCCTTGCTGGTTAGGGTGATTGTGTTTTGGTTGGGAATGAGGACGATTATGCTGGTTTTTGTGATTAGGCGGGTTTTCACTTTCAGCATTAGCTTGTACAGGCTTACTATCTTCTGGTTTGCCCGTTTGTACTGCTCCACCTGTTACCTGATCATCTTTCTCAAAAGGGTTAACTTCAGCTTTTTCAGGTTCACTGCCATCAGTACTAAAAAAAAGTTGGCCATCTCCTTCGGGTTCTTTTTTTTCCGATGCAACATTTTGCACGGCAGGTTTCTCTGCCTTCTCCTTCTTAGGCTTTGGATCATCCTTCAAATCTTTTGATTCAGTCTCCTGAGGTTTAGGCACCTCCTCGGAATCTTTTACTTTCTTGGTCGATGCTTTGGTAGTTTTTTTTGTCGGCATTACAAGTTGTGGATAGAATTAATTTTATATATTGGATAAAAATGTGTTAATTTGAGGATCAAGAAATTTCGAATCTCCATCACCTAAGATAATGAAATCAGCCCGATTCGACTTCTCGGAAACTGACATTTGAGCATTCATACGTGAATTAATCTCAGATTCAGAAAGACCTCGTTTGTGAAGACGCTTGACTTGCATACTTGTCGAAGTATGTACCGATATCGTTTTTGTAAAGAGGGCTTCAAGGTTGTTTTCAAAAAGAAGAGGGACTTCAACAACAAACTTTTTATGAGACGAAAGCTTAATGGAAGTGATCCATCTTTCCCTTATCTTTGGATGCAATAGATTTTCGAGCCATTTACGCTCAAAGGAAGAATTAAATATTACACGGGCTAGCTCACTTTTGTCAATATTTCCGTGCTTGTCTTTGACTGAGTTATTAAAGTGATCAAAAATTTCAGCCTGTACCACTTGATCATTGTCAAGAATTTCATGTGCACAGGAATCGGTGGAAATCACGACCCAGCCAAGTTTACCTAATTTTGCACAAACCGTAGACTTGCCACAGGCGATCCCCCCAGTTATTCCCACAACAATTTTGTTGGGAAAGGGAAACATAAAAACATTTTCTCCCAATATTTGATATCAAGCAAGCCCCGATATTAAATAAAATTTGATATAATCAGCTTGCCTCAAATCATCTACTTATTTAAATACTCTTTCTTTTGGAAGGTAGGGTATCCAAGTGGCTAAAGGATGCGGACTGTAAATCCGCCCGCTTCGGCGTTCGTCGGTTCGAATCCGACCCCTACCACCATTCCCATATCTCTAAAACTAATATTCATTCCATTCTTTATAGATTATGGAAATTTAATCTTAAAAAGAATCATAGTTTAAGAATTCAAAATTTGACACAAAATATTCATTTTGGCAAAGGTACTTGATGAGAAAGGGATTAAAATGGGTATTTATTATAATTGGCGGAGTTTTGCTTTATTATTATAAGACTTGTACTGGGCAACTCCCTTAATGAAAAAAGCTTTAAAATGGGGGGAAAAGGTTGTATACGGCGGGTTCCTTGGTTTTTGCCTTTCGGTTTTTTTTGCGGAATATACGAGTCAATATTTATACGCTCATTATCAAAGTTGGTCTGGTTGGCGTTCAATTACGGGATCCAATCCAAATTTTCTAACCTCAATTATACAAAAAACTTCCTGGGCAGGTTTTTTCCTATCCTCTTGGTTTATGATATGGAAGTTGGATTCTTTTTTCAACCTTCGCCAAACTAAAAGAAACGAAACGGAAGATACAGAATCCAAAGATCCCCCTCAAGAAGAACGCGGAAAAATAAAAAAGAATCCAAAACCTGAGGAAACTCAATCAAGTGAACTTGGTGAAGAAAAAGACGACTCCCAACCCATATTTGAGCCTGAAGAAACCGCTCAGAATACGATATTTTCCAGCGATGACATAAAGTACGCGAAAGTCTTAGGTTTGGAGCAACCTTTTGAATCCAAGGATATCAAAACAACCTACCGAAAGATCATAGCCCAATATCACCCCGATAGAGTAATTGCAATGGGTCCAGAGATTCAAGAAGTTGCCGAAAAAAAAGCAAAAGAAATTAACGAAGCATACGAGCATTTAAGGAAGAGTTTAAACTTATCCTAATCTTCATTTATCGTGGAGGAGGATCTTGCTTCAAAAAACTTCTCGCTTGAAGACAACAAAAAACTCTATATTTTAAGAATTTTTTTTAAATTATGACTGATAAATCTACCAAACATGAATTTCAAGCCGAGACCAAGCAGGTTCTCGATATAGTGGTTAACTCCCTCTACAAAGACAAAGAGATTTTCATTCGGGAATTAATTTCGAACGCGTCAGACGCACTCGAAAAGCTAAGAAGGCTTCAATTGACCGAGAAAGAGATTTTCGAAGACGAACTTGATCATGAAATTAAAGTGACCACGGATGATTCTGCTAACACTTTGACCATTCAAGATTTCGGTTTAGGCATGGACAAAGAAGAATTGATAGAAAACTTGGGAACCATTGCCCATTCGGGCTCCAAAGCATTTCTCGAGGCATTGAAAGCCGATGGAGAAAAAAATGATTCACTTATCGGTCGATTTGGAGTCGGTTTTTACAGTGTGTTTATGGTTTCAGATAGTGTTCAGGCATACACCAGAACCTGGAAAAAAGATGGACAGGGTCAGTGCTGGGAGAGTGATGGTAGTGGATCTTATTCAATCGATGAATCAAGTGACCAACAAAGAGGCACAAAACTGGTTATTAAACTCAAGGAAGAGTTTTCTGAATTCTCTAAAGAAGACCGAGTAAAGGATATCATTAAAAAATATTCTGCTTTTGTTCAATTTCCTGTTTCAGTAAATGGCGAAAAAGTAAATACGGTGGACGCGATCTGGCTTAGATCTAAAAATGAAATTAAAGACGAGGAATACGAAGAATTTTACAAATTTCAGTCCAACGATTATGAAGGTCCCCTCATGCGGATGCACTTCAGTGCGGATGCACCCCTGGAAATAAACTCTCTTCTCTTTGTGCCCAAAAGGAATATGGAAAAAATGGGTATGTTCCGCAACGAAAACAAGGTTGCCCTTCACTGCCGCAAGGTTCTTATCGACCCCGAGCCCAAATCATTGTTTCCAGAATGGCTTCGTTTTTTAAAAGGTGTGGTCGACAGTTCGGACTTACCCCTAAATGTTTCCCGAGAAGTGATGCAGGATAGTGAACTCCTGCGTAAACTCAACCAGGTCTTAACCAAACGATTCCTTCGATTCCTGAATGAACAGTCAAAGAAAGAATCGGAAACTTACCTCGAATTTTGGAAGGAGTTTGGAATCCTGATTAAAGAGGGAGCTGCCACTGATTTTACATACAAGGAAGATTTAGCAAAGCTACTCCGATTTGAATCCACTGCATTAGAACCCGGAAAACTTACTGGCCTTGATGAATACATTGACCGAATGGCAAAGGACCAGAAAGAAATTCTCTTCCTTTTCGGAAAAAGCAGGGAATCCATAGAAGCGGGACCTTATTTGGAGGCGCTCAAAGCAAGAAGCCTGGAAGTTCTTTTGCTCACTGAACCGGTAGACGAATATGTAATGCAGTCTGTCCGTGAATATAAGGAGAAGAAAATCATCTCAGCTGATTCAGAAGAATTGAAGTTGGAGAAACTTGACGAAGAACCAGAAGGCAAGGCCATGAACAAAAAAGATACCAAGTCTTTGTGTAAATGGCTCAAAGAGACTTTAAAAGACAAGGTCTCTGAGGTAGAAACCGGGGAGCGGTTAATTGATAGTCCGGTTTGTATTGTTGGTGCAGACGGCATGGGTGGAGCTTCGGCAAGGCGCGTAATGAAAATGATGCAGGGCGGAGACGATGCCATGCCAACATCTCCCGTTAAATTACAAGTCAACCAAAGGCATCCGATCATCAAGGGGCTATCCAATTTAGTCAAAGCAGACAAGGACACAGCCGAACTGATTGCAAATCAGCTTTTGGATAATGCCTTGGCTACTGCCAATTTATTGGATGACCCAAGAGAGATGATCGCTCGCAGCTATCAAGCTATCGAAAAACTGGCTAACCAATAAGCTCTTTTATCGGGAATATTTTATTTGCAAACTACGCAAAGCCTAATTTTAGTGATTTATTGATTACGAAAATTGATATTGCGAAATTTTTAAAAGCATGAATAAACTCGAGTTATGAATAGTTCACTCTCTTTCTACAAATCCCTTGTGGGATTTCTTTCCATCATTTTATTCCTTGCAGTTTCTTCCTGTTCACGCGGTGGGTCCAATCCTTTCGCTAAAGATGATGGAGAAGTGAAAGAAAATATTGAAAATCTCATGGGATTGGCCGTCGGAATGACAAAGGGGCAGGTTTTTGATCTCTCAGGCATTGCCAATTATGTGGAAGGTTATGATTGGGGAAGTGTATGGTTTTATAAAATTCGAAAAGGCGGAAATGAAGGCACGCTAGCAAATAAAGATATCGAGCAAAGATACATGCCTGTAGTATTTGACAACACAGACAGAGTGATGGGATATGGTCGTAAATTTTACGACCAGACACTCAGCGATCTCGGCTCTGGTCAGTTCTAGTCCTATCCATTATCTAATAATGTGATTGTTCGATTGACGAAACTAGATTAATTTGTTCTTATAGTAAGCTTTTTCTTATCAATAACATGAAAACAACCCTCGCCAAAGCTGAAACAACCACCCATGGATGGAAAATTGTTGATGCAAAAGATCAAATCCTGGGCAGACTTGCTGTCAATATTGCTAATGCTCTTCGCGGACGCGACAAACCTACTTACACACCCCATGTGGACACAGGTGATTTTGTCATCGTCATCAATGCAGAAAAGGTAAAACTTACAGGTGCGAAAGAGGAACAAAAAAAATACATGTTTTATAGTGGTTACATGGGGGGAGAAAAATATAGAAATGTTGCTGATTTTCGTGAAAAAAGACCGGAGTTTATCATCACTAATGCGGTTAAAGGAATGCTTCCTAAAAATAAACTTGCAAGTCGTATGTTAACTAAACTTAAAGTTTACAGCGGTGAAGAGCATCCTCATTCCGCACAGCAACCAACACAATTACTAAGCTAACCCTTTCAACATGAGCTCCAAAACTTCACCAACCGAATTCCTAGCTACCGGCAGAAGAAAAACAAGCACTGCCCGAGTTCGTATCAAACAAGGAACAGGAAACTACATCATTAACGGGAGAGATTATTCTGATTATTGTTCAACAGAACAATTTAAAAAGATCGTACTCTCTCCCCTCGCAACGGTCGATATGATTGGCGGAGTTGATGTTTCTGTAAATGTTTCTGGCGGAGGTGGTTCCGGACAAGCTGGTGCCATCCGTCATGGACTTTCCCGAGCCCTAGAAAAAATGGATTCTGAATTGCGCGTACCTCTTAAAAAGGAAGGTCATATGCGACGAGATCCGCGAAAAATTGAAAGGAAGAAAACCGGACAGCCTGGGGCAAGAAAAAGATTTCAATTCTCAAAACGTTAAACTCTTTTACACACTCTTTATCTCAACCCCTCGGAACTCCAACCGAGGGGTTTGTTTTTTTTATTAGCTCAAACTATTTTACTCTACTAAAATGAATGTAACAGTTGTAGGTGCATCCGGATATTCAGGAAGAGAGCTCGTTTCGCTATTATTAGATCATCCCAAGGTCAACTTAGTAGGTGTCACATCAAGGAGCTTGTGCGGACAAAAGGTACAATCCTCCATCCCAAAGCTAAGAGGAAAGGCAAAGGATTTAACTTTTTCTAACCCGAGTATAGAAGAATTAGCACAAAGCCCAGATTGTGAATTGTTTTTTTTAGCCCTGCCCCACGGAACGGCCTCGACTTATGCCATCCCGCTTCTTGAAGCGGGCAAAAAAGTAATCGATCTTTCAGCAGATTTTCGCCTGAACTCCTCTGCGACTTACGAAGAATTTTATGGAACCCCCCACCCTTCTCCCGATTGGCTGAAAAAAGCTTCGTATGGCTTGCCCGAAATCCACTCACTCTCATGGGAAAATTCTTCTCTCATCGCATCTCCAGGTTGTTACCCGACAAGCATAATTGTCCCCCTTTTCCCCATTCTTAAAAATAGGTTAATTGAGAAAGAAAATATTATTGCCAATAGCTTGAGTGGTGTAAGTGGAGCAGGAAGAAATGCGACAGAAAAACTTCTGTTCTGCGAAAGGAATGAAAGTGCATGTGCATATGGTTTGCCAAAGCATCGCCACTTATCGGAAATAGAAGAACAATTATCTCAAGCAATTTCTGAGAACATTGTACTGTCCTTTCATCCTCATTTAGCTCCAATGAACAGAGGAATTTGTTCAACTATATCGGTGTTAGCTCAGGGTGGGTTAAGCAAATCCAAAATTTGGGAATGTTGGAATGATTTTTACGAGGGTAGAAAATTTGTCCACCTTTTAGAAGATGGTCAATTCCCAGATGTTTCTGATGTTGTGGGGACAAATAGGATTGATATTTCGGTAAGTGAAGATGTCAGAACGAATCGTTACATCATTTGTTCTGCTGAGGACAATTTATTAAAGGGTGCCGGTGGGCAAGCGGTGCAGGCAATGAACATTTGCCAAGGTTATGAAGAAGGAGAAGGCTTGGCATGAAATTCTATGAGAATGGTGACGCCTTAACGGAACCTTTTGGTTTTTTCTGTTCGGGCGTTCATTGCGATGTAAAAGGAGCAAGAAATGGCAAACTTGACTTAGGTATAATTTATTCGTCTAAGCCATGCAACGCAGCGGGTGTATTCACCACTAATGATGTACAGGCTGCTCCCGTTCGATATTCAAAAAAACTAATTTCCAGCGCGAACCAAACCTTTCATGCCATTGTAGCTAATAGCGGAAACGCGAATGCATGCACCGGCGAGCAAGGTGAAAGAGATACCAGCAAGATGGCTTCTGAAGTGGCAAGACACTTGAACATTCACTCAAATGAGGTTCTAGTTTGCTCCACAGGAAGGATCGGTGTGTCCATGCCAATGAGCCGATTGACTACAGGCATAAGAGATGCATCGGAAGATATTATTGATGAATGTGATGGCGCGAGTGCATTTCAGGAGGCAATTCTTACCTCTGATACGTGCACAAAATCCTGCTCTGCGAAAATTGAGTGTTCTCGTGGAGAGATTACCATTGGGGGCGTAGTCAAGGGAGCAGGCATGATCGAACCGAACATGGCAACAATGCTCGCTTTTTTAACTACCGATATCCAGGCATCTAATTCAAAATTACAGGAATTATTATCGGATGCAGTTGAGCAATCCTTTAATCGAATAACTATTGACGGGGACATGAGCACCAATGACACCGTTCTTTTTTTAGCCAATGGTAACTCAGGTATCAATTTAGAAAAAGAATCAAAATCCGTTCAAAAGAACTTTGCTGAAGCCGTAAATGCGATTTGTGCATGCCTCGCTAGAAAATGTGTAACGGACGGAGAAAAGGTTACAAAATTTGTTAAAGTTAAAGTTATTGGGGCTACAAACAATGAATCTGCCCTTAAAGTGGCACGCTGTATTGCCAATTCTCTTCTCGTTAAATCCTCTTGGTATGGATCAGATCCCAATTGGGGGAGAATTGTGGATGCCGCGGGTTATGCAAAAGTCGGTTTATCCTTTGATAAAATTGATATGCACTATAACGATACAACCGTCCTGACCCAGGGCTCACCATTGATTGAAAATAAGACCAAATGGAAAGAGATTGTATTATCAGATGAATTTTCAATTTCCCTAAATTTAAACATGGGGGAAGCATACGGGGAAATTTGGAGCAATGATTTGAGCGAAGAATATATAAACTTTAACAAAAGCGAATAATGCCTCCGGTTGAAGAAAGTAAAAAAAAGGCGAGTATATTAGTAGAGGCTCTTCCCTATGTTCGTCGATTCAGGGGATCAATTTTTGTGGTAAAATATGGTGGTAGCTTTATGGATTCACCCGATCCAGAAGTTCGTTCCCGAGTAGCACAAGATCTTGTTTTTCTTCACTTCGTTGGGATAAAAGTTGTAGTTGTTCATGGCGGAGGGAAGGCAGTAACAGGTGCTCTTTCTGCAAAAGGAATTGAGGCAAAGTTTATCGATGGTTTGCGCGTTACTGATAAACAAACTATTAATGTGGTGGATGAAGTCCTGAATGGTTCAGTGAATAAAGAAGTTGCGTCTTTCGTATCTAATTATGATTGCGACATTCAAAGAATTGCCGGAAAGACTATTTTAGATTGTTCGAAACTTCAGCATAATCCAGACCTCGGGTATGTGGGTGAGGTGAAATCAGTTAAAACTCAACCCATTTTGGACGCTCTCGATAAGGGAGCCATGCCCATTCTTTCTTCAACAGGGTCAGATGAAAAAGGCCAATGTTACAATGTAAATGCTGATACTGCTGCAGCTCAAGTGGCTATAGCCCTTGGTGCCAGACGCTTAGTCTATCTCTCAGATGTGCCTGGCCTTCTACGAAACCCGAATGACCCCAATAGCCTGCTTTCTAGTTTACCCGTGGATCAAGTAAAACCCCTTATAAAAGAGGGAGTGATTGCACAAGGAATGCTGCCCAAGGTTAATAGTGCGGTTAATGCTTTAAACGAAGGGGTCAACCGGGTTCACTTTATAGACGGAAGGTTGGCTCATAGTATTCTTCTTGAAATCTTCACTGATAAAGGTATCGGTACCGAAATTATTCATTCATAAGCTTTTTTAAATGACAACTGCCGAGCATAGTCAATATTTGGTAAGCAATTATGCTCCTCCATCCTTAGAAATTATAAAAGGAAAGGGTAGTTATTTATGGGATTCAAAAGGTTCCAAACTTCTTGATTTCACATCTGGAATTGCAGTTACTAATATTGGACACACCAATAGTCATTGGGTTAATTCTGTAACAAAGCAGATCAATGAACTAGTACATTGCTCCAATCTTTTCTCAATCCCTCAACAGGTTAAACTCGCCAAAAGAATCGTCGGGAAAATTGATCCAGGAAAAATGCTTTTTTGTAATAGTGGAGCAGAAGCCAATGAAGCATTAATCAAGTTTTCCCGTCTAGTGGGTAAAAAAACGCAGGAGAGCAAAAGGTATAAGTTACTTGTAGCTGAGAATGGATTTCATGGTCGCACCATGGGAGCTCTGTCTGCAACATCTTCGCCAAAATATAGAAATGGATTTGAACCATTGCTGGAAGGTTTTTCATTTGCCCCACTAAATGATATCGAAGCATTCAAGAGTAAAATTGATGACCAGACTATTGGAATAATGGTCGAGTCTATTCAGGGCGAAGGAGGAATACAGGTAGCGACTGACGAATTTCTTTTAGGAATCGAGAAATTGTGCAAAGAAAACGAACTACTATTACTCCTTGATGAAGTTCAGGCTGGAATTGGAAGAACCGGAGAGTTCCTAGGTTATCAAAAATCGGGTGTAAAACCTGATGCAATCGCGATGGCAAAAGGATTGGGTTCAGGTTTTCCAATCGGCGGAATATGGTTAGCAGAAAAATGGGGGGATATTTTCCAACCAGGTTCTCATGGAACAACCTTCGGAGGCTCCCCTCTTGCCTGCTCAGCTGCAAATGCAGTCCTTGATATTATTGAGAATGAAAACCTCATAAATTTAGCTAAAGATAAAGGGCAATTGCTTGAGACAGGATTGATAAATTTAAAAAATAAATACCCAAGCTTGGTTAAAGAGATCAGAGGTCGCGGATTAATGCTGGCCATGGCAATGAAAGAGACGCCAAATGCACTTATTGAAAATATGCGCAATTTGGGACTGCTAGTAGTGGGAGCTGCCGAAAATGTAATTCGGTTTCTTCCTCCTCTTACGGTAAGTGAACCTGAATTAAACGAGGCGTTAGACATATCCGAGGCGGCATTAAAAAAACTCTATTTAAACCCTACAAAATGAACCATTTTTTAGAAGAGAATAATTTCGACAAAGAAATAATTAAAACAGTTTTTAACCAGGCGTTTGATTTTAAGAGAAATAGAACTCATCGTCCGACAAATGATTTATTCGGACAGAGCTGGGGAATGTTATTTTATAAAAATAGCACCCGGACCAGAGTTTCCTTTGAAGTTGGAATTCGAGAACTTGGTGGAAACCCAGTCCTACTTGATCTTTCAAGTACCCAAATTGGAAGAGGGGAAAGTGTTAAGGATACAGCAAAAGTCCTTTCCCGGTTTTTAGACGGACTTATTATTCGTACCCATGGGCACGATTTAATCGAAGAATTTGCACAGCACGCGGATATTCCAGTCGTTAATGCCTTGACTGATTTTTTACACCCATGCCAAATTTACGCGGATTGCATGACGATTTTGGAAAAAACTACAACAACCCAAAACCCCTACGAAGGTTTGAAGGGCAAAAAGTTAGCCTTCTTTGGAGATACCAGTTGCAATATGGCAAACTCATGGATACTCGCCGGAGCGCTATGGGGAATGGAAATTTGCTTAAGTGGTCCTGAGGAATTTAAACCATCACCCCAAATTACGAGTTTTTGCGAAAAAAATGGGCTATCTACTAATTGGCACTTTACAACCGACTGCGAAGATGCAGCAAAAGGGGCCGATATACTTTACACTGATGTATGGGTTAGCATGGGGTGCGAAAAGGAAGAATCAGACCGAAAAGAAAAGATGGTTCCCTACCGGGTAACCAATGACCTATTCAAAATTGCCAAGGGAGATGCCTTGTTTATGCACTGTATGCCTGCACACCCGGGTGAAGAGGTAACGCACGAGGTTCTCTCTTCTCCAAAATCAATTCTTTTTGACCAAGCTGAAAATCGGCTTCACATGCAAAAATCGATCCTTAAACAACTATCAAATTCCTAACCATTAAAAATTTTAAATGAAAATCATTCTGGCTTATTCAGGAGGTTTAGATACCTCAGTCCTGGTTCATTGGTACGCGAACGAACAAAATGCTGAAGTAGTTACCTACTGTGCTGATGTGGGACAGGAGGAAGAGCTCGACGGTCTTGAAGAAAAAGCTTTATCTACCGGAGCAAGTGCACATCGAACGATTAACTTGGTCGATGAATTTGCGAAAGATTATATTTTTCCGATGGTTCGTGGAAATGCAATTTATGAATCTCAATACCTGCTAGGTACTTCGATTGCTCGCCCACTGATAGCAAAGGCACATATTGACATAGCCCGGGAATTCAATGCGAATGCAGTGGCCCACGGTGCAACGGGAAAAGGAAATGACCAGTGTAGATTTGAACTTACTTTCTCCGCTCTCGCACCCGATTTAACTATCCTTGCCCCATGGCGAGATGCATCATTCAGAGCTCGCTTTCCGGGGCGAAAAGAAATGATTGAATATTGTAAAACGCATCAAATTGATGTGGAAGCAAGTGCCTCTAAACCATATTCCATGGACAGAAACCTTTGGCATATTTCATATGAAGCGGGGATATTGGAAGATCCTTGGTTTGATCCAACCACTCCTGAAAATCGTGAAATGTATAAATTAACCGTCGATCCTGAATTGGCTCCAGACGAAGCTCAATATCTTGAATTAACTTTTGAAAAGGGTAATTGCGTTGCTATAGACGGTACTTCTTATTCACCTGCAAATATGATTACCGAGCTCAATAAGATAGCTGGTAAACATGGTATCGGTCGTGTTGATTTGGTTGAAAATCGATTTGTTGGTATGAAAAGCAGAGGAGTTTATGAAACTCCTGGGGGAACCATACTCCTGCATGCTCACAGGCAAATGGAAACCTTAACCATGGATCGTGATTTGATGCACTTGAGGGATTCCCTTATTCCTCGATATGCGGAACTTATTTACTATGGTTTTTGGTTTGCCCCGGAAAGAGAAGCCCTACAAGCATTAATCGATGAAAGCCAAAAATGCGTGTCAGGAACCATTCGCGTAAAACTCTATAAAGGGAATGTTATTACCGTTGGAAGAAAATCTAATTTTTCTCTTTATGATGAAGGCATTGCTTCCATGGATGACGATGAAAGTGATTATCAACCCGAAGATGCGGGAGGTTTCATTCGCCTTAACGCACTGCGCTTAAAAGAAAGAAACCGCAAGCAAGGATATAAAGGATAGGGATCAAAATAAAATGCATCTTCTCGTTATTGATAATTATGACTCCTTTACCTACAACTTGGTTCAATATTTTGGACAATTGGGAGCAACGGTTGATGTTTTTCGTAATGATGCAATTTCTGTTGAGGATATTGATTTAGAAAAATACCAAGGTATCGTAATCTCTCCAGGACCCTGCGACCCGGATCGTGCAGGAATAAGTATTTCCGTAATAAAAAAGTTTCAGGGTATCAAACCCATTTTTGGAGTTTGCTTGGGGCATCAATGTATTGGGCAAGCCTTTGGTGGTAAAATTGTACGGGCTGATAAATTAATGCACGGAAAAACTTCACCTATTAGACACGATGACAAAAATTTGTTTCAAAATTTACCCAACCCCTTAACCGCCACTCGATATCATTCACTTTTGATAGAAAAATCCAGTCTTCCGCAGTCATTAAAAATAACTGCGACTACAGATGAAGCCGAAATTATGGGAATTGAACATTTATCTATGCCGATATTTGGTGTTCAGTTTCATCCAGAATCCCTCGCAACAGAAAAAGGAATTATGATCTTGAAGAACTTCCTAGAACTCTGTTAAAACATAATCGTGTGTGTGGAAAGTGGAATCGTTAATTATTGATGCATTGTCCTAAGTGTTCTTCGGATGATTTAAAAGTTCTTGATACAAGGGCTGGTAAAATTGCGTCAACTCGTAGAAGAAGAGAATGCCAGAATTGTGGGCATCGTTTTTCAACCATTGAAGAAATTCTCAGGGAAGACTTAGTGGTTGTAAAAAGAGATGGAAGAAGGGAGAGCTTCGACCGCACAAAACTGGCAACCGGTTTAAGGCGAGCAATTGCAAAACGCCCTATTGATGCTGAACAAATTAATGGCTTGCTCTCTCAAACGCTTCGTCAGATTGAAAATGAATTTGATAGTGAAGTGCCGAGTCGAGCAATTGCAGATGCCATTATGTTACGCTTACAAAAGGTGGATGGTGTGGCTTGGCTTAGATATGCGAGTTTTTATGAGGATTTCATGGGGATATCTCGATTCGTCGAGGAATTAGTTAACTTGGGTGGTGACCAAAAGGGTGGCAAAAACGGCGGTTAAAAAAGACGATTATACAAGACTACAAAATCTAAATGCGTTATTCTCAGTTATTGGGAGTGCTTCAACGCGTGAAGAAACCTTGCAGTTGCAAAGAACGCTCTCTTTCTTACGAGAAAATGACGAGATGCGTCAAATGCCCGTGAAATCATTTGAGCATTGTATAGAGCAAGTAGTGCGATTCCATTTTCCAAATAAAAGAAATTTGAATTATACTCATTGGAATGCCCGTGTTTCATCAATCCAACCATTATGGATTCGGGCATCGATATTAGAATTTGTAAATTCCTTTCAGAATACTTTTAAAGGATTACTTCTTGTCTCAGGTCTTAAAGAATCATTAATGACCAAAAACAAAAGGTGGACGGCTAAAAAAGAAAAGGACTACATGGAACTTCGATCTTTTATTGAAGAACTAGTATTACACAATGCAAAACCAGAACAGGATTTGTCTGTATTATTTTTCTAGTTTAAACTAAATTGCAGATTCGGGATAACTCCCCAAAGGTTTTACCAATGGACAAATTTTGTTTAATTCATGGACCACTTCTCTAACCTTCTCATCTTCGCAATGACCGATAAAATCTATAAAAAAATAATAGTCCCAAGTCTTCAAACGACTTGGTCTGGATTCTATCTTGCATAAATTAAGTTCTCTTTCAGAAAACAGCTTTAGAGCCGCTTTAAGTGCTCCTACCTGATCGGGAAGGGATAGGACCAAGCTTGTCCGATAATCAACTTCTTCACGCTTGGGTAATGGTTTACGAGCAACCACCAAAAATCTGGTGACATTATTTTTTCGGTCTTGAATACTATCCGCTTGTGAAGAAACTCCATAAATTCGACCTGCTAATTTGCCAGCAATCGCCGCAGTTTTTGATTCGGGGTTTAAACTCTTCACAGCTTCAGCCGTGCTTGTAACAGGAATTAATTGAGCATTAGGCAAATTTCTTCTTAACCATTCTCCACACTGAGCTAAAGCCTGATCTTTAGACCGAACTTCTGAAATTGAATCTATTGGAGAAAAGCTAAACAATGAATGCTCTACCTTCAGATAAACTTGAGCAATAATAGTGAGTTCCGTTTCCACAAGAAGGTCCAAAGAACGATTCACAGCTCCTTCAGTAGAATTTTCAATGGGAACCACGCCATAATCACATTCCCCCTTCTCCACTGCCTGAAAGACATCGGGGATATCAGGCAATGCATGATATTCCAAGGTTGATCCAAAATTGTTTACAGCGGCTTGATGGGTGTAGGTTGCTTCAGGTCCCAAATACCCAATGATTAATTTCTTTTCCAAAGCAATGGAGGCGGATATAACCTCCCTATAAATGATACGCAGAGAATCCTTATGGAGTGGACCGGTATTTAAATTTTCTAATTTCTCAAAAACCTGTTCTTCCCTGGCAGGGTCATAAGGATCAACACCCAATTCATTTTTTATACTTCCGATCTTAGCTGCGGCTTGGACACGCTGATTGAGAAGACCGACTATTTTTGAGTCAATCCCATCAATTTCGTCCCTTAGAGACTCTAATTTATTATTTTTCAAAAAAAAGGTTGTTGCGAATGAAGAAGATATTGGTTGTTTTCGCAAGTCTTTAACTAACTTGATTCCAAACGAAATCAAATCATAATATTTTAAAATGAATTCATGCAACCGCAACTTTTCTTCCATCGTAGTTGATGGAAATGATCGCGCTCCCAATCGTTCTATGCTCCGAGCGGTTGGGTTCGAAGATGAAGACTTCGAAAAACCACAGGTAGCCGTGTGTTCAGCTTGGAGCATGGTAACACCCTGCAATTCTCACCTAGACGAATTAGGCAAAGCATCAGTGGAGGGAGTTGACCATGCAGGTGGCAAAGCAGTTCCATTTGGCACAATAACCGTTTCAGATGGTATCAGTATGGGAACGCCCGGCATGCGTTATTCCCTTGTCTCCAGAGATGTTATTGCGGATTCAATCGAAACGGTAGTCGGGGCAGAAGGAATGGATGGTTTAGTTGCGATTGGAGGTTGCGATAAAAACATGCCTGCCTGTGTAATGGCACTGGCTAGACTTAACCGTCCTGGTATTTTTGTTTATGGGGGAACTATTTTGCCAGGCTTACATAAGGAAAAAAATCTTGATATCGTATCCGTTTTCGAAGCGGTCGGATCACATGCCGGAGGAGTGATCGATAAGGAAGAATTAACTGAAATTGAAAAAAAAGCGATCCCTGGACCAGGTTCTTGTGGAGGGATGTACACGGCAAATACGATGTCATCGGCGATAGAGGCATTAGGTATGAGTTTACCTGATAGTTCCGCCCAGCTAGCCGTTTCTGATGAGAAAAAAATCGACGCACGGGATGCTGGGGCAGCTGTTGTTAATTTAATAAATAAGGATATTAAACCAAGGGATATAATGACCCGGAAGGCATTTGAGAATGCGATTACTGTGGTTATTACCTTAGGTGGTTCCACAAATGCGGTTCTTCATTTACTTGCAATGGCCCACTCCGCAGATGTGGAATTGGATCTTGATGATTTCACTGACATTGGAAAACGGGTACCCGTTCTTTGTGACCTTAAACCAAGCGGGAAATATAATATGTCCCACTTCGTTCGAGTCGGCGGATTACGCCCCTTACTCAAGACTCTTTTAGATGAAGGGCTTCTCCATGGTGATTGCCTCACCGTTACCGGGAAAACCCTCGCTGAGAATGTTTCTGACGCCACACCATACGCCCCCTACCCCAGCGGGCAAGACCTCGTACGCCCATTCAATGATCCAATCAAAAAAGATAGTCACCTTAGAATTTTATACGGAAACCTGGCACCGAATGGAGCAGTAGCCAAAATCACCGGAAAGGAAGGTTTAAAATTTACCGGAAAAGCTATTGTTTTTGAATCTGAGGAAGCATCGTTGCGGGGTATCCTAGAAGGTGAAGTTAAAGCAGGTCATGTAATCGTAATCCGGAACGAGGGCCCTGTTGGCGGACCAGGCATGAGAGAAATGCTTTCTCCAACATCAGCTATTATGGGTAAAGGCTTAGGGAAAGATGTTGCCCTTATTACAGATGGTCGGTTTTCCGGAGGAAGTCACGGATTTGTGGTTGGACATGTAACCCCAGAAGCGGCTATTGGAGGTCCCATTGGCTTACTAAAAAACGATGATCCCATTACGATTGATGCGGAAAAAAATGAACTTTCCCTTGATTTACCTGAAGAAGAAATAACCAAAAGGAAAAACGAGTGGAAAAAACCGCCCCCCAAAGAAAAACGTGGGGTTCTTGCAAAGTATGCTAAACTCGTAAGTTCAGCCTCGCTTGGAGCATTAACAGATAAATTTTAATCATCTATGAATAAAGATCTATACCTATCCTTTGAAAACGCTCAATTTTGGGCTGATTTTTCTCTTGTCGATTTTCCCGAGAACTATCTGGATTCGATGAATCAACCCATCACGGAGGCTCTTCAAAAAATGGAAGAGCTTGAAAATGGAGCGATTGCCAATCCAGACGAAAATCGAATGGTCGGACATTATTGGTTGAGAGCCCCAACATTAGCTCCCAGTCAAGAGCTAACTGATACAATCCAGAAGACTCTTGTCCAACTTAAACAAATCTCTAAGAAGGTGCACGATGGCTCACTTCAATCTCCCTCAGGTCCATTTACTGATCTTTTGATTGTCGGCATTGGAGGTTCAGCACTTGGTCCACAATTTGTGGGAAAGGCCTTGGGGCACCCTGTAAAAGACAAACTTAAAGTTCATTTCTTTGATAATACAGATCCAGATGGAATCGACCTGACTCTTGCGGAAATTGGTTCATCTCTTGAATCAACTCTTGTCCTTGTAATATCTAAATCCGGTGGTACTCCAGAAACACGGAACGGCATGCTTGAAGCGGAAAATGCTTTTTCCAACTCAGGCTTGAACTTTGCCAAGCACGCAATTGCAATAACAGGTGAAGGCAGTAAACTTCACAAACATTCCCAAGAAAACGAATGGTTGGAATTTTTACCTATGTGGGATTGGGTGGGAGGTCGAACAAGTGAAACTGCCGCCGTAGGCCTTTTACCGGCAGCACTCCAGGGCATTAACATTGAGGATCTTTTGACAGGTGCGAGCGAAATGGATCAATTGACAAGGAATTCAGACTACAGGAAGAATCCTGCCGCCATGCTTGCTCTTGCTTGGCATCATTTGACTGATGGAAAAGGATCCAAGGATATGGTAATTCTACCATACAAGGACCGACTCGAATTATTTGCCAAATACTTGCAACAATTGATCATGGAATCTTTGGGAAAAGAAAAAGATCTAAACGGTAAAATTGTTCATCAAGGAATTTCAGTTTATGGCAACAAGGGTTCTACGGATCAACATGCCTATGTTCAACAGTTACGTGAAGGTGTACCCAATTTTTTTGCTACTTTTATCGAAGTATTGAAACATCGGAATGGGGATTCCATTAAAGTGGATGAGAAAGGTATGGACTCGGGCGATTACCTTCACGGTTTCTTTTTGGGTACTCGGGATGCTCTCTACGAAAAAGACCGAAAATCCATTACCCTGACTATCCTTGAAGTCACCCCATATACAGTGGGTGGGTTAATCGCACTTTTTGAAAGAGCAGTTGGCTTATATGCATCGCTCGTCGGTATAAACGCTTATCATCAGCCTGGAGTCGAAGCTGGAAAGAAAGCTGCCACAGCGATCCTTACCGTGCGGGAATCCGTGATTAATTTTCTTCGGCAAAATACTGGAACTGGATACACCTCGAAAGAAATTGCTTCTGAAATCAACAATTTGGATAAAACTGACTGGGTGTTTAAAATATTGGAAAACCTTGCAATTAACCAACCGGAACATTTTCGAAGGGAGAAAGATGAAAGCCCGACGGAAGACAGATTCTCAGCAATCTAATCCAAAACATTTGTAGGTTTCCTGGGTGGAGCTGGCTTTCCTGATGAAGGCTTAGGTTTGGGTCGTGACGCTAAATATTGTTTCCTTCCTATCGTGCGGTAACCCCAATCATAACTCCACCAGTCAGTTCCTCGATGAGCGGGCTTCCACCCAGCTGGAAACTTTTTTTCATTGGCCATATTTCGGGCAGCCATATAAACACCAAAACTATCTGGAAAAACTTCAAAAAGAAGATAATTTTTACGGGGGGTTAATGGTAATAAAGACTTAGTGTATTTGGATCCCGATTTAATCAAAGATGCTTCATTTTCCCCTGATTGATCTTTTCTTTCCACAGTAAAGCGAATAACTTTATCTTTGTCCTCTCTTGCAATTACTGAGAAAAAAGTATCACCCACTTTACCTCCATTAATCGCGGTCAAAAACTTTTTTGCATCGTATTCCTTATCTTGGTTGGGCTTAATTCCAGCTTTTTTTATTACAGAGGATATTTTTTGCCTAAGCCCGACATCATCCAACGGAAAAACCTTTCCGTTACGACATAGAAATCGGTAAGGAGTCGAACCGGCAATTGCGGGCTTTGGATCTGGCAGACTAACTTCTTTACTAAGAGTTTGGCCAGAAGATTTGGGTGCTTTAGCAAGCAAGCCTTTTACTTTTCTAACTTTAACTTCCACGGACTTCATATCGTTTTGAAGTTTATTTTTTTGCTGTCGTAAATTTTGCAACTTAGGGGGCGTGGCGGGCATCTCTTTTTTCTTGGCAGCAAGTTTTTTCTCAAGCTGAGTGATATCCTGAATTAATTTCTTTTGATCCTGATTTTGAGCAGCCTGCTTGAGTTGTAATTCTTCTTTTTCTTTGAGTAATGCCCTCTTCTGATCATCAAACTGCTTCATTGCCAACTCCATCAGTTCTTTTGAATCTTCTTCCTTTTTCTCTTCTACAATTCGTTTTACAGCTGAATCCGCTCCCAATTGTACAACAATTAAAAGAATAATCAGAATACCAACTACTGTGGTAATCGTATCAAGCAGAGAATCTAAGCTTCCACCGACGTCTTTCTTTTTTCTTTTCACGAACCAAGAAATAACGAAAGATCAATCTCCCCTTCCCCGTCCAAGGGAAGTTGCCCATATCGACACCCTAAACCATTACAAAGCTGAGTGGTTCGACTCCATGCGTTAAAACCTTTAGTACGTAACAGAAATATTATATATCTTGCCTCTGGATCTGGGCGTTTAGCAGCTCGTGCTTCCTCATACTTACGGACAATATTTCGGGAACCCGCGGCCAATTGAAGAGCAGTAAGTACAATTTCTTTCCCCGCCTTGTCCTTAAGGGTAATTTTGCTACCGTCTCGCTTAATAAATCGAGCATCTATTTTGCTCCCCTGAGCACTTCGCCAAGTACGAAAGGGAGCTTCTTTGGCAACTTTTTGTATCACAGTCTTAAGTTTGGGATGACTCGCAATTTGACCAACAGGTACTTTGAAATGTTTACCATTTTCTTCATACACCCGGATACCTTCTTCGTTACATTCTATAAATGTGGGTTCCAAGTCTCCACCCGCCCCTGAACCACTCTGTTTTACTACCATGGTAGCAAACTTTTCTGGTTCTTTCATTAATTCCCATTCATCTTCTGCCTGCTCTAAATCCGTCAACATTTTGGCAAGGGTAGCCTGGATTTTCACCACTTCTCCCTCCATACCCTTACTTTGTTTTTGTTCGCTTTTTGCTTTTACTATCTGAATCGTAATACTCGCTATTTGTTGATTAAGCTGCTCTTTTTTCTTGGGGTCTACTTTTTTTAATGGATCTTTTTTGATCGCTTCGATCTCACGTCGAAGCGAATTTAATTCGTTCTTGCGTTCCTCAATTTTTTTTTGAAACTCCTCGTCATCCTCTAGTGCAGTCTCTATTTTATCATTCACAGATTCTGGATCAATTTGTGCGATAACAATAGCCGTAATCATTAAAGTCAGAATTCCAATAACACATGCAAGAATACTTAGAAAAGGGAAAAGAGAGATTTGTAGATCCGCTTTTTTTTTCTTCATCAGCTGGGTTTTATAGTAAGTCTTAAATCACCCTCGTGCTAGTCTGCCTGCTCTTCGATTGAAGTATTCTCCATAATTTGGGTAAACTGACTAGCAACTTGGGTCATTTGTTGTGCCACTACGCTTTGGCTTTCCTGGAGTTGTAATAAATAAGCCTGTAAATTCTCTATACGCTCCAGCGTCGCCCCGGATTGTACATTTTCACTGCCACTCAAACTATGTTCTAAATTAGGCTCACGTAATCTTTTTAAAAAATACTCATTACAGTACTCATCAACTTTATTCAGCAAATCCTCCTCATTTTTTTGCATAACACTAGTTGGAAACATGACCCAAAGACTAAAAATTAAAGAAACAAGGGTGGTATCAAAGGCTTCACTTAAACCACCAGTTACTTGGCCTAACTGTTCCTTAATGACTTCAATGTCAGCAGCAGCACCCATCTCTCCTCCGAAACTTGAAACCGCATCACTAATTCCCAAAACTGTTCCGATGAATCCGAGTATGGGAATGGCCCATATAAAAACCTTAATCAAAACATAGCTAGAATCGACCATTGTAGCATCAATTTCAGATTGAGACTTTAACATATCAGCCGTCTCCGTATGATTTTTTCGAACGCTAAAATGTTCAAGTCCTCTCAGAATCCTTGTTAGCAAAAAACTTTGCCTTGGGTCAAAGCCCAACCGATTGATGTGTGCACCAAAATGCGGAAGGTTTTCAACTCGAATATCCCTGCTTATATCCTCGGGCAAAAGTTTAAACTGCATGATATTAAGCTGCCCCTTCAATTTTTTTCTTTTTAAAAAAAGAATAGCAAAAGACCAGCATGCTAAATAGGTTAATACATAAGGAACCCAACCGCGTTCGTAAAAATAATCTGAAATAATTTGAGTATTGGGAGAAATTCTAAAAACGAGAACAAATAAATAGAACCCCACCTCAATTCCTAACCCAATTAAGGCAGTAATACCCATGGAAACAGAAGTGGCAGATGCATTATCAAACTTTCCCATTTCATCCTCGCTGCGCTGCATCATATTGACTTGTGACGCCCTCTTTTTTGCCTGAGCAGGAACTTTTGTAATTTTTCTACTTTGTTGCATCATACGGAAAATTTGAAAGGTAAATAACTAATTTTTATTTTTAATTTTTAAGGTCCCTAGATCGAGAAAATTCATTCACTTTTGTGAGAATATTTTTTCGAGTTTATGCAACAATTTCCTAGACGGAATCACTTATCCGAAATAAAAAATTAATAATATTCAATCTAATTAATAAAAAATGATTTAGATTGTGTTTTCTTCCAAATCATTTTTTCAATAAGGTCAGATGGTCAAAACTTTAAATAAAGATGGAACTCCAAGAAAAGTTGGAAGCGGGAAAACGAAAGGTGCAGGTTGTTACGCCAATGTCACTTGGGCTCAACTTAAAAAGATTATTGGAGAAGAAACCAAAATTCCTGTTAGTCGAGTATGGATTAACAACCTAGGTTTTTCACCCAAACCGATTCAAAAGAAAATCGAGCGAGAAAAAACTACTGAGAAGAAAACAAAGATTCTTAAAGATCTACCAACCCCAAAAGTAACGCACATCAATAACAAATTAAACAAAACTACGAATCCAACCGAAAGTATCTCCAATCAAGAATATGAACCACCCCCGCTTTTTGCGACAGGAGAAAATAATTTTAACCAGTATTAAAGAAATTCTAGAATAATCGTAATTTCTAAGGCTTTTGAATTCCCCTTTATCATGAAGAATTTTAAAAGCCGATTGAGATATAAGAAACTTACGAACCTTGTCCCAATTATTGTCTTAAACAAAAACCGAACACTCTATATTTTACCACAATTTATTTTACATTCCCTCGACTACTAAGAAATTTATTCAAAAGGTAATTCAAGAGGAGGGAATGCATCAGGCAAAGGGGCAAAAGGTGAATCTGCTGGTGCTAAGCCTTCATCAAGCATTTCTGGAGTACTATCGAACGCAGGAGGCTCAAGACCTGTTTCCTCAACTCCATCGTCTATATCAGGAACAATTGGAATAAAATCAGTTACCTCTTCTACGGAATTCGAAATCTCAGTTTCATCCTTCAAGGTTGGCTTTACAAAATTATCCACATTTATTCCATCAAGAGTTGTTTTTTTCCACTCATTTTTATTTCTTTTTATCTTAAGCGTGGTGGATGGAGTTGGGTCTAGGTCCTCAATTTTAATATCCCTTTCCCACCAGTCCTTGTATTCAAGTGTTCCATCTTCTTTATATTCCTGAATCGCACCCCACCTTGAACCTCCAACCATGGGTATAAGAAGTCTTCTTTCATGATCGTATTTATGACGAGCCAACCAAGCTTTCTCTACAGTTGCCACCGGTTTTTTATATGCGCCCATTTCTTTACTCCTGTAAGTATAGGTTTCATTATTGGCACACCCCCATGAAAACAAGGTATAAATCAAAAATAATCCGTAAATTTTAATCTTTTTTTTCATAGCACAGAATATCTATTTCTACTTAACACTAGAGAGCAAGCGTAACTTATTAGAACTCATGCTAAAACACTCAATTTCTCCAGTTTCCATATTACATCGATAAATCCATCTTTCATTTTCGTCACATATAAATTGATATTTATTATGACTCTCCTCTGAATTATTTGCCATAAGCATTTTCAAAAAAGAATTTTCCAATCTTGCATAATCAACTTTTACTGGCTCGGGTATGGATTGGTTTATTTTAGGTATAATTTCGCCAACATATTTCTGTAGCAAAAGTTCAAAAACCTGAGAACTGGGTCCCGGAATAACCTCTGAATCTAGAACCTTAGGTGATAAAACTGGAATTTCATTTAATGAAATGGTTTTATTTTCATCACTATTTTTCAAGGTTGTATTTTCTATCCCGCAACCTGAAAGGAAAAAGAAAAATATAACAATTACAGAATATTTTGAAAATCGGAACAACAAAGATGAAGGAAAATCTTTCATTTTTTTATTCTTATTAAATTCATCTATTCGTCAACAAAGAGCGTTCCATAAACGGGGGATTAATGATTGCCTGTTATCCGAATAATGCTTCTTTGATACTAATGAAAAAAAAGATAAGTTGGGGAATTTTAGGAACAGGAAGAATCGCAAGGGCTTTTGCTGAAGGATTAAAAAATACTTCCAATGGCTACCTAAATGCCGTGGGTTCAAGGAGTCAAGATTCTGCACAATCTTTTGCGAATGAATGGAATGTACCTCATTTTTTTGACTCCTACAGCCAATTAGCAAACAGTTCCAAAATTGATGCTATATATATTGCAACGCCTCATACCGAACATACTACAAACGCGATCACTTGCATGGAAAATGGAAAAGCAGTTTTGTGCGAAAAACCATTTGCTGTTAATGCCGATCAAGTAGATAGAATGATCGAAAAAGCAAAGGAAAAAAACGTTTTGCTGATGGAAGGAATGTGGTCTAGGTTTCCGCCTTTAATGGAAAATATTCGCAATCTTATCGCGAATCACGAAATAGGTGAAATTAGAACCATTCACGCAGATTTTGGCTTTAGACCTGAACATAAAAACCTTGATGGTCGCTTATTCAATCCAATTCTTGCAGGCGGTTCACTTTTAGATGTTGGAATATACCCTGTTTCTCTATCTTTCATGCTCAACGGAAAACCTGAATCATTTATGAGCGATTGGACTATGGGCGAAACTGGAGTTGATGAACAGGCATCAATTATTTTCAAATATAGTAATGGAAGTATGGCAGTGCTTCATTCATCTATTCAATCGGATACTGGACAGGAAGCATTTATTTCAGGAACTGAGGGAACGATAAGAATTCACAAGCAATGTTGGAAGCCCCAATCATTGACTTTATCAAAGTGGAAGACAGGCGAAACAAAAACAATTGAATCCCCCTTCATCGGAAACGGCTTTAATTACGAAGCAGAACACTTTGGAGAATTATTAATAAAAGGTAAAAAAGAAAGTCCAATCATGCCATTGAGCGAAAGCTTGGAAATAATTAAGACCTTGGATGAGATTCGTAAAAAATGGGGTCTATCTTATCCTTTTGAATAAAGTATTTTCATTTGGGGGGTCGATGATACCAAAATGAACAAAGACTTCGAAACCTAAGGGACCATGGAAAAATGATCGGAATAAAGATGAAAATTAATATCCGAAATGAACTATACCACATTAACTTTCTCGAAGAAGTTACTACAGGAAAATCATCAAAGATTAAAAAATTTAATCCATTTTTCTTACATTCCTTTTTTAATTGTTGAGAAAATAATATTTCTTCCCCCGCAAAAAGTTTGTCTGAAAAACCACCAATTTCTTCAAAAATTTCTTTTCGACAGAAAATAAAGCTACCTGCGGCTAATTTAAAAGTTTTGGAAATCCACGACCAAAAACAAGGTACCAATGTCCCCAAAATAAACTGATTTTGATTTGAATCAAAAATCAATGTGGATCCTCCGCCACCTGACTTATGTAAGTTTAAACTTTCTAGAGCCATTTTCAATAATTTATGACTAACCTTAGTATCTGCGTCCAAAAAAATTAAGTTTTTACCATTTGCCGCTTTTGCTCCCATATTGCGGGCTCTGGAAATTTGGTTTATTGGTTCAAATACTACTTTAACTCCCCTTAATTTTGCAATTTTCGCGGTATCATCGGATGAATTATTATCAACTACAATAATTTCGCCTTTAGATTCGGGAATATTTCCTATTTCAATATGCAGTAAGTCGAGAATTTCGCCTAAATAAGATTCCTCATTAAATGCAGGTATAATGACTGAATAATCAACTGGACTTTCTGCTCCTCTTTTCGTCTCAAGAAGAATTTAAAATTAAACAGGAATTATTTGGAAAATTTCTTTGCCCGCTTATTGGCACCGAATGATAATCCTGATACCCATCCTTCTAAACGAGCAGACGGTCGCTTCCCGAATTGATCGCAATCGCCCATAGGTTTGAGCAGCTTTTTACCAGTTATATCTGAAGCAATATCGTTCAGACTCGGAATTTCTTCACCCCGCTCCCGTAACGATTTATGTAAAAAAGCTAATCTATCTAATTCCAACTGCCTAGATAAACTGGCAAGAGTTTGCCTGAACTCAGCGACATCACCGCCTCCATTTGCTACACTTGTTTTTTGAGTAATGTTGCTCGGTACCCCTTCTTTAACAACTGGCATAGATTCAGCAGTCGAATTCTCTTCAACCGAGTCGTCGACTACAGGTGTATTTTCAACTTCAGCCGTTTCACCTTGAGGATGAAAATCCTCTTCAAAATCGTTAATACTAAAAGATTCCTCACTTGCATCAACTTCAGCATCATCATCATTCAAAGGAGGAGGAATTCCAACTTCAACGGGGCTATCGTTTTCAACTTCAGTAGAGTCGGCATTATCCACAACATCGGGTTCTGCCATTAAATCTGCCAGTTCTTCGTCGCTTGTATCTTCGGAGGGGGTATCCACAAATAAGTAATAAATTCGAATTTAAAGATGTGTGATTTATGAAATTTGGCAAGAAATATTATAATTTATAATATGCACCATTTCGAAAATTTTATTCAATATCGCTCTCTTCAGGATTTGCGTTTCCTTCCGTTAAGGACTCTCCACTTCTCGTCAACCTTAAGTTTTGTCCCTGGGATGCAAAGGAAGAATCCTTGATTTGTAAGGGATTTAAGAACTCCAGAAAAGAAAACTTCTTTTGCACTAAAGTTGCCTTTAAGCGAAAAGGTAATGTGGAACTGGCATTTTCGTTTTTGGTAATAAATTCCATGTTCTCCCGAAAGCCTTCTTCATATCCGTTATTAATGAAAATTCCTTTTCCCGATGGAGCACGATTTGAAACCAATATATTTTTATTTTCAGAATAATAAAAGTGATAAGGTTTCTTTATTCCATTCATTAATCTACTCTTCTCTTCTTCAAAATTTTCGGAGGCTACATTTCTCCTTACTTCAAGGGTTTTAAAATTACTCTCTACTTGTTCAGTTTCACCTTTAACCTTGGCCAAAGACTGCGTTAGTGTGCTTATTTCTTCCTCGATCAACTTCTTTTTTTCATCTAGAGGCAATCTTTTCTTTGCAACTTCCTTGATTGGTTCACTCGCACTAACTAAACTTTTTTCAAGGGCAGAAAGTTGCTCTGATTTTAAATTTATTTCTTTTTCTAACCCGGATAATTTAGGCACAAAGCCAGAAATCTCTGCTTCTAAGTTTTGAATTTTCGACAAAAATCCTTCCTCCTTGTCACGGAATTCAACTCGTGCACGATATAAACCAGATAAAGCTAAATCTGATTCATTTTTATCCGATTCTAATTCAATAAGAAGTCTGTTATGTTTAATTTCTGCATCTGCCAGATCTTTATTTAAAGAAGTCGATGCCTCAGGCCCAAAAAATATAAACCCAAACAAACCAAGAACCGAGAGGAAGGAAACAGATCTAAAGGTAAATAAGATCAAGATATTTAACCTCCAATAACTGGGCGGGGTTTCCTAGCAAAGGGATAATCATTGCAATGCAATGATCAAAAGCGATCTCCTTGACCCGAATTTGACAAATAGGTTTCCCTTTTGCACGAACTGAAAACCTCATACTTTTCTCCAATCCATGCTTTTTGCCTACTGGAAGCATGAGAATTCCAGAATCTAAATCTACTTGGGAAAAAGCCACTGTGACTCGCTCGCCTCGCTCTAACCAAGGGTGTTCATAAAAGTCTTT
Organism: uncultured Opitutia bacterium; assembly: GCA_963934295.1. Lineage (GTDB taxonomy): Bacteria > Verrucomicrobiota > Verrucomicrobiia > Opitutales > Seribacteraceae > Seribacter. The sequence continues at coordinate 39,502 of CAWVXY010000012.1, forward strand.
CTGCAATGCAGACAAAGTCAGATCGTAGTGTTCCTTTAAAATTTCAGTCTCTTTATCATATGTTAAAATTTCTTCATCCAACTCTTTTCTTCTCTCGCGCTGGTTTAAAATCTGGTTTTTCAGGGAAGTTACATTTGATTGCAAGATGGGTATTCCTGAAACCAAATCGTTAAATGCGTTACGTGAGGTCTCAATCTCTTTGTCTATTCCGGCAAGGCTAACTTTTGTTTTCTGGATATTGGCTGCGATTATTTCAATTTCCTTCTCACTTTCATTAAGATTAAGTTTCATCTCATCCCGTTTTCTGGAAAGGTCTGCAATCTCTTTAATCGATGTCTGTTCTCCTTCTTCTAGTTCAACATTTTTTCTTTTTTCCCTCGCCAATTTGTCTTGCTGTCCTTTCTTTGCCTCCTCCACAGCAGTGCTAAGGTCTTTTATTTTTAAACTAATTTCAGAAATTTCTTTTCCTAGGAAATCAGCTTTTGTTTGATTAGAAAAAATTATCCAAGCACCGACAAGGCATAGCATTAATACCAAAATATTTACAAAATAAGATAACTTGATCATCGTTTACAATGGTGGCAAAGGAGCAAAAGGAGAAGGTGCATCAGATTCACTTTCCATTGGAAGCAAGGGTGGAGCATTGTCGAAGGGGGGAAGTCCACCTCCATCTAGTCCCTGCGGGCTCAACTCTCCTGAAGGCATATCAATGCCTTGAGGGAGAAAAGGAGCGGGTAAGAAATCATCATTAACTTCAGTTTGGGTTTCGTCATCTGCCAAATCCTCCGCATTGCCACCCTCATCTTCAAGACTTGCAATTTGAGATAATTCAACCTTTCTCGCTTCGATTAAATTACGATTTGCCTCATCCCAACGAGCATCTCTTTTTGAATCAAGCATTGTTTTATGTAATTCCAAAAGATTTTCTCCTTTAAATGGTTTCATCACCCAGAAACGATCGTAATTAACCCGACCCCATTCGTCTCTCCCAATAGAACGACCAACTTTTTGATTCTGATAACTGGAAACCATTCTTCTGTTTTCCAAATCATATTGGTATCGTGCGTTCCATGCTTGATGTACTTTCGCCACTTGATTGTCGCCAAGGGAACCGCATCCGCATAGCGACAAAAAGAAAAGTGGTAAAAAAATCTGAGGAATTAAAGATTTCAAGACTACATCTTAAATTAAATAAATCTTCAAACGCAAGAACCCTTCAATAAAGTTAAGAATTTTTAATATTAAAAATAATTTTTTATGGGCACGAAATTTAGCTTTTTCTTTATGAAGCCTAAGATTATGCAAGGTATAATTTATGATAACTTTCTTCTACTAATTATTAAACGATATTTTCTATTATTTATTTTATCACCTCAAAAAAGTATTTGAGTAAATTTTATGAACACTTCTATTTATTTTAATAGGATTTGTTCCTCGAATCGAGCCATAAGCTAACCGGTCCGTCATCGATCGAACTAATTTGCATCTCTTTACCAAATTCTCCTGTAGCTACATGACCATTGAACTTATCCTTAATAATATTTACAAATTGGTGGTATTTTTCATGAGCAAATTCAGGGGGGGCAGCCCGATTAAATGATGGGCGAAAACCTTTCTTGAGAGATCCGAACAGCGTAAATTGGCTTATTATGAGCAAATCGAGTTGATTATCTAATAAAGAATAAGACATTTTATGGCCGTCATCTTCAAATACTCTTAACCCCAAAATTTTTTTGGACATCCAATACAAATCATCTTCAAGGTCGTTCACATAAATTCCTACATAAACAACTAATCCCTGATCAATCTGACCAACTGTTTGGGAGTCAACTTCAACGGCGGCCCGATGAACTCTCCTTATTAAGGATCTCATTTGAATGGTGAAAGATTAAAGTATCTCAACCGGCTAAGTCAAAAGCCAAGCCGATTTCCAAACGATTTATCTCAAAACCAAAATGGGTAATTATTCTTCCTCTGCAACAGCATCTAGAACTTCTGACGCCGCTTGAGCAGCAAGAGGAGTAGAGAGATATCTTTCACCACAACTTGCACCAACCACAACAATATTTTTTCCACTCATTTCAGGTCGGGCAGCAATTCGAAGGGCAGCAGTTACTGTTGCACCAGTAGAAATCCCACCCAAAACACCTTCTTCTAAACTTAACTTACGAGCCATTTCAAAAGCTTCATCACTGCTTACAAGCTCAACCTCATCAATGATATCTAAATTTAAATTTCCAGGAACAAAGCCTGCTCCAATTCCTTGAATTTTATGAGGTCCAGGCTTTACTTCATCCCCATTTCGAGTCTGAGTAATTACAGGACTTTCAACAGGTTCAACTGCAACCGAAATCATATTTGGATTTCTTTTTTTGATCACTTCAGAAACCCCAGTGATGGTTCCACCTGTGCCCACCCCAGAAACGAAACAATCAACTTCTCCATCCAATTCAGACCAGATCTCCTCAGCAGTTGTTTTCCTGTGCACCTCAGGGTTAGCCGGATTGTTAAACTGTTGAGGCATAAATGCATTCGCACCATGTTGCTCCATTAACTGGGCCGCTTTTGCAATGGCTCCTCCCATTCCTTTGGGTCCAGGCGTTAGAACAATGTCAGCCCCAAGTAATCTTAGCAAAAGTCTTCTTTCCTTGGACATAGTTTCAGGCATAGTTAAAATACATTTATATCCTTTTGCAGCACAAACAAATGCCAGAGCAATTCCGGTATTTCCTGAAGTGGGTTCAATAACAACACTGTCCGGAGATAATAAACCCTCTTTTTCCGCAGCTTCAATCATAGCTGCTCCAATTCTATCCTTCACACTGGCGAGAGGATTAAAAAACTCGGATTTAAGAAAGATTCGAGCGTCCGTTTCTTTTGTGACTTTATTAAGTTCAACTAAGGGAGTGCGACCAATTGATTCAATAATATTCATAATTTTTAACTGGGTTATCGTAAAAAGTGAACTTACCTTTTTCTACTTCTGGGTCCAAAACTACGAATCGGTGCATTGCGATTCACCTCCGCATTTTTCAAACGGTAAACAATTCTTGCCTTTTGAAGGTCTTGTGTGCTCATTTCCATTTTAACAATGTCTCCAACAGTAATTTTAATAAAATGCTTACGCAACTTACCAGAAATATGGGCAAGGACTTGGTGACCGTTTTCAAGCTCAGCCCTAAACATTGTACTTGGCAAAACAGCGGTTATTTTACCTTCGACTTCAATTACTTCTTCTCCAGACATATTTTGTATAATAAAACTTCCCATCACACCATCTTGTTCAATTACGTCAAGTGCCACCTTTCATTAACTTTTACAAACCAAACGCCCTGCCATTCCCTAAAAACATGAAGTCAAAACAAGAATGCCCATTCCCAAAGCTCTTCCCAAGCCAACTGGAAAAAGATGCCAATTTCTATATGCAACATGCTTATAACCAATCAATTAATGCCTGGGAAGCAGATGAGGTTCCCGTAGGTGCAGTTATTGTTTTTGAAGAGCAAATTATTGCCTCTGCATACAACCAGACTCGGGTACAAAAAGATCCAAGTGCTCATGCGGAAATGATAGCAATTTCTCAGGCTTCAAGATATATAGGTGATTGGCGATTAAATGAATGTAAACTATTTGTTACTAAAGAACCCTGCCCCATGTGTGCAGGAGCTACTATAATTTCTCGTATTGGTGAGGTGCATTTTGCACTTCAAGATCCAAAAATGGGTGGATTGGGTGGAGCAACATCTCTTCATGAAATGCCAGATTCAAATCATAAACCAAAAGTTTTCTCAGGAACATTATCCCTGGAATGTAAAAATTTGTTTCAGTCCTTCTTTCAATTGAAACGGTTAGCAAATTCTTGAAAATCATTGCTTCGAAAATTAATATACTTTATATCTCTCAATACATAATTAAACTTTCACCATTACCGAGAAACATCATGACTTTTACATTACCCAACCTAAAATTCGCTACTGACGCGCTTGAACCTCATATTGATGGAAGAACTATGGAAATCCACCATGGTAAACATCACCAGACATACATAAATAACTTAAACAACGCATTAGCAGATCAGGGAGCTTACTTGTCCATGGAAATTGAAACACTTATTTCCGACATTTCATCTTTGCCCGATTCAGTTCAAGGACCAGTCAGAAATAACGGTGGGGGGCATGCCAACCATTCCTTTTTTTGGGAAAGCTTATCGCCGGATGGTGGTGGATTACCAAGTGGTGCTCTTGCCGACGGGATTTCATCAACATTTGGAAACTTTGACTCGATGAAAGACGCTTTTGCTAAAGCTGCATTAACCAGGTTTGGTTCAGGATGGGCTTGGCTAATTCAACGTAATGATGGAAGCCTAGTGATAACATCAACTCCAAATCAAGACTCTCCCCTCATGGAGGGTATTGCTGACGAAAGTGGAAAGCCCCTAATTGGTCTTGATGTTTGGGAGCATGCCTATTATCTGAATTACCAGAATCGCCGACCCGATTATATAGCTGCCTTTTGGAATGTGCTTGATTGGGATCAAGTTTCATCAAGATTTCATTCATAAATCTGGTTAAAGGAGGAATTCCTCCTTTTATTCAAAGAATTCATAACCAATGAGTTCATCTTTCAAATATCGGGCATTTATAACTTATGCTCACAAAGATGAAGAAAAAGCTCGTTGGCTTCGAAAGAAACTTGAGGACTTCAAGGTACCCAAGCATTTAATTGGTCAAAGCAGTTCTTTTGGTCCTATCCCGAGTAGACTTTATCCGATCTTTAGAGATAGAGATGAATTAGCTGGAGCAGCTCAGTTAGGCCCATTGATTGAGCAGGCATTAGATGACTCATCTCACCTCATTGTATTGTGTTCACCCCACGCGGTACAATCTAGATGGGTAAACGAGGAAATTCGAATGTTTAAAGCAATGGGTAAAGGGGACCGTGTACTCTGCTTAGTTTTAGATGGAGAACCGATGGTGGAGGATTCCAAAGGAGATGCAAAAAAAGAATGTATTCCCTTAGCGGCAAGGAGACTTATAAATAGCGAAGGTGAGATCACTGCTCAAAAACACGAACCGGCTGCAGCAGATTTAAGGGAATCTGCAGATGGGGAAAAAAATTCCTTACTTAAATTAGTTGCGGGCTTAATTGGTGTCGGTCTTGACGAACTAAAACAGAGGGATTTACTTGCTAGGCAAAAAAGATTGGTTCGAATTGCGGTTGCGTCAGCGTCCCTTGCGATCTCTGCTATCTCTTTGGCGGTGTATGCAATGTTTCAACAACAGCAGGCAAAAATTTCTCGGGCAAATGCTGAAATTGAAAGACAGTTGGCAGAGGTTGAATTGGCAAAAACACAAACAATTACCACATTTGTTCAAAATCTCTTCATTTCTTTAGACCCTCAAAATACTGTGGGTATGGACACAGAGTTGCTTAAAACAATGCTTGATCAAGGGTCGAGGCGAGCCAATGAACTGGAAGGGAAACCTGAAATAGAAGCAAAAATCAGGCTCTGCCTAGGCCAAACTTACCGCTCCATTCGCTCTTACGAGAAATCTCAAAAAGAACTTGAACGAGTTTTAACCCTATACCACCGCCCTAGTGACCTAAACCTGACCACTCGCTTACAAGCAATGAATGAAATTGCCATGGTTCACGATGCTCTGGGAAATTATGTTGAGGCGGAACCAATGCTCGAAGAGCTCTTGGAAAGGAGGATCCATTCACTCGGAGCGGATCATAATGATGTGATTGATGCCCAAATTGATCTAGCAATTGTGTATCGAAGAATTGGTAAATTTGAACAGGCGGAGAATCAATGTACCACTTCCCTCTCTCAGTTAAATGATCAAAACCGCTCCCAAGATGATCCTATGCTTCTTCGATGTATGACAGAGCTTTCCAAGATTTATCTTGATAGCGACAGAGTGTTACAAGCTGAAAGTCTAGCTCGAAATACTTATGAAAGATCAAGACTAAGTTATGGTACAAACCATCCGAAAAGCCTTAAGCGCGGACAGGTACTCGTCGAATGCCTAAGAAAATTAGGCCGACTAGACGATGCCCAAAACCTATCAAACCGAATTGTTTCTAATTTGCAGTTTATCTTGGGGCAAAGTCACCCCGATACATTAGGAGCAATGGACTCCCTAGCCAATATTGCTGCCGCTCGAAACGACTTAAACCTCGCCCTCGAACAATACTTAGAAATTCTAAAATTAAAAGAACTGGCATTAGGTTCGATGCACCCAGAAACATTGAATACACTTCATGCAACAGCCGGAATTTACCGACGCCTTGACATGTTGGAAGAAGCCAAAAAAGCCCAATATATGGTTTACCAACGGTTACAGGAAAAATACGGACACGAACATCCCGAGACCTTAAGATCGATGAATGAACTAGCTGACTTGCATCTCGAACTAGGAGAAGAAGATAGTGCCTTTTCAATTAGCGAGCGGGCACTCGAAATTGAAAGATCAATCATGGGTGAAGAAGACCCCATGACTCTAAATACTTTATTCAGAATTGGGAAATTACATTATTTAGCACAAAGAACGGATGAAGCAATGGTTATTCTAGGAGAAACCCTATCCAAGCAGGAAAAACTCCTTGGGTTTGATAATGCAGAGGTTACTTTGACGAGAGATCTATTGAATCGTATTTTGGGAGAGCGAGCCACAGTTATAAATGTAACTTCAGACAACTATCAAAGCACTGAATTTCAAGAGATTGGTCCTCCCTTACCTGATTTTCTTCGCCCCAAAGATCAAAACACCACGGAGTCCCTATCAAAAGAAGAGACAAATTCTTCAGTTGCAACCGAATTTGAGAAAAAAGAAGTAATAACTAAAGAAGATAATGATGATGGATTTTTCCAAAGCATAAAAAAGACTTTGCGAATTGGATCAGATTCAGAAAAAAATTCTCTCGAATAAATACAATGCCATTGGGAGGGGTAATTTTTGACTGGGATGGAGTTGTTATTAACTCTGCAACCCTGCATAAAAAGAGTTGGGAAATGTTAGCCGATGAACTAGTTCTCCCACTCCCAATCAATCATTTCGAACTTGGATTCGGAAAAAAAAATGAGGTGATCATTCCAAAAATCCTTCAATGGAGCCAGTCTCAGGCTGATATTATTAAGTGGGGAAAAAGGAAAGAGGAAATATACAGAGAACTTGGAAAAATAGAAGGTATTCCAATTTTAAAGGGGATGAAAGAGTTCCTTCATTCACTTAAAAGTGAGAAGATTCCCTGCGTAATTGGAACCTCAACGGAAAAGGAAAATTTATCATTGGCCTTTTCCCAACTTAACATTGGGCATTATTTTGAGGGATCAATCTGTTCTGAAGATGTTAGCCAAGGCAAACCTGATCCAGAAGTTTTCCTAAAGGCGGCTAAAATCATAGAACAAAAACCTGAAAATTGTGTTGTTTTGGAAGATAGTACTCATGGAATAGAAGCAGCAAAAACTGGAGGCATGAAAGCGCTTGGGCTTCTAACAACCAAAAAAGAATCTGAGTTATTTACAAGTGGAGCTGATCAAGTAATCAACGATCCCACAATGTTAAACATCTCCTTGCTACAAAGCTTGTTTGTGAATTAAATAAATAAATTATGAAAAAATTGGCTATACATTGGAAAATTCTAATTGCCCTAATCTTAGCCTTTTTAATTGGTTTATGGGCTAACTTTGCAACCGAATCTATTGCTGAAAAACCGTCCTGGTTTAATCATCTTCATTATTTTTCTAACTTTGTCGGATCTTTATTTATAAATGGACTTAAAATGGTGGTCATTCCATTGGTTATGACATCTATCATTTGTGGAATCGCAAAAATTGGTGAAGATAAAGATTTTGGGAGGTTAGGTTTAAAAACTTTATTATTTTATTCCCTCACAGGACTGCTTGCAGTTGTGGTAGGTTTACTTTGTGTAAATTTAATTGAACCCGGACAAGTTGATGCGGAACTTCGAGAAAAAATGCTCAGTGGACAAGGGGAGATGGAAGGTAAAAAAGTCGAGAAAGCATTTGAACATGCAGATGGCGGCTTCAAAGGAATTATCGAAATTTTTCATAGAATGATTCCCCAAAACCTTTTTAAGGCTGCCGTCGAAGGACAATTACTAGGACTTATTTTCTTCAGCCTTTTATTTGGTTTCTTTGTCGCCCGATTACCTGCTAAGTTCAAAGAATCTCAGATCGTTTTTTGGGAAGGACTTAATGCAACTATATTAAGCATCACCAACTTTATAATCTCGTTTGCCCCTTATGGTGTCTTTGGCCTAGTTACTCCTACGCTTATGATGGTAGGAATTGAAACCGTATATGTCATGGGCACATTTGCGTTAACTGTATTATTGGGTCTCGCAATTCATAGCTTTATCATACTGCCCTGCCTGCTTCACTTTTTAGCCAAATTAAATTTCATTAAACATTTCCAAGCTGTATCTCCAGCTTTACTAACTGCATTCTCAACAGCATCTTCCTCTGCAACCTTACCCCTCACCCTAAATTGTATAACAAATCGGGCCGGAGTTTCCAAAAAAATAGCAAGTTTTACCTTACCTCTTGGTGCAACGATGAATATGGATGGTACGGCTTTATTTGAATGTGTGGTTGTTGTCTTTCTTGCTCAACTCTTTGGTATCGAGATGGACTGGGTCACACAGTCAACGGTTGTCATTATGGCCTTGCTCACATCTATCGGGGTGGCCGGCATTCCCTCAGCTAGCTTAGTGGCAATTATTGTAATCTTACACGCGGTTGGGTTCCCAGAAGATACCATTGCAATAGGTGTGGGTATCGTATTTGTGGTGGATCGCTTACTCGACATGACAAGAACCGCGGTTAATGTATTAGGCGATAGTTGTGCTGCAGCAATTATCGGAAAATCAGAGGGGGAGACAGGCTATTACAAATCCCTTCAAAGTTAATCCAAAATAAATAAAGGCCGTATGGATTTTCGATTAAAATCGGATTATCAGCCTATGGGCGACCAGCCCCAAGCTATCAATGGATTAGTTCAATCTATATCTGATGGAAATTCTGACCAAACTCTTCTTGGGGTAACCGGTTCTGGGAAAACTTTTTCGATGGCAAACATTATTCAAACGCTGCAAAGGCCTTCCTTAATTATTTCCCACAATAAGACTCTTGCTGCTCAATTATATTCAGAATTTAAATCATTTTTTCCTGATAATGCCGTCGAATATTTCGTTAGCTATTATGATTATTACCAACCTGAGGCTTATGTTCCATCCACAGATACATTTATAGAAAAAGATTCATCAATTAATGAAGAAATTGAAAGACTTCGTCTTGCCGCAACAAGTTCTTTAATTAGTAGAAACGATGTAATCGTAATTGCCAGTGTATCCTGCATTTATGGTTTGGGATCTCCGGATGACTTTCGTGCCCTTTCTCACGAAATAAAAAAAGGTGAGGAATTTGGTCGGGACGAACTTTTAGAAAAAATGGTTGAATCCTTGTACACACGAAATGATGTTGAGCTAAAAGCTGGACGATTTCGAGTGCGTGGTGATGTAGTAGATTTATTTCCTGCTTATGCAAATAATCCAATTCGAGTTGAATTTTGGGGAGATGAAATTGAGGACATAAGAGAAATTCACCCAATTTCCGGTGCAACTATCCGTAAACTTGACTCTTACATGGTATATCCAGCCAACCAATATGTTACCACAAAAGATAAGCTTGAAGTGGGTTGCAAAGCAATTGAAAGGGAATTGGAAGAACAAGTAAAATATTTTGAAGATAAAGGCCTCCTTCTTGAAGCACAGCGTATCCGAATGCGAACGGAATACGATTTGGAAATGCTTAGAGAAATTGGCTTTTGTAATGGAATAGAAAATTACTCGAGGCATCTTTCAGGAAGGAAACCCGGCCAACGGCCTTGGTGCTTAATTGATTTTTTCCCCGAAGATGCACTCCTGTTTATTGACGAAAGCCATGCGAGCTTACCTCAAATTGGAGGTATGTTTCGTGGGGATCTTTCCAGAAAACAAAAGTTGGTTGACTTTGGATTTCGACTTCCGTCCGCATTGGACAATAGACCTTTAAAACCAGAGGAGTTTGAATCTTTAAGTGGTCAGACTATTTATGTATCAGCAACTCCGGCAGATCTTGAACTGGAAAAATCTGCGGTTGTGGTGGAACAGTTGATTCGTCCCACTGGATTGCTTGACCCTGAAATGGAAATTCGTCCAATTAAAGGCCAAGTTGAAGACTGCATAGGGGAAATTAAAAAAGTTGTTAAAAGTGGCAACCGGATACTGGTCACCACCTTAACCAAGAGAATGACCGAAGATCTCGCTGATTTTCTTCGCGACCATCAAATTAATGTTGAATATTTACACTCCGATATTGATGCGATTGAGCGAGTCGAAATTCTAAGAAGTTTACGGGCGGGTACTTTTGATGTTCTTGTCGGAGTTAACTTACTGCGGGAAGGACTTGATTTACCAGAGGTTTCCTTAGTTATCGTTCTCGATGCAGACAAGGAAGGCTTTTTGCGAAGCGAAACCAGCCTAATACAAACTTCAGGAAGAGCCGCTAGGCATGAAAAAGGAAGAGTCATATTTTATGCAGACGTTATGACTAAATCACTAACGAGAACCCTGCAAGTATGCCAATACCGTAGAGATAAGCAAACGGCTTATAACTTAGAAAATGGAATAACCCCTAAAGGGGTGGTACGACCGATTCAAGAAAGTCTTCGCAGTGAAAAGGACGATTCTGATGATACATTGGCTGTATCTGAGAATATGTCACAAAAAGAAACGCGTAAGATTTTGAAGGCATTGGAAAAAGATATGCTTACTGCGGTTAAGAAATTAGAGTTTGAAAAAGCAGCCCTTCTTCGCGACCAAATTTCATTTATTAAAGATGGAGGGAAAAATATTAAAAGTGCACAAGTAGGCGGTTATACTGGAAGGAAAAAATATGGGAAAAGAAAAAAATATGGGAAAAAGAAACCTTAGTTTTTTAACTTTAATTCTACTTATTTTACCACAATTAAATTGTTTAAAAGCGGATCTTGCTTCCACAAAAAAATTACTCTTTTTTTTCAATAAGATTGAAGTGAATGGAAATATCGATGTCTTTTTGAAAAAAGGAAAACGTCCTCGGGAAGCAACAATATATGCCGATTCTGAAATCATAGAATCTGTTGTTACAAAAGTTAGCCAAAAAACGCTCTTTATCGACGCAAATAATACGTACAATATTGCTCGCCGCATACCTTTTATTAGGCTGAAAGCCGAAAGAAAGTATCCCGTAGAAGTTGTAGTATCTATCCAAAAAATTGAGGAAGTTCGTCTCCTTGGGCAAAGTAATTTGACCGCGGAAGACATTACATCTACCGAACTTGCTATCTTCATGGCGAGTTCAGGTAAGCTTCACATAGAAAATATCTTATCCCAAAAATTAAATATTACACACGAAGGAACAGGAAATATTATTCTTAAAGGAAAAAGTGTTAAAGATCTCAAAGCCAAGATCACCAAGAATGGTTCTTTATTCGGAGATGAATTAAAAGTTGAGAGAGCTACTCTAATTCATCAAGGAAATGGCATTGTACATTTGAATCCATCAAAGTGGATGGATGCGAGAATGTTTGGAAACGGAAACCTGTTCCTTCATGAAAAACCAGAAAGTATTGTTATTGATCAAAGAGGTAACGGTAGAGTGTCTGATATTCTGCCAAGTGCCACACCGCTTTATGATTTAAATCGATCCCTGCCTTACCTAAGAAAACGACAATAGATTATACTGTAATAGTCTCTCCTTCGATTGCGGGACGTACTCCATCCATTATCAAAGAAACTTCTTTAGCAATCTCATCCATCCTCTCATCGTTATGCGAAGGGTCGTGATGAAAAAGAAAAGTTTGTTTAACTTTAGCTGCATCTGCTACTTTTAATGCTTCCTGCCATGTAGAATGGCCCCAGCCTTTGAATTTCTGGTATTCATCATTAGTGTATGCAGAATCATAGATCATTATATCAGCATCTTGGGCAAGCTTGATAACATTTTCGTCAATATGATCCTCAAAATGTTCCGTATCTGTACAAATAGCGATAACCTTGCCAGCATATTCAATCCTGTAACCACAAGCCCCATTTGGATGATTCAACTGACCTGTCTTAATAACAATACCACCGTCCAAAGAAAAGACATGACCGCAATTATAATCGTTAAAAGAGCAAGCTTTTTCAATCAGAGCACTCGGAACAGGAAAAACGGGATCTTTCATCAGCATTGTTCCAATAATTCCATGCAAATCATATTTATCTCCGGCAAGATGCCCCGCATGTAACCGAACATCGCTGTTGGGATTATAAAGAGGTGCAAAAAACGGTAACCCCTGAATGTGATCCATGTGTGTATGTGTAAAAAATAAATCTGCATTAAGCAGATTTTGTTCTTCTATCATTATTTTTTTACCTAATAAGCGAATTCCTGTTCCAGCATCAACAATAACTCTCTTCTCACCGCACAAAATTTCAAAGCAAGTCGTATTACCACCATATTTAACCGTTTCTGGACCTGGACATGGAATACTCCCACGAGTTCCCCAAAATTTTATGCTGAAAGATGTAGGGTTTATCATAATAGAAATTTACACAATTTTAGATGGAAAAAAATACATTTGGCAACAACCAATCGCAGAGTATTGAAACAGAATAATTTTATTCCCTATCCAACCAATTGCCATTTTCATCCTGATAAGAGTCCGTTCGCACACCATCTCCCCAATCGTAAACACCTTCAGAAGCCAAGCCCAACAAAAATTCTCCGGTGTAACTTGTACCATCACCAAAATCAAGAGTACCCAATCCCTCCTTTACTCCTTTTACCCAAGATCCAATGTAAACAACTCCTGAATTATCGCTTTGCATCCCATCACCATGGGGATATCCGTCAGAAAATTCTCCCGAGTAAATAGAACCGTCCTCTTCTTTTAAAATACCGTACCCCCCAAATTTACCATTTTTAAATAACCCTGTATACACGGTGCCACCTATTTTATGCAAAATCCCTCTCCCTGAGTATTCATTATCTTGAAACATTCCAGTATACCTATCCCCATTAACTGAAAGCAAAGTACCCAGACCAAACATACCATCCTCAATAAAGTCTCCAGAATATTCAGAACCGTCCTCTAATCTCATCGTACCTGCCTTCAAATACTCACTTTCCCATTTACCCGACATAATAACACCAGTAGATCCTTGATATTCACCGTAGTTAAATACATCGTTTTTCCAATCCCCAATTAGTCGAGATGAGTCCGCAAGGATTAATGTGCCAAACCCATGGCGTTTCCCACTGCTCCAATTTCCTAAATATCGATCCAATTTTGCGTCAGATTTATACCTCATCGTACCATGTCCATGATTAAAACCGTCCTTATGCTGACCTTCAAAAATATTTCCATTTACCAACTTCCTGGTACCATATCCATTGGGTTTCCCCATCACTAACTCACCCTCATAAATGGAACCATCTTCAAATACATGCCTTCCCTGCATCGCTTCTTTATGTAAGCTAATGGATTCACGTTTAGAAGAAGTTTCAACAGTATCATCTGTGTCAGAACATGAAAAAGAAAATAAAAAACATGCCCAAATTAAACCTACAAAAAAAAATGGGAATAATGAAGAATTCATATCAGTAACTAATGCTTTTACTAACTTGAAAAATACTACTTACAATTGAAATAGCAACAAGGGCAACCAGAGAAAACGCGAAGCCCAATGCTCCACCAGAAACTAAGGTCGTCATAGTTTTGATTTTTTTGGTCAGTTGTTCGCGAAAGGATTTACTACTATCCTCCATACTATTTCCTAAATTACCGGTTCTTTCCCCCACTTCTAGGATATCAAGTTGCATAAGGGGCATTAGTTTAAATTTTCTTAGGGCATCAGGAAGAGATTTCCCCTCGTTGACTAAAGCTCTGGCAGAACGAAATCTTGATCTGATATAACTATTTCGAATAGTTTTTTCACATAATCGTAAATTTTCAGTTAATCCAATACCACTCCAAATTAAAGTAGAAAGCAAGCTCGCCAACTGGAACATTTCAGAAAGATAAAATATATGCCCAAAAAGAGGAAGTTTTAACATGGATTGATCAAATGCCAGCCCACCCTTTTCGGTCTTTTTCCATTGAATAATTGCTCCCGATGAAATGAGTAGAGCAATTAAAACAAAGGGACCAACCGCCAACACCCAGTTCGATCCATTAATGAGAACCTTAGCCATTAAATTTAGTTCACCTCCAAGCGAAGCGAGCATTTCTTCAATTTGAGGAAGAAGAAAAAAGAGAAAGAAAAGCACAACCCCAAATGCTATCAAACCAACAAAAAGGGGGTAAGCCATACTGCCCAAAACTTTAGATCTAATTTCTCTTTTTTCTTCAAGATGCGAAATTATCTTTTTAAGAATGGGTGAGACATTCCCAGTTGCCTCCCCCGCTTCAATAACAAAGCTGGAAGATTCGCTAAAATATTGAGGTAAATTTCTCATAGCTCTGGACAAGGTTTTCCCCTCAGCCAATTCTTTCCACAATACTCCGGCAATTTCCTTTTGCCCAGGATCAGATAATCTCTGATTCAATAATTTAACCGCATCTGCTACCGGCATACCGCTACTATGTAACTCTAACAAACGTTTCAAAAACTCTAAGCCAACCTTCTCACCTTTTCCACGAACTCCTTTTTTAGTTTCGCTTAAAATTTTCTGCTTCGATTTAAATAACTTTTTTTGTTTATTTTTATTCTTTTCTCCACTGCCACCACCAACCGGTTTTATCTGAAGGGGAGTAAGACCCTTTTGCCTAATTTTTGCACGGGCATCCTTAGCATCACTCGCACTAATTTCACCGGGTAATGTTTTCCCCTTTAAGTCAATTGAAACATAGCTAAATCGGGCCATCAGCAAATTTGTGTTCTAAAGTCCTTCACTCAGAACTTCTTCTGTACTCTCTTCTCCAACAAAACCGTCAGCATATCGAATAACTTCTTCAATTGTAGTTAGTCCACGTTTTATTTGATTCCATCCACTTCCTTGTAATGTGCTCATTCCCTCTTCAAGAGCAACTTCTCGAATATCGGGAGCGGATGCGCTTTTTATAACCAAACTATGAATGGGATCACTCATTCGCATTAATTCAAAAATTCCAACTCGCCCACGATAACCAAGGTTTTGACACTGCGGACAACCTACCGCCTGTAATACCTTGTCTTTGTGAATTATTTCAGATTCATCGGTCTCAAGTAAGGCTAAAGAAGCAATAATCTCTCTCTCGGTCTTACTTGTTGGTTTTGCACATTCTTGGCAAAGCCTACGGACAAGGCGTTGGGCGATAACCATCTCCACGGATGAGGCGATTAAAAAAGGTTCGATCTCCATATCAATCAATCGGGTAATTGCACCGGGAGCATCATTTGTGTGAAGTGTACTGAGAACTAAGTGCCCCGTAAGTGAAGCCCGGATCGCAATATCTGCAGTCTCTCGATCCCGAATTTCACCAACCATAATTACATCGGGATCCTGGCGTAAAATTTCACGTAATGCACTGGCAAAAGTAAATCCAATTTCTGAATTCACCTGGGTTTGATTAATTCCTGCAACTTCATATTCAACAGGATCCTCAACCGTCATTATTCGCCTTTCCGGTTTATGAATTCGACGGATAAAAGCAGTCAAAGAGGTTGATTTACCTGACCCGGTTGGCCCAGTAACCAAGACAATCCCATGCGGTTTTTCTAACACAGAAACAATGTTTAGTTCATCATCATCCAAAAGCCCAAGTTCCCGCATCGATAATGGTTGCGATTTCTCGTTGAGTAGACGAAGACTAATACTTTCGCCATATAAAGTGGGCAAGGTAGAGACTCGAATATCTAAATCGCTCTGTCCTTGAGAAAAAGTTATCCGTCCCCCCTGGGGTCTTCTTTTTTCGGAAATGTTAATTCCGCTCATGATCTTTATTCGCGAGATAATCGCGTCCTGAAAACTTCGAAGATTATCCGGAACTCGAACCGGAACAAGTTGACCATCAATTCTGTATCGAATTTGAAGAGTATCTTTATGGGGTTCAAAATGAATATCTGTGGCCCGATCTACTATGGCTCGTTGTATTACTTCATTTACAAACCGAATAATAGCCGCATTTTGATCCTCGAGATCATCCTGGGCTTCATCATCACTATCCTGCTCTAAATCACTCTCATCAAGACTATCCGCACCAATGCCAAAATTCTCGGTAATCGCTCTGGAAATTTTTTCAGGTGAACCAAGACTCCATAATGGTTTTTTGCCCGAAACAGCAAAAACCCATCTGCTCATTATTTCGGAAGGAGGCCACGGTGTAACCAAGCATAACTTTTCATTCTCATTAATTGCCAAAGGCAAACAACAATAATTATGAATTAACCTCATCGGAAGAAGCTTGGTCGGATTTTCAGGCATTTCAAAATCCTCCTGATAGTCCATGTCGGTTTTATTACCGATCTCCAACATAATTTCCTCAACCGGTTTGGAATACTTCGAGGCAAGTAGCCGAGCACGATCCTCTTTAGGCGCGTTTAATATATTAAGACGGTCTAAATCGGCCAAGTTCGGCCACCAATCCATTTTTTCATAATTTTGATTAAGATCAAAAGCTAAGGATTTCGATTCATCCTGATCTTCTTTGCCAACCTCATTGTCAAGTTCAGTCTCTTCTATTCCATTTTTAAGATTCGACATTCTTATTTTCGTTTCGGCAGGTTTACGCGTGGTGGAATAGTAATGGCACGAGGTCTATTTCCTGGAAAATTAGATGCTCGGTTTGGTGGGGCAACCTTGGGCGCTTGAGCTGTTTTTTTGACAGGTTGACCACTTGGAACGGGAAGTACTGCATTGCTCGCATTCTTTAAGGTTAACGAAATCCCCCCTTTTAATTTCAACTCCTCGGTATCTGGATTAAAACCTTCAATCTCCACTTTCCCATCATCAAAACTTTCCCCAATCTTGAGCCAAGCACCCCGATTAAGGCCACGATCAAAAAGGCTAAAGTGCCACTCATCTCGAAACTTAAAAATTCCACGAAGTTCAATATTTGGATTAATTGATTTAGGTGCTGGTGGCGGAGGAGCAGGACGAATTATAGCGGGTGGTTTCGCCTGCCTTGAGCCCGGACGCTCAAAAGGATTAATTTTCTGGGAATATAGCCCCAAATTCAAAAAGCCAAAAAGGAAGGCTAATACCAAAAATACATTTTTACTTCGACTTAACATATTGTTAGAAACTTGGCTTATTTGCTGGAGTATCCTGATCGGATGAAGTGTTGTTTTGAGTCCCGTCTAAATTGGGCATTCCTAAAATACGACCGGATGGTGAGCGAAATTTAGGTGCGTAATCTCCATCTATTCTATCATCAATGGATTGAATATTCCTCTGGGTATTATCAGTACCTGCATTCATAATGGTAGGTTTGAGGAAAATAAGCAGTTCGGTTGGAGTATACTTGATTGTTTTAGGACGAAAAAACTTTTCACCTAAATAAGGAATATCGCTCAATAAATTATATTTTGATTCCGTAGAATCAACTTGAACCTCCTGTAACCCACCCAACACAATAATCTCTTCATTCCTAATGGTTACAAATGACTTAGCCTCCCTAATTTTTTTTGCGGGTAAAGATTGTCCTTGGTAAGTGTTACTTTGTGTTTCATCAAATTTTTCAGCCTTTACTTCAACTTCCATAAAAATAGAGCCTTTCGAAATTATGGTTCCATTCTCATCAATTAAAGGTAGTCCAATCTTTGGTTTCTTTATTTCAAGCGAGGTTTTTGCGGTTATTTTCTCAGCATTTCCAGTGCTACTTGTGCCGTCAGTTGAAGTGTTTCCGTAATAAGTTGGAATAACAATATTTCTTTCGTCCTCGATCAATATATGAACCTCAGGGGCATTATGGGAAACCATAAGAGAGGGTGTCGAAAAAATCCTCACATCATTTCGTTCAGAAGATAGGGCAAATATTTGATCCCACCGAATTCCCGTTAATTCCCAGTCCTCCATCTGAAAAGGGATTGCAGAATTTAAACCAGGGATACCCATTATCCCCTGTAAACTGTTACTTTCTACGGGCACTTGCCTTGTTGCGGTTTCTCCTCCCGGTAAAGTAACGGACTCACTGGCCGTAGTGGCTTCTCCAAATAACCCTTCCCCTTTTTCACCCCTGGAATATTTAGACCACTCTAGACTACTAAACAGAGCATCGATTCCACGTTGGTTTTGCTCAGTTAAATCAACCATTACAAATATTGTGTCAATCCGAGCAAGCGGAAGCGGTTGATCCAAGGATTCAATCATTCTACCAATTTCTACGATATCAGCTTTGGTTCCATAAACTAAGATTGCATTGCTCCTCTCATCGGCAGAAATAGTGATAAAATCGCTAAATTCATGCGAACCATCCCCTCCATCGTTAGCATTTCCTGCAGCACTTGCCTGATTGGATGTTGGAGCAACTTTGCCACCTGGAGTGGGACTCGGAGGGGGAGCATTGGTTTTGGTTGCGGTTGGTCGTACATTCTTTCCACCTTGGACCTGCTGCTTAATCCTTTGTTGATTTTTAATAACTTCATCTAAAATGGACTGAATATCTTTCGACTCAGCATGCTGAAGTTTAAAAAGTTTACTCGTTGTTTTCATTTTTACCGGTGCATCGAGCGTTTCCAAAATAAATTTAATCGTATCTAAATTTTCTTTTCTCGTAACTACGATGAGCTTTCCTGTTCGCTCGTCTGATTCAACTTGAGTGGTTCCACCCAAAAATGACTTAAAACTTCCTTCAATCATTGACTTTAATTTACCTTCCAATTCACGTGCCCCTGCATGCAACGTATCATGAATGTAAAAATCTGTCCCAAGGTCTTCCTTGCGAATGGGACGATCAATCGAAAGTAATAATTTTTCCATCCTCTGCAGATTAAGGAGAGAATCCGTGGCCAAAATACTATTTGCTTTTTCAAAGACCAATAAAGTGCCCACATTCGGAGTAGAAAAAGGATTTAATTGTTCGCGCACCTCAACTGCAGGAGCATATTCTAAATGAAACATCTTCACATAGATTCTTTGGCTTGGTTTAATTAAAGAAGCTGGTCCATCCAACCAAATGGGAACATGCACATTCATTCCTGCAGCTGGAACCGCCTTATAAAATCGATCGTCGATCTTGGTTACCCCCACGCCATTCATCGCAAGCAAACTATCGAGAGCAAGCAAAGTCTCTCTTTTGGTAAGAACGCTAAAACTGTCAAAATTAACTTTTATTTGAGGTAGATTTTGAGGACGTAAAATATATTTCCCCGTAAGTAACTGAATCATTTCCAAAATCATATTTGTATCCTGATCCCGTAGACGAAGTCTCTCCAAAGGTTCATCTAACCCATCGACCATGGAGAGTTCTACCGGATCTGATAATGCACCCATGCCAAAGCTCAAGTCATCAAAGTCCGTGCCCACCTCTGGGATAATTTGCTCACCTGCAGGAGGACTAGGTAGACCAGGCACTTCGCCAGCTGGAACTTGGCTAAACAAATGGACATGAAATCCAATAAAAAATAAAGCCGCAAGCAGACTTATATTGAAATTTCGAAAATATGGAATGGGTCTCATAATAAATGGATTCAAGTTTTATTGATTCACGAACTCAACCGAACTGACCTCAAAAGTTGCGTCATAAGTTGTCGGATCATAAGGGCGTGATTTAGGAGGGTAATTTGGTTCAATCTTTACCTCACTTAAGAACATGTAGGGGCTTTCCTGACGAATTAAATCGGCAAATTCATTCACATTTTCATAAGTAGCCCGGTCAAATTTTATTCTTACCTTATGCTGCGAATACCTTTCCCTCTCATCAGTTTCCAATTCCCGGTAGTCCCTTTGAGGAAAAACTTTATCTGCTAAGGAGGATGCCCGGTTACTCAAGTTCTTTTTATCGTAACTCTTGTTAGCCTGCTCTAATTTCTGAGCCTCCAAGGCTCGATCGATCGTAGGTTTTAAACTAATGATTGTTTCGTGACCCATGATCTGCTGCACCGTTAAATCCCATTCCTGATAAATGGAAACGCCGGCTTGAAAAAACTTGAAGAAAGAAACCAATACAACTACCCACAACGAAATGAGCAATAATATCTGCTCACGATCGTTTAATTTAAAAAAGAGTTTCTTAAATGCACTCATCCTTTTTTATAAACTCCGTTTGTTTGGATAAGTTTTGGTAAAAACGCCGATTTGGATGAATCTTCCTCAATTAATTCAAACTCTATGTCAAATGTTGTCTTTCCGCCACCACTTTTAATTTCGCGTTTTTCCTCCCCTGACCGCCCTATTCTAATATTACCCACCTTATTTTTTTCCAAGCTCTCAATAAAAGTATTAATGGCTTCAATCGTCTTTCCCTCCCCTTCCAATCTAACTTCATTTCTACTTTCAAAATGAGCCATAGAAAACCAAAGATTCGGATTATCTCCGGAACCGCCACGATGAACTGCAACTCGGATTAAAGCTCCAAAAGGATCTATGCCGCCAAGTTTATTCTGCCGGAGCTTTTCCAGTAACTTCTGAGACTCTATGACTAAGGGCACTTCCTCTGCCATTCTCTGACTCAAAACTTTACGATCTTCTAGCTTCACTCCCATGATCTTGATCCCCGCAAAAGCCAAAAGCATAGCCGCCATCCCAACACTCCAAACCAAGATCCCCTTCCAACGGGCCCGTGCTTGATTCCGTCTTTTTTGCTCAAACTCCTTAAACTCACGCTGGCGCAAATCACTGGACCATAATTCATCGGCAGCGAGAAGGACTTCCTGATCTAATGACAACCCCGAGTCCTTTCCATCCAACCACTCATGCTCAAACCTAAAAAATCCATCTTTGGTTCTCTCCACATCCCGGGCAACTAAGATATCTTTGGCAATTTGATAATTTTCCAAATCAAAAAGGGACAGAAGTTTACCCCTGGCATCTTCAACCGATTCGTCTCCCTCATCTTCATCCAAGGGAATGGAAAACAGTAAATCCGGAACAGATGAATCTTCCGGAAAAGATGCCGCCGTCAAGGTATCTTCAAAAAGCAAAAATGCAATGGTAGGTTCCGGATACTCCATCCCCAGCAATGAGATGAATGATGGAAATACCCGACGAAAGATTTCAAGGTTCTGCCAACCCATCTGGCGAAGTTTCGCCAAGGGTGTGGCAAAAATAAACATTCTTCGCAATTCTTCATCTGTTTGATACCCCCATGCTAATTGATCAATAGGATAGGGAGAAAGCCCCCCTTCATTCAAAACAAACTCAGCAAAGTCTTGATATTTATTAGCTTTTAGAGAAAGCGGGAGTGAAATTGAATCACAAAAAAAGTGCTCACCAGGAATTCTAAGGGTGATTTCTCTAAGTTCTCCAATAGGCAACTCAGGTGATTTTTCAGGGGTATCCGCCATAAAAATGGTTGTTCAAAACTAGCGCTAAAAACATCTTCAGTCGACCAAATTCTCGTTTTCTCGGATTGATAGAATTCTAAATGGATATCGTATCTTTGTATTTTGCTGACTTCTTGGTTTTTGAACTTTTCCCTTTCCGGATTTGGGAGGAGCCTGCATTGCGTTACCACTTCCAAGAATTGCGTGTAATTGAAAATTTGCCTTTCCTTTGCTCACCTTCACGAGAACGCGAAAAACAGTAGCAGAAGTACTCGTGCTAATGGATCGATTATTTCTCATTTGAGCAAGCTTGGGATCATTCATATTTTTAAAAAATGGATCCCCTGAAGACCCTGATGGACCGGTAAGAATTTCATCGTAAAGACTGTCATCATCACCACATAAAAATTTAACTAAGTAAGAGGAAGCCGTATTAATGTTAACCGGGCCGTTATGAAAAAATGAAAAACTATCACGAAAATTCTTCATGTGAATGGTTTCGCTACCTGATTCTGAATAAAATAAACCTGATTCTTCGGGCTCATCAGAATCATATGCAAACCCCTTTACCATTCGAAATTCTTCAAAACTCTCTATCTTTTTACCGGGTGTAAAATATGGAAATTCTAAATCTTCATAAAAATCATCTTCTGCTCCCTCGTCTCTTTCCTCATCATCGGCATCCTGCCAATCCATTAAGGAATCATAAAAGGGCTGTCCATCGTCTTCATTAACCAAAGAATCTTCTTCTGCCCGCATAATTGAGAATAGAGAAACCAAATCTTTTTCCGAGATGGCAGATATGGGAACTTTCCCCGATTCATCAATCAAAGAGATAGACCACTGTACTCGAGAATCTAGAGGAGTAATTTCCGCATAACTCAAAGGATCCCCCCACCCTTGCGAAGGTGCGTAAAGCGTCCTCTCAATCATCATAAATTCATTCAAGGCACCAACGGCGACATCCAATGCGGAATATGCATGCATTCTCAAATCATCCCGCCTGTGAAATTGACTTACGTGGCGTAGTTCCTGAACGGTCTCCTGCATCAAACGCATACATAAAACAGAAAGCAATACAATCAATGCTAGAATAAACACTAATATTGAACCTTTATTTTTACCTACCATTAATAGGGCTCCTCCTCTATTCCACTAGGTGCAATCCTCTTGATAGGAATAGTAATTGTACGCTCAAGGTTTTCCTCATCCCATTTAAAAACAAGTTTTACAAAAGCGGGAATTCGATATTTCCCCGATTGAATATTTTCCTCCAAATCGTCCAAAATCTCCCATTCTTTGATATCATCAGGGCTGGCATCTTCCTCTCCATAATAACAGTAAAAAACCTGACTACAGAATGGACTGATCAGGGTTTTAAAAAGATCATCTTCATCCTCAGGTTCAAGCCTGCCTTCATCATTCTTCTCCAATTCCTGAAGTTCGGAAAACCATAAAAAACTTAATCCATCGCCCTCATCGAATTGAAAATAACAATGCACACGACCGGCAGGTCCACCTGGCCAAACCAAAAGAGGCGGTGCTTCTCTCATATAAAAATGAATCAAGGGATCTTCCGAGTCAGAATACCCCACCGGTCTTTGCAGATCTATAGCCTGGTCCCCTGAACGATTTAAAACAGGCAATGTTGCCTCCTCTAAAACAGCGGTCAAAAAATGAGCAACACCGTTGACATGGGCATCAAAAGCATCTCGGGTGGCAGGCCTTTCAGCCCAGGCACGGGAAATAGTAATCAAAAGGGATGTTGCCGCGGTCAAAACTAACCCGCCGATAGCCAAAGCAAGAAGAACCTCGATCATGGAAAAACCCTTTATTTTTCTCACTGCCGCCTCCTTTCTTCCTGAATTTCCCTAATTTTATCTCTTTTGTCTTCCAACAAACGGGTTCTCTCACTTGAAAAATCCCCATTTTTACCCCAAGTGGGTCGAAAAAGATACATTTTAGAAATGCGTTCCCCACCCTCAATACCGAGTTCATCATTACCTTCATATTCAAGAATAAGCGTAACATGATAAACATCTAAAATATCAGACATCTCGACTTCAGTCTCCCACCTCACCTCCCCCATAGACAAGGATTGTATATCTCCCCCGTCTTTTATTTTTTCATAATCCGATTCCTTAAAAATCTCGCCGCGCACCCATAGTAAATCCTGCTCCATTTCCCTCGTATCCTTCATTACACGGATTGTACGAGCAGCAATAAATGCACCATCAACCAGGTAAACGGCAGATAAGCCAAACAAAGCCAATGCGATTAAAACTTCAATCAACATAAACCCGCGACCTCGAGTTATTTGTGCGTGCAATCTCATTATTCCTTGCCCTTTAAAACATAACCAGAAAAAGGATCGAAATCCATGACCTGTTTCTCATCTCTAAAATTGATTACAACCGAGAACGGTACGCTGCATCCGGAATGAAAAAAGACTCGATTTAGTGCCAGATCCCGTTCATCGTATTTAGAATTCCCTCCATCCTCTCCGGCCAACGGACCGATGGCAAAAAAAGTAACTTTGGGCAAAAGGGAGTCATCTTTTTTTAAATCCTCATCTAATTTTTTATAAACTCGGTGCTCGGATAATATTGAACCAAATGAATCGGCGACCTGAAAGGTTGCATTCTCTTCAAAATAACTAAGATACGCAGCTCGCTTGCTTTCGCTCGCATGGTAAACGGCGTCCAATACTGCTTTTTTTAGAACCCTGTCCGGCGGTTCAAAATTACTCCCTTTGATAAATGCTCCCGCATTTCCCGCCACAATCCCCACCAATATCGCAACCAAGGCGAGAACAAGCAACACTTCAATAAGGCTGAAGGCACGCTTTCGGTACGCCTCATGTACCTTCTTCAAATTACTTCCCGGTATCCCAATTTCCAATTACGGTGCCATCCGGAGCGGTGGTCGAAATATCAAAACTCCCTGGATTATTAGTTCCTGGATATTGATAAATATAATCTTTCCCCCAGGGATCCTGTAGGTCGGAAGAGCGTTTAACAAAAGGTGGAGTCCCTGCAGGTGGAGTTTTCAAATCATTTAAGCTCTTGGGATATTCTCCAACCAAAGCAAAATAACTAGTCACATACGCTTCTCCTGTACTATTAACCCAAGTCTGGGCCGCTTTTACTTTCCCGCCTCCAAAAATCTCTCCCAGGTTTGACATGGCCAACCCGGCAACAATGCCAATTAAAGCCAAGACAATTAAGATTTCAACCAAGGTGAAACCCTTTTGCTTACGAATAGAATGAGAAAGGTTTTGTGATGAAATTTTCATGTTTTGAATCTAATTGATGGAAAGCTCATTTGGCAAGCCTCTTGAAATAAATCTCAAAAGGCTTTCTTGAGTCGGAATATACTTGCCTCCAAGCCAATTCCATACAATGCAATAGTTATGACACTTTTAGACTATTTACCTGTTCTTATCCAAATTCTTTTGGCTATCGGAATGGGCTTTGGTATTCTTTTTGCCAGTCATCTTTTTGGACAAAGAGCAACTGCGGGGAAAATTAAGGATTCTCCTTATGAATGTGGGTTAGCATCTGACTCGAAAGGGGAAACACGATATTCCGTCAAATTTTACATCACCGCGATGCTATTCATTTTATTTGATATTGATGTGGTCTTCCTCATCCCCTGGGTGCTCACGCATCGCGATTTAGTTGCAGCGGGAATTCCTATTTTAGGCCCCATGCTCTTCTTTACATTTGTGCTCGTTGCAGGCTTGGTTTACGAATTGAAAAGTGGTGCTCTTGAGTGGGAGAAGTAAACAAATTTATCCAAATTCAAAAACGGGTTATTTACCCGTTTATTTTCACTCGCTAAGAGATGCATATTGATCGTTACATCTCTGGTAATCGAATTATCGACATTTCCAGCAAAAACCTGGCTTCCGCCTACACGGAGCTTCTCGATACCTTCACCACCCTCCTCCCCACTCCGGGTAAGCGTAAGAAAGTACTCAACGAATTAATCGACAGGGAAAAATCACTATCCAGTTACTTGGGAGAAGGCGTTGCTCTACCCCACGCCCGAGTTCCCATGAAAAGACCATACGCCCTGGCCATTGGCAGGTGTCCGACAGGATTAGCTTTTGAAGGAAAGGATAGTTATGAGGATGTTCGATTTGTCTTTCTGCTTCTCGCTAGTGAAAAAGCGAAAAACTACCTTTCTTTCCTTGCCGCCCTAGCTCGTTCCTTTCAGGACAACTCAGTCATGGACCAGTTATGGATGGCCCGGGAAAAAAATGAATTTCGCACCGCAGTTCGAAAAGCTTTCGCAGGAACGGATGACCGTCCTGCCAGAAGGAGAACAAAATTTAACAAACTTCTTACCGATGAGGCTGCGAAAATTGCCAAAGCAGCCGAGTGTTCAACCATTTTAATTTTTGCGGATGTCTTCCCCCCTAGCCTTGCTCCGCGAATGACCTTTCCAGGTTTCAAAGTAGTTCTCGCCGGGCAGGATGTTTCTGATGACGATAAAGAACACCAAAGAGCTGACGCAATACTGGCCGTCCGGGCGCTTTCCCGGTCTCGCCTGTCACAACTTCGGGCAGCGATTCTACTCGGCTTGACCAGAGACATATTTGGGTTTCAAGATCGGGTCTGTTGCATTGGTGGGATTCCCAATAGTGGCCAATTAGACACTGTCTTAGTTGTGGATGTGGACGAAGAGTTCGAATCCGTTATTGGACATGGTGAAGAAATGCTCCCCCCTGATGTTTCTGCTGAAGCCCTTGAAAGAATTACAGCAATCGCAACCGATCTTGCATCTACAGGTCGCGAGGGAAAGTCTATTGGTGCCATGTTTATCCTCGGCGATTACAAGGAGGTTAATAAACGCTCAAAACCATTAATTCTTAATCCGTTTCATGGTTACGACGAAGAAGATCGCAGTATCCTAAATCCCTTTATGGATGAAACGATAAAGGAACTTGCACTGATTGATGGTGCATTCATTGTTCGTGGCAATGGGGTGGTTGAATCTGCGGGTTGTTTGATCCAGGCTAAAGCAGATGATATCATCCTGCCGGGCGGATTGGGCACTCGTCACGCCGCGGCAGCCGCCATAACCCATGTGACCGACTCCCTTGCCTTAGTGGTTTCCTCTTCAGGTCAGGTAACTTATTTTAGAAAAGGACAAATGTTTACCCTCTTCGATAAGTCAGAGGGTCGGTCTTTATAATGATCGGATGGAGAAAACCACCCGAACCGTCCCTTCCCGAATTGGATTCTTTGGTGGTTCTTTTGACCCCATTCACCTGGGTCATCTCTCCCTTGCAGAACAAGCAATCAGCGTGGCAAATTTGGAAACCCTTTTATTATGTCCTGCATTTCACGCTCCCCTTCGAAGTGAAAAACCTTTTTTTTCCCCGGAGACACGTTTGAAAATCCTTGAACATATAGCCAAGGTTACTCCGAATATAGAAGTTTGTAGATTAGAAATTGAAAAGCAAAAGACCTGTTTCACTTACAATACTATTACCGAAATTCAATCACAGTATCCTGAATCTGAAATTATGGTTTTACTTGGTGCCGATCAATTTGAACATTTAACAAGATGGAAATTCAATCTTGAATTAGTTCAAATATGCCAATTTTTAGTTTTTTCCAGGTCAAAAGTTGAAATCACTCCTCCCAATATACCCGGACTTTCTTATCAACTAATGCAAAACGATTTGCTTAATTATTCATCCACAGAAATTCGAAATCGAATTAAAACCGGACAAAATTTCAAACATATGCTGCCACAAGCCGCCCATTCTTTTATTAATTAGTCACTCTATTTCTTATAAATTCATCATGAGCACAGTAATTCCAAAAGCAAAAAAAGAACTTCTTACCAATTTAAAGATTTCGTGTGACGCCCTGTTTGATAAAAAAGCTGAAGATGTAAAACTCCTCTATTTTGGAGAAAAATCATCACTAACCGATTGCTTCGTAATCGCCACAGGGAACTCTAATCCTCATCTCAAGGCTCTACGCGATAATGTGGAAAAGACTCTTAAGGAAAAAGGAGTCGAATTATACTCCAAAGATCGTTTTCAACCTAGTGGTTGGTTGGTTATAGACGCCATTGATTTTGTCGTGCATCTCTTTTCCCAGGAACAAAGAGACAATTACGCCATCGAACAATTATGGAAAGATGCGGAAGAAATTCTCGTCCAAGACCTGTGAATTAAATTTTAAATAAACTTATCTCTTCCGGTTGACCCGGAAGTCCCTTAAAAGTTTGATTAAGCTATACCAAACCTAAATCATTACAGATTTTTTCCTTACCTTAATCTAATTAAAAATTTTCATGACAAATCGCCGATCCTTCCTTAAAAAATCCTCTCTATTCTCTGCACCTTTTCTTTTACCCTCTCACATATGGGCCGCCAAAGGAGAATCATCCCCCAATAACCGTATCAATATTGCCATTATTGGACCAGGCAAGATGGGCCGTGGACATGCACACAAACTCATTCGTAACCCGCGTGCTCAAATTACTGGTATTGCCGAAATTGTTGATGTGCGAACCCAACACA
Organism: uncultured Opitutia bacterium; assembly: GCA_963934295.1. GTDB lineage: Bacteria > Verrucomicrobiota > Verrucomicrobiia > Opitutales > Seribacteraceae > Seribacter. The sequence goes on from CAWVXY010000012.1 coordinate 67,547, forward strand.
CCATTGAACTGATTGAAAAAGAATATTCGAAAAATTCTCCCAGTAAAAAATGGAAAGGACTTAATGTAACCAAAAACTATTTGGAATTACTCGAAGATAAATCATTGGATGCTGTTCTCATTGCCACCCCCGACCACTGGCATGGTGAACCAACTATTCGAGCGGCCCGTGCTCAAAAACATGTTTACTGCGAAAAACCAATTTCGCTCACGATAAAGGAAGGCCGGGCTATGGCCGAGGCAGTCAAGGAGAACAATATCGTCTTTCAAACCGGTAGCCAGCAACGAACCGAATACGGAGGGAAATTCCGTCGCACCGTGGAAATGATTCGTAGTGGAGCCATTGGCGAACTTAAAAAAATTCGGGTCTGCGTGGGTAATCCTCCTGTCCCGTGCGATCTTCCCACCGAACCTATTCCTGAAGGAATTGACTGGGACGCTTGGCAAGGCCCCGCTCCAGTTCGTGGTTATAACAAAATTCTTTGCCCCGATGATGTGCACAATCACTTCCCGGCATGGAGGAGATACCGAGAATATTGCAATGGCGGACTAGCCGATATGGGAGCCCATCATTTTGATATCGGACAATGGGCAATGGATGCTGATAATACAGGACCTGTAAAAATCATCCCTCCCAAAGAAGGAACGCGGGACCTTAAAATGATATATAAAAACGGCGTCGAAGTTGTGCATGGTTCATCACCAGACTGGCGTGGAGGCACGATATTTTATGGTTCTGAAGGAACGATTTGGGTGGATCGTGGACCATGGAAGTCAGATCCCGAAAACTTAATCAAAGACTTCAAGGCAAGTGTGAACATTCGCCAACCCAAAAACCATCACGACGACTGGCTAGACTGTATTCATTCCGGCGAATTACCTTTAGCACATATAGAAGCGGGGCATAGAACAGCTTCCCTTTGCCAATTATGCAATATTGGGTACGAACTCCGGCGTGAGCTAACTTGGGATCCTAAGAAGGAAGTGTTCGTCGGAGATAAAGAAGCCAATAAGCTCACGGATCGTAAGCGTCGCAAAAAATGGTACCGAGTTTAACTGCTAAGAACTCTAGTTTTCCTTAAATTTCTTTATAATCGGATTTAATAAATACCAGGCAATGGCAATAGTGATGATTGCGACTATTCCGGAGCCCCGAAAAAAGGCTTGAAGTCCAAAAAGGCCGAAGATCACGCCGAAAATACCACGGCATCCCATAGTTACCATATTTTCGTCTGCTTTTTTTATGCTTTGAGGGTTTCTTTTTCTGGAAGTTCTTTCGGAATTACTACTATTCGCGGCCTGAATTGAGAGCAGTTTACTTCGTGCTTTTGCCAAGCTCAAAAGTTCATTTTCTTCATCGGTTAATGAAGCAGCACCGTCTTCGTATCTCTTGTCACGAATTCGCTCCAATTCCCGAAAATCAATCTCCCTCGCTTTTTTTTGCACTTTTAAACTAGGAATGGGCGGTGGATTTTCTTCGGTTTTGAATTTCTCTTTTTTGGATTTGTTCGAAATATTTCTATTAGTCTTTTTTCTAGTTACTTTTAAATCGGATAATTTTGGGTTTTCTCTTTTATCCTTAACAATAGTCCGTGGTTCTAAAACCTTTTCTTCCTCAGCATCCAAAGATTTTTCTTTTACTACTTGGCTTTGTTCAGAACCCACTTCAGATAAATTTTCAGGAACGGCAACTGAGGTTATCTCTTCTTGAATCGCTTTAGTTTTTTCATCATTACCCAAGTCGGAGACGATTTCTTTTTCTTCATTATCTCCAGTTTCACTTTTTTCGCCTCTCTCCCTATCAACCGCACCAATAGACCTTAACTTCTCATTCTCTTCTTCAGTTCCTTCAGTTACTTCATCATTCGCTTGAAAATCCTGACCAAAAATTACGCGTTGGTACAAATTATCTAATGCCAAGACCTTTACCTCAGATTCAAATTCATCTCCTTTTTTTAATCCATCAACCCACTCATTTTCTGATGGAGGAAACAAAATCGAACACTCCAGATCGCAATCCCAAAAATTGGCCACCACCGTTTTACCCTTTGAATAACTATCGTCTAGCCGACTTGAAAAAGTACTGCTCGCCTCGACAAAGGAAAAGGGGAAAAGATACTTACCACCAACTAACGGCTTCATAATTGCCTCTGATTCGGAACTCAACCTACGATTCTCTTTTAAATCCCTTAATGTCTCTATTAATATCTCTTTATCCACTTTAAATACATCATACACAAAAAAACTATTTTTGTGCCATTATAAAATTAAGGGAATTTAGGAAGGCTACTTTTTTACTCCCAATTTTTAGGGAGCAGCAGAATAATTACCAATCGTAAAATCGTAAAAGAACGGATTCCCATTTATACTTTTTACAAGGTATAACCAACCCAAATTCCTATGGTTAAACAGATAGGGCCATATTCCTCGTTGAGTCCACATCCAACCCCGCCCGTTTTGCCAAATCCATATCCCGTCTTTCTGGTCACTCAAAATATAGGCCCAACCAAGTTCCGAATGATAAATCCATTTAACCTTGGGGAATTGTTGGAATGAGCCAAACCAATTGGAACTTCTCCACCCTCCCCCCATTTTTGGCATATCTGCAAACCACATACTCAGATCGATTTTTTCTGGGGTTTTTAATCGTTTTCTAGCCCCGAGGGTTTCGCCCATCTTATTTCTAGCAAATGCCCGGTAGTAATAAGTCGTGCCGGGTGTCAAATTACGAACCATCACGGTAAATTCAGTAGATTTATTAATCTTATTGGAAGACAGCCTGATCATTTCTCCACGGAATAAGATATCCTCACTGACTAAAACACCTGATTCCAAAATGGAAGACCCACCATCAGTAAGAATTCTTCCACGAATCAGATAAGTGTTATTCCCATCAGCAACAAAACCTAAAGTCTCCGGAATCGGACGATAAACTTGAATAATGGGCAATGTTACATTCGAATCCCCAGCAGTATCATTTCCATCAATTGGTTTATTGGTAATGGGGAATGTAGAATTACTCTCCAGACTTTCGTTTGGGTCTACAGTGGGAGGAAGACCGTTACCTGGAATTGAAGAATTGGCCTCAACACTCCCGTTATGATCTGCGGGTAAGTCAGGTTGAGAATCATTCACATCCAAAATGGTGACCATAAAAGACCGTTCCACAGATGCATTATACTCATCTCGTGCCCGTACCCGGACATGCAAAGTGGGATCATTATCCGAATTCTCTCCCTCGTAATCAAAAACCACTGCGGTTCGAAGGGTTCCATTGGTATCCAAAGAAAATTCATGATTTGAATCTGATCCGTTTCCATCGACTAAAGTGAAAAGAATGGAGGCATTCACATCCGGATCGAACACGGAAAAGGTACTGACAATGCATCCTATGAGTTGACCTTCCGCAATAGCAAGAGGGGCAGTAGTATTCAAATCAATTGGATTTGTATTTGCATAAATCCCCCAGTCATAAGGCCAGTTGGGATTGGTTTGAAATGCGGAATGAATCGCTGCCTTGTTACTATTGGATAGAGCATTGGCATAGACTGATGAACCCTGGAACATTCCATCCATAGTAGTAACCGCTGAAACATCCCATGACCCAATCGCGTGGTTGAAGGAAATAGCTCTGTAAAACATTGCTTGCATTTTGGTGACACTTGATGTGTCCCAACTACCGATGTCCTGATTAAATGCTCGAGCCTCTCGAAACATGTGCTGCATATCGATGACCGAAGAAACATTCCAAGATCCTATGGGCTCATTAAAATCGAATGCCTTCCTAAACATTTCATTCATATTGACCACATTGGATGTATCCCAATTTCCGATCTGTTGATTGAAGGATTTAGCCTCAAAGAACATGCTGCTCATGTTGGTTACCGAAGATGTATTCCAGTCGCCAATTGGCTGGTTAAATGAGTGAGCAACTCGAAACATCATCCGCATATTTGTCACATTACTGACATCCCATCTGCTAACATCTTCATTAAACTCAGTTCTTCCCATGAAAGCGGTAGACATATCCGTCACTCCGGAAACATTCCAATCCCGGATGTGCCCGTAGGTGGCAGTGGCATTCACCTCATCGCTGAACCACAAATTGACCGCCGGCTGAAAATTGGCATTGGTCAAAACTTCCTTAGGCTTTTCCATTTGATAGAGAGTTTGCACTTCGAAAGCAGAAAGTGCCCGGTTGTAAATGCGGACATCATCTATGCAACCGGAGAAAAATTCATCATTCCTATTCAAAGAATTCGAACCTATAATTAAAGGCATTGAGCCATTTGTTTCCAAAATATAGTTAAAGCTCTCTGAAAGCACATCTCCGTTCAAATAAAGATTTCCTAATAATCCATCGTATGTAAGGAGTATCATGTTCCATGCATGATAAAGACCATTAACAGAAAACATCTGATCACGACCCTGCCCTATGAAACCTAATGAACCATGGATATTGTTAAAATTTAAGCCGACTGAAAATCTTGCTTTTTGTAATAAACCATCACCAAAGGTAAAAATGTTTCCTTTATGACTGGGTGCCTTATACCAAGCTGAAACACTTCTGGATGAGTTCGCATTTGGCCATGATCCGTTAACAATAATTTTATCATTCACTCCATCAAAATCATAAGCCATTCCAATTTGACCAAATCGATCTGCACCCAGAGTCACTCCGTTCACTGTACCATGACTTCCATTTCCCGACATATCGGAAGCGTTGCCGTCAAAAGGATACCATGCGACTAAACCGAAATTGGGCCCTGGTCGGGAACTAGAATTATGGTCTGATGTACCCGCCTGTGTTTCCTGCCAAAGTGAAAATCCATCATTATCCGAATCTGGTTCCCAAGTGAGGGAAATATCAATTCCCGTTTTATTTCCATCTACTGGTAAAAGATCAAATCCATTTCCATTCCACGCCCCCCAATGAGCATAGGACTCGCCAATTCCCGGATCAAGAGAACCATTTCCATTTCCATCACGGTATGCTTTTATATCGTAAGAATGCCCTCTAACCAGACTGAAAGAATAAGCACCCGGTTCATTCAATAAAGTTTGTTCAGCTACTTTGTTTCCATTCTCGTCAAAAACCCACATTATAACCGAACCCGTCACGGTTGTACTATCAGTGACCACTCCGGAAATGGTGGCATTTTCATCAGGTACTCCCGTGAAAAGTTGTTGAACTTCATTGGGGGTAACTACCCGTTCCCAGATTCGAAAATCATCCATCCATCCCTTAAAATAAGATGAATCATTCTGAGGTCGGTTTCCAATCGTAAAAAGATTTCCGACATCAGAAACTAAATCTCCTGAACCACTGTTTCGGGTAACGTTTCCGACCAATGTACCATCCAGATAAATCTTACTATTTGTGCCACCGAGCAATCCATTCCAAGTCATAACAATGTGCTGCCATTGAAAATAGGATGTGGGAGATGTGGTAGTCACCGAAGGTACATTGCCCGTTGATTTCCTAATTAACCAACTCTTACTTTGAGCAGATGCAAACATTCTCCAATACCCAGTACCCAAGGAGCGCTTGGCAATGACATAGCCACTCCCATTCTGATCCAGTTTGATCCATCCCGAGAAACTGATCGGGCGAATATCATCCAATTGCGAAGCCCCGTTAAAGGATATATAATCATCGACCCCATCAAACCGAAAAGCACCTCCCACCCGGCCTGGACTCCATGGATTGCTAAACCCATGCAAAGTTCCATTAATATCGTTACCAGACGAATCATGGAGAACGGTTCCATTGGTCTCATCAAAACTCCAATGGGCGAGAAGGCCAAAATTCAAAGGCGGAGTCGAACTTGCATTATTATCCTGAGTACCAGCCACATGCTCATGCCATTTTAAAAAGCCGTCATTATCAGCATCCTGATCCCATAAACTAAAATTAATTCCGCTCAGATTGTCATCAACCTGTAAGAGATTAAATCCACCCAATGTACCATTCCAATCGAGATAATGTTTCCAAACCTCCCCTGTCGTAGGATATCCATTTTGGCTCCCATCCACAAAGGCTTTAAAATCATACCCTCCCCCTTTGGGAACACATAAAGAAAAAGATCCATTTCCATCAGGTAAAATATATTCCGCCACCTTGGTACCGTTTGGATCAAGTGCCCAAACATAAGCAGGACCAGGAATCACTCCCTGATATTGGACCGAGCCAGTCACCGTGGCGTTCTCCTCAAGCAATCCAAAAACAGGCGGATTATTTTTATAGTAATGATTAATTGGTAAAAGGTTGGACAATAACCACTTATGAGCCAAGTAACCCTCAATCTTAACTCTTTCTTCGGTATCAAGCACGCGGTTAAAATATAGAATCTCAGCCACTTCTCCATTACTTCGCTCCACTGCACCATATCCACCCAGATTTAAATATCCCGGTTTATAAGCAGAGTCATGAGCTAAGTTACTATCACTTACCAAATGAAGAAAATCTACCCAGCAATTTACCTGATCTGCATCGTTTGCCGAAACAACATGGATATGCCCTTGAGTATTGGATGCATTAAGCCCTTGTCTGACCCATCCATTAAAATAAAAAGAATCATACTTTCCATTGAAATATCCTAATGCCCAATTGGATTGCTTACTGGCAATCAGGCGGGCATTGGTAACACCCGTTTGTTTGGAAACCGTAAAAATTGTATAATTAGCATCTTCTAAATGTGTATTCGTGTAAATAGATGTGGTACCATCAAAAGAAACAAAACCAGTTCCATTAGCAACCAAACGGGTTGGTGCTCCCGGACCCACGATCTGGTCCATCACATGTCCATTTCCACTCTTGTCTCTCCACTGAGTAACATTTGAATCAGCCAGCGTGAAAGTACTCGAATCATTCGCATCCAACCAGAAACTCAAGTTCGGAATCGAATCCGCCTGATAGGAACCACTCGATGAATGTGAAGAATTATAATCATTGACAGTAGGAACAGAACCATAGAACGGATGACTATAATCTAGGGATGAAAACAATCCCCATTTATGGGCTAAATAACCCTCTACCAAATCCATTTCATAATCGGGTAAAGCCTCGTTGAAAACTATTAATTCCCCTAATCTGGCATTGGGGAAACGACCACCTATATTCCTATCATTTGAAAAATTACTCGCCTGAACATTGGCACTGGTTCGAAGAGAAATGATTGATAAACTTTGAGGCCATGCTCCATCAATATTATAAGCTGAACCATTTATTGCGAAACTTGATCCAGTCTTAATACCATTATGTGCAAAAGATGAATGAAAAATTCCGCTCGCACCATTGCTATGAAAATCGTACGAGGTAGTATCCCCCAATAAAACCCAATATCCAGCATTGTATTTCAAAACCCAGAAAACTGTTCTTATATCAGAAATTCGGTTGAACGAGTGGTGCTGACCGTTTGTTCCACTATAGTCCATGAGCGATAGACCATTTTGTGCATTCGTGACCACAACTGGGTCTGCATTCCTTGTGGCGTGATTATTATTTCCCGACAAATCGCTCCAAGAAGAAGTCAAAGCGGAAGAATGATTCGCGTCCAACCAGAGTTGCAAACCATTTAATAAACTTGGTGAAAACCTCTGACTGTGAGCAATATCTTCCCAGGAATTATTGAGCAAGTTGATCGTAAAGTTACCCTCTGTGGTGGCATTAAATTCATCCCTCGCCTGTACTCGAATTGAATAAGAGGATGCATTGGTCTCGTAATCAAAAGTAACCGCAGTTTTCAGAGTACCGTTTTGATCAAGAGTAAAAAGTGAATTATTTCCATCCCCTGCCCCACTTACTAATTGATAAGTTAAAGTTGCATTGGCATCCGGGTCAGTAGCGTTGAATTCCCCAACGACTGAGCCAACTGGTTGGTTCTCAAGAACGGTTAATGAAGCGGTTGAATTAAGGTCTCCCGGTGATTGATTGGTCTTTACATAAGCAAGACGAAAACCCTTAGTTTCACTTCTGTAAGATTGAGACTGATATTGTCTTTTAGCTGACCTAGAAAAATAATTTGAATTATTCAATGACCCTCCTCTAAAAACTCGATTTACCCCGTTGCTTGGCCCGACTGGATCAACTACTAAGTTTAAATCGTATGAACCATACAAATCAGCAGTCCATTCGAAAACATTACCATGCATATCATAAAAACCCCATGCATTCGGTGCGTACTCTCCAACATCTTGCGTCTGGCCTATATTTTGATTGTAGTTTGTATTGGTCGAATTGATGCTGTATCCCCAAAAATAGGTAGAGCTTGTACCTGCACGACAAGCATATTCCCATTGGGCCTCTGTGGGTAAAGTGTAAGACCAACCTGGGGGCAATCGACCCGCTTGATACTCTGCATCATTCAAGCGAGTCAGAAAGATTTCAATATCGTCCCACGATACTTTTTCAACTGGACGGTTTGGATTGTTCGGCCAATTACTTGGGTTTGGATTCAAACCATTTGAATTCCCTGTCATGACAGCCTCGTATTGTGCCTGTGTCACCTCGTACTTCCCCAAGTAAAACTCCTTGGTAAGGCTAACATTGTGCTCGGTCTCATCCGTTCCCCTACCCGCTTCCGTAAGCGGACTTCCCATTCTAAATGTGCCCGTTTCAACATGAATCATTTCCAAATCAACCGTTGAGTTAAGCTCGACAAAGTGGTTCGGACTTTCCAACCGATACAAATTACTTACTTCCTCATTGGATAAAGCACGATTGTAGATGCGGACATTGTCGATAGAGCCAGTAAAAAAATCTTTTGCTCCAGCAGAATATCCGCCATAAGTGTACGCACGTGCTCCTATGTATCCAAGGTTTGGTGTCGAACCAGAGTAATTTTCCGCATTACTACCAGAGTTTAGCAATTGTCCATGAACAAAAAAAGACCAGTTAGATCCCGCTCGCACATATCCAACCAGATTCCAGGAATTGGTTTGATTGAGTTCTAATATTTCTAAGCTTGAAACTGCACCTCCCGAGGGGAAATATTGATCTAACCCTAGATGATTACCTGAAATTTTAAAATTATTTCGAGAATTTCCCGCAGCAGCATTAAATTCACCGTAAATAGTACCTGTTCCATTATTTACCCAAGCAAGAATTGAGAAATTATTTGTAGTCCCCAAAATGGATGGATTATTTAAATCAATAAAATCATCTACCCCATCAAACTGGTAAGCTTTATTAGTCTGTCCATGGCGGTCTGTGCTCAAGGTCGCCCCATTTACAGTACCATGATTTCCATTGCCTGACATATCGGAGGCATTCCCGTCAAATGGATACCAACCGACCAAACCAGTTTGTAAACTATTTTGTCCAAACGATATTAATGAAGACAATGCAAAAAAACCGAAAATTAAACACGACGAAATTCCCAATGTAAATCTATGGGAATTTAAAAAATCAAAAATGGATGCTAATACTCTCACATGCTTCTCTATGTTAACAGCAGTATATTTAATTACCAAAAACAAGCATTATCTTACAATTATTATTGAAAAGTATATTGAAACCTCCAACCAAGCGATTGAGGAAAAAAGAATGTTTATTCAGTATATTGACCGGAACTAAAGTCAAAAAACAGTCCGGCTTGGTCCTCTTCCTTAAGAAAGTAGAACCAATTGGCTGCTTGGTGCTGCCATAAATAAGGCCATGTTTGTTCGGCTGTCCAGAGCCATCCTCTTTCACTCGTCCATAACCAAAGCCCTTCCTGTTCATCCCCCACAGCATAAGCCCATCCCAAATCAGCATGATAAATCCATTCATTTACATGGACTGAAAACACCCCAAACCAATCTGATCGCCACCAACCATTACCCATTGATTCCATACTTCCATACCATGCATTCGTATCAACTGGTTTTGGAGATGTAAACTCACGCAATCCACCGAGAACCTCATGTCCTCCAATATTCAAATAGGCCCGGTAATAATAAGTTACCCCTTTATCCAATTGTGAATCATTCAAATCGATAAAAAATTCATCTATTGAACCGATCAAATCAGCCTTATAGCGAATGCCTAATTTTAAATCATGACTTTTTCCAAGCAAAAACCCTCCTTCGGTTATGGCAAATAATCCACGGTTCAAAATACTTCCCTGCAATCGATAAATACCAGATTCATTAGCATCCGCATATGGCAAAGTACTCACAGAGGCCGTATTGAGTGGATTGTTTCGGGAAGGAGCCACATGTACATCAAAAGAAACGGTCGCTTTTTGATTGCTGGACATACCTGAGACGGAAATCGTTGAGGTTCCTTTTTGATTGTATTGGAAATCAAGCATCAGAAAGTTCTGAACAACTTTGGCAGAAACAATAGACGAGTTATTTGACTCGGCAGTTAAAATAATCGCGGAAGGTTCATTATCGATATCTCCAAACAAACCCGATAAATCGATGGAAAGATCAGAATCATTCTCACTCGCATTGATATCTGGTAATTTCTTATTCGTAAAAGGTGGATCGTCCACCTGAGTAACCGTAACATTCACTGTGATTGTATCGCTCAAATTTCCATCACTAACCAGCACATCAAAACTATCCGATCCATTAAAGTTCGTATTAGGCTGATAATAAAAGGTTGTGGGCGATGCTCCATTTCCCGATACTGTTGCCACTCCATTACTCGCTGCCGAACTCACACTCCAACTCAA
>CAWVXY010000013.1:0-77131 GCA_963934295.1 uncultured Opitutia bacterium
TGGAGGCCCACACCGGACGGTGTCTTTACCCGCTTTCACGTCTCCGACGTCTGGCTGGACGACGTCTCGATCGAACGGGCGGCCCGTAACCAAACCGAGGCCCACAAGGCCTTCATACGCAGCCGTTGGATGCCCGCTTGGGTCGATGCGGTCGAGTATGGTAAATTTCGCACCGCAACCGTTACCGCCACCCTCTTCGGCGGCATGGACGATTCCCTCTACGCGGATTTCAAGAAGGACGTTTCCGCCATGATGAATCCGGTCGAGAACACCTTGAAACACACGCACGGCGCATATGGCCCCCGCCATATGGCCAGCCGAGGCCGCATCACCGGGGTCACAAGGATCCAAGGGGGAGCACCCCTGGGAAGCAGTGGCATACAAGTTACCTTCCAGACAGACCTCATCCTAGTAGGTATCCGTCCCGGGCGGGTTATCCGTATCTGTCCCGGAAGCTGGCCCCAGGTCCAAATACCACGTGAGGAATACCTCGGAGGAAACAAGTTCGAAGAACGTTTCCCAACTCCGGATATCTTTCCAAAGTACTAGGGAAATCGATCTGATTCTTTTGCTCTTAATTCTCAAAAAAACCACTGTATTCAAAGTTTTCATTTGATTATATTTCTTCGAAAAACAATTCTTTTATAATGATCCGCAAACTATCCATTCTATACCTGATCGCACTTTGCCATCTCGGCCTTCATGCCAAACCCTTCCATGTCTATTCTCCAAGCTCGAAGGAAAATACTCTATGGATTGTCAAAGCAACGCCCAAAGGCGAAAGCCTTAAACTCGAGGTTACTGAGAAAGTAAAATTCGACTTCTCCGGCCGTGTGATCACCACTCATCCTAGCAAGCCTCTGCTTTATGTCACCGCCACGGGTGGAGATCCCGGCAAGGTGCCTGGGGCAGTCGTTTTCTTAAACAAGGACGGATCCTACCAAAAACATCAGAACATCAACTTCAACGACGGTGCCTGCTTCCTCAGCCTGGATAAGGAAAATAGGCACATTCTGGGGGTGAGTTACGGAAACGGACGGCTCAACGTCTACCCTCTCGACGAACAGGGCATCCCGGGGAAAGCCGTTACCACGATCGATGAAGGAAAGCGGGAAGCTCACTGCGTACTCCTTCCACCGGATGGAAAGAACGTCTACGTGCCTTACGTGAAAGGAAACCTCGCTCTTCTACAGTACGCATATGATGGCAAGACCGGAAAAGTCTCCCCGCTCGAACCCAAGGATGCCAAGCCTCCCCTCGGTTCGGGTCCCCGCCACATGGCCTACCACCCCACCCTGCCAATGGTCTACTTTAGTAACGAGCAAGGCATTGGGCTTTCCTCCTACCGACGAGAAGCCAACGGACAGCTCAAGGTGGAACAGGACATCAGCATTTTACCACCCGGCATGTCCAAGATTGGATTGAGTGCCTCGGATCTCCTGATCACGCCCGACGGCAAATTTCTCTACGCCGGGTTGCGCGGACACCGTCAGGATTTTAGCCGTATCTCCCGTTATCGGGTTCTGGAAGACGGCAAGGCGGAGTTTCTTGGCCTTACCGAAGCCGACCAAGTCCCCTGGGGACTGACCCTTTCCCCGGACGGAAAATTTCTCCTCGTATCCGCCACCACCGGAGCCAGTCTCGCCGCTTACCGAATTTCAAAAGACGGCGACCTCAAGAGAGTGGCTACGCTGGCATGGGATGAAAGAATGTCAGATCTAGTGGCTCGCTAGCGTTTTTCCTAGTATGGCTAAGTTGCTGGTTATTCTATCGACCGCTGTCCTTTCATTGAGCGGCGAGAGCGTAGCAGCTGAGAAAACCAAGCAATCGTTAAATCGAGTAAGCGTAGAGAACAAAACCCTCCCCTTTCCCCATAACCGTTTGCGTGACTTTTATCGCCAACAAGCTCAGAAATTTATTACGAACGGGGATCAGAATTATTCACGAATACTCAATCCATTCCCTGGGTTGGACGGAGGGAGCTGGGGACACTGGGGACAAAACCCGGAATCTGATAATGTAGACGATCGACTTAATGAAATCGACTTTGGCGGAATCCTGATGCAGGCGACCAATCATGCGGAGGGCTGGGCCAACAAGGGAGTGTCCGTACAAGCGGGTAAGTACTCGGCAGTCTTCGATCCGGAAAAACTTTGCTTCGTGGATGCCTGGGAAGGCGGGTTACCCGAGTGGGGAAGTCGCCGCTATGGCATTACATCAGGAATAAAGGCTAAGGGTAAAAAAGTGGAGGGGTTTACTGCAGGTAAGTGGACACTCCCGGAAAAAATTGAAACCAAATACCTTGGATTTTACAGAACCGAAGGCAGGACCGTCTTTGGGTATCGCATTGGAAAGACAGAGATCTACGAGTGGATCGAGGGAAAGGGAGAGCTCACCTATCATCGGTTGATCCAGGGAAAACTTCCTGAGGGAGTGGCCTTTACCGGAAATGATTTTATCCGCGAATCATCGATATCCGATTTGATAGAACTCCTTCAACCCGCTGAGGCTCAATGGTCTGATAAAGCCGTCATCACTAAAGGCAAACTAGGGAAAGTCATCCCCCGTTCGCCTTATGTAATTGATACCCTCACCATTCCCTATCGGGATCTGAACCCATTCAAAACACCGATGAGAATCGGGGGCGTGGGAGCCTTATCTGATGGACGAATCGCCGTATGTACTCTCATGGGAGATGTGTGGCTTGTGGATGGAATCGATGATACTCTCGAACGCTTAGTTTGGAAAAGATTCGCCTCTGGACTGAATCAACCGCTCGGACTGGTCATAAGCAATGATCAAATCCATGTCATCGGAAGAGACCAATTAACCCGCCTACACGACTTCGATAATAATGGAGAGGCCGATTTCTATGAATGTCTGACCAATGAATTTCCCACCGCCAGGGGAAACAGTTTTGCTCTCACCCTACATCAGGATGACAAGGATCGGTTTTACTGGTTCACCCGCTCATCCCAGTTTGGGATGACCCGCTTCACCCCGGGTTCCAAGCCTGAAGCAATTGCCACCGGACTGCGGGGATGCAATGGCACCGGAGTCTCCCCGGATGGATCGATTGTGTTTGCGATGCCTCAGGAGGGAAGCTGGCAACCGGCCTCCGGCATCTTCGAAGTGGGCTATGGAAGCTACCATGGCTTCTTTGGGCCAAAGCCTGAGTTTGGAAAACATGGTTACGAAATGCCCCTCTGTTTCCTGCCCCGCGGAATTGACAACTCATCCGGTGATATCGTTTTCGTTCCGAGAGATGAAAGATTTGGTCCCCTGGCCGGCAAAATGATCGGTACCTCCTTTGGGTATTGTGAGCACTACCTAGTCCTGCGAGAAGTGATGAAGGACGGGAAAGTGCAGGGAGGAGTAGTGCCCCTCTCCGGAGAATTTCTTTCCGGTGCTCATCGTGGATCTTTCAGTTCCAAGGATGGACACTTATACATCGTGGGCACGGATGGTTGGCAAAGCTACGCACAGGAAAACGGTAGCCTGCAACGGGTTCGTTGGACTGGGGGTGAGATGCTTCTTCCCGATTCGGTGGAAACCCGTAAGAATGGATTGATCATCCGCTTCAATGAATTCATTGATCCAAACTCCCTGGATCTGGATAAGGTCTTTGCATCTCAATGGAATTACCTACACAGCGACGCTTATGGATCACCTGAATATTCCGTCCGCAAACCCGGAATCACCGGACATGATCCGGTAAAGATCCGCTCCCTTCATGCATTGGGAGACGGCAAGTCCATCTTTGTGGAAATTCCCCAACTCCACCCAGTCATGCAGTTTCATCTTTATCTCGAATTGAAGACCCGGGACGGGCGACCTTTCACTCCCGACCTTTATTACTCCATTTTTCATCAGGGCAAGGAGTTTACCGATTTCCCGGGTTATCAAAAAATTGCCAAAGAAACATGGAATGATTTCCCCCATCCCGATAAAAGCCCGGTCGATCGGAGACTCCTTGCCCAGGAAGCTCAGTCCAAGATCGTCGGAGACGAACAGGTCTTGGCTGCTATCGAACGGATCGAATTGGATGCCATCGCCGGCTTACAATATGATCAAAAGGAATTACGGGTAAAGCCTGGGTCCAAAGTCGCCCTGACTTTTCGTAATCTCGATCCGAGCATGCCCCACAATGTTGCCATTGTGCAACCCGACCGACTAACCGCAGTTATGGATGCTTCAATGAAGCTTGCCTCATCGCCTAAAGGAGTAGCTCAGCACTATGTTCCGAACGATAAAGGTGTCATTGCCATGTCACCCATTCTGCAAAGCGGTAATTCCTATGTCATCTACTTTCGAGCACCCCGCAAACTCGGAACCTATCCCTTTCTGTGTACTTTCCCGGGTCACTGGCAGGTAATGCAGGGGAAACTGATTATCGAATAAATAAATCAATAAGATTAATTATAGGTTTTGTCTTTCTGCTAAGGTTTATTTTCAATACTTTAGTTTTAGCATGATTTCGTTTAAATTGAATTTCAAATACTGGTTAGCACTTTTCCTTGTATGTAAATTTTGCTTGGCTGAAGAAAAGCTCATCCCGGTTCTTATTGTCGACGGACAGAATAACCACGACTGGGTAAGCACAACCGATTCGATCGAAGCCACTCTCCGGGCAACGGGCAAATTCTCGGTTGAGATCGATACCGCTCCCCAAACCAAATCAATAAAGGGCATTCGTGGACCGAAAGCAGATGCCCCTCATTATCTCAAGGAGAGTTATAATAATTTTCGCAATATTCAACAAGGTGCTGAAAAAGAATTCAAAGAGAGCCAGGGGGAGGAATGGAAAAACTGGAATCCATTTACCGGCAGGCATCAGGCAGTGGTGCTTAACTATAATGGGCGAGAATGGGCTCAGGAGACCAAGGAATCTGCAGTCGAGTTCGTTCGCCAGGGAGGTGGACTGGTTCTGGTCCATGCCGCAAATAATGCTTTTCGGAACTGGGATGCCTACAACGAAATGATCGGATTAGGGTGGAGACCCGCAAATTTTGGGGACTGTATCAAATGGGAAGTGCTTAAAAACAAACCTTATGTCGCCTGTGTCGATTGTTCTTCCGGACATGGTTCCAGGCATCCCTTTCAGGTAAATGTTCGCCAATTGGATCATCCGATTATGAAGGACATCCCCACCACCTGGATGCACGGAAAAGATGAGCTTTATCACAACATGCGCGGCCCCGCCAAAAACCTGACCATTCTCTCTTCCGCTTATTCCAGCAAGAAACAGGGAGGAACCGGCGAACACGAACCGATTACTTATGAGGTTAAATACGGCAAGGGACGGGTCATCATCACCACGATGGGGCATTTTTGGAATGGGCAGACCGATTGGGACGGTTTGCACTGCGTAGGCTTTCAGACCATTTTGGCCCGTTCTGTTGAATATGCTGCCACCGCCCAAGTCACTCTTCCAGTTCCTCCGGAATTCCCCGGACTCTTTGAAGTTTCTTTTAAGCAGCCTCATGCTGTAACTTGGAATCAGAAAAGTTCCAAGGCTGCAGAACAATCTACCGGTCATGCCAAAAAGGAAATAAATCCCTATGCCATCCTCACCCCCGAAGAGGAATTGGAAACCTTCAAACTTGCTTCCGGTTATGTCGCTGAACTGGTCGCATCTGAGCCGATGGTACAGGAACCCGTGCTTACGGTTTGGGACGGAAACGGGGCGATGTATGTGGCCGAAATGCGTAGCTATATGCAGGACGAAAATGGAACGGGCACCAAAACCCTTCGCAACGGGCGGATTAAAAAACTGGTGGATTTGGATGGTGACGGAAGGATGGATAAATCCACCATTTTCGTCGACAACCTCAACCTACCGCGAATGATCCTTCCCCTCGATGACTGGATAGCAGTGCGCGAGACTGATACCATGGATGTGGTCGCATATCGCGATACGGACGGTGATGGTATCGCGGATGAAAGCAAAATGCTTTACGAAAGAGGCCCATACAGCCGGAACGGCCCCAAGACATCCGTCGAGCATCAGGACTCTGGGATGCTCTGGAATGTGGATAATCAGATCTATATCACCTACAACATGGAACGCTATCAGTTTATCGACGGGACCTGGCGGGCTGAGAAACAGCCCGGTCACTGGACCCAGTGGGGCCTGACCCATGATGATTACGGAAAACTTTTCTGGATCGATAACACCCGTCCCCTCAAATCTGCACAGTTTCATCCAAAGTATTGGAAGACCGTTCACCGGTTGGCCAAAAATTTGCCTGCAGGAGATCCGGTGTCCCTGGGTAATTCCTATGACCCCGCCTTTACTAAAGCTACCAGCATTTGCCTGACCGGGGACCGGGGCGGACAAGTCGATGCAGTTCGGGGCTTCACTTCCGCCTGTGGTCAGTCGATTTACCGGGGAAATAAATTTCCCTACGATTCACGGGGTGCTTATTTCTTCTGCGACCCCACTATTCATGTGGTCCGCCGGGCTTATGTGGAATACCCAGATGGCAAACTCATGCTCCGCAAAGCCGAACCTGAGGGCGAAGAATTCTTGCGATCCTCCGATTTCAATTCCCGCTTCATCAACACCGCCGTCGGCCCGGATGCATGCATCTATGTCACTGATATGTACCGTGGAATCATTCAGGATGCAGCTTGGTTCAATTCAGGAAACCGTGAGTTCGCCAGACGGACCGGTGTAAACAAACACATTCAAATGGGGCGAATCTGGCGCATCCGGCATCAGGATCATCGCCCCTATCAGGAGAAACCGCAGATGCTTTCGGAAAGCACCGAGGAATTGGTGAGACATCTGCAAAATCCGATCGGCTGGTGGCGGGACACCGCTCAAAAATTAATTCTGCTTCGAAATGATCGTGAAAAGGCCATCCCATTACTGGAAGGACTCTTTCGCTTCACCCAGTCTCCCCTCCCCCGCATACATGCTCTCTGGACATTGAACGGGATGCAGGCCATAACCCCTGAAATCAAAAAGGAAGCCCTCATGGATCGTGCTGCAGAAATCCGACGAACCATGGTGCAAATCATCGAACCCGGATTACCTGAGGAAGTCGATCTGCTTCTTCCATTGGAAAACGAACGCGACCCTAGAGTAGCCGAGCAGCTTATCTTCAGCCTTGGAACCACAGATGATCCTCAAGCTGAGAAATTGATCCAATCCCTTGCCTCCCGTCATCTTCGAGATCAGGGAGTAATGCTTGCCACCGCCATTTCTCTATGGGGTAAAAAACACCTTCCATTGATTCAGCAGATAAAAAGCAAAAAAGCATTTGAAAAAGTTTCCAAAGATCAAAGGGGATTAACCGATATGGCCTGGAACCGTATTCTTTCCAGCTGGGACCGGGGAATGAAATTAGCCAAAGATTTTGATACCACCCATCGAAAGATGATCCAAAACGGAGAGAGGCTTTATTTTCAGCACTGCACATCCTGCCACGGAGCGGATGGAAAAGGGGTACAAGTTCCCGGTACCGATCAATACCTTGCCCCCTCCCTCGTCGATTCGAAGCGGGTGCACGGAAAACCCGAACAATTAGTCCCGCTTTTCCTCCACGGCTTAATGGGACCGATCGAAGGCAAAAATTACTCGGCTGGATACATGGCACCGGCCAAAGCATTTGGAATCGAACGGGAGGACCGGCTCGCTGAACTGCTTACCTACATACGATATGCCTGGGGAAAAGAGGGAGACTGTGTGGAAAAAGAAACGGTCTCAACTATCCGAAGGAAACATACCGACCGGGATAATCCATGGACCGATCAGGAACTGAAGGAACTGTAGAAAAAAGTTTACTTCACTTTTTCAGGTAATCGATTTGGCTGACCTTCCAGTCCCCATCGACCTTGCTCAGTTCCACTCTGGAATGTGCATTCTCCCGAACCACATTCCCGCCTTTACCCGTCCATCCGGCATAGAATTTGACGGCATACACCGCAACGCCATCGCCAAGGGAAATCTTTTGCAACTCTTCACAGCGCAACTCCATTCGACGCGATGCCACGCGTAACCGGCCATATAGCTGTGCTAGTCCTTGATTGGTGTGCTCCCCCGCAATTCTTGCCTTACTCCGGATGGAAATGACCACTTTGGGTGCGAACAATTTCTTAAAATCTTTCACCACCATGGCATCGGAAAGAGTCGATGCATCCTCTGTCTTGGATGCGATCTCACTGAGCTCCTCAAATAAGGCTCCGATCTGTTCCTCCTCACTCGGCCAAGCAAGCCAGCTAAAAACTCCAAGTACTACAAATATTATCGGGATTCCAAAAACGATTCGCTTGCTCATATCCTTAAATTACCGCAAAGATTTGCTTTCATCCATACTTATTCCAATGAAACTTTTCGTAATCTCTTTGCTTCCAATTATAAGTCTAGCAAATTTATTTTCGGATGCCCGCCCTTCCGTTCATGAAACGGAAGAGTTTGTTATAGTTCGCACCGTGGAGGGAAGACCGCTTTTCGAATACCGGAAGAAACCCTCGGAAAAGGCAAAGCATAATGCCCCCCATTACTCCCGCACGGGTTACATCCATCCACTCTACTCACCCTCCGGAAAAATTATCACCGGAGACTATGCACCTGATCACCCTCATCAGCACGGCTTGTTCTTCGCCTGGACCAAGTCAAGTTTTCGTGACAAGCCCACCGAGTTCTGGAACCAGAAAAAGAAACTCGGTGATATTCGCTTCCACCGGTTTTTGGGAAAAACTGAAAGCAAGAAAGCTCTGCCCCTTCAATTCGAACAGATCTTTACCGCTGGAAAGGATTTCGATCAGCCGATTCTAAAGGAAACCTGGAAAATTACGGTTCCCGGAAAAGAACTTCCTTATCATCAGTTCGATCTGACTTCCATTCAAAGCTGTGCCACCGAAGATCCGCTCATTATTCAAAAATACCACTACGGAGGGATGGCAATCCGGGGAAATGATCAGTGGCTCAAATTAGACGAGGATGGAAATCCACTGGGGGCAATAATCACCTCAGAAGGAAAGAACCGCGAGAACGGCAATCATTCACGCCCCCGTTGGGTGGCGATGCATGGACCGGTCGATGGACAGGAATGTGGGGTTGTGGTGATGAATCACCCGGATAACTTCCGCTTTCCCCAGTGGGTACGTTTACACCCGACAATGCCCTACTTTGTCTATTCCCCCATGGTCGAGGAGCCCTTTACGATCAAACCCGGCAAGCCCTACATCTCAAAATTCCGCTACCTCCTATACGACGGAACCCCCGATCACGGCGTGATCGAGGGTTCCTGGAAAGAATGGATTAAAAACTAGATTCTTCTATCCTTAGAAATCAAACTTCAGACCAATTTCAACACTGCGTCCGGGAAGAGGTGCAAACTGTTTCAGCACGGAAGCATGATTGTAGGCAAGCTCGTCAGTAAGGTTGGACCCTTTGACAAATAACTCTCCTACGGAATCTCCGAAACTTACATCATACGAAGCGAAGGCATTGAGTATAGAATAGGCCGCAGTTGGATCTTCACTATGGTCTCCGTGTGCAGCAACTCTGTCCTGTTTCAATGATCGGGTAAGCTTCATTCCAAAATCTAATTTTTCTTGTTGGACTTCAAATCCAATTCCAAGTCTCGCTGCTGGAATCCTTGCTAAATTAGTACTTTCCGTTTTGTTCTTTCCACGGATCATGTCGCCATAAGCGGATAACATTAGATTCCTACCAGGGCTTTCCATAGCCAACCAATCAATTTCGACCTCTATGCCTTGAAACTCTGCTTTTACCGCCTCGTAATTTTTTACGGGTAGGCCTTCCGCACCTGAAGAGAACTCATCATCTTCAGTTCCTAGTTGCCCATCATTACCAACCAAATCACCCAAGTTACCTTCTCCATCACGAACTTGTTCAGCATCTTCAAGGAAAATATAATCATTGTATTTTGTATGGAAAGCGGAAAATTGACCGGTTACCTTACCCACAGTTTTGCGAATGATTACTTCTACTCCCACCGCAGATTCAGTGTCTAGATTAGGATTTCCAATTTCAAAACTTTCCGTAGCATGATGTGCCCCGTCCGAGTACAATTCGGCGGTATCTGGAGCCCGTTCAGAGTAGCTTAGGTTTCCACTTATATTCCAAATCTCGCTGAGATCGTGGGAAACGCCTCCGCTTGCACTAAAGGTGGAATCATCAATATCAGAAGTTCCTTCATAATCGCGTTCAATACTTTCCCATCGTATTCCTCCGTTCAGGGTAGTCTGATCGGACAAACTGTATTCTTCAGCCAGAAAAATTCCAATCTTAGATGAATCCTCAGAGCTAATTGCATCATTTTGGCCAGACGCACCGCCAAAAATACTTTCTTCTCCAACAATCTTAAACTCATCGAAAAGTCCGTGAATACCAAAGACTCCATTCAAGTTACCAAATTCATGAGCAAGAGCGATTCTACCCTCAAATCCTTCTCGCAAATAAGTGGCGTGAGTATGCCATTCAGGTCCGCTACCTTCATCTTCGTAACCACTTTCACTGTGTTTATAATCACCATAACCAATGTTTAAATCAATTCCGGTTAACCAATCAGAATCAGAAACTTCGATTTCGGAGCGGAACTCAAAACGATCATTTTCCATTTCGATTAAGGTTTCATTTACCGCATGTTCACCTGGAACGCCATAATCATTCTCATAACTCGAAAAACTGAATCCTGCAAAGCCTGAGTCCAGTAAGTAAGAACCTCCCAACCCAACCGAAGAGCTAACGCCGTGACTATTTTTAACTTTATTAAATGGACCTTCAACAGATCCATCATGATGATCCTCGGTGTAGAAGGTAGGAGCGTCGTAATCATTGTAATCGCGTTTAAACCCATTGATTTGAAAACTAAGTTTGTCGGAACCTCCAAAGGCCATCGCTCCATAATTCCATCCGTCGTTGACGCTGGTATAACTGGAACGAAGTGATGCACCCGGAGAATCATAGGGACTGGTAGGAATACTTCGATCGATTACATTAACAACACCCCCGATGGCACTTCCTCCATGTAATAGTGCAGATGAACCTCGAAGGATTTCAATCCGATCGACCATTAAAGGATCAATGGGAACCGCATGGTCTTCTGATTGTGCGGACACATCAAAGGAATCAGTTCCATTCTGCAAAACCCTCACCCGAAACTTATCCATTCCGCGGATAATCGGTCGATTTGCAGACGGGCCAAAATGAGTCTGACTGACGCCGGGCGTATCCATCAATGTCTCCGCGATGGTAGTCCCTTTTGCTCTTTGGAGTTCTTTATCAGTTAGCACACTCCACGCCTGAGTGGATTTATTAGATTTGGTACCTAAAGGAGATGATTCGATCGTCAGAGAGTCAAGCTCTACGATTGGTTTATCTGCGGCTTTTTCCTGAGCAAAACCCAAGGAAGCAGAAAGTAAAAAGGGGAAAATATAAAATTTCATATAATTGTTATGTTTGGCTCAGTTCAAGGGTTGTGAGCACTTTTTTAAGATAGTGTAATCCGGCTGTGCCGAAGGATGAATTCGAAAATTAAAAAAAGGAGAGTCCACGGATTAGTCCGCAGTTCTACCCGTCAATTAAAACTTACGCCTGTACCGGGGGATCCCGGGCACCAAACGAATCATGCTTACACGATGTCCCAAATAATTGGACAGTGGAAAATTCCGCTTCCGATATATGCCCGATAAACGCGGAAATCTGAAAGTGTGCCTGAACCTCGAGGCCCTGTCCAAAAAGAACCACCGCACAGGAACTTTCCTCCTCGCCTTTTTGGTCTTCTTGACTCTTCTCGGTCCCGCACCCTTTTTTTCCTTCCGCGTGTGCACACTGTCCATCTCCATGAAAAAGGGAGGAATGCAAATCCGGACTCACGCGGGAAAGCGATAGAGCACCAATTAACAGAGCACACAGAAGAGATAAAATCTTGGGAAAACGAATCACAAAGGGTTATTATCCATTTAATGCAACATAATTGCAATAAGAAAACCTTACTGGCAAAGGATTAATTCTTATTACCCCAAAGAGCGGGTGTATATCCTTCTCCTCTCTCTTTTCATTCCGAATCGGGGTATCAGGAGAAAGAACAACATGCCCTGCTCCCTATCTAAAACTGTAATATTTTGATTTCAAGCAAGATCAGGACGAATTCATTGCCTTTGCGGTAGTTATATCCAACAAAAGAAAAAAATCGGCAATTTTTCTCGTGGACATCGCTGTTATTTCATCAATTAATATCTTTAAAATCTAAACAAAAATATGAAACCCATTCTCTTTTTTATCTTTGCACTTATTTCGCAACCCGCTTTTGCAAAGACGAAGCCCCCCACGTATTCACCAGGAGTACCCAAGCCCACTCATTCGGAAGTGAGATATGGGAAACATGAACGCAATGTGCTTGATTTTTGGAAGGCAGAATCAAAAAGCCCAGCTCCAGTCGCCTTTGTGATTCATGGAGGTGGATGGAAAGGAGGATCCAAGGAAAGACTAGATCGTTTTGCCGACCCCGATGCCCTTCTACAAAAAGGCATCTCCATTGTGGCAATCAATTACCGTTATGTCACGTCGGACGAATCACCACCCGTAAAAGCTCCTCTTCATGATGCTGCCCGAGCCCTCCAATTCGTCCGTAGTCAGGCAAAACAGTGGAACATTGATAAAAAACGAATTGGTGCTGCAGGTGGATCCGCCGGTGCCTGCTCCAGCCTTTGGCTTGCCTTCCATGATGACCTTGCTGATCCAAAAAACAAAGATCCCATCCTTCGTGAATCGAGTCGTTTACAATGTGCCGCAGTTACAGGTGCCCAGACCACCCTCGATCCCAAACAAATGAAGGAATGGACACCCAACAGTAAATACGGCGGCCATGCCTTCGGCTTGCACCCTTTCGATACATTCCTTAAGAAACGCAAGGAAATCATGCCCTGGATCAAAGAATACTCCCCCTATGCGAATGTCACGAAAGATGATCCTCCCATTTTTTTACAGTATAATTCTCCCCCCGCTCTCGGACAGGTGCAAAAGGACCCCACCCATACCTCCAACTTCGGGGTAAAATTGCAGGAACACTGCCTCGCGAACGGAGTTAAATGCGAATTGTATTACCCAAACGGACCGAAAACTAAACACTCCGGTACTACTTCTTTCCTTATTACACACTTACAAAAATAGATTTAATCCAATGACTAAGATACTTACCACTTTCTGTTTTCTATTTTCAATAATCTCACTTGGAGCTGCCCGTGATCCAATACGCCTGACTCACGGGCCGATGCTGGGCCACCCCACAGCTGAAAGTGTACGGGTTTGGGGTCGAACTTCTGATTCCGGAGAATTTTCTGTCCGGTACGGCGTCACCGAAGGAAAACTTACTCAAATTTCCAAATCTGTAACCACCCGGATTGAAAATGACAATACCGGCTATGTAACCCTCAATGGATTAAAGTCCGACCAGCGGTACTATTATCAGATTCAGGTCAATGGACGCCCTCATGGACTGCCCGGATCTTTCCTCACCCTTCCAAGTGCGGAAAAAACCCGCAATGCAAAATACAACCCTGAAGGTCTGTTCAATTTCCGGTTTCAAATCGGATCCTGTGCCAACCAAAACCCCGTTCATGGAAACGGTCATCGTGGGAAAACCTATGAGACCCTCAATCGCGACTGGGCGGACAAGACCCACTTTCATATTATGAACGGGGATTGGCTCTATGAAGAATTGAGGGAATACCCGGCGGAAGCCTGGCGTCTCCGTGCGGGCATTGATGAAATTCCGCCCGTGGTCGAACACATGCCCACGGTCGTTGGAGTTTGGGAGAATTACAAACTTTACCTCAGTCGGGGAATTTCCCTCTCCCAATGGCATCGAAATGTACCCAGCTACTTCACCTTTGACGACCACGAATTGGTCAATGATATCTGGGGGGCTGCCACCGCGGGCCGACGTGACCGACGGGCCGTCTTTCGTGATATTGGAACCCATGCTTTTTACAATTACCTTGGCTGGGCCAACCCAACTGAATACGAACACCCCATCCACTTTGGAAAAGCCGAAATGAAAAAAGGGAGTGACCTTTTAATCGATCCCTCCACCAATTTTTCCAAACTCCCTCTCGACGAAATGCTCAACCTGCATGTGCATTGGGATACCCCGCAGGCAGGTGTAAATGATCTCGCCTATGATGATCTATCCTTAGGCCATCCCAATTCCTATGTTTACGATATTAAAAAGGTGGTCGACAAGAATACCCTCCAACTCCACATGCCCGCAAAAGTCTCCGACGAGATCACTTACTCAATTGGTCGAAGGAGTTATGGCAGCTTTAAAGTCAGTAACTGTGAATACTTTTTACTCGATACCCGCGGTGCCCGGGACATGCATGATATTTCGGACCGTGGCAAGAAAGGGCTGTCTATGCTCGGTAAAACCCAAATGAACTGGCTCCTTGATTCGATGAAAAAGAGCGACGCCGATTTCTTCTTCGTCATCTCCACGGTTCCCTTTATGATTCCTCACAGCGGAGCCGGCGGATTCGAGGCGGCCGCGAATAAAGAAGAGGCATGGACCGCCTTCTTTGACGAACGGGAACACCTTATTTCCGAATGGGAGAAAATGGGCAAAAAAGTATTTGTGCTCACCGGCGATCTTCATAACAGCTTCGCAATTAAGATTACTGAAAACGTCTGGGAATTCTGCTGCGGTCCGCACAACAGCGTAAACCATGTTCCGAAAAACGATGAAATGGACCGTCCTGCCACCGGTAAGTTTAAGTTCGGCCCAAGGGAATGCGATATCCGCTGGAGTTCCTACATCCTACCCGACCTACCCCGGATGGAAAGACTCTATCCCCACTATGCGGTGGTCAAAATCAACAATGTCTTTAACATGCCCAAGAAACTCGGAGATGAACGCTGGGTCGCCTACCCTCACCCCCAGGTGGTTTTTCAATATTATAACGGAAACACCGGTGAACTGGAATACGCCGAATCTATTTCCACCGACCGAGAATAATATCCGAACATACGACAGAGATAAGATATTAGGATTTGTCTATTCGCTCATCGCTTACTGGTTCACAGTGGATCGCCACGGGCTTACAGCCCTCGCGATGACAAGGGTGGTAAAGAATCGTAGTGAGCAGAATTTGTCATTGCGAGGAGGAAGCGGGAGCGGACGACGCGGCAATCCACTGCATACAATGAACGCGTTCGGATAATGCGGTACGATTACTTAAACACAGTGGATCGCCACGGGCTACGCCCTCGCGATGACAAGCTAGGGGGGAATGACATCTGCGGTTCGAGGACTACACACACCATGTCATTGCGAGGAGAGAGCGGAGCGAGGGACGCGGCAATCCAGGGCGTGCAGTGGATGCGTTCGGATAATGCGGTACAATTACTTAAGCACAGTTATTCGCCACGGGCTACGCCCACGCGTTGGCAAAAAAAGACATGCTCGCCGATGCCAAATAAAGCAAGAGAGCCAGGTGGTTACTTCTTTCCGTATTTACTCTGTGATTCCTCCACCAGGTCGCCTTCCACATACTGATGAATAAGTCCGGAAATGAATGCCTGATAGGGAATTCCTTTTTGAGCCGCTTTTCGTTGGATACCGATCAAATCATGGCTACTCAGTCTGATATTAATGCGCTTGTCCTTCTTAAAGGTTTTTTCCCCGGCCTGTTTGAGCAAGTCCAGTAGATCATCGGGAGGATTCTCCGTTTTTAACAATCCACGATCATAAGCATCTGCGAGTTTCTTTTCTTCTTTATCCATCTTTTTTCCTTTCCTGTAAATAATCCCTGGTTGCCTTTCGGTGGGGAAATGCGGTCTTAAGGAAGATCATGTCCTCTTCCAAAACGAAAGGCACGAAATATATATAATCATCAATTGGAACCAGGAATACTTTTTGATTTTGATATTTTTTCTGATTGGGATGGTCTGCCACTTTCCACACTCTGCCCTCCCCTAATAGCAACGCGATTTCCTCGAAACAGATCTTTCTATTTTTCTTCAGCCATTCATTCTTCTTCGGATTCCAATCAAATTGCATTCAAACCTTAAGTGTATGCCTTTAAGGCATCCAGTCAAGTATGTTTACATTGGGCATCGCGAGGAGGGAGATAAGGGTGCGGTGCGATTACTCAGGACCAGTGGATCACCACGGGCTACGTCCTCACGATGAAAAGGTGCGACTTGGAGTCGAAATGCACAAAATTTGTCATTGCGAGGAGGACGGAATCGACGACGCGGCAATCCATCATATCACGGGGGAAGGCGGTCGACTTGTCTATGCGCTCCTCGGTTCCCAGTGGATCGCCAGGGGCTTTCAGCCCTCGCGATGACAAGGGTGTTAGATATTCTGGGTGCGGTTCCATGACAATAGACAGACTTTGTCATTGCGAGGAAAGAACGAAGTGAAAGACGCGGCAATCCACTGCATGCAATGGATATTTCAGACAATGCGGTTCGCTTACTGGCTCACAGTGGATCGCTACGGGCTTTCAGCCTTCGCGATGACAAGGTGTGGTAAGGAATGGTAGTGTGCGGTTCGGTCACAACATGCACACCCTTGTCATTGCGAGGAGGGAACGAAGTGAGCGACGCGGCAATCCATCGTGTCTTGAATTACGTGTACGACTTGTCTCTTCGCTTACTGGTTCACAGTGGATCGCCACGGGCTTAAGCCCTCGCGATGACAATATAGGGGTTTCATGCCCCCACTAAAAGACTTTAGAGTTTCCCGATCTAAGAAACTTATGAAAAATTATCAATCAAGTTAAAGTTTCAAAGGCACTTCTTTAGAACTTTTGAATCGAGGGGATGATTATTTAGAAATTGCTCAGGTGTTGAACTACTCCTTGTAAGATCAGTCCAATCTAAAAACCCTGGCTTTTGTTCAATTAATATGTGGTCTGGAGATTACTACTTTTTAGTCAGAAAAGTCTCGCTTTGAACCAGGGTAAGAATGAGGGAGCGGATTGAACCACCGCACGCGATCTTCTCGATCAAATCAGCATCGGTAAATCCCACCGGTCTGCCCAATGCATATTCGGCTAGGTTTTCTGCGAAACCTGTGGCGAAAGGCTCAGGGTATTGCTGGTGGATAACCGAGCGCAGTTCGAAGAAATCCTTGAATGCTGGGCCGTTGTGAATCTGCCCAGATGGATCGATCGTCCGCTTGTTCACTGGCACACCTTCGTGATCATCGAGGGTGCGCCACTTTCCAGCCGCGTCGAAATTTTCCAGGCCAAAACCAATCGGATCGATCCGACGGTGGCATTGGGCGCATTGGGGTTCTTCCTGATGTAATGCGATGCGGTCGCGAGTGCTGAGCGACTTTTTGTCTAGTCTGGCTAGTTGTGGAATATTCGGGGGTGCAGGCGGTGGCGGGTTATTGACCAATTTACGTAAGACCCAGGCGCCACGCTCCACCGGACTGGTATGGTCTCCATTACTCCCCATCGCCGCGACGGCGGCCATGCCGAGAAGTCCGCCACGGGGCGAACTCGGGGGTACTGATACGGGACGGAAGTGATCGCCCACCACATCAGGAATGCCATAAAGGTCTGCAAGAAGTCCATTAATTATGATAGTGTCGGACGCTAACAGATTGGTAAGGCTGCCATTTTCATACAACCAATGAGCAAAAGTTTCATAAATCTCCCGACGCGCGACTTTCTTCGTCCCCGCGGTAAACTCAGGGTGTTTTTTAACGTTGAACTGAAAGAAGTCGAGCCGATCCAGCCCCAACCATTGATCGAGGAAGGCTTCGACAAAACTAGAGCTCTTCGGATCGGAAAGCATGCGGTCGACCTCTAATTGCAGCACGACTGGGTCGATTAGTTTTGATTCATTTGCCAAGTCAAGTAACTGCTGATCCGGCGGAGCACTCCATAAAAAGTAGGAGAGGCGGGCAGCCAATTCGAACTGGGTAAGTGGCCGCTTTTCAGTTCCTCCCGCCTCAGCCAGGTAGAGAAAACTGGGGGACGCCAGGATGATCGAGAGCGTTTCATGCAATGCAGTGAGGGGAGCTGTGCCATTGCTGCGATGATCATGATAGATTGCCTCCAGCTTGACGACGAACTCGGGTGAGGCGACGCGACCTCGGTAAGCCAGGGTGGCGAATTCGCTAATCACCTTGCCGACTTCGCCAGCTTCATCCCGCTGCACACGGTCCATCCAACTCTTGACCAGTTGATGGCGCGATTTCTCCGCCGCAGTATAAAAGGGACCTTCCATTTCCACATAGTCGATCCAGATTGCCGGATCGGTGCCATCGACTCCAAATTGTTTTTTGTATTGCTTCGACCGATTCTGCGTTACGCCCTCTATACCACCGCGCTCACGGAGCCGAAATTGCTTCTGCTCGCCAGGATAAACCCGCAGGTGAAAATCTATGGTCTGTGGCTCCTCAATACTTCCAAGAACCTGATGGGTGCCAATGGTGAACCGTCCATCGGCAGAATCAACATCGAGGAAATAACGATTCTGTTCACTTGTACTTTTGGTGATGATAGTAGGTTGAATTTCATTCCGGGATGGCTTTAGGACACGTTGTGGAACCTGAGCTGCCCGAATACGAACGATCACTTCCCCGGCTGGCCAATTTCCCGGGATCGAAAATCTAACGGCATACATCGCCAATGATTCATCGGTCAGGTAAATACCACCCTCTCGGCTAGGTAAAGAACTGTAGTCCATTACCTTAGGCAAAATCCAACCCCACTGACTATCATGGTGAAAAGCATCTTCGGCATCAGGAAACCCATAGTCTGCTGGATTCGGTGCACTGGGGATGCGTGCCCAATGGCGATAAAATTCGTGTATTGGCTTTTTATTACGAAACTCCTGTCGGATCTGATTAGCAATCGCAACATTGTCAGAATGGGTTGCGGCTTGGTCGACCGAACGAGTCCAGCGTTGGTAGCGTCTCTTAATACTGATCTGACGATCAAATTCGTCGTTGGTTAACTGATTAATCCTGTTTTCAAAATCGATACGATGTTTACTCGTTTTAATCTTTTTACCAGTCAAGTTAAACGTTTCCTTCAGAGCTTCATTGCCTAATTCACGGTAGGTTCCAATTTGATCCGAAGAAATATAGAGCGAATTACCGCCGGTATCAAAAGATCCCTCGCGTGTATCGGCAGGCAGTCGGTCGACTTGAATATAAACGCCAAGTAAATCCCGAATCGTGTTGGCATACTCTCGGCGGTTGAGGCGGCGCATCGTGGTGACACCGCCGGTGTCGCTGAGGAGTTTTCGGGCGACCACCAATGTTTCCGAAAGATCGGCGAGAAATTCGGTCTTCTTCACATGATCAGGTGCCTTTTTGTTCTCGGGTGGCATTTCTCCCGAATTTAGAGTGTTTAACACCTTCTGCCAAAGCTCAGCCGATTGGATCGTCGCAATATCAAGAGGAAGCGATTCAAGATCGACTTTTCCTTTCCGGGTATCTGAATCGTGACAATCTAAACAGTAAGATTCAAAGAATGAGATGTGCTTCTTTGGCATCTTCGCACTCTGTGGCGAAGATTCAGCAAAAACTGCAGCACCTGAAATCCAGATCACGAGTTTCAAACTTAAAATCAAGCGTAACATAATTTTTGGGAGGTTACGCTACCAGTCCTGAAGCCGGGCCCGTACTGTCACCAAAGCGTTGCTGTTTAATCCCGATTCCATTAAGAAGGGAAAGCCAAACATTGCACAATGGCGTGTCCTTAGGCAAAACGAGATGCTCACCCAAACGGACACCACTTCCGCCCCCTGCGAGTAAGGTGGCGCAGTTATCGAGGTAGTGAATACTCCGCAAATTCGACCCGAACGCCAGACTAGTATGGTCGAACAACGAACTGCCGTCCGCCTCCTTGATACTTTTAAGCTTGGTAAAAAGCCCGGCCAGCAAATCACTTTGCACCTGGTCTCGTGCCTGCGAGGCCAGCATACGTACCCCAGGGTGATAGTGGCTCATGTCATGTGCCAACACTTGGACGCCGATACTTGTAAGTAGGGAGGAAATGGGCTGCCGATAGGTCAAAACACGGGTGCTGTCTGTTTGGAGTGCTGCGGCGATAAGATCATACATCAGGCGAACCTCATCCTTGCCCTTGGGACGATTTTTGGGCTCGGGCAGAAAGGTTTTTGGCTTCGGCTTGCCCATCCAGCTCTCCTCTTTGCCGAGGCGAACTTCGATATCGCGGATACCGGTGAAATACTCGTCCAGCTTATCCACATCAGTTGATGTGAGACCCTTCTGCAGATCCTTCGCGTCGGTAAAAACGGCATCAAGCACACTTCTTTCCCTTGCTAGCATCGACTTGCGCTTATCAAGGGCCATTGTCGAGGGCGAAAACAACTTGTGAAACAAGGCCACCGGATCATCGATACCAGACAGGGGTTTCCCGCCAGCATCCCAAGCCAGCGAGAGTCCGGGCCCATGACCTGGCCCGTTAAGATTCGTGTCGCCACCGTTCAGTCGAAGCGAAGCAAAGCGCGTTTCTCCACCGAGGGTTCTGGCCGCCACTTGATCGGCCGAGATGGTATTGTGAAAACTACTCCCGGGCGATCCATAGCGGTTCGCTCCAGTTAGCCAATAGGTACTGCCCCAATGGGCTTCAGCGGAATGCTTGTTGGTGGTATTTTGGACGATTGAAAAGTCAGCCTTATGTTCTTTGAGGGGTGCCAGTCCTTCGGGCAAAGTATAGCCGGATCCAGTATCGGCCAATTTCGGCAACCAGGTCTCTTGAGTCACACCAAATCCGATTCCCAAAAATACCATTCGTTTAGGAATGGCTGGTTGCGTCGCCGCACTGGCAAAACGCCGAAATCCGAAAGACTCCAGAAACGGCAGGGCAATCATCGCCGTGCTTGAACGCAGAAAATTACGTCGTGCCAGGGAGGTTTTTGTTTTCATATCGTTATAATTATAACCGAAGGAGGAATGCTATATTGGAGGGAGTTTTAATATCTCAACTATATGCCAAATATCAACTGAGGCAAATTTAATTTTAAAACTAGAGCCGGTACCAATTTTTTGTACTAAATCTCGCCACAAAAATATCTAAACACTCCAGTTCCGCTTTCACAAAAACAGAATTCTGTACAAACAAGAGTCCTGGCTATCAATCTCCTAAATAAGGAATTCCAAGAGAAGTATGTTATCTGATGCTTAGATTGATAATCTGTTGGGCATTCCAAATTCTTCCCTTCAGAGTAACCTACCACAGATGATTACCGAGATCTTGAACAGCAGAAAGGATCGAAGTGTTTTCACTGCTACCTGCCCCAAGGGGTTTCTTGGAATGAAAAACAAATCACCAGTCTGAGCACCGGCACCGGAGAGAATGATTTTTATAGATTTTCTCCGGCTCAATCGGATTCGAATTTCGATGGCCAAGGCTTGACCCGTGCCCGATTCGCCCAGTCCTCGCACTTCCTCTCCAATTTTCGGGCAAAGTCTGGTTTTTGTTCGGCTAAGTTGTTTGATTCCACCCAGTCTTTGGACATGTTATAGAGTTCCCATGGTTGCAGGGTCGCCGGACGGCCGGTACGGCCGTAGCGTACTAGTTTCCAGTCCCCATCCCTAATTGCACAATTTGAGGTGGTGCTCGAAGAAGAGAGCGCCCTTGCGTCCCTGAGGTTTCCCACGGAAAGCGGGAGCGAGGCTGACGCCCTCCAAAGGGTCAACCTCGTAATCCCCGTACTTCTGCGGGCACTTCAAACCTGCCAAATCCACACAGGTGGCCATCAGGTCGATCAGGTGGCCTGGTTGGTGGTCAATTTCACCACGCATCCTCTTACCTATTCCCTTGGGCCAGTGAGCGATCAACGGGGTGGTAATCTCTCCCTCATGAGCAAAATGCTTATATTCTCGAAACGGTGTGTTGGAAACATTGGCCCATCCCCGCCCGTATCCGATAAAAGTATCCTCGGGCCCTGGTGATGCGGTTCGCTTCTCGGTTCCCAGTGGATCGCCATGGGCTTTCAGCCCTCGCGATGACAATATAGGGTGCTCCTTCCCCACGATGGTATCACCTATTAAGTTCCGGTCTACTCCCGAACTGCCTGGTACTTCCCCTCGATACTAAGGGTGTCCCCAATCAGTTTGTGTACTAGGTTGCCTTCGAGCACAAATTCATTCTCTGACTTGGAAATACAACGGCGTTTCCAGATTACATTCTTACCCAACCGCAGGGTGACCTGTCCATCTTCGGCAATCTCCCGGGTGTACCCGTTAAGGTATTTCCATATGCCCAGCGCGGGATGCCCTTTGAGGGTAAGGGTGAGTGCTGGCTCATGCACCGGAAGTTTCATCTCCCCGACTTCGGAAAGTGTGCGCAGGCGGATATTACGAAATTCAATCGGGGCCCCCTCAGACTCCAAGCAGAAGAACCCAGACGCGGGTTCAATCCCGTCCCCGCCTGAGACCTCTACCCCGTTGACCCAAAGGCGGACCTCGCCATCGACTGCCCGAACATAATAATGATTCCATTGATTGATTCCCTTGGTGGTTTCCTCGGTCGGGAAACTGCGCTTGCCATTGGGTGCAACCGGAGGGAAAGGGTTCATTTTAACCGGACCGACCGGAAACACATCCCCGTGACTGGTGAACCAGTCGGCCGGTTTTTTATGCCGCTTGGTGTAGTGCTCGGCATACCCGAGGTCGAGAACCTGCACCTCAATCCCGTGAGGCAGGCGACCATGCCCGGCGGCTAATTTGGAAATACTTTGTGGGGTGGCCCAAACAAAGACACCGGAGTTCCCGGCATTTTTTTTGTGCATCCATTCGAGCAGGAGTTCGAAATTTTCAAGGGGTTCATGGTACCGGATGACCCCGGTGGGCTTGCCGGTGCAGTACGCATGTCCATTCTCCCAGCGCCAAGTGTCAGGGAAACAGTTCACATTGACGAAATCCTCACCGGTCACCACTTTCCATCCCGGCTCATTTCCGGTGGGGGGAACGGGTTCTCCGGAATCTCCGGAAGTGGAATCATCTTCCCCCGAACCGGTGGATTGCATGTACACC
The DNA here is from genome assembly GCA_963934295.1 of uncultured Opitutia bacterium. Lineage (GTDB taxonomy): Bacteria > Verrucomicrobiota > Verrucomicrobiia > Opitutales > Seribacteraceae > Seribacter. Next base: position 23,010 of record CAWVXY010000013.1, read on the forward strand.
GCGAGGTCAGCAAGGTCCTGATCAGACATTCCCATCTCCGACGCGGAGGGCATCCAGGACTCATTCAAATAATGGATCTTGGCACCGGCCCGACGAAACAAAATCTTGCGGGTTTTCCCGCCCAGGACCTTTAGCTTCAGGGAACCGGCATGCCAACTGTAATTGGAAAGTAACCCCTCCGCGGTCTCTCCGGTCTTTTTCGAAACCAAGCGGACAGGCTTGTCGTACCCATGAGCAAGTTTCTCATCCGGATAAACAATCTCACGCACAATCTCCTCCACAGTGCGCTCCTTACCCCAGTGAGTCAGATTGGGACCAAACCCTACCCCTATTCCCTCAATTTTATGGCAAAGATAACATTTTGCCGCCACCGCCTTTCCCCGGGTGGCATCCCCTTTCAACTGAGCAATTTCTCCCGGCTTGGATACCTCAGTGAGTTGACCAAGTTGCTGGGGAATGAGGTAACTCGTTTCCATCAGTTCTCCCTGTAAATCATTGAGGTCTTTTTCAATAATCTCGTCCACTGTGACCTGATAGTAATCAGCTGAAAATTCGGGTAGTTGAGCGAGAGCCTGTAAACGGTCAACCCGGTCCTTTCTTTCCTCTTCGCTTCGAAAACTGGCAAAGGCCATGGCGAGAAGACGAAATTCGTCCACCGGCGGTTTTTGAGCACGAATGCAAAGGTCGAGGTCGCGAATGGCTTCTGGTGTGTGCAGTCTCCAGGCAAGATTCTTAGCTTTCCACGACCAACTGGATGGCTCAGGAAAACGCTTGGATACCAGGTCGTCGTAGACCCGTTTTTCCTTGCCATGAAATGCGACACCCAAAGCCTCGAGGTAAAAACGGTTTGCTCCATCGTATCCGTCAACCAGGCTTTCTAGAATGAAACGACAATCCTCAAAAGCAATACCACGAAGACTGAGGGCTATCTCCCTTCGGAGGAACAAGTTCTTGGACTCGGCATACTTTTTTGCCCGGGCAAGCGTGCCCTTTGGGTCGGCGTGTTGAAGGGCACGGTAAGCCACCACCTGTAATTTTTCATTTTTTTCATCGTGAAGAAAGTTCTCAACCAATTGTTCACCTTGCTCACTAATTTGAGCAAGTACCCAAAGGGCACGAGCCTCAAGCACAGGCTCTCCAGTTACTTCTTCCAGAAAATCCTGAACATGTTCAAACGCATCCTTTCCTTTTTTCGAAAGAAGATAGGCAGCATGGGAGCGAACATTAATGGCCGGATTCTTCAAAGCCTGAATAAGTCCTGAAGTGGTGGAAAAATTCACTTGGGGAAGTACCAATTGCTTCCCGTCCTTCCGGGTAATTCGATAGATACTCCCGCTCACCTGGTTGGTTCCCCGGCTGGTGTCGTTGTAAAAATCGGAAAGGAATAGAGAACCGTCAGGGGCCAAAGCCAGATCGGTGGGTAAAAAGAATTCGCCCTTTCGATCCGCCTTCAAACGGATGAAGGGTTGGTGGTTCCCCATCTCAATTTGAGCATCCTTCCATTTGGGGGTGACCGCCATCACCTCCTTGCGAACCATGCAGGCCACGAGATAAGTACCGGCCAGCCCGAGGGTTTCGTCCTCAATCAGCACATTTCCAGTGGGTGAACCGGCACCATAAATCGTGCCCGGTGGAAAAGCGCCCGGATAATTCTCACGCCAATGGGAACGGGAAAAGCGAAGACTCTTACTCCATCCCGCCGGTTCCTCCCAGGACTTGGCGACTTCCTCCCATGACCGGCTCCCGTCGCTCAGGTCCGCATACCCCATATTAGCATGTTCCATCACCCAACTGATTCGGGCATGAGCAGGATCATCATTGTCACTCTGATAAATATCCCCGTAGGAAGAAACGAACATGTCGTGTGAATTGCGCATATTCTCCCCAGTCGGGGTCAGCCCGGTACCGTCCGGATTGACACGCATGGTCATTCCGCCCACATAGACCTCACCGTCCGAACTCTTTTTCCCAATCCCGTCACTGTACCCATAATAACACCCGGAAATATGATGCCTGCCATCCTTGGTCTTAATATCCGCCCCTCGATTTCCGTAGGAGAAATGCCACTGTCCACTGGGAGCACCGACCACCGCATGGAGGGTGTGGTCATGACTCGCATCGCGAAACCCGGTTAAGAAAACTTCCCTCTTATCAATTCCCTCATCAAATACCGCATTCCGATTAACATCGGTGTATACGATAATCGATGGCGTGGAGGACAGCACAATTTGATTGTCAAACACCGCGATCCCGAGGGCGGCATGTCGAATATCCGGATCGGTTACAAAAACATGGGAGGAATCCGCTTTTCCGTCCCGGTCTTTATCCTCCAGTACGATAATCGAGCGCCCTCCTTCAGTGCGTAAACCACGCTGATAATCAATCCCTTCGGTGAGCCATAGCCTGCTCTGGGCATCAAAGTCCATCGCCACCGGAGAAAAAATCATAGGGGAACGGGCCCATAATTCGATGGTCAGATTAGCATCACCTAATTCAAAAGCATCGATTGGTACACCCGTGATTGATCGTTCTTCCAAGGCAAAAGCTTCCCGGGTCGGGGCAGCGGAAATAGAAACGAGCAGGCAGAGGAAAGGGAGAATAATAATCTTTGTCATAATCAAAGCTTTTTATCTACTCAACAGGGTATGAAACCACAATCCCTTTAGTCTAAAAAGCGTTCCTTTTCTTCCGGAGAAGGGAGTCGGCAAGCGGCTCTCTTTTTAGAAATCAAATGACGACTATTTGCGATCATACGATAAAATAAATCCCTCAGAAAAGCGGGTATTAGCAGGAGAGGCCAAACCGCAACCCAAAGCCCACCCAAATCAACGAGAATTCGTAAAACCGCCGATGATCTGCGTAAGATCATACCGTCTTTTAAATAAATAATCGTATTTAAATTCATACACTCCTTAGGAACCTGTGCATTGGCAAACTTTCCCTGAAGGGGAGAAAATAAAAACTTTTTATCCCGATCACGGCTGAGAATAAAATCGACTGATGCATTACACATACCGCATACACCATCAAATAAAACGACCTGTTGCCTATCCTCTTTTTGTTCATTTGACACAGCTTTAATCTAACTAGTTGAATTTCATTGCCAACCCTTTTTGAAAAAGACCAGTGTTTACGAAAGTATCATGATCTCGACATTTCAGTTGACTAAAATGGCTACGGAAGGAATTTCAATGGATGGAAATCAATAAAATCCACCCGATCGCCAGAGTGACAAAAACTGGTTTATTACTAACGAGTATGATTATTCTTTCTGGGTCACTTTTTAGCCAAAACGATAAAAAAACCGAGGACATGGAAATTTACGGAGCGATTGGCATGATGTTTGCCGAAGGATCCGGATTGGCAAAAATGAAGTTTACCGAGGAACAGATCGATCTGATTTTAGCGGGTATGAAAAAGGGTATTTCCCTTGGAAAAATGCCTCCTGAAGCTCAGGCTCTCATGCCCAAGGTTCAACAGATCATGATGGAAAAGATGAAAATCGCCCGGGCGGCCGAGCAGGAAGGGATGAAAGGACTTGCCGCGGAGAACAAAGCAAAATCAAAGGAATATCTCGCCCTGCTTGCGACCGATGAAAAAGTCCAAAAAGACCCCTCCGGTTTTTACTACGAAATCCTGCGTAAAGGAAAAGGACCCAGTCCGACCATGGATAAAACGGTTCGTTTGCACTATCATGGTACTTTGATTGACGGAACGGTTTTTGACAGCTCTGTGGACCGAGGACAACCTGCGAGTTTCCCTATGAATGGTGTAATCAAAGGTTTCTCTGGCGGTCTGACGAAGACTCAGGTCGGAGGGAAAGTGAAAATTTACATTCCGAGCGAACTAGGATATGGTGATAACCCACGCCCCGGCGGAAAGATCAAGCCCGGTGATATGCTAATTTTCGAATGCGAATTGCTCGAAATTATGTGATTCTTTTAGGGTAGTCTATTAGAAGACTACCTACGGGGAAAAAAGTTCATTTCAATATCCCCTGCGATTGACCTGAAGGAAGGGATTTATACACTATCCCTTGTGTTTCTTATTCCTACAGTAAAAAGATTTCTTTGGTTTTTCTTTTTCTATATTCCTTTTGCGGCACTTGCAGATTTTGCTAAGGAATATAAAGAAAGTCTGACCCATTGGGCATTTCAACCTATTAGAAATGCTCCCATCCCTGAATCCAGACTACACAACCCGATTGACGCTTTCGTGGAAGAGAATCTACGGGTACACTCTCTTGACTTCGCCAACCCAGCAAATCGGCAAACGATAATCCGTCGTCTTTATCACGACCTGATCGGACTCAAGCCAACCTATGAAGAGATCAAAAAGTTTGTGGGTGATACGAATCCAAAAGCTTACGCCAACTTAGTGGATCAATTACTTGCTTCCCCACACTTTGGCGAAAGATGGGGCAGGCACTGGCTTGATGTTGCCCGCTATGCGGACACAAAAGGGTATCTTGCAGGTGGAGAAAGCCGTGCTTATCCCTACGCCTACACATACAGGGACTGGGTGATCATGGCATTCAATAAAGACCTCCCCTACGATGAATTTATTAAGAAGCAAATGGCGGCGGATTTCCTTACTGAACAACCAAACCATCCAGACCTCGCCGCACTTGGATTTCTTACCGCTGGTCCTGTTTTTTTAAACCGCAGGCAATTAATTATCGATGACCAAATCGATTTGGTAACCCGTGGACTCATGGGATTCACGGTTGCCTGTGCTCGATGCCACGATCATTTCCATGATCCTATCCCCACATCCGACTACTATTCACTCTACGGAATTTTTGATGCTTCTAATAAGCCTGCCAAATTCCCACTCATCGGGAAACCAGATGAGAACTCCACATCCTACATGGAATTCAAAAACAAACTTTATGAATTGCAGCAAAATGTGGATCAGTATCTACAGTCAAAACTTGATTTTGCTCAATCCAAGGAAGGTATCGAACAATATATAAAATTATCATTGGATGCCTATGAGACCCCAAAGAATGACTTTGAAGCCTTAGCAGGGAAGCGAAAGCTTTATCCCAAATTGGCCAATCGTTGGAGGGATTACCTTAAAGGAAAAGAAAAAGCTGAGCAGAGCTTTTTGAAGCCATTATTGAACTTGGCAAAATCCACAGCTCAGGCAGAAACTTACAGAAAATGGAAGTCATCTGACTTAGCTTCCTCCCCATCCTTTCTACGGAAAAGAGTTAAGGAAAACAAGTCCGCTGAACTTACTGATTTCATTTCCTGGTATGCCGATGCACTACACCGTTCCCTGATCGAATCCAGGACTGCTATAGATAAAAAAGGGCTTGTATTTGCCGTTTCTGCGAATGGTTTCCCAGCGAACATAAAACTTGAAGGAATCGAGAAGTATTTTACCCAAAAAGACCGAAATCATAAAAATAACCTCCGTAAAAAAGTGGCAAATCATGAGGCCACACATCCAGGTGCTCCCCCAAGAGCAATGTCTCTATTGGATAAAGAAAACATCCAGGAACCATATGTTTTTTTACGGGGTACTTTTGGTGCCCGTGGAGATCGTGTCCCCCGTCGCTTTCCTGTAGCTCTTTCTCCCAGTGGAGTGGAAAGAAAAAATTACACTCGGGGAAGCGGGCGACTTGAACTCGCTGAATCGATCCTCGATCCATCGAACCCCTTAACCTCCCGGGTGATGGTAAACCGGATTTGGAAGCATCTTTTTGGAAAAGGGATTGTCCGAACACCCAGTGATTTTGGATTGATGGGAAAAAGCCCAACCCATCCCGAACTGCTCGATCATTTGGCCCAATCTTTCATGGTAAATGATTGGAGTATTAAAAAGATGATTCGCTCGATTGTTTTGAGTAAGACCTATCGGCAGAAAACTCGAAAACTTCCAGCAAAAGATCCTGATAATCTTTATCTGTCTTCGATGAATAGAAAACGACTGAATTTTGAAGCAATGAGGGATGGTATGCTTCAGGTGTCAGGAGAACTCGACTTTACCATGCATGGCCCCTCTCAAAAGCTTCACTCCAAGCCCTACTCCAAAAGAAGAGCAGTTTATGGTTATATTGACCGGCAGAATATTTCCCCGACACTCAACTCCTTTGATTTCGCCAACCCAAACATCCATGCACCCCAACGGGTTGAGACCACGGTTCCCCAACAGGCTCTATTTGCATTCAATCATCCATTCGTCATTGAAAGATCTGCCACCTTGGCAAAGAAAGCATTTGATTCTAGAACTGCCAATCCGTCTTTTCAGATTGAATTTCTTTATCGTCAAATTCTGTCGCGAGACCCAAGACAAGATGAAAGTAAACTGTCAGTTGAATTCATCGGGACCGATGCAAAACTTGCCAATTTTGAGGATCTTGCACAAACTTTACTCGTTTCTAATGAATTCTTCTTCACCGACTGATGCACCCTTTTTTACATAATCTAAACATTCCAAGAAGAAATTTTCTTGCTAGTTGCGGAATGGGTATGGGTTTGTCCGCACTTGCTCCATTGCTCAATGGACAAGGAAATCCGATGCTCCCCAAAGGACCTCACTTTGCACCCAAAGCAAAAAGAGTGATCCACTTATTCATGAATGGAGGTCCCTCTCATGTCGACACCTTCGACCCCAAGCCAGAACTTACCAAGTGGCACGGAAAAACTCTTCCTGACGAAAATCGTCTCAACACCGAACGTAAAACTGGAACTGCATATAAGTCTCCCTTTACATTTAAGAAATACGGCCAATCTGGATTACCCGTAAGCGACCTGTTTCCACATGTAGCCAAGCATGCCGACGATCTTTGCGTAATACGATCCATGCGTGCGGATGTGCCCAACCACGAACCATCCCTCATGTTAATGAACTGCGGGGAAGGCAGGCTTGTTCGCCCGAGCATGGGTTCTTGGATCACATATGGTCTGGGAACTGAAAACCAGAACCTCCCCGGATTCGTAGTGCTCTGTCCAAATGGATACCCCGTCACCGAAACTCAAAATTGGCGCTCCGCTTTCCTGCCGGGCATTTATCAAGGCACTTATGTTAATCCGGCACAAAAAGCTGAAGAAGCAATCATCCCCAACCTTAAACCAGCACGGTCAAGTACGCGCCAATCAAAGCAACTCCAATTTCTGCAAAAATTAAATCGGGCTCATCAAAATACCCGGGATGGTGATGATCAACTCGACTCGAGGATTCGCTCCTTCGAGCTGGCCTACCGTATGCAAATGGAGGCAAGTGATGCCTTTGATGTTGCCAAAGAATCGCCCAGAGTGCGCGAAATGTATGGATCCGGAGTCCATGCCAAACAATGCCTTATGGCCCGTCGTTTGGTTGAGCGAGGCGTGAGGTTCGTGCAACTATGGCATGGCAAAGACCAACCATGGGATAGTCACGATCAAATCGAAAAGAACCATCGGAAGTTGGCTACCCAATGCGATCAGGCCATTGGAGCACTTCTGCAGGATTTGAAAGAGAGAGGGATGCTGGAAGAGACTCTTGTCCTATGGGGTGGAGAATTTGGACGTACACCCACTGTTGAATTACCATCCGGTGCCAATGCAGGCACTACATCTGGAAGAGATCATAATCATCATGGATACACAATGTGGATGGCGGGCGGGGGCGTAAAACCCGGGCATATACACGGAGCCACCGATCCTTTCGGATTCAAAGCCGTGGAAGATCCGGTGCATGTACATGACCTGCATGCCACCATGCTCCACCTGCTCGGATTTGATCATGAAGAATTAACTTACCGCTACGCAGGCCGCGATTTCCGACTGACTGATGTACACGGGAAAGTAGTTACTCCCTTGATTGCGTGAAAGTGTACTTCGCAGGCTCAATCCGGGGAGGCCGGGAAGATCAGCAAAAGTATTTAGAATTAATCGATTTCATCTCGACCAAAGCAGAAGTTCTTACTGAACATGTCGGGTCCCACTCAATTGGAAAAATCGGAGAGGATGCTCTCGATGACATTGCAATCTACAAGCGTGACATGGAATGGCTCGAGGAAGCCGATGCCGTGATTGCTGAAGTCACCACCCCTTCCCTTGGAGTTGGCTATGAATTAGGAGTAGCCGAAAAACTTAACAAACCCACCCTTTGCCTTTTCAATGAAGGCAAGAAGGATCAAACATTATCCGCAATGTTGACGGGCAATTCAAATTTTCAAAACTACCACTACCAATCTTTATCCCAGGCTAAACAAAAAATAACCGATTTTTTAAGCCTGGGTCTTTAGCTTTTTTAGAAACTCACCGGGACTCACTCCGGTCACCCGTTTAAAAACAGTCGAAAAATACTGACTGGATGAAAAACCCAGGCGATGGGATACTTCTTTAATATGCCATGAACCCTGACTCAGTAATTGCTCGGCCTCGCGAACACGCTGACGATTAATAAAATCCAAGGGAGAATATCCGACCTGCTGACGAAAAATTTTACGAAACGCAGTCTCTGAAATACTCATTGATTTTGCAAGCTGTTCAATCGTGGGTGGACTATCCAAATTCTGAGTAATTTCTTTTATGCAATTCTGTATACCCTCTGAAATATCCGATTGGCCCAAATTCCCACCCTCCGCCGTATAATCCCGGATTACTCTGACAAGTAAGTGATGAAGAAGAGCTCGACAAACCAGGCGTGAATGTTCGCTCGGAGCCCGGTGTTCGTCTACTATATCCTGAAACTGCCCCCCTATTTTACGAGAAACAGGGAATGCCCTAATTTCAAAACTATCCAAAGCGGACTTTATTTTTTGGGTCTGCTTCAAATCAATGCCAGGTAAAGCACTCTCTTCATTCAATGCTATCCGTAGCCAAAAATGTTCACAGGGCTCAAGGGCACCAGTACGGCTTCCGTGACGTTCGCCTGGACGAATAACCAACATGGTACCCGCCCGCAAAATATAATTACTTTCCTCCACCCACCAATTCACTTCCCCATTTACAATATAATGGATCTCATACTCGCAGGGATGTGCATCCTCCTCCAGCGCTTGATCAAAAGCCTTACTAAAGTGAAGCCAACCGAGAATAGCCAATTCAGGAAGGAGCAAACTATTTTTTTCAAAGGTAATATGCTGCCGCCCAGGTTCTGGTCTAAAATCTCTCCACACATCTGACTTATTACCCGACATGAAATAAAGAATGATTCCGAAAAAGAGAAAGTCAACAACTTGTATAAATTTCGAAACCATTGATATTCAAAACTAAATTCGCTTTTCCTTAGCACTTAATTAGAAAATAATGAAACTTTGATTCCTACAGTTTAGCTATGTATAAATTTCGATTAATCTAGTTAGCTTATGAAATACCCATTCAATACCATTAAAGTTATTTTATTCTACACCTCGCTAATTCTATTTACCTGTGTAAGTGTAAGCCTGACTGCGGCTAAAAAAGCAACCCCTGAGGAGATTCAGAAAATTACCGAAGCTATTCCCGCAACTATCCAATCTGCAAAGAAATACAAGGTTTTGGTTTTCTCCAAAGCGTTTACTTATTACCACAGCTCAATCGCTGTAGCAAAAGAGATGGCCCGACAAATGGGTGAAAAAACCGGTCTCTTTGAAGCTGATTTCACAGATGACCCCAAGGATCTCAGTGCTGAGAACCTGAAAAATTACGACACAGTCTACTTGAATAATTCAACCAGTATTGAAAGAGGCCTGACCACTGAAAAAATGCGGAATGAATTTATTGAATATGTAAGAAACGGCGGTGGTTTGGTTGCTATTCATGCGGCCACGGATGGCGGATGGCCCGGATATACTGAAATGGTGGGAGGGAATTTCAATGGGCATCCATGGGGGCATCAAGGCACTTACTGTATCTGCAATGAGGATCCAAAGCATCCCATTGTGAATGGAATCTTCGATGGTAAACAGAGCTTTAATCTCAATGATGAGTTGTATCAATACAAAGACTTCGATCGAAAAAAAGTGAGGGTATTACTTTCTGTCGATATGTCGAAGTTTGAAAATCATCGGGGTGGACGAAAGAGGGAGGACAATGACTACGCAATGGCCTGGGTCAAAGAATTTGGTAAGGGTCGAGTCTTTGTATCCAGTCCGGGTCACAATCATCACATCTATTGGAACAAGGATATCCTTAAGATGTGGTATCAGGGTTTTCGATTTGTTCTCGGGGAACTTGATGCGGAGACTGAATCTATCCAAAAGCCAAGTTATGCCCTACCGCCTAAAGAGGGAGAACAGGCCCCCATCGTTCGTTTCAAAACCCCGAAAGAGAGCCTGGAATCGTTCAAGGTCCAACCGGGATATTCCCTTGAGCTCGTGGCGGACAATCCCATGGTCACCGAACCAACCGTCTGTGTATGGGATGGAAATGGGAGAATGTATGTGGCCGAGTGGCGCACCTACATGCAGGACATAAATGGTACCGGTACCAATGATCCGGTCAGCCAGGTCGTTCGTCTTGAGGACAAAAATGGGGATGGGGTGATGGATCACAAAACGGTCTTCGCAAAAGACCTGCTCCTCCCGCGAATGATCCTGCCACTGCTCGATTCTGTTCTTATCGCGGAGTCCAACACCAATGATATTTTTGAATACTTCGACCGTGACAATGACGGAGTCGCTGAGGAGAAAAAGATTTGGTTCGAGGGTGGAAAACGCGGTGGTAATGTCGAACACCAACCCTCAGGATTAATTTGGAGTATGGACAATTGGCTCTACCTGACATACAGCGACTACCGACTTCGTTTGCGTGATGGTAAAGTAATTAAGGGCGAGACCAAGGGAAACCGGGGCCAATGGGGATTGACTCAGGATAATGCCGGAAAAGTCATGTATGTGGATGCCGGTGCCGGCATTGGACCCGTCCATCCACTATTTCCAAATATTTACACAAAATGGCACCCCACATGGGTTATGGCGGAAGGTTTCAGGGAGGTCTTTGCCATTGATAACATTGCGGATTCGCAGGGCGGATTTGGTAGCATGCGGGCCAATAACTCTGCCAAGAGTTTCACCGCAACCTGTGGACAGGCCATCTTCCGGGGGGATCGTTTGCCCAAGGATTTAATTGGTAACTTATTCTTTCATGAACCAGTTGGACGCCTGACCCGGCGGGCAAAAATCAAAACGGACTCCATGGGTCGGCGCGTGCTTCATAATGCTTATATAGAAGACGAATTTGTAACCAGTTCGGATGCCAATTTCAGACCGGTTAATTCGGCAACTGGACCGGACGGTACTCTCTATATCGTCGATATGCACCGCGGAGTGGTACAGGAATCTGCCTGGGTTCCGAAGGGTTCCTTCATTCACTCCTCCATTAAGCACTATGGTCTCGATCAAAATGTACAACGCGGACGAATTTATCGGGTCCGTCACTCTGGCTTCACACCCGGAGCGCGTCCCAACATGCTCAACGAATCATCCAGTGAACTGGTTCGCCATCTTTCCCACCCGAACGGATGGTGGCGGGATGAGGCTCAGAAATTAATCATTATCAAGGGAGACCAGACTGTGCTTCCCGCACTGCGCCAACTGGTGAAAAGCTCTGCAAACCCACTTGCCCGACTGCATGCACTCTGGACAATAGAGGGATTAAATGCAATTGACTTGGATTTTCTTAAAACCGTTTATCAGGATAATGATCCGACAATTCGGGCGGCAGCCATTCGGATTACTGAACCATTCTTTCATCAAGAAATAAGTACCATTTCCGCCCTTCAATCTTTGGTAAGTGATCCACATCACGATGTTGCTATTCAACTTTTACTCTCTGCCTCTACCAAAGTTACTCCTGAAACTCGGGCACTGGCTGGTTCCGTTTTGGCAGAAAATCCATCCAATACATACCTCAAGGAAATTGATGATGAATTGAATAAGGATTATTTTGCGGAAGTGGCACGGCAAAAAGAATTAGCCCAGTTAGAGGCGGAAGAAGTGGCCTTACTCAATGCAGGCAAAAAACATTTCGAAGCACTTTGTGCCACCTGCCATGCCCCGGATGGAACTGGAGTCAAGACTCCAGAAGGCAAAATGAAAATGGCTCCCTCTTTCGTTAACAATCCCACCGTGATCGGCTCCAAAGATGTGCTTGCAAAAGTCGCTCTCCAAGGAATTTCCGGACCTTTACGCGGAAAATCTTATATGGGTGGGTTCATGATGCCTTTGAAGACAAACGACGATCAATACATCGCTTCCGTGTTAACTTACATACGCAACAGCTTTGGTAATAAAGCAGGAATGATTAAAACGGAGGAGGTTGCACAAGCTCGTGAGGAAACCGCGAGTATGACTCAAGCCTACACGGAGGCCTCTCTCCGTGAAATTCTGCTCAATTCAGGGAGCGAAATCAAACTTTGGAAACTTTCGGCAAGCCATGGACAAAAGCATCTGCAATTCCTCCAGGATAAGGATGAAAAGACGACCTTTGCGACCAAGGCGGCCTTGAAAGTAGGCACTTGGATCGAGGCCGACTTCCCTCATCAGAGGAATGTATTCAAAATCATTCTCACTGCCAAAGGTGGGGATTACCCGGGTATGTTAAAAGTGGAAACATCCGAGAACGGAGATTCCTGGGTTACAGTCGCAGATCAGGTTAAGGGATCCCAGGTTACTACGATTCCATTCGATATGGTGGTGGCTAAAAAAGTTCGGATCACCAGCCTGGAGGAAAAAAATAGTTGGTGGCAATTGTACAAACTCGAAATAATTGGTCCGGGCATGGGTGATGTGGATCAGTACAAACCTTCCAACCGTCATTACCTCCAACTTAGTGACGCAAAAAAAGTCCAAGTTGGCTGGAGCACCGCGAAACAGAATCGATCTGTGACAGGAGGAGAGCTAAAAGTGGCAGGCCAAAAGTTTACCCATGGGATAGGCACTCATGCACACAGCGAAATCACCTATGATCTGAATGGAAAAGGGTATCGACGATTTTATAGCATGGTGGGACACAATGACGGTGGACGGGATACCTACCTGACTTTTGAGGTTCATGTGGACAACAAAAAAGTTTTTGACAGTGGAAATATGACAAAAGGAGAACCTGCCAAGGCATTGGATATTTCCGTTCAAGGAGCAAACGAACTCAAGCTGGTAGTTACCAATGGTCAAGATGGGAAACCAGAAGGTGACCACGCGGACTGGGGCTATGCTTTCCTTGTGAAATGATTTGATGACAGACCTTGCCCAACGCAGCCCTCTTAATCCGTTAATTACTCCTTCTCAGGTTAACTCATACCATCCTGATACGGAAGTAGAATGCCTATTGAATCCGGGTGTTTTTCAATTCCGGGAAATGACCTGGTTAGTTGTCCGGGTCGCTGAACGGCCTGAACAAAAAGAAGGAGAAATTTCGTTTCCGATCATTAAAAACGGATCGGTAGAAATTGTATCCTTTCGATTAGATGATCCGTTATTGGATATAAGTGACCCAAGGGAACCCCTTTATAATGGTGTAACCTACCTATCAACCCTTTCACACTTAAGATTATTCAACAGCGAAGACGGGGTTCATTTTAAAGATGCGGGTTGGCCTAACTTATTTGGAAAAAGTGATTTGGAAAGCTACGGAATAGAAGACTGTAGGGTTGCTTCGATGAAGGATGGTTCTTTTCTACTTACTTATACCGCCACTTCCGAAAATGGATACGGTGTTGGGTTGCGCCGAACCTACGATTGGAAAACACATGAAGAATTTGGGATGATACTTCCCCCTGCCAACAAAGACTGTGCAATCTTCGAAAAGAAAATTAAGGGGGAATACTTTTGTTTTCACAGACCAAGCGGAGTGGGCCTAGGTGGTCACTATATTTGGCTGGCATCCTCTCCGGATTTATTCCATTGGGGGAACCATACATGCCTCGCAAAAACTCGCGAAGGGATGTGGGATTGTTCTCGAATTGGTGCGGGAGCGGCCCCGATAAAGACCGAGCGGGGATGGTTGGCAATTTATCATGGGGCAGACCATCAAAACAGATACTGTCTGGGAGCTATATTACTTGATAAAAACAATCCAAGTAAAGTAGTAGGAAGGAGCAAAAAACCGATTATGGAACCCACTGCCGACTACGAAAAAGAAGGCTTTTTTGGAAATGTTGTCTTTACAAATGGCCACATTGTGAAAGACGATCAACTTATTCTTTATTATGGTGCTTCCGACAGTGTAATTTGTTCCGCAGAATTTTCCATTTCGGAAATACTTAAAACCTTATGATATCCGAAAAGATAATTTTTGAAGGCTTCCCCGATCATGACATATATAATATTACTGCCCCTTTTCATTGGATGGGACGAGATGTAATCGCTGGACGGGTTGAAAAAAGAACCGAAGAACTCTCTCAAATTGTATTATTCGAAAAATCTGCCAACGGTTGGACTCCAGTTCCCAATGCGCCGGTTTTTTCTGGACTGCAGGATCCTTGTGTTACCCGGATAAATGGAAAGCTATTGCTTGGCGGGGTACGCTTCCCCGTGATCATCGGCGATTATCAAAATGCCTGGCAGATGGAATTCTTCATCGAGAATGAGGGAGGCAAGTTTGAAAAGGTTCTGACCGGACCACCCAAGATGAAAGATGTTCGCTTCCTTCAACTTCCGGATCACCGAATATTTGTCTTAACCAGACCACAAGGAGAGAAAGGGGGTCGGGGGAAAATTGGATTTTGCATTGTGGATTCCCTCGCAGACGCAACCCACGATGTAATTGATCAGGCTCCCCTTTTTGATCACTGTGCGGAAAAATTATGGGTCGGGGCAAATGAGGCTCATAATCTAAAAAACGGCAGGATTGGTGTACTGGGTCACATTGCCGAATTTGACGAAGATCAAAATCGACACTACTACGCGATGGCATTCGCAATTGATCCAGAAAAAGGAACCTCTACTAAGCCTGAAATTATTGCCAGGCGTTGTGATTTTCCGGAGGGAGAATCTAAGCGCGAAGATCTTGAGGATGTCATCTTCTCCGGAGGGATCCAACGGCAAGAAAATGGAAAAGCCCTTCTCTTTGCAGGTCTAAGTGATGCAGAGGCAGGTTTCATCGAATTACCCGATCCTTTCCTTCCATACGAAAACTGAGGTGCGCCTGCTTCTGCTCATAAGTTTATTTTTCGGTTGCTTGGGCCAAGCTCAAAACTTGCCAAGTATTGCGAAATTCCCAGACTTTCCTCCTGATTATTCTTTACGGGATTGGAAAAAAACTGCCCTTGATTACGATGCCCTGGTCTTTGATCAGAACCGGACCGGAAAATTCCTTCCCCTTATTTGGATGGACGATTCGAAAAAGGTAAACCCAGCCAATGGTTTTGGCCTTCCCACTTATGTTGGGGATTCACGGCAAAACCCGAAAACCGCTTTACATGAAGCAATCACCGGTATGGCATCGGTCCTGAATGGCACCTTACTTGGAGAAGACAAGTCAACGTATATTCCCATGCTTGCCACCCATTTTCACCAAAAGAATGGAATTGGACTGTACCTTAATCAGGTGGGCACAAGAGGGGATAGTTTCTGGTATGATCTTTTGCCCAGTCTATTATTCGTTCATCTTTACCATCACTACCCACAAACATCGATTCTAGCAGAACAGTTCCATTCAACTATTAGTACATGGGAGCAGATTGCCGGGCAACTGGGTAACAATTTTGATCATACTGGATATGATTTTCACACGAAACTACCGGTAAACCGGGGATGGTCGGAAGCAGATATCGTGGCAGGTCTGGCTTGCTTACAATATATTGGATGGAAGAAAACGCGGAACCAATCCTTTTTGGAGATGAGTAAAAAATGCCTTAATTGGATGGACCGGAGAAAAACCAATCCTTACTACGAATGTCTTGCCCCCTATGGTGCTTATGTATCCGCACTTTATAATGCAGAACGGAACGGTACTCACCAGACAACAAAATTCATTGAATGGGTCCTCGCTGGAGATAATCCTAGAAAATGGGGTGCGATGTTTGAATCATGGAACGGAATCCCGGTTCATGGTCTAATTGGCAGTGTATATCCAAATTATGAATATGCCTTTGCCATGAACACTTTCCAGGCAGTTGGCATCATGGCACCCATTGCACGCTATGAAGACAAGTTTGCCCGGGATTTAGCCAAGTGGATTCTAAATGTTTCTTCCAATAGTCGATACTTTTACCCAGATGCATGGTCCCCTGAACAGCAGACCAGTTACAAATGGGCCCAAGAACATAATCCCACCTTTTGCATTCCCTACGAAGGAATTAGAAAACAGGGAACCATCCGAAATTATCCCGAAGTAGACCGTATGAAATTGGGGACTCTCAAATTGGGAGAATCAACCAACCCCGATAAAGACATGCTCCTGACCGCAAACCATGAGGGTGAAGTTCACTACGAGGGAGAGATTAACTTACCCACCGGAATGGTTCATTCCCTGATTGCAGTGATCAGACATAGAAAAATCGAGAAGGAAATTCAAGTCTTCATCCAAGGAAACCCCACCAATCAGATCAATTATCTCGCCCAAAAATCGGATCACCAAAAGCTTTCCTTCAAGGGGAAAGGAATGATTGAAGTGGTGGTGAGGGCAAAAGGACTACAACCCGGTGAAGTAATTCAGGTCCAGGATCTGGTGGTGGAAACCAGGTTACCCAATCCGCCCCATGTCGGTGGAGATGCCACTATTCATGGGTGGGGTGAGACTGACCTCGGACTCTATGGTGGATCCAATGTCGGCTACCTTGCCGCATTGATTGAACCGACCAATATTGAAGGGATTCTTGCGATTGACCCCGTGGCAACCGATATCATAAACCCAGACGCATTTCCCACTCGTCTATTCTATAATCCATTCCCTAAAGCAAAAACCATTCATTGGAATTGTGGAAAACATCCGGTACGGGTGTACGACGCACTTAGCAATAAAACCATTTATTCATCCGTTCACGGTTCACAGAACTTTGAAATTCCTGCCAAACAAGCAATCATGCTTGTCTCCACCCCAGCGGATAAACCCTTGGAAAGAATCAAAGGTCAGCTAATTTGCGAGAATATCGTGGTCGACTTCCAACTCTAATTCTATGCATTGGATCGACTACAGTATCATTTTTCTCTACATCGCATTTGCGATTGGGGTAGGTCTTTTCTTCTCTGGTAAAGCATCCAAAAATTCAGAATCCTTTTTTCTAGGCGGACGTTCCCTTCCCTGGTGGGCAATTTGTCTATCCATGATTGCCACTAGTTTCGCATCAGATACTCCAATCTGGGTGACGGAGGTGACCAGAAAAGACGGTCTCGAAAGAATGTGGTGGGTCATTGTTTCAGTCCTCCCCCTGATCATCGGTATTTTTCTTTTTTCCAGGCTATGGAGAAGAACGAACCTGATTACGGATGCGGAATTTTTTGAATTTCGATACGAGGGGAAATCCGCGGCAATCCTGCGTGGAGTCCGGGCGTGTTACGGAGGAATCTTACAAAATCTATTAACCATTGGTTGGGTCACTTTTGGAATGAGTACGGTGATTGAAGTGCTCACTCCTTTTGACCAGACACAGGCAATCGTAGTGCTTATGGCCGTGGCCCTTTTTTACGCCACCTTTTCCGGATTCTATGGAGTCGTGACCACCGATGTAGTTCAATTCTTCATCACTATGGGAAGCATGCTCGCCCTTGCCTGTATTGCCGTAAGCCAAGCAGGTGGACTGGACACTATTCTTACCGGGATTCGATCGATGCCAGAATACGGTGAAAAAACCCTCTCCCTCTTCCCCGATTTTTCAACCTTCAATTCAGATGTGCTCAAAATGCTGGTGATTTTCACCCTAGTCTGGTGGAGCGATGCCAACGGATATAATATGCAAAGAATGTCTGCCTGTCGAAATGAGAAAGACGCCATTCGGGCAACCTTATTTTACTCCATTTTCCAATCATGTCGCCCCTGGCTTTGGGTAGTTGTGGGGCTAGTTTCCATTGTGGCCTTCCCTGCCCTCTCCGATCATAGCAAGGCGTACCCGATGGTAATCAATGAATATCTCGGGATTGGGCTGAAGGGACTTCTGATTACCGCCTTCCTCGCCGCTTTCATGTCCACTATAGACACGCACCTCAATTGGGGAGCTTCTTTCCTAACCATTGATTTATACAAACGGTTTTACCGGAAAGATGCGACTGAAGCTCATTACGTGCGGGCTTCCAAATTATTTATGGTTTTACTTATGATCGCAGGTGCAATCATTGCCACCCAAGTCGAATCGGTCAGCGGGGTAATGGAATGGCTCGCGTATCTGATGATCCCCGGAGGTATTGCCTCAGTCCTTCGATGGTTTTGGTGGCGGATTAATGCGTTCACCGAGTTAACCGCTTTGGTTGGAGGATTACTTGGAGGCATTCTTTTTAAACTACTCGATTCCGACTGGATTGTTTGGGGACAACCATGGGGCAGCTTCGCCTGGGAATTCAAAGTGGCTCTTTTAGTCAGTGTAATCTTCCCACTCAGTATTCTTGTTACTTTTCTGACCCAACCGGTATCTAAAGAAAAACTGATTACATTTTATCGTCAGGTTCGACCGGGTGGTGCATGGGGGCCAATCCGTAAAGCAGTGGGTAAAGTTTCTGGATCCACCCTCACCCTATCCAGTTGGCTCGATGTCATAGGAGGGGTCATGCTCTGCTATGGATTATCTCTGGCAATCGCCTATGCAATTCTTCTTCACTTTCCTGCCTGTGGTATCTGCTCCGCCATTTCATTAACAGGTGCTCTTCTGGTATGGAGATGGTATAAAAAAGAAGTGGTACGCCTCACTGAATAAAATGAAACTCCTGAAATCGGTCTATCGCTCCAGCTCTTTTTTGATCTTCCTTTTCATTTGGTTGGAGTCCACCGCGGCCCCAAAACCCAACATTCTTCTCATCACCGCCGATGATCTGGGATGGGATTCATTGGGTTGCATGGGGAACCCCCTTGAAGGATTGTCCCCAAACCTGGATCGTCTTGCCTCCGAAGGCTTACTGATCAAGCACGGCTATGTGGCAACCCCCATTTGCGGGCCTTCCCGCCAAGCTCTTTACACCGGAAGATTTCCACAGTGCACTGGACTTATGGGACACGGAGTCCAACCTCCTAATTGGTGGAAATTAGATAGGAGTAATACAGGAACTCAATCAATCACATCCCTACTGTTACAGGATGGATACCTCAGTGGAATGATCGGAAAACACGGATCCGAATGGTGTCAGTTCAGTCTTCCCCCACACGGGCGAAACGATCAGACCGGAATGGGGCGAAATCCGGAAAAATACTTCGCTTACACCCGTCAGTTCCTTGCCCGGGCAAAAGAAGAAAAGAAGCCTTTCTTCCTCGCCGCCAATGCCCATGACCCCCATCGCTACTGGGCAAGGCATCCAGATGAAACATCTAAATGGATCAATCAAATGATGGGAGATGAACCATGGGAACGCCTGCTCAATGGCAAACCTTACCCCGATCCGAAGTCCAAATTTATACCCGAGCAATGCCCTGTCCCACCCGCCTATCCCAGTGTACCAAAATTAAAAGAATCTCTGGCCACTTACTACGACTCCGTCAATCGAATGGACCAAGTTGTCGGAGGGGTCCTGCAAGCACTAGAAGAAAGCGGACTGGCGAAAAATACCCTCGTGCTCTTTCTCTCCGATCATGGGATGGCGTGGGATTTAAGCAAGTGGTCTCTTTATCCATCCGGGGTCCGCACCCCAATCCTTATTCGTTGGCCCGCACAAGTGAAAGCCGGACAAATTGATTCACAATCCATTGTTTCAGTTGTTGATATTGCTCCCACCATTGCGGAACTTTGTGGATTATCCCCCATGACTAAAACCGATGGAAAATCTTTTTCTTCTTTATTGAAAAAACGACAGTTAAAATGGAAACGCTCCAGTGCATTCAGTTGTTTCAATTATATGAACAACTACCCTGAAATCGATAATTCGATTGATTCCTTTCCTTCTGATTTACCTGAAAAATTTGATCAATACCGACCATCTCGCTCTTTAAACAACAAAGATTTCAGTTATGTATGGAATGGGTGGGCTGATGGCAATCGATCCTTACCGAGAACCATGCTCGGAGAATTTCACTGGATGATAACAAAACTGGCAGGGAACAAGACTAATTCGACCTACGGAGATTATATTGAAAGGAAAAATTTTATTGAATTTAGAACGCGGGAAGAATTGTACGATTTATCCAAGGATCCTGGCTGCCGTACAAATCTATCCAAACATGATAATCATCAAACTACCTTGAAGGATTTTAGGAATCGCATGAAAGAGGTTTTGCAAAAAACCAACGATCATGAATTAGATAACTACCTAACCTTCTTAAATAAAAAATGATTTCTACCTTATCGACTCGTCTCATAAATTTATTTCCCTTACTTGGATTTGCCCTTTTGTGCCAAATTCTTGTGGCTGAACAAACCAAGCCCAACTTTATCATTATCATAGGGGACGATGTGGGTTGGGATGCCTTCGGATGCACAGGAATGAAAGAGGCAAGAACTCCGGCGATCGATCAGTTGGCAAACGAATCAACCATGATGACTCGTTTCTACTGCAGCGTTTCCCAATGTGCTCCCCTTCGGGCCGAGCTTTACACCGGTCTGTTCCCAATGAACAACGGCGTACTTGCCAATGCGAGGAAAGAAAAACGCACAGGGATTAAAAATATCGCCGATCATTTGAATCCGCTTGGGTACAAGGTTGGGTTGTCGGGAAAGAAACACTTTGGTTTGGGCACCGCCAAGATCGATGTGATCCCCGGATTCCCCTCCAATGCGAATGGATCGAACCAAATCCATTCATTCGATGGAGTCGAAGATTATATTTCCCAGGCAAAGAAGGAAGGAAACTCGTTTTGCGTGGTTATTGGGGCGACCCACGCTCACCATCCATGGGATCATGGAAAAGAATCCAATTACCCTGTGGGAAAAGTAAATTTACGTCCCCACTACATTGACACACCGACCGCCCGGCAGGCGGTTGCCAAACATGCAGCCGAAGTCGAAGTTCTCGATCAACAAGTTCACGAGACCCGCGAACTGATGAAGAAGATGGACTTGGAAAAGGACACTATTCTGATTTTCCTGAGCGAGCAGGGAATAGCCATGCCCCGGGGAAAATGGTCCCCCTACGAACACGGATCACGAGCTATTTGCCTGGCCCAGTGGAAAGGAAAAATCCTCTCACGCAAGACCGATGCCCTCGCCATGTACTGCGACATCGTTCCCACTTTGATCGACTTTGCAGGGGGAAAAAATCCCGGTCTGGACGGTAAATCACTCAGGAAATTATGGACCAGCGAGAAGATCAACAACCATCGTAAAGAAATCCTGATCTCCAATGTCCACCCATTCTGGCAAAAGGCCATTGTCACCGACTCCTACAAATTAATCTGGACCGGGCATCCGGAAAGAGAGCATATCTTCAGTAACTTCACATCTAAAAGTAAATTTTTTGCAAAACCTTGGATAGAATGGATAAAGAAGGCCGAGAATAATCAAAGAGTGGCCCGCAAAGTTAATCATATCCTTCAACCCAAAGCCTTCGAACTGTATAATATCGTGAACGATCCATACGAAATTAAAGACCTTTCCAATCTTCCCGAAAACAAGAAAAAAATCGTCACGCTCAAGGCGAAGCTCAAGAAATTAATGACCGACTGCGGGGAATCAACCACCCCTCCATTAGAAACAGCACCCAAAACTAAGAAAGATAAGGGCAAGCGACGCACAATCCAAAAAACCTCAAAGTAAATGACCATGACTACAAAGACCCGCCTTCTAAACAAAATTGCACTTCTGGCATTTTTTGTATCTTGCACGCTCCCCTTAACCGGAAAAGTTATAAAGCCCAACATTCTCTGGATTACCAGCGAGGATAACAGTATTGAATGGATAAGTTGCTACGGAAGCAAGAATGCCAAAACTCCCAACATTGACCAGTTGGCGAAGGAAGGATTCCGTTACCTGTACTGTTTCGATAATGGTGCGGTCTGTGCCCCTACCCGTTCCTCTTGGATTACCGGGATGCATTCGATTTCCAATGGCACCCAACCCATGCGCAGCGGATTCGAAATTCCCGCCACGATCAGCTTCTACAACGAGCTTCTGCAAAAAGCGGGCTACTTTACTAGTAACTGCTCAAAAACAGATTACAACCTACGCGGACCAAAAGGTCGCAACCCCAAAGAATTCTGGGATTATTCCGGAAAGGAATATGCAGGAACTTGGAAACTGCGTGAAAAAGGCCAACCCTTCTTCACAGTATACAATATTGGAGAGAGTCATGAATCCAGAGCCTTTGGCGATCATAAGGACGAGTCCATCGATCCAGAGGAAATGATCCTCGCTCCCTACCATCCGGATCTTCCCGAAATGCGCAATACTTACGCCAAATATGCCAGTGCCATATCTAAAATGGATTCTTTAGTGGGGCAAGCGATCGAAAACCTCAAGCAGGACGGACTCTATGAAAATACAATCATTGTATACAACTCCGACCACGGTGGCGTCCTTGCCCGCAGTAAAAGATTCCTCTATTCGAGCGGAATCCATTGTCCCCTGATCGTGCGCATTCCAGAAAAAATGAAAGCCCTTTACCCAAAAGGGAAAACTCCAGGATCCACCATGGATCGGATTGTAAGTTTCATCGATATGCCCAAGACCTGGGTCAGCTTGACTGGTGCTGAAATGACAGATAATTTTCAGGGAAGAATCTTTCTTGGTCCGAACACAGAACCTGAATCCCAGTACCATTTCTCTTGGCGAGAACGTGCGGACGAACGATTCGACAATGTCCGGGTGATGCGTGATAAACAATTCGCTTATCATAAAAACTATGCTCCCTTTGCCCCCAACGGACAGTACCTTGCATACATGCACAATATGAAGGCAACGGGTGCCTGGGAACGCCATCATTTGGCCGGAAAAACCAACGCGGTGACCGGTCGTTTCTTCGAACCCCGTCCATCCGAGGAATTCTACGATAACTTTAAAGACTTTCACAATATTGACAACCAGATCGATGACCCATTGCACCAGACTAAGATTAAAGAATTAAAGAAAGAACTCCGTCGCCAACAACTCAAGTACTTTGATTCTGGTCTCATGCCCGAGGAAATGAGGAACCGGATCATAAAGGAAAAGAATACCACGGTATATGCCTTTGTACGGGACCCCAAGTTCTACCCATTAGCACAATATCTCGACTATTCCGACCTTGCCCTGACCCGTAAAAAGAAAAACCTCAAGACCTTCATCAAGGGACTTGCGGACGAGGATCCGGTCAAACGCTACTGGTCAGTGATTGGCTTACTGCTCCTCGAAAAACAGGCCAAACCCGCGATCCCGGAACTGAAAAAAGTCCTCGGGGATCGCGATGAAATTCCAGCTTTTGCTGCCTGGGCAATTTATAAAGCCGGGGAAAAAACATTCGCCGAGAAATGGATGCTTGAGGCCATTACCCAAAATCCGGGAAACAAGACACTGGCCAATATCTTTGACTGGATGGGTACGGCCAGCCACTCCTTGCTCGCTAAAATTCCCAGCGATAAGCTCCCCCAAAAAGGTCTACTCAAAGATGTGATCAAACGATCAGGAGTACAAAATTAAAACTCTGAATGCTTAAAACCTGTAGAGAACGGATTTAAGATCCAACACTTTTCCCCTGAGAATGGGAATACCTTCCCGTTCGAGTAATTTAATCTTTTGGTCGATGCCATTTGCATATCCCCCCACCTTACCGTCACTGCACACCACACGGTGACAGGGGACGACGACAAGATCTCGGTTCTTAGCCATGGCCCGTCCCACTACCCGATAGGCTTGGGAGTCCAACACCCGGGCAATTTCCCGGTATGTGGTGACCTTTCCCTTAGGAATCTGCCTGAGTAATTCCAGGCATTGAACTTCAAATTTTTTAAGCAATTTATCAGATACAAATAAAGATTTCTATCTTAGCGGTATAAATAATTAGTCTGGCAATCGAAAAATCAGATCTAAACTCCGCAAAGATTTTAAACTTTAACATGCAGATGGAAATTGACCTGTATCCATAAACTTTGAAGTTTTAAAGGATGATAAAATTCCTCACCTCTTTAAGGCTCGTTTGCCTGCTATTATTAGGGTCCTCCGTACTCGCCCAGCAGGCAGAAAAAAAACCTCCCGTTCAGGAAACCAAGGCAGCTGTAAAGAAGAAGGTTAAGACCAAGTTCTTCGGCAAGAAACCCATTCCTTTTATCAATACCGCCCTCACCTTTGCCGGTCCGATGAACAAGATCGGGCGCGATGGAATCCAGTGCGACCTTCCGGCAGCCGTGTCCGGCAAAGACGGAAAAGCCCTGACCTCTTATTTGGAATGGGATGGCAAGACGGACCGCCTCATTTTATCCCGAGAAATAAAAAAGGGATTCCAACAAGTTTCCGGTGATGTGGCCAAGGGCGTACTGCACAAACCAGCAATTACAATCGACGGCAAAGGAACAGCGTGGATCTTTTGGAGTGAAACCCATGGGGACACGACCGTGGATCTCAAGGCAAGATCGTGGTCTGCGAGCAAGGGTTTCGGCTCTCCCCTTACCCTTGCTGACTCCGATGCGGCTGAGGCCTTTGTGGTCGCCGGAACCGACTCCAATGGACGGGTCTGGGCTTCCTGGCAATCATTTCGGGCGGGAGAAGCGGATATTTATGCCCGTTTCCTCGATCCAAAATCCGGAAAATGGTCAAAGGAAATTGCCGTGGCTACCCAGCAGGGAGGAGATTGGGAACCGAGCATCGCCTTCGACCAAAAGGGTCAAGCCTGGATCGTCTACGACAGTTCGCGTGGAAACGAGTTCAACCTGAACTTGGCCCGGGTGAACGATCAAGGCCAAACCAGGGAATTCGCAATTGCCCACAGTCCCAAGTACGAAGCCCGTGCATCCATCACCACCACCGCACAAGGTGATGGATTCTGGATCACCGCCGAGAGAGGAAAGGAAAAGCACGGACTCGACTACCGGGGTCATGGAAACGATACTGGAATTAATGCCAAGAAATCAGTTCTTTTCGGAAAATTCGAAAGCACAACCGGCAAGTTCACCGAGATTCCCCTGGGGCATGCAGGAAGAGCAGGTAACCCCGTTAACCGACCAGTCGTGGGAGTCGGTAAGGATGGAAACCCCTGGATCGCCTATCGCTATTTCAATCGGGCCCTTTGGCGAATCGCCGCAACTGGCTATCGTCTTGACTCCAAGACCTGGAGCTCGAGAAGAAGAATTCCCAACAGTAGTTTCGGGCAAGACAGGACCGCCATTTTCCTACCAGCCCATGAAAAGGGTGACCTCCGCCTATGCTGGCCATCCGACGAGCGACCGAACAAGGCCCATCAAACCGCCGCGGTCTTTCTCGCCGCCCTGCCCTCTTCGACATCTCTGCCCACAGCCACCCCCGAAAAAGCAGGTAAAGCCTCAACCAAGAAGCAACTCCCACACTCGCACAAAACCCCCGAACGCCCTGCCTTCGACCGTCATGAATGGAAGGTCGACGGACAAACCTTTGGGCTCTTTTGGGGGGATGTACATCGGCACACTGATGTCTCTAATTGCCGCACCGGGTTCGACGGATGCATCGTCGATCATTTCCGCTATGCCTACGACTTGGCCAAGATCGACTTTCTCGGAACCTCCGATCACACCGACATTGGTAAGATCTATCATCCTTATGAATGGTGGCACAACCAACGGATGCACGATGCCCTGCATAGCCCTGGTCGATTCAATACCGTCTATGTTTATGAGCGTGAACAGAAGTGGCCATGGGGACATCGTAATATCGTCTTTGCCCAGCGAGGGGGTCCTATCGTCTACATAAAACGTTCTCTCTATTTAAATTCCCCCTGGCAGGAAACGCTGCCTGTGGAAACCAACGGGTCGGCAACCATTTCCCCCTACGAGCTCTGGGATCTGCTGAAAAAATACGGCCAACCCGTCGCCGCACTCAGTCACACCGGGGCCACCGGAATGGGAACGGACTGGACGGGGTATGAAAAATTTGACTACAGCTCGGAAAATGTGGTCGAGATTTATCAGGGTGCGCGCGTGTCCTATGAAGCGGCGGGTGCGCCCCAGCCGTCTGTGGGGTTTCGCCCGGGTACCCGTTTAAATTTTACCGGTCGGGTGGAAAACTCTTCACCGGCTCCGATCATGGACTTTGGCAAATACGCCAACGGGACTTACCAGACCGCTCTGAGTGAAGGTCTGAACCTCGGGGTCTTCGCCAGTTCGGACCATATTTCCCAGCACGCCAGTTATGGAGGGGTTTATTGTAAGGACTTTACCCGTGAGGGAATCATCGAGGCAATGGATAACCGTCGCACCATTGCCGCCACCGATAAAATCTATCTGAATTTCACCTGTAATGATCAGCCTCTCGGATCCTTTTTAAAAACCAAGGGGGCACCCGAATTCTGGGTCAAGGTGGACGGCACCTCCGATTTCAAAAGAATCACCATAGTCCGCAACGAAAAGGACTGGAAACACTTCAATGAATTCGAGGGAAAAGTCTTTGAGAAAACCTTTAGCGATCCGAAAATGCTCGAGGGGGAAAACCGCTATTATGTCCGCGTGATTCAAAGGGACGGCAACATGGCCTGGTCCTCCCCGGTATGGGTCACAGAAAAATAAATCATATCTGTTAGTAATGAAATCATTTTTGAAATTTATCCTCTCATTATTGCCGATTTTTTTAGTATCAACCGATCTGTTGGCTACAGAGTCTCAATTGCGGGAGGTTATTGTTAGTCACACGGACGAGAATAACATACTCCAGCTTTATTATGTAAAGGAGGATGGCTCATCGAAGCGGCAAATAACCAATTCTACACATGGATGCCTCCAACCCGCAGTCTCTCCAAATGGAAGGAAAATTGTATATTTACAAATGAGCGGAGAGGGAATGAGTATTTGGGTTTCCGACATCGATGGTAATAATTCGAATGTTCTTACGAAACCAGGAAGAAATTTAATACCCTCCTGGTTCCCTGACTCCAAACACATCGTGTGGATGAATTTCAAAGATGGAAAAGATCCGGCAGAGAATAGTCAGTTACAAATCATGAATACGGAGACCATGGAATCAAGGCAACTCTTCAGTGATCCAGAGCAAATTAAATTCAGCAATTCCATGCCTGTAGTCTCACCCAAAGGCAAGCAGGTGGCTTTTATTTCAAATCGTCAGGGCACCTACAGAGTCTGGCTGAGCAATCTTGATGGCAGTGATGCAAAACCCATTTCACCCACATCCACTAAGCAACACGATATTCTCGAGTTGCCAATTGAACAGAAAGTCCCCGCCTGGTCACCGGATGGCAAATGGATTGCTCATTGGGAAGGAGTGGAAATGATTCATATGAGCAAATTCACGGGGATACAAAATCATCAAAAAGACAGAATGATTGGCGAGAGCTGGAATGTATGGGTGGTTCGTATTGATGGGAAAAAGAAACGAAAAGTGGGACACGGTGACGATCCAACATGGTCTCCCGACGGATTTGTGACCCGGTCTTTCCCGGATCAAAAAAAGGGTGGACCCAAAATCATGATTGAAACTAAAAACGAATCGAAAGAATTACTGATCGTTCCTCCCCAAACTCCTCATTATGGTCGATTCGCTTGGATACCATAATCATCCTTACAACATTCGATTACAAAAAATTGGAATAAAAGGAGCCTTCGGTTTTCTCGGTCATTCGCTCTAGCTACACTCGGTCAAAACTTAGTTCCCGAGCAGGGAAACCATCCTCTTACCCAGAGCATCCCCGATTAAAAAATAGCTTTCTGCATTTCCGAACCAATGGTGCCCGTGTCCAACATTGGGCGACTCTTCCTTCGGACGGGCAAACGGAGTGGTTCTTACAAATGAGACTTTTCCCTTCCATTCCTTCCGCTCGCAGGCACTCCGTTGGGCCATCCTAATCATCTTCATCTTCTCACCTGCTTCTTCACCCATGTTCCCCAGTTCACCCACAACAACGGGCAGATCCGGTTGTTTAAAATGGACTCGTAAATCCTGGACCAGATGGACTAGGTTGTTCTCGTACCCGGCAAGGGCATCCGGATCAAACATATCATTCCAACCCTGAAACCAAATAAATCCTCCCCATTTTGGAATACGGTTCTTCAGGGTGGGAAATTCATCCCTGTAATGATCCAGGGCTTCCTTTACTTCGAACAACATTTTTTGATAATACTCTCCTGTCTCTCCACCCGCGGAAGGGGGACGAAAGTCCTTGTGTAAACTCTTTCCACCCCACGCAGTCTTGATCAGGAGAATAGGTTCTTCAAAATAATTTCCCAGTCGATGCCCGATCTGGAGCTCCGGTCCAATATGGTGCCGGTTATTCATACTCCCATACCCAGTAAAGCCAATGCTGACTCCTCCGGTCATCACTCCCTGTTTGTTTCGGTAACGGATAAAAGCATCCTCCCGCTCAACCCATCGACCCTCACTGTCCCGCAAATGGTTAAATAGACGGGGTGTCTTAGTCTGTTCTATAATCCGTACCAAAGTACCCTTGCCTCCGTTGTAATATTTCGGATGATCCATATCCACAACCCCCTGCCCTTGCATATTGGACTGACCAGCCAATAAAAAAACATGAAATATATTACTGCCGGTTTCTTCAGCAGTTACTTGAAATATGCCCAGCAAAAAATAAAAGACAGGCAGAGCTCTCATGAAATCACAAATTCAGGATCACCGAGCACATCCATCATGGGCTCGATCCCCAATCCTGGTGCCGTGGATGAAGCCATTCGTCCCTTTACCCGCTGCGGAGCACCATCCGCAAGGGGTTGGGTAACATAACTATTAAAATCGGTGGCGGTGAACAAAAAATCGGTGGGTGTGCTGTGGGCCAGATGAGCGATCGCTGCGGTGACAATATCTCCGCCCCAGGTATCTTCCAAGGTCATCGCAACGCCGAGGGACACACACAGATCTCTTGCCTGCTTGGCCCGGGTTAAACCTCCAAACTTACTGATCTTGATGTTAACCACATCCATGGCCAGGTCATGGGAAGCCTTGAGAATTTCGGGCATTCCATCAATCACCTCATCTAAAACAAAAGGCAGGTTCGTGTGTTGCCGAACCGAGAGGCAGTCCTCATAGCGCAAGCAGGGTTGCTCAATGTATACATCGATATCTCTCACTGCCTCCACTACACGCATGGCCTCATGCTTAAGCCAGCCGGTGTTGGCATCGGCGACCAGTTTATCTCCGGGTTGCAACTGAGCGGATGCCTGGCGTATTCTTTCGATATCCGTATCCGGGTCCCCTCCCACCTTTAATTGAAAGCGCCGGTATCCTTCCTCCCGGTACCCTGCAATCTTTTTTGCCATTTCCTCCGGACTTTCCTGGGAAATTGCACGGTAAAGAACAAAGTCCTCTCCATACGCACCACCCAGTAATGAGCTGACAGGTAAACCCGAGACTTTCCCCAAAATATCCCAACACGCGACATCAATAGCCGATTTCACATAAGGATGCCCCTTCATCGCCTGATCCATGAGACGATTCAGTTTTTCCAAATGTAAGGGGTTCTCCCCAAGAAGACTCGGACCCAATTCCTCAATCCCGACCCGTACACCTTTTGCATAGGAAGCCAAGTAAACCGGTCCAAGAGGACAGACTTCGCCAAAACCAGTGACTCCCTCGTCCGTTTCCACTCCGACAATGGTGGAATCAAAAGTTTCAACCGACTTTCCCCCCGACCATTTGTAATCTCCTTCATGCAAAGGCAGGTCGACTTGCCATACCGTAATTTTAGAAATTTTCATTGCCTGTACATTTATTGTGATCCGACCCAATTATTCCACCAACTTTTAAAAATTCGCCACTGCTTATGAATGAATTCTCGTTGCGAAGGATTTAATTCATCCGATGGATTGAGCTGATGGGTATATTCCTCGAAACCTTCAAGCACCATCAATTCCTTGTAATAAAGAACCAAGTCAGGTCCCTCATCAAACTTCGACAGAACGGACATCGCGGAATCCAACTCAATAGCCAGCCGGCGTGACTCCACATTCCCCTCGGCCGCTTCCCGGCAAAGTTCAATTAATCGCAGAACCGGTTTGGGCAGGGCATTCCCCACTCCGGTGATTGCTCCCACCGCTCCGCAATTCACAAACCCGTGAAAGACCTGGGTATCAACGCCAACCATCAGAGCCAGCCCCTCATCTCCGCTGGTAATGTGTTCAGCTGCATAAGTGAGGGAATCCGCTCCGCCAAATTCCTTAAAGCCCACCAAGTTGGAGAATTTCTTTTGCAATTTAAAAAACAATTCCGCCTTAGTCTCAAATCCGTAGTATGGACTATTATAAATCACCGCAGGCAGATCTCCTCCCGCTTCGAGAATAGCTGAAAAATGAATCTCCTGAGCTGTCGCAGAAATCCCGCGGGAAAGAACCCGGGGAATAATCATCAACCCGTCGGCTCCCACTTCTCGTGCATGCGCAGCGTGTGATACCGCACCCTGCGGGTTTTGGGCACCTGTTCCCACAACGGTGGGGATACCCGCTTCCACTAAACGCGTCACTCCTTCCTGTCTCTGTATATCCGAAAGCAATGGCCAATCACCCATTGAACCACAATAAACAACTCCGTTCATTCCGGCTTGCATCAGATGGCCAGCCGTTTTCACCAACGCATCATAATCAGGTTTACGATCATTGGAGCAGGGAGTCATCAGAGCGGGAATACATCCCCGGAAAATATTTTGAGCGGAGTCAGTCATGGTGCGATTATTATACAATTCATCATCATAATCGATCAATTTTAAAAACTAGAACCTGAGAGGAGAATAGGCAGAGGGATCAATATGAGGTTCATCCCCACAAATCATCTCTTTAATCAAACGACCTGTTGAGGGAGCCAAACTTAACCCGAGCATATTATGCCCGGTGGCCAGATAGGCATTATCAATTTGAGGAACCGGCCCCACAATGGGCAGGCTATCCCATGTCATCGGACGCCAACCGTACCATGTGTCTTCAGCCGGACCATCCACATCAGACCTTAAAAATGGCCGGGCGGAGTCTCTCAATAATTTTAGTCTGCGAGCAGGAATCGATTCATCGTACCCGACAAATTCCATCATCGAACCCAAACGAAATCCATTCTCAAAGGGAGATACACCAATTTTTTTCTCCGGAAAAAGCATTGGATGAAACGGGGAATCCTCCGGTCTCTTCATCGTCAGGGAGTATCCCTTCCCCGGTTCGATCGGAATCGAACATCCGAGAGAATCCGACCATTTTGAACTCCACGCTCCCAGGGCAAAAACAAAATAATCCGCATCCAGTATTCCGTCCTTCACCTGTAACCGCACCACTTTACCTCCCTCCTTTTCGACCCCCTGCAATTCAGTATTTTCAATAAATTCAACTCCCTGCTTTCGTAACTGCTCCACCCATGCCTGGTTAAGCTTTTCCGGATTCAGGGATGTGTCTCCCCGGTAATGATAAGCTCCGGCTAATCCAGCACGAAGCCCCGGTTCCAATGCAGTAATATCAGAACCCTCCAGTCTCACCGCTGAAACGCCAAAGTTTTCTTCGAGCATCTGATCTGTCTTGGCAAACGCATTCATGCCCTCCTCCGTTTCATACACATAAAGCAAACCACGCTCCTGCCATTCACATTGTTTGGAAAATCTTTTCATCAATAAATGATATTCCTCCATCGATGCATCCAGAATAGACTGCAATACCTCACCCGTCTGCAAGACTTGTTGGTGAGTGCATCGCTTCGCGAACTGCCACATCCATTGCCACAGGGCAGGACTGGGCCGTAATTTTAAATGAAAGGGAGATTCCCGGTTCAATATTGATTTAAGGGCAACTCCAATGGCTCCCGGTTCGGTCAATGGTGGAATGTGACTCGGGCAGATATACCCGCAATTTGCCCGGGAGCATGCCCCGCCCGCTTTCCCTTGATCTAGAACGGTCACCTCAAATCCGGCTTCCGACAGGTAATGGGCACATGCAATTCCAATGACACCCGCCCCGGCAATGACCACTCTCTGCTTGGAATTCATTAGGGAAGATTCAAATTCCTTCGCGAAACGGATCACCCTCCTGCCAAAGTAATTCTCCCCGTGATGAAAGATGTGCGGTTCCCGTAATTCTCGGTAATATCTTAGAATCATCAATCCACTGGTACGACCCCTCAAAAACACTCCCAATGATACTCTCCTGCACCCATGTTTCACCGGGCTTCAATTTCCCGTCCTCCGCGAGGCAGGCAAGTTTCGCACTTGTTCCCGTCCCACATGGGGAACGATCATAAGCCCCGCCCGGACAAAGTACGAAATTCCGACTCTGCACACCTTCCAGTGGGGAGGGTTCAAATAATTCAATGTGATCAATCACTCCGCCGTCCTCTCCGCATATTCCAGCACCCTCAAGTGCGGAGCGAATGTGTAATGTACATTCAGTTAATTCTTTGATTTTTTGCGAGTCCAAGGGCAACGGACTGTCTTCCACCAAAAAAAACCAGTTTCCTCCCCATGCAAGGTCGCCGGTTATTTTCCCAAAGCCCTCGACATTGACTTGCACTGCTTTTTTATAGCGGTAACTGGGCACATTCCGAATCGATACCCGATTGGCGGAATGCAATTCAGCCTCCACTATGCCCACCGGAGTTTCCAATCGAAGAGTACCCAATCCAACCCGGCCCATTTCATACAAGGTAACGGCCAGTCCGATCGTTCCATGCCCGCACATCCCAAGATACCCGACATTGTTAAAAAAAATCACTCCGGCATCGCAGGTTTTGTCATGAGGTTCACAGAGCAAAGCACCCACCATGGCCTCCCATCCTCTTGGTTCATTGATCACCGCACGCCGAAATCCGTCCTGTTCCTTTTGAAAGATCTCCATTCTCTGAGCAAGCCTCTCCGTCCCCAAATCCGGGCTTCCATTAACGATCACCCGGGTGGGTTCACCCCCGGTATGCGAGTCAATAAATTGCACCTTCATTGCGATTCGAAAAAAGTCACCAAGCTCTAATCCCTACTCACTAAAGCTTCCGCAAAGGCCTTGCCGATCTGTGCCATGGTTTTAGCACTTCCATAATAATGATACCCGCCATTCGATTTTGCTATCCTCGCATAGGCTTCCTCTTTTTCACTGATCAATTTTGTACGGTATTTCTCAATATACTCTTTTTGCTCCTGAGCAGTCATCGACCCGTCGTGGTTTGCGTGATCTTTGTGCTTATTTTTAAGAAACCCAGCCATTTGCTTAACCCGTTCCTGATTGTCTTCCAGCTCCTTCAAACGCATATCCCAAAATTTGGCCGTTCTCACCTCAAACACATTGCCATTAAATTCCGGCATATTTGCGGGTGCAGCCATGGCCTCCCGGAACGCACCATGAATCGGCACATAACGCGGACTGGCATATTTTTCCAACGGTCCACCGACTCCCATCACCCCGATTACAAACTTCATCTTCGGTGCATTGAGATCCTTTCGTACATCTCGAATAAAATGAGCCAAACAATCTGTGTATGCATCATAACCTCCCGGTTGGCCGCGATTCGGATAAGTCCCACTCGCCACCATATCATTCCATCCCTGAAACCAGGCAAAACCGGCAAGTTCATATCCATCCTTTTGGTTGTAACCCGGATAAACTCGCTTGATATCAGAGAGTACCCTTTTTACATGATCCATCATCAAATGATAGAATTTACCGGTTTGCTCAGCCTTGTCTGCCTTTACTTCTTTGATATCCTTTCCGCGTCGCTTGAAATTTTCCAGTTCATTTTCAGTGAATACATAAGGTCCTGCAGACGGAGGGCGAAAATCAGTGTGGATCGATTTCCCTCCCCATGCGGTTTTGATAATCAAAATCGGCTCTTTCAATGCTTTCTGGGCATAAATTCCA
This sequence comes from uncultured Opitutia bacterium, assembly GCA_963934295.1. GTDB lineage: Bacteria > Verrucomicrobiota > Verrucomicrobiia > Opitutales > Seribacteraceae > Seribacter. The sequence continues at coordinate 56,927 of CAWVXY010000013.1, forward strand.
AAAGTAAATTCGGGCCCGATTTTTTCTCCCATCTCCGCAGGCACCCGGCGTGAACCATAGCCGGCAGTAAGTTTGCCGAACCCCTCGCCCATATTATCACGACCACCGGTAAAATAGGAAATCCATACCTTCTCACAGGTAACCGGATCCCCCATTGAATCGACCATTTGCTTATAAATGGGCTTCGTAACCGGATCCATCTTCATCGCTTCAAATGTACTAATCTTGGCATGCCCTTCCATATTGGACTGTCCGCATAAAATGAATACTTTCAGAGGCTGCTCAGCTATTGATATCTGAGCAAAACAAAGGAATAAGAAAAAGGCGGTGAAGGTTGGGATCGTTACGATTTTCATTGGTAATAAGGTTTATTTGAGAATTTGAACTCGAACGCTCCGCTTTTCAAGGAGCATCATTTGGATTTCTTTTTGGAAGGCTTCTTAACTTTCTCTTTTAAGATTGGTATAGATAAGCCGTCACCCGGTTGGTTCCAAAAACGATAAGGATCGTCAAGGCGACGCATTTCACCCAAAAGCAAAGCTTCCATTTCTTTGAGCTTATCGGCGAAATCGGGATCTCCAGCCAGATTGACTTGTTTCGTCGTCGGCTTAACCCCGGTCATAACAACTACCTTGGGATCATGGTGTTCATTCATGAATTCGTGCGGATTCTCCTTCAAATTGAAAAGCTGCCTATGCTTCACTCCGGTCTTGGTGACCTCGTACTTGATCAACTTCCAATCTCCCTTTTGAACGCTACGCATCCCCGGACGCCCCCCTCCACAATAAACCCCGTAAACGGTATCTCTGATCTGATCCATCTTACCCATTAATATAGGCATAAAACTTAAGCCCTCAGATGTGGCAGGTACTTTAATATTCGCCAGATCACAAAGGCTGGCAAGCACGTCCAAAAGATAAATATTACCTGGCACCCGACTTCCCGACTTGATCCCAGGTCCCTTTACAATGAAGGGTACCCGCCAGGTGTGATCGTATAGGTTTTGCTTTCCCTGTAAACCATGCCGACCAATAGCCATTCCATGATCCGCTGTGTAAATGATGTAGGTATTCTTCAACTCTCCCATCTCCTCGAGTTTATCCAGCACTCTCCCTACCTGAATATCAATATTTTCACTGCAGGCATATTCACGCCCCATTTCATTGCAAATGGTTACTTCGTCCCGGTTCTGCCAAACCCCCTCCACCGACACTTCATCCCGAACGGATGTATGCCCATGGTCAAATGGATGAGCGGGCAGCCAATTAACGGGAAGACTTGGCTGCTTCGGATGTGCCGAGGGAAGACGATTACGGTCCATATGATTGGTGGCACCATATTTCTTAAGTAATTCCGGTTTACCATCTCGAATATCATGCGGATGACTAAATCCGTAATAGATTAGAAACGGATCCGTATCCTTGGATTGCTCCCTTTCCTTAAGGTAATTCATGACCTGTTCCCCATGCCAGTGACTTCCCTTTTCATCCGTTCCCCCACGACGGGTGCCGTCATGACGAACAGTGAAAAGTTTGTTGGCGGCTTCGTAGCTGTTTCCATTCTTACAGGTACGCATGGTGTCATAACCGGCACGATTAAAAACGGCCGGTAAACTATATTGTGCCAAATTGGGAGGCACCCTCTTTGGATCGGTCACATGAGGATTCATAATACGACCCGGTTTATCCGGAACATGCCAAACCGTACGGCCCGACATTACCATATGACGGGAAGGAGTACAGACTCCTCCCACCCAGGCTCCCATATGATAGGCACCATCCAGCACCATTCCCTGCTTGGCCAGACGATCAATATTGGGGGTATCGAGAATGGACCGTGGATTGTAGATCTTAAGATCCAATGGGGACTGATCGTCCACGATGATGAAAAGAAAATTGGGCTTTTTTTCAGCGCTTACTCGAAGGATTAAAAAGATGCATAGAAGAATTGAATAAATTTTAATCATCATTTTGATTTTTTCGTTTTAGTTTTGGATGAATGATATTTTTCTAACACCTTTTGTTCATCTGCCTGTACGGAGGTCGCCCAAACCGTAAATTCCTGATTCATTCTTTCCACCACACCTGGAAATTTCTTGGCTACATTATTCTCTTCAAAAGGATCTTTCAAAAGATCGTAGAGTTCCCATGGATTTTTCTGTTCCTTTTTACTGGAAATGCGAATGATTTTATATTTCTTCTCAATCCAGGCATCCATCCCCCTGCAATGAAAACCGATCCCCTTTCGTTTTTTCATCTTTCCATCAATTAAGGGTAACAGATTGATGCCATCATATTCCCGATCATCCGGTAGAGGAATACCTGCTGCGGCGAGAGCGGTGGGAAAATAGTCACTGGTCACCGCCGGCATGCCGGTGGAGAATGGCTTCTTGATCCGGGCGGGCCACTCGAGGATGCCCGGCATAAGAATACCGCCCTCATAAAGAAAGCGCTTCCAACCACGGTAGGCCCCGGTTGAGCCAAGCGGGGTGTAGGTAAACTTACCTCCTTGGGCTTTCCCGCGCATTACCTCCTTCTTGCCCTTCAGATTGGGGCCGTTGTCGCTGGTAAACCAAACCATGGTATTTTCCGCCACGCCGAGTTCGCGAAGCGCCTTCCGCAAGGCGCCCACCTGGGTATCCACCGCAGTGATGTTGCTAAAATAGATCTGCTCCTTGACCGAACAGTCCGCGTATTGCTTCATAAGTTCAGGGTTCTTGCCCAGAGGGGTATGCACATTATGGAACCAAATCACGGCGAGGAAAGGTTTCTTTGCCTTGGCCTGCTCACGAATGAAGGGGATCGCCTTGTTCATCACGATGGCCGCGTCGTCACCACGCAGAGTAGGATCCTTTTGCCCCTCCTCGAACGGGATGTTACGCCCGTTGTGCCAATACAAACCCTCGATGCCGTGCTTGCCGATTTTGGCATAGGGGTCGTGGGTTACTAAAACATTGAAGGTTGAAAAACATTCTTCAAAACCTGCTTTCCATGGCGGCATCACATGGACCGGTCCTTTCGCCATCTTCTCGTCAAAACCACCGAGATGCCACTTGCCAAAGTGTCCGGTTGCATAGCCTTTTTCCTTTAAGGCCTCGGGCAAAGTAATTTCTTCCTGCGGTAAGTGTTCCTCATCTGCCCGCGAGGGATCATTGATGCTTACTCGCCAATTCGAACGCCCCGTCATGCAGGTTGCCCTTGTTGGACTGCAAACGGACGCCCCAGCATAGAAGCGGTCAAACCGAAGACCACTCGCGGCCATGTCGTCAAGATGGGGGGTCTTAATCTTGGGATGCCCGTTGTACCCAACATCCCCCCAACCCTGATCATCCGTCATCAGGAACACCATGTTAGGCAAAGTCTCGCCATGAGCAGACCATGTCGCCAGGCAGACGAATAAAACGCGCTTCAGTTGTTTAATCGGATTCATCGTATCGGTAATAATCAGGATGGTTATATAGCTGCTTGTTCGAAAGCTCTTCGAGCTTTGGATTATTTTGGATCCAACGTTTACCGTATTTCGAATCCCAAAAAGGATGATCTTCTTCAAGGTGTGATGGCAACGAATCCAGTACTCTCTTAAAAAGAGAAAGTGTTGGGGCATGTTCAGGTAATCCTTCTGCTCGTTCATATCCGCGACCAAAACGGTCATTACCCGTAAAATAAAATCGGCCTTCCGGTTTGCCTAACAAATGAGACCTTGCCTCCAACAAATACTTCTTGGTTCGCAAAACCTGAACCGAACCGGTGTATGCATATATCCATTTGCGGTGAGACTTAGTCTTACCAGTCAAAAACGGCAGTTGGCTCTTACCATCGAAATAAAGATCATCAGACTGAGAAATCCCCGCCATTTCCAACAAAGTAGGAGCAACATCAGAGAAATCAGTTAGCTCATTCGTAATCCCCAGAGGTTTTATGCCCGGGCCTCGCACCACATACGGAACATGTACTCCTCGTTCCACCCCACGATCCTTCGCGGTCACAGCTGTTCCGTTATCCGCACAAAAAATAAAGTAGGTATTCTCATAGATACCTAAATCTTTCGCTTTCGTTATGAGCTTCCCAATAAGCTTATCCATATATTCAATCAGTCGAGCAAATCGTTGCGCACGCTTTTTTTCATATTTTGTAACTGCCTTTTCTTTTTCCTCTTTAGTAAGTCCCTTAAAATCCGGTTTCTCCAATTCCAAATCCATCGGTTTTCCATGATCGGGGGTGGTTGAATATGGGCCATGAGGAATCACCGTGGGCCAATAGGCAATGAAAGGCTTCTCTTTTTTGGTCATTCTCGCCATGAAGCCCAAAAGGAAATCGCAGCGTTGATCAGGTCCGAAATCCTCTTCCTTAACCTTCAGGTATTTGCCATTCTCAACGGTGGAAGGATGCCAATAGCGCAAGTCCTCAAGTCCTAAATCCTTTCGCAAACCGGAAGCAATCGGGTCGACCCCAAGATGAGACTTAATCTTTTCCGGACTCTCCCATAAACAGTACTCATCAAAACCAACATTTTCATCCCACGGTTCACGGCTTCCGCAATGCCACTTACCCGCAATCGCGGTTGCATATCCCCCATCTTGTAAAAGCTTCGACCAACTGGGGCGATCCGTAAATAATTTACCCCTTGAATCGAATGCCCACATGTCATTCCGAAAAACACCCGTACGATTGGCATAAACACCCGTCATAAACAAAGCGCGTGATGGAGCACAAATAGCAGGAGCAAAACATGTTTTAAACTGAATCCCCTCCTTTGCAATTCGATCAATATTCGGAGTTCTTGCAGAACCTTTCTGGCCGTAGCACGAAAACATATCGGCACTGACATCATCGGCCAGAATCAGGACAATATTCGGTTTTTTACCATATGCGTAAAATCCTCCATAAAAAAGGCTAACAAAAAAGAATATCTTAGTGAAAACTTGTATCATTTTTAAAGCCCGTTTTTACTTGGTGTTCTGGAATTGTCTCTGCAAAAAAAATCGGTATTCAAAAGGCAAAATAACATCTAAAAAATCTTCTTTTTCTAAAAACTAAAAGTCAATGTCTAGAAGCATTCCGATTTAACTTTAAAATAAGCGGCTTACTTATTTACTTTCTTTTTCCTCGTAACCATCACTTCGTTCCAAGGCAAGGCTCCCACCCGATTGGCCCAGGCCTCATAAAGAAGACGCAGTTCCTTGGCTTTCCCGCCCATCTTCTTGGACAGGTCTTTCAATTCACTACGATCCTTGGTCATGTTATACAATTCCCACGGGGTATCGTGTATGGCGACCAACTTGTAGTCTCCCTTGCGCACCGCTCGGTTTCCCTCGTGCTCCCAATAGAGGGTACGCTCCTTTTGGGAATCCTCGGCAAAGACCGGCAATAGGCTCCTGCCTTCCATTCCCTTGACCGAAAGACCGGCGGCTGAGAGGCAGGTGGGTGCGACATCAATGATGTGGCTGGGGGCATGACGCAACTCCCCTTGGCTCTTTAGTCCGGCGGGCCAATGCACGATCAGCGGAGTGGCCACCCCACCCTCGTGGGTGTAACGCTTGTACATGCGGAATGGAGCATTGCTTAGGTTGGCCCATCCCCGACCGGAGCTCGAGGTCCAGCCCCCAAGGCGCCCCCACTCTTCGTAATTGTCCACCCGGGTTTCGGGATTCCTGTCGTTCTTGGCGAAGAGCCCCCGCCAGTCATGCACTCCCGTCCCAGGGACGCCGTTATCCACCATGAAGAGAATCAGGGTATTGTCCAAACGGCCGCTTGCTCTGAGCTTCTCCACGACCCGGCCAATGTTCTGGTCCATCCGGTCAATCATCGCCGAGTAGAGGGACATTTTGAGATCCAATTCATCGCGCATGGCTTCATCATAAGTTTCCCACTCCGGAACATCGCTGGGCGAAAGGGCCCATTTTTTATCAATTAACCCGATCTTAAGCATTCGCTGGTACCTTTCCCGGCGAAGCTTACCCCATCCCGTATCCTTGAATCGCCCCCGGTATTTCTTCGTATCCTCCTCCCGGGCATGAAGCGGGAAATGGGGAGCGTTGTGGGCGATGTAGAGAAAAAGGGGCTTATCGGGATGCTTGTCGAAGGACTCATCCATAAAGTGAAGAGCATAGTCGGTGAAGACATCGGTGGTGTACCATTCCTGCTCGGGGTACAGATGATTGACCGGATTCTCGGTGGCAGGCAGCACCTCTTTGTCATCGAGGTACACCTGACAATTACGGAGAACTGTAAAATAGGAATCAATAAAATTACGGGTTCCATAAAAACGGTCGAATCCGCGGGCGACAGGAGATTGCTCGGGTTCTGTGCCAAGATGCCATTTTCCTGTCATCATGGTGCGGTAACCTCCCTGGCGAAGGCGTTCGGCCAGGGTCGGAACATCAGGCAGAATGGTCCCGCTGTAGCTTGGAATTCCCCGGTCTCTCGACATATGGCCCATCCCCGCCTGGTGCTGGTAAACGCCGGTCAGCAGGGCCGCCCGGGAGGGACAGCATCTACCCGTGTTGTAAAATTGTGAAAACCGCAACCCATTGGTTGCGAGCTTGTCAAGAACAGGCGTCTCGATCTCTCCGCCATAGCAACCGAAGTCGGAGAACCCAGCATCGTCGGCCATGATCACCACGATGTTGGGTTGGTTAGATATTGCCCCTAATGAAAGAAATACAAATAGGTTTAAATTAGCGACTAAGATACCCTTCATAGATGAACATACAGATTATCATTATATATTTTTGTTTGCAGCGGCATAAGCCTTATGCCCAGTTGAGTTCCCGGGGAGAATGGGATGTTGTTTTTGCGGAATAAAGGATGCATGTTCATGAATAACTTGTTTCATCTTAGGATTATCGATGAGGTTCTTCCATTCATGTGGATCATCCCTTAAATCGTATAACTCTTGGGAGCCATCAAAGTATTGGATAAAACGAAAATGGGTAGACCGAATCGAATAATTACCCAACCCGAAACTTGTAATCGCAGGATGCTTCCATTCTCTCTTAGGGTTTTTCATCAGAGGAACCAGGCTCTGTCCTTCCTGAGTTTCATCTTTTGGTAAACCGGCCAGTTCAAGCAAGGTGGGAAAGATATCCAAAAGTTCAGCAGGACGATTCGTCTTTTGGGCAGCCTTATGTCCTGGTGCTGCAACAACCACCGGCACTCGGGTTCCGTCCTCCCATAGGGAACGCTTCGCCCAGCGTTCCTTTTCTCCGAGATGGAACCCATGATCAGAAAACAAGGCAATGATTGTGTTGTCTGCGTATTCACTTTTCTCGAGGGCATCGAGCACAAGCCCAAGGCAATGGTCAGCAAAAGTTACCGAAGCAAGATAGGATTGAACGGCATGCTCCCACTGCCCCGCCCCGGTCACCCATTCATGAGTTGGGGAAACATGCTCTAAATTTGTTAGATCAATCGCATACTGACTGAGGTCTTTGAGATCATCACTACGGACAGCGGGTAGTTTAATTTGATCTTTCGGATGCATATCAAACCATTTCTTCGTGGCAAACATGGGAACATGCGGACGATAAAAACCAACTCCCATAAAAAAGGGTTTATCATGCTTCTGACTCAATTGATCGACTGCCCATTTCGCACATTTCATATCGGGCATCAAATTGTCGTCATCCGGAAAGATTCCCCAGTCCCATAACGGATGTCCGTGCGGTTGTGAAATCTTCTTTTGGGGTCGGGGCCCAAATCCACCAGTCGGCTTGTAACTCTGAAAAAAACGATGATCACGGGTATGATAGATTTTTCCTGCTGCCATGGTTTTATACCCATGATGAGCGAAAACTTCAGGCATCGTTTTTAGGTTTTTAAGAACCGGGGCTTCCTTGAGATCCGGGCTTAAAAAATACACCCCGCTGGTATGCGGGTAGCGCCCAGTCATCATGCTTGCCCTTGAAGGATTACAAACAGGGGATTGGCAATGAGCATTATTAAATAGAGTTCCTATCTTGGCCACTCGGTCGATATTTGGAGTTTTGGCTTGGGGGTGTCCACCCATACAACCTACCCAGTCATTTAAATCATCGATCGAAATAAGGAGGACATTGGATTTCTTGGATGCACCAAAAATCAATGACTGAAACATGAATAAAGATAATAGGATGGTTAGTGTTTTCATAATTTAAAATTTGGATTTCTTAATGATTACTTCTTCTTTCTGCCAAACAAATCAGCGCCATTTGCCAGTCAATCGTTTGGCGATGCGGCGGGAAAATTCGTACTTCGATTTCTGAGCCTTATCGATCGCGTCGCGATGCTTCTTCCCGGCATCACCCAGTTCCTCGATGGCCCGCAGGGCAAACATCCCGACTAACAAGTTAGGATCCTGAATATGTTCAACCAATAGGTTCGAGTGATTCAGGTCACCGAATCCACACAGGGCCCGAGCTGCCGCGACGCGAACGGTGGGGACAGGGTCATTAATAAGTTTAAGCAGTGTGGATTTGCCTTCTGGTATCCTATTGACTCCGATCCAGACAGCCGCCCAGTAACGCGTAGACGGATCGGAAGATTTGGCGAAGTCCATTAGCTTGTCGCTCTCGTTTGCTTCGCCAGCACTAATAACATCAATCAAGTCCTGCGTTTGCTTGCTTTGATCATTACGGACAAAAGCTGAGTACTTGTTTCCAGCCTTCTTCCCGATGTCCTCCAAAATTGGTTCGGGAATCAAGCCCATATCACGAGTTGTCATCATTCGTTGCTGGAGAACCTTTCGCATAGCATCCAAACGCTCGCGATGTTTAGAATCATTGGCAAGATTGACCATTTCATCCGGATCACTCTGCAGGTCATAGAGCTCTTCCGGTGGACGGCGGGGATCAAACAGTCGTGACTGTTGATCGTTCAGTTTGCCTTCGCTGTGCAAGCTCCGAATGACCTGAATAATCTTTTTTCCATCCTTATACTGACTGGGCTGAGTATGAGGAAGATGCGACATAAAGTTCCGAATATACTTATAGCGGGAATCGCGCACACAGCGCAGGATGTCGACCGTCTCGTCACAACGGTCTCGGGCCGCGAAGACAAATTCCCGGGACTTGTAGTCAGCGGCCAAAAAATCCAGTCCCTGTATGTGTTCGGGTATCTTAATTCCAGCAAGTTTTAGTGAGCACGCGGCAATATCAATATGCTCAATCAGATCTTCCCGCACGGTGCCGGCTAGTTGTTTCTTTGGCAACCGGACGATCATGGGAACGCGTATACCTTCTTCGTATAGGAACTGTTTGCCTCGCAGGTGGCTGACACCATGATCTGTCCAGAGAAAGACCGCGGCTGAATCCAAGCGTCCCGCCTTTTCTAGATCCGCGAGAATTTGGCCGACCTCTTCATCGGTCTTTACCCAAGAATCCAAATACTTTGCCCAGTCCTGGCGAAGAACCTGATGATCCGGATAATACGGTGGCAAGACTACCTTGTTTGGATCGGCATGGCTTTTCGCTTTGCGGTTCTTTCCTCCCATGAGTTGGAATTGGGCGAAAATCGGTTGATTTGCAGGTGCCTTCTTCCAGTCGTTGCCGTGATAGAGCTTGCTCGTCGGGATAAAGTTGTAATCCGTCTTGCTCTTGTTGGTGACAAAGTACCCAGCATCACGGAAGAGCTCAGGGATTAGCCTGATCGTCTTGGGCACCTTGTAGCTGTCGTAGTAGGCCGCGTTGCCCCCCCCTTTACCGGATGAGGTCTGGCTACGATGATTATGAACACCAAGAGTAGTCTGGTACATTCCACTTATCATGGCTGAGCGGCTCGAAGAACAAACCGGGGAAGTGACGAAGGCATTTTGGCAAAGAATCCCCTCCCGGGCCATCCGATCGATATTTGGTGTCTTGATAAGGGTTTCGCCATAGCACCCGACGTGCGGGGATGCATCTTCGATAACGATCCATACAATGTTCGAAGCGACCGGATCCGTACCCCACAGGGTAGTGCCAAAGAGAAATAGAATGTGAAAATATTTCATAGATTACCAAATGTTTATGATGTGAAGCTTGGCATGATGCTTACAAATGAGCAGAAAAACCGTACTTGTGTCTTTATGACCGTCACTTTTTCTTTTTACCAAACCGTTCAACTGAGTAGCCTGCTTCGATTCGTTTAGACAGGAGCTGCTTCTTCAGCTTTTTCATAGAAGCAGAATAATTGGGATCAGCAGCAAGGTTGGTAAACTCACTGGGATCCTTCTTTAAGTCATACAGTTCCTGTCCCTTTTCCCCATAACCCCAATGGGTGTAACGCCAATCGTGGGTGCGAATGGATTCGCCGCCACTACGGCTGATGGTGAAGGCCATATCCTTCTTCCATGCCTTGGCGACCGGATCATCGAGAAGTGCCACCAGACTCTGGCCTTGAAGCACACTTGGGGGAGTCAGACCGGCAAGTTCAGCGAGCGTGGGATAGAGATCAACCAGTTCGGTAATCTTCTTGGTCTGGTTCCCGTGGGTATCCTTCATCCATGGAACCGAGAGAATGAAAGGCACCCGGGTCGATTCTTCAAATAAATGCTGTTTTTGAAACTTGTGATGCTCACCAAGCAGGTAGCCATGATCGCTGCTAAAGACAATGATCGTATCCTTCATGTGCCCTAGCTGTTCAAGTGCACGAATGACTTTACCAGCCTGAGCATCCATATATGAAATACTTGCGTAGTAAGCCTGCAATAATCCCTTGTGGAGTTCCGGAGTCACCCCATAACCGCCATTCGCTTTGTATCCGCGGATGATCTTGGGCACATCCTCAAGGTCATTCGCAGGAACCACCGGTGCCTTCATCGCCTTGCGGTCGTAAAGCTCAAAATATTTTTTCGGTGCCACAAGCGGGACATGTGGTCGAACAAAGCCCACCGCAAGAAAGAAAGGTTTTTCATGATGCTTGTTTAGAAACTTGACCGCCGCTTCTGCTGCTAGTCCGTCGGCATGCACCAGGTCATCCCCTTCCGCCTCGACGCCTTCAAAAGTCTGTGAACCCTTGTCTTTGGGAGACCAATGCGTGCTCACCCCCGGTGCGTGCTGTTCAGGTGCCTTGATATTGACGGCCTCATCCCAGGAATGCGGATCATCTCGCGTGGCAGTTCCGGCAATGATCTCAGGCGGAATGCCCATATGATAAATCTTACTGACTCGGCCAACCCGGTAACCATTTTTTCTGAATAATTGTGACATGGTGACCACATCCGGCATATTTCCTCGCAGGGTACCCGCATTGCCCAGAGTTCCATTCGTGTAAGGATATAGTCCCGACATAAGTGAAGCACGCGACGCTCCACACACCGGATATTGGCAATGCATGTTCTCGAAGCGCATACCGCGACTGGCCAGCTTGTCCAGCTCCGGTGTTTTGCATTGTGGATGACCAAATCCGCTCAACGCGGTATTGAGGTCATCAGACATAAAGAATAAAACATTCGGTTTTGATTTTTTTGCGGATACCCAAAAGCATCCGGCACAAAGAAAAATAAGTAATTGAATTAAGTTTTTCATAATAAAAGCCCTCAAGGGATTTAATAAGTACCTGTTTGAATTTTCATCCTCAATGAAAATTCTTCATCTATGAATATATTTTATAGAACAGCAATCGTTCTTACTGAAAGCTTATCTCACTCACCGGAATAGAAAATTCCACGCGCTGATTACCCCGAATATCCCATACCTCAGTTAATACAAACGGATCATCATGTTCAAAATTAACAGACAATAATCCAAAATGGTTTTCCATAATGGGCCCCTCCAATCGATTCTTATTGGGAGTCGCAAACCTCCAGGTACTGGAAAGCCCACTGGAAGTGACATCATAAATTGGATAGCATTCCGGGTGCTCAAATTTAGAGACTTCAGCATAGTGAACATCTCCACTGATAAAAAGTAAATGATTCGCTTTGGTTTTCTTGATTAATTGAATGAGGCGTTCCTGTTCATGTGGAAAATTAGTCCAGGATTCATATCCATTATATTCATGAGAAAATTGGGATCCTGACGCAATGACTCGAAGATCCGCTTTTTTCTTAAGCTCACTTTCGAGCCAGGACCACTGTTCTTCACCAAGAAATGCTTTGGAGTCATCCGTATGGGGAAGATAATCGGGTCGGTAAAAAAAGCGACCCGGGATCTTTTGCCCTTTCGGAAATCGTACCAAGTCATCCCTGAAGGTACGATTATCCAGGAGAATGATCTGTATGGTTTTATTTCCTGCTTTCTTATAAACTGAATGATAAATACCCTTGTGTTTATACCTCTCTGAATTTTGAGGTTCCTTAAAAAATTCCAAAAAGATTTCCTTGGATTCCTCTTTGTGCGGATAATGCTTACCGGCATCATTCTGGCCATAATCATGATCATCCCAGGTCGCCAACACCTCGGTGTTTTTAATCAAGTTTTTGTATGATTCTTTGTCACCTAATTCCTGGTATTTTTTACGAAGGATATCCATGTCATGTGTATCACCGTAAATATTATCCCCTAAGAAAATAAATATGTTGGGATTTTGCTTAATGACTTCATTAAATATGGGAAGTGGATGGGTTTGCTTACCACATGATCCAAAAGCAATTTTGAACTCAAAATTAGATGAATTTTTCTTATCTGCAAGAGTTATGTCCGCGATAAAAAAAGAAAGAAAGAGGTATAAAATAATGTGACTATTCATGAACTTCAGCCTGAACGAAAAAGCACTTTACATGCAACAAATATCTTACCGGCAATGCCTTGACCCGAACTGCGGTCAATTCATGCATACCGATCTCGATATCGATGCTGCCCGACACTACCAAAAGTTAACGTATTAGCCGTGTCACCACCAGCGACTGGTTAGGCTATTCGTGATTCTCGTCTTTAAACAAATCGGGGACAGGAAGTCTGGAAAGCTGTGATATAAGCATCAGAATTCCTAAGACTATGACTAAAATGGGAATCTCATGATCTACACTAATACGTCCTGTTTGCCTCAATACTGAGAAAACAGAGGCTACAATAAGAAATGGACCTGTCACGACTGATACCTTGTTGAAGCCTCCGACCGCTATACTAAGAATCCCGGCGGCGGCTAAACCGATAGACCAAACCCAATCTACACTTGGTATGATATTCAGCGTATTCAATAACCAAGCTAATCCTACTAATATTGTGAGTATGGGTGCTATTAATTTCTTGTTCATAATTTATTTCTATCTCTTTTCTGCCTAACGTCCAAAGCCACCCATCCACTACCGGAGAGCGAACTTTGATTTCAGGTTAAGGTTCATAATTATCATTAAAATTTCGACTCAAGGCGCGGTAGTGGATTGGCGTGCGCTGCCTTGTTCGCTATTTGTTGGTTCTGATTCACCATGTATAGCTAAATCGTAAAATCTTTGACCCTTTCTTACTTGCTATCACACTAAACCAAGTCGCCTTTTTTGTGTCCCAATCTTTATGTTCAATCGACGTATAGAACCAGCCATTGGTTTCAATAGTGTCTCCAATAATTCTATTTTTCATTAAGTGCCTAGGGATAGAAGCAACCGCAGCAAGGTAATCCTTTTTCGATTTCATCTCAGTTTTGACTTCCTTGTTAAGGCCTTGAAACAAACCCGACGCGTTCTTAGGCCATTCCTTTGTCAATTTAACCTTTTCTGGTTGGAGAGTTATCATCTGGTCAATGCGCATCTTCAGCATGTCAGGCAACTCAACTGCCAAAAGGTCAAAGGCAGGCAGAATAAGTATGGTGATGAATAACAGAATGGGCTTCATGATGATTATTCTAGCATGGTTGGCCTATGCTTTTTGCAAAAAAGTGGTAAATTTTTCAGCGAACTTATATTATTAGTTACTTTTATCATGCATATTCTGTATCAAAGACTTCCTTTAATCTGCTTGCAAGTTGCATATATACAGATAACTAATTCTGTAAAATTAGGGTAATATTCGTATTAAAAGAGACACTTTACTTTCGATAAGCGGCGGCTTTAAGATTTATTTATATCAAATATTTTCCGGGATAAACATACAACTAAATCATGTATGAATTATTCGATATGCCTAAGTTTGAATCGAAGTTCGTAAAATAAATAATACCGAAACAAAAAATTATAACTTCTAGTCTAAAGCAATGTTTTAAAACACAAAACCAAAAGACTAAAATACCCAACCGATCCCGACCTTGAAGTGATTGCCGTTGCCATGGTCTAAAACTCCCTGATGGTCGATGAAGTCATGCTTCCATTCGATTCTCGAATGGATGGTGTCGTTATGGTTAAAATAAAAGGCCGGACCGGAAGACATGGTTTTGGACTCGTCATCCTCGAAGTGAAAATCAGTTTCCCAAAAAATTGAACCATTTGAATTTTCAGTCTCGAAATTATAGCCGACATCTATCGAGGAATGCAACTCAGCCGGACGATTACCGTCAAAGATCCACCAGGCAGTCCCAATTCCAAAGTAGTAATTTGAGGTCTCAAACTCATGCCCAAGTCCTAAGCCCACTCCAAATTCCTTGTAGTAAAAATCGTATTCATCTTTTTTAGCAAGAGGAATGCGCACCATCGGCTTAAAAGTGGATGAACCACTCTTCCCATCCAAATTAAAATATTTCTTTAAGGGCAAAGCGAGATTAAGATCGCCCCATCCGCTGTCTTTTTGGATAATCTTCCCTCCCAAACCGTCCGGCATTTCGCGTTCCGCATCGAGGACGTAGGGCAACTTGACAGTGACACGAATTTCTTTCTTCCATGTGTACACTCCTTCGAAGTGCATGACATTGATCTCTTCGGATAACCCTGGGTAAAGCTTATTGCTTCCCATTAGCAGATCAGTCTCGTTAATATACTCGTAATGGACCTGATAGCCCCAACCCCCGGACCAGCGAGGCATCATATTCATTACCGGATCATCAGCAAGACAATGGTAGGATGGAAGTAGGCAGGACAAGATGCCCACCAGAAAAAATAAGCACTTACTCAATGCAAGGAAGTCTACTTGTGGATATGATGAACCACTTCAATTGTTGCATCCTGCTTAAACTGAAGAGCGTCCAAGTGACTATCATGCAACCTGTATTCTTCGACAGCGGTGTAACCAGCATCCACAACCCGCTCAATCAAATCCTTACTGTCTAATTTGGCACCATTCTTCAGTGCAATCGTAACGAGCTGGGTTTCAGGATTCATATCAATACCATCCTTAAATCTTTTTTTATCCACGCCTTTCATCTTCGAGAGATTTTTACGAACTCCGATGGCACAGGACGGACAAACCAGGCCTTTAACATAAACCAGTGAGACCTCGGTCGTCTCCAATAAAGTCTTTTTGGCCATGGCCAACCGAACCTCAGGTCGTGCCTCTTCCTTATCTTCATTCGCCATTATGTAATGAGAAGTGGTAAAGAATATGGCGAAGAGTAATAAAATAGATCTAAATGTCATATGTTTAATATTAAATCAGGAATTATGAAAATACAACACATTAGCACTAAAATTATTAATGAAAATATTAGCGGTGCACCACTCGAAATTTGATTATGTTCAATTCAAGTTCATTCCTATCCTTAATAAAAATAATTCGCAGTAATTAGTCTTATTTTAGGAGAGCTCAATTTTTTTGCTAGGTCTTCTCCAATAAAATTAATTTGGACTACTTATTTTTTTACAATAGTGCGGTTGACTAATTTAATTTACATGGATTTGTAAGGTCGGTTGTGACTTTTTACCAAAACGGATATTCGACAATTGAACGCTTGACCGGCAGTCCACCAAATAAGAGTGCACAAATATTTATCAACCAGGTTCCTGTAAAGGAAAGAGAAACCATCAGTGCGATGACCACTGGAAATCGCACCCAGTGTCGAGACCTGTGTCGAAGGTCAATGTGGTGAATCAAGGGGGCAACTGCCAATCCAGTTATAGATCCATGCACCACGAACACATAAGCTCCCAGTAATAGTGACAGGAATGGATTGCTCGGGAATACAGTGAGCATCTCCAAAAATACGCTCCCCAACTGTTCAAAAAAGATTCCCTGAAATCCCGTAACGACAAAAGCTTCAAGCAAAGTGAATCGAAACCAGCGAAACGCGATCAACCATGCTATCGCCCAGCCACCATAGAATCCGATTCCCAAAATCAAGTCCGGGATGAGTTGGGGATGGAACAGTGCAGGTTCCTGCGCCCCCTTGAGGAAGTTACCAATCCATGCCAAGATCTCGGTTAGCGAACCTGAGAGTAAAAACAAAATGAACAGATGAAGGGAAGTGTGACCCGATAGATGTTTAAAAAGGGCGGTCAATTTATTACGAAAAAGATAAATAACTACAAAGAATGTGTAAATGAGTGGCATCGTATCGGGAGGTCTGCTGAATAGCCCCAGGAGGGAAACCAATCCGCTCACGACCAATAATCCGTTTTTCCAACTTTTCATATTCCGCTTCCTTCAGTCGGGCATAACCCTATTTCAGAAGTCCGGGCTTTTGTTCGTCGCCCACAGGATAGGGTTTACCTTCGCATTTCTTTGGAAACGCAAGGCATGACGCAAGTATCTCGTAGGTAGCGTCCTCGCTTCCAACGACGACTTTGGCAACATAAGTTTCTTTTTTGGAAATACCCGGAATTTCAGCTTCGTAGCGTTTCTTGCGGGCATCCGAATTCAGGTTCCATTCAGGGTGATAAATACCAGTCTTCAAGTAAGGCGTATATTCCTTACCGATCGTACCATAGACATTGGCTCCCCTTTGATCCAAAACTTGCTCTCCCTCTTTCCAAATACGCAAGAGACCATCCTTACCCGGTGACCAGTTGGCATGAATGATCCAAGCGACCCATTCCCCAAGCTCCAACGGTGTATCCAAATTGTGGATCTTTCTTTCCGGATTCTTTTGCGGGGAACCAAAGTTCTGCCGTGCCTGCCAATTCGAATTGTTGATACGAATAGAGAGATTGGGATAGGTCGAACGCCAGTTACCTGGTATGGCGTGCCATTGAATGAGGATATCAGACGCTTCATTGGGATCGACCTTCCAATTCTGGGGAACATAGGACAGGATGCCGTACCACCTTTCATTAAACCCCTTTTCACTGGGTAATGAAATCTCAGCCCGAAAGGAATTAGGTTCCCGGGGAACGAAGAATCGGACGGCCTGAATCCCGCCGACCATTCCCGGCGCATCCACTATCCTCAAGCGATCCGGATTTGCTTTGGCCAAGCCATAACGGTCATCCTCCGAAAGCTTCCATTTATTAAAACCCTGTCCACCGAAGTCACTTTCGAAAAGGATCGGTTGTTTGTAGTCGAACACTCGACGGGCAGAAAAGCGTCGCTCACTTGCTTCCTCATTCAAAGAAACTTCTTTGGACAACACTCCGGATATCAAAGTAAACAATAATAAAATGACTATCTTCCCAAGTCTCATATCTCCAAGCATCCTGACAATTTTATCTCCAAATAAAATTATTGTAAGTGCCAATCCACCCCGTCCGCCATAATACTTTGATTAATCTTCAATAACTTCGCTTTCAACTTTTTAAGTAACTCAGGATTATCAGAAGCAATATTTTGAGTTTGGCCCGGATCTTTGTTCAGGTCAAAAAGTTGAAAATCCTTATATCCTCCATTCTTCACCCTTGGTATCCAGGATTCCAGAAACATATTGGATTGAGAGATTTCATAATCCGGATTGGCCACCAAGGAGAAATCACCATCCCGCATCGCCACAATCGGGCGAGATTTTTGCAAATGCCAGAACAAAGGTTGATGACGTTTAAATTTGTCAGGTTCCCCTTTCAGCAAAGGGGATAAATCAGAACCGTCAATCGCACGATCTTGGGGCACATCCAAATGTAATAAGCCACACAGGGTCGGGAGTACATCAACCAGTCCAGTTGGTTCTTTCACTGCCCTATTTTCCTTAATTACCCCAGGCCATGAGAAAATACCAGGCACCCGAATTCCCCCATCCCAGTTCGAACCCTTTCTTCCCCTCAAATTCCCGGTCCGGTCATCCCGGTAACTCCCATTATCCGATGCATAAATAATCAGTGTATTTTCGCGGACGCCCATAGTCTTTAATTTCTCCACCACCCGACCGATCGCACGGTCGGTATTATCAATCGTACCGGAGTAAATCGCGGCCCTGTCTTTGAGGTCCCCATAAGTGGAAACAATCTCATCCGGTGCCGCAATCGGAGCATGCGGTTCATGAAACCAAATATTCAAAAAGAAGGGAGCCTTGGGATGCCGGTGATTATCCAACCAATCAATCGCCTCATCCGCCACCAACTGACAGGAATACCCCTCCAACGGACCGACCGCCTCTCCATTCCGAATGAAATTATTCGGGTTCTTATGACTGGGCGAGGCATTATTCCAAGTGGTGAACCAGTAATCAAAGCCATGATGACTGGGGGTGGGCTTGGATCGGTTCTTGGTCGGCAAACCCAGATGCCATTTTCCCACATGGGCAGTGGAATACCCCCGATCCTTTAAAATTTCCGCAATCGTACGCTCACGAAGAAGCAAGTGAGAATTTTGACCTTCATCCGAAATCCAACTGTACACACCCGTTCTGATATGGTGCCTTCCCGTCAAAAGAGTGGCCCGGGAAGGGGAACAGACCGCACATCCGGAATAAAAATCAGTGAACCGGACCCCGTCCTTGGCCAACTGATCAATCGCCGGAGTTTGAACCGGACCACCATAGCAACCCACATCTTTGTACCCTAAATCATCCGCCAATAAAATCACCACATTGGGCTGCGTTTGAGCAGACAGGGAAAGCCCTAGTTTATAAATAAAAAAGGAAAAAACCACTAACCAGGATGCATTCATAGATTCCCTATCCTTCTAGTTTTTCTGAGCTGCCAGGTAATGAACGAGCGATGCAAAATCATTCATGGACATTCCATTGGCCAAGCCAGCTGGCATCATAGAGATAGGCAGCAGTGTCTCGTTGGCGATGTCGGAAGTCTTCAATGTGGTCACGGTTCCGGCAATATCTCTCATTTCGATCTGATCACTTAAACGATTGGTCACAAAGCCAACATGAGCCCCCCCCTTCTTGGTGGTAATGGAAACCGTTTTGAACCCCTGGGAAATCTCCTGTTCCGGACGAAGAATACTCATGGCAATACGATCCGCATCCATGATCCCTCCGATCTGTCCTAGATAAGGCCCCTTTTGCACCTCGTCCTTATTTAAGGCATGACAGGCAACACATCCCTGCTGGGCAAACAAGGCCTTCCCCTTTTTCATATTCCCTTTGGTATTACCCAAGGCGATGGTGACATCCTCGATACTCATCTCCCCCACCTGACCCTGTTTATCCATAATTTTCCTCAGGTTTACCTTGGGCTCATCCTTTACGACCACCTGAGTAGCTTCTGCCTTGGGCAATCCGGGTAATTCGACCCGGTCCTTGGTTGCCAATTCAGAAATCACATATCTCAATTCGGGGGATCTATTTTTGGCCGCACTCACCAATACTTTGGCAATCTTCTCCGTTTTCTCCCAGGCTGTCGGATAATAGTAGGGCCCACGGGTATCCGGGCGGGTACTCCACCAGGTCTCCCCATCATAAACCTTTTCCCGGTTCGCCAGACGGATCAAGGTCTTCGCCACTCTTTGCTTACTAACCGAATCCTTCATTTTCGAAAATTCCTCCAGGAGTTGGTCCACAACATTAGCATCGTGCATATAATTAAGAGCCATCAACGCCCCCTCCTGATTGACACCTCCTATTGCTTGGATACAGGCATCTCCCGCATTCATATCCACAAGGGCTTTCCTCGCAACATGGGGAAGAACCACTGCCGAGTTAGGGATAGCGTGTGGACCTTCCGCAATCTCCTGCTTTCCTTTACCTGCCAATTTAGTGACCGGTTGATTACTCACATAAAAACGAACCTTTCCCCCATGATCCGTACTGGCAAGACCGGCCGTGCATTTAAATCGAACCGTACCGGCGGGTAGCTTTTTATAAATGATCGACCCAATCGAATGAGTTCCAATCCCTGCAGTCATCGGTTTACCATCCTTGCGAGCCAGCTTGGCTCCCGTTGGACTGTACCCTACACGGGTTTTGCCCCACCCCTGGGTAGCCTTGGACCATTTTAGATCCGTAAGTTTCACAATCGAACCATCCTTTTTTACTAAAACAGGATCAAACCAGGAACCATGATCACTACCGTTGCCATTCCCACCGTCCCCAAGAGTGAGATGAAGTTCTTTCCATCCGGTTATATC
Organism: uncultured Opitutia bacterium; assembly: GCA_963934295.1. GTDB lineage: Bacteria > Verrucomicrobiota > Verrucomicrobiia > Opitutales > Seribacteraceae > Seribacter. The sequence goes on from CAWVXY010000013.1 coordinate 77,130, forward strand.
AA
>CAWVXY010000014.1:0-76800 GCA_963934295.1 uncultured Opitutia bacterium
TCTTTGTCTTTATTGTTTGGAGGGAGTACGGGAACCGAAGACGTCTTGGGATCGGGTGGCAAAAACCCGTAGGCATGCATCACCGTGCCTAGTGGGACGTCGCGAAGATCCGCCGGAGCATTGTGGTAACGGACCATGCCGTAGGGGAGCAGGGCGAAGGGGTGGGGGTTATTCCGGTAAAACTTGCCCGTTCCTTCCACACGGATGCTTCCGCGTCGGTTGGCATGGTCCACAAAGATAAGTTCACCGCGGTAGGCGTGGGCTTTTTCAATCGGTGGGAATTTTCCTGTTTTGGGTCGGTAAGGCTCGTCTTGCTCGCCGCCTGATGCTGGGACCGAAATTGCCAGAATTAAGAAGGCTACAAGCCTGGCATGCTTGAGTGGGGTCATAAGGTGATCATTTTGTTGCTGTCGCCAAACTGTTCCGTTTCTACGCCCATTTTCTGTGCCATGAGAAGAAGCAGGTTACTCATGTGGGCATCGGAATTGACCGGGCGACTGCAGACGCGGTAATGATCTCCCGGTTTGTCGAGGGTGTATCCGTCAAAATGCCCCTCGTTGAAATCAAGGTGACTACCGTGCTTTAACCCGAGGTCGGAACCACCGGCAAGAACCAGTGGTAGGTTGGCATTTCCGTGACTATGGCCGTAGGACATGCCGCTGCCAAAAAGAGACATGGTGGAACCGAGAAGCGGTTTACCGTTCAGGTCCTTGGTTTCCTCCAAACGGGAAAGGAAGTAGCTGTATTGTTCGATGGCGAAGGTGTCATAGTTGGTCAGCTTTTCCATGTAGCCCTCATCACCACCGTGGTGACTGAGTTGGTGACGGGACTCGGTGATGCCGATCTCGGGTATGGCGAAGGCGTCGCCTTCTCCTCCCAGGCTGAAAGTGGCGACCCGGGTGACGTCCGTTTGAAAGGCGAGAACCATGAGGTCGTAAACGGTACGGAAATAATCCCCGGCCTGCGCCTTGTTTACTTTGCGGTTGGTGCGCTTGCGGTCGGTGTCGGAAATTTTAGGGAGAGGGGTGTCGAGCCAGTCATCCGCTCGACGGGTACGGATTTCGGCCTCGCGTACGGAGGTAAGGTACTGATCCATTCGGCCTTTATCCGCGGTTCCCATTTTTTTCTCCAATCGACGAACCTCTTCCAAGTTGTCATCTAATACACTGGCCTTGCGGCGAAGTCTTTTGCGCTGGGCATCGATGCCCCCTTCGGGTTCCTCGAACATCGACGCAAAAATCTCACTGCACTGGCGCATGGCGGGTAGTTGGACACCATCCGGAGTCCAGGCGAGGGAACCCTGGGTCAGTGCAACTTCAAGCGAGGAGTAGCGGGTGTGCTGGCCGGTGATTTCAGCCATTTTTTGGTCCACTGAAATGGAATTGCGGTGAGCGGCTCCGATTTTACCACCAGTCAAAAAGACGTTAATGCAGTTGTGATGATGGCCAAGGCTGCCCGGGTGATGAAGTCCACTGATCGGGGTGATGGCATCGCGGTGTTTTTCAAGTGGCTTGAGGGAACGGGAAAAGTTGTAGTCCCGGCCGGATTCAGTGATTTGGTAATTGAGTGAATGCACCCCGTTGGCGAGATAGATAAAAGCGCTCCTTTTGGGTGTGGATACTTTTTCGGCTGCCTTGAGCGGGGTCATGCATTCGAGCATGGGAAGGGCAATGCAGGTACCCATGGCCCGAAGAACATGGCGACGGTTGATTAACCAGGATTGTGATAAGTAGTTCATGTTCTTTCCCTTGTTTGTTTTTAAATTCTAGCGTTTACGGATGAGGTCGGATACGGCCACCGCCCGGATAATATCTTTGATTTGAAAATTCTTTTTCTTTGCTTCTTCTTCGATGGCTGAAACGTCATCCTTGTCGTCTACAGTAAGGACGCGGCGGAGGGCATAGGTGCAAAGGTGCTCGATAAAGGCACGGGCAAAACGTTCCCGTTCGTCGAGAAGCAATTCTTTGAATTCAACGGCACCATTGAATTTTCGATCGTCCGGCAAGGTTCCCGAGGCATCGACCGGAGGATTCGCTCCTTTCCCGGTGGATACGAGTTCACTGGTTCGCCATTGTCCGATGGCATCGTACTGGTCGAAGGCCAAACCCAGCGGATCAATGGATTTGTGACAGGCGGCGCAATTGGGATCTTTGGTGTGGGCCTCAATGCGTTGACGGATGGTGATTTTATCCCCTTGCGGGGGGACGGGTTCGATCGGATCAACGTTGGCTGGTGGTGCGGGTGGTGTCTTGTTGAAAATGGTTTCGCTCAGCCATACCCCGCGGTGGACTGGGCGGTGGCGGGTGCCATCCGAGGTCAGGCCAAGCACGCCCCCCATGGTGAGCAATCCACCGCGGTTGTCTTCGGGTTTGAGGGATACCCGCTGGAATCCCTGCTTGGTAGGCTCGGGGAGTCCGTAGAAGTCGCTGAGGCGGGCGTTGGCCATCGTCCAATCCGAATCGAGCAGGCTCTCGATGGGCAGGTTGTTGGTGAGCATTTCGCGAAAAAACTCAACCGGTTCGTTACGCATACTGGTCTCGAGCCAGTCATCGTAGGTCGGGTAAAGTTTCTTATCCGGTGGGAACATTCCCACCTTATGCAGTTGTAACCACTGCCGGGAAAAGTCATCGACAAATCGTTCGATCCGAGCATCCGATAGCATTCGATCGACCTGTTTGTTCAATTCTTCACCATGGAGTTTTCCTTCCTTTGCTTTGGCAAAAAGCGTGTCATCAGGCATGGAGCTCCAAAGGAAATAGGAGAGTCGGGAGGCAAGTTCGTCTTCGTTTAGTCGTTCCCTTGTTTGCGGATCTCCCTCCACTAAATAAATAAAATTTCGCGAGGTGAGGACTCGAAGCATGGTCGTACGAAAGGAATCGGCGACATTTTCTCCCGCCTCACGATCCCTTTCGTAGGATTGCAGGTAGCCCGCCAACTCGCTTTTGCCAACTTCTCTGCGCCATGCCCGTTCTGCAAAACTTCTAAGGTGCTCGTTTACCGATTCGATCGTGGCGTTCTTATCCGGGAATATTCCTTCTCTTTTGCTCTTCTCCTCTTTCGATACGAGCGGCCCCTCCCATTCCACCCAGTCGAGAATCACCGTGGAGAAGATTCCGTTTCCCTTGTCATCAAACATTTGCGGTGCATTTGGGTTTAAAAGGAAGGTCTCACTGCTGTGTGTAAATATGTAGCTATCCCGGCTGGTAAGTGCGTTGCGGAAGGCGGCCCCCTGTCTACGGTCGATGACATCGGTTGCAACTACAGAAAATTGCAGTCCAACAGGCATCTCGAGGAACAATTCGAACTCATAGACTTGGGGACTGTCCTCGGGTGCCGTGACATCGAATTCGATGAGGCCATCCACGGAATCCTCGCTGGTCTTTTTGCCGATGCTCAAGTGAGCCGGTTGGCCGCCGGACGGGCGGGTACCACTGGCTTGTAGCCGAAGTTTATATAAACCGCTGTACTCCGGACCCGTTTTTTTAAACCACCAGCGTTGGAGCGCATCCTGATTACGACCGGGAAAAAGTAGTAAACGCAGAGGGCGTTTGATGCCGAAGCGATTGAGAGCTTCTTTTTGCTTTTCTCCCCCTTGATAACGCAACTCCGCAGCAGTCTTTCGTACTTTGTTTACCTCTACCTCTTTAGTGGGGAAAGCCCGGTCGAGTACGATTTCAGCCGCCTGATAGTAGCGGTTGACATGCGAAGGCGAAAGCGAGAGTTGAGCACCGATGCGCTCGTAGCCGTGCCAGAGGGTATCCTCATTCAATTCACCTGGCTTGGATGGGTCATAGCGAACGCCTAAAAGATCATAGACCGTGTTCTGATATTCCTTTCGGCTCAGGCGATAGTGAGCAACCGGAGGGCGGGCGGCCATGCGGGCGGCTTCCCCTTCGCTTATTTTTTGATCCAGTTGGGCAATGAATTTGGAAATTTCTTTTTCACTGGGCCGTGGTTCCTCCTCGGGAGGCATTTCCCCGGCATTGATCCGTTCGTTCACTTCCGCCCAGAGGTGACTGTCGATGCCCGCCTTGAAGTCACGCGAAAGGGTGTCGATCCTCAAGTCACCCTTTTCTTTCTTCGGACCGTGGCAATTTACACAGTGTTCGTTCAAAAAGCTTTCAAAAGACTTATCCATTGCAGGCAGAGACAGCGGAAGTAAAATTATAAAAATTTTAAGCCTAAACATATTAAAATCATTATTTGTTCGTGTAAATAGGTTCAAATAAAAAAATCCAAGTTAGATAAAGTTATTGAAGAGGGTTGAAAGTAAATTTTTTGTTTTGATCCTTTTACGGTTTGGATCATAGGAGGAATCGAAGAACTGAATTGGGGGTGCAGGTTTTTTTGAGTTTGTTTCAATGCAAGGTCTGAGTAAGTTTGGATAACTTGATTACATCCTATTATTTATTATGAAAACCATTGCCCATTTTGGAACGCTTATGGAAGCCGAATTACTCAAGCTGAAGCTGGCTTCCTGTGGAATTGATGCATTTATTCCGGACGAACTCACTGCGGGGGTGGCTCCCCACATTTTTGCCACCCGATCCGGTATTCGTGTTCAGGTTGCTGATACGGATTTTGAAAATGCAAGGGAGCTTATGGCTTCTACGGTAATGGAATCAGAAAATCCGGATGAAGAGAATGAATAGGATGTCCTACCTTAAAGGTTTACTATTGTGAGAATCTGGTGCCTGCATGGATCGTTACAGACTGCATTAGTCTGGAAGCCAATTGGTAATGCAATCGAATCAGAATTTGGATCGGTCCAGGTCGAAGCGGTCAATTTGTATGAAAACGAGTACGAAAGTTTTGGGCATTGGCGTGAACAGTTTTATGAAAAAGTGGAGGAGCAAACAAAAGGGGAACCTTCTTTATTATTGGGATATTCAATGGGTGGACGACTGGCCATGGATGCCCTAGTGAATAATCCTGCTATGTGGAGCGGTGGAATTGTAGTTGGTGCAGACCCAGGCTTAATCACGGACGATGCAAGGAGTAAGCAACTGCAGAAGGATCTCGAATGGGCACGACGCTTTCGGACAGAAGATATTCAGGAATTACTTGTTGAGTGGGATAGTCTTCCAGTTTTTTGCGGGAGATCGAATTGTGCGAGTAGGGAAATCTCTGAATTGGACTCAGAAAAAATTAGTCGTTTTTTTGATGTGTTTTCTAAAGCAAGGCAGGGGAATATGCTTCCAATGTTAAGGAAGCTTAAAACTCCTCCTTTGCTCTACATCTCTGGTTGCGATGATATAAAGTACACAAAAATTGGGCAGGACTTGGCTGCCCATTGTATGCAGGTTCGACACCAAATAATTCCCAATGCGGGTCACCGGGTACCATGGGAAAATCAGGATGCATTTATATCTGAAGTCTCGGTGTTTATTGATGCAGTTCTCAATAAATGACTAAATCTAGATGTTCCTGGCCGAAGGATGATCCAATCTATCTCGAGTACCATGATAAAGAGTGGGGGGTACCCGTTTATGATGATTTGGAATTATTCGAAAAACTAATCCTCGATGGTTCGCAAGCAGGGTTAAGTTGGATCACAATTCTCAAGCGTCAGGCAAATTACCGAAAGGCCTACGATCAATTTGACCCATATAAAATGGCCAACTGGACGGAAATGAAAATTGAAACTTTGCTTAAAGATTCTGGAATTATTCGAAACCGATTGAAAATTTTAGCGGCAAGGCAAAATGCCAAATCTTATTTAAAATTAATCGAAGAAAAGGGAAACTTTTCAGACTTTCTTTGGAGTTTTGTAAATCATAATCAAATAACTAACTATTGGGAAAGTTGGGATAAGACTCCTGCAAAAACAAAAGAATCTGAAAAAATGAGTAAGGAATTAAAATCGAGAGGATTTCAGTTTGTTGGACCGACCATTTGCTATGCTTTCATGCAGGCGATCGGGATGGTGAATGACCATATAGTTACTTGCTTTAGGCACGATGAGATTAGAGAAATGACAGCATGAATATGTGATATTCAGTACAATCTACTACTTAGGGGAAAAATTAAAGTGCTCTTAACTCTTCAAGCATTTCAAGGAGATTCTTGATCAGGATATCGGAAGACTGAGGCTGGAAGCGCGAAGTTCCCAGCCAGGTCTCGTAGCCTCCGAGTTTGTGCTGGTTAGGCGGAGGAAGATAGCCATAGCCACCATTGGCCATCGAAATCAGCAAGGTCCGCTCGAAGGGGCTTTTCTTCTTGATTTCCAAACCGATTTCCACCAATACCTCGAAGGGCATACTGACAATGGCCTGATCTCCGATGCGAAAGGCTTGGATAAGTACTGGTTCAGTTCTGGGATGCTCGGGGTTGGCATATTCGATTACTCTTGTGGCTACTGAAGTGGTCCGGCTGTTGATCGCGTCCCGCTCCTTTCTTGTGCGTTGGAGAAGATCTTCAGCAAGTTTGATCTCCCGTTCGTTCGGTTCCCGATAGGGTAGATTGACTTCCCGTTGGCGGGTAGCGATGACCGGTTTCGTTTCGTAGGTCTCAATCTTTTTCACCGCCCGCCAGGCGACATCTGCGGTCTTGGAGGCTACGATACGAATCTGTTCGAAAGGAGAGCGTGGTGCTCTTGTACCGGTGAAAACGAGGTTATTGATATCACCGCTGGCCCCATTGGTCATCATGGCAACAAAGTCTGCGGATGGATTGGACCCCCCGATTCGGTAGGGCATGATTCGGGAGAATTCCCCAAAGTAATCGGCCGAAGCCATTCCAACCTCCCGACCTTTTTCATCAATTCTTTTGGGCACACCACCCACATAATGGAGGGCATAATTGGCGATTAAAGCGAGGGGCTTGTTCCTCGAGTTACGGACATCGATTACACAGATTTCAGGGTCTACGGGTCCCGCTGGCCTGACCAAATGATTACGGCCGGCGTTGGTCTTGACTTGGTCTTTTTCACCCAGAGGATTTGGTGGCATGTTTCCGGGTTCTAGAAACCAGCGCCGATTACGTACCTCAGAGGGTTCGTCTTCGGAGGAGAAACCTATTTTAGCAAGTTGCAAGCGTTCAATGGCAAGAACGATGGCTTCTTCGAGTTTATCGTGCTTGAGTTTTTCGTAAGCTTCGCGTCCAGGCATACCTGTTCCACCTTTGGGGGCACTATGAGTGTGAGTTGCACAAATAAGCATTTCTTCAGTTTTCCATCCCGTTTTTTTGGCAGCTTTTCTCTTGGCAATATCCGACATTTCCCTCCCGATACCAATGGCATCGATCAGGCAAATAACAGCCCGGCCTTCTCCGGATTCGAAAGCAACGGCACGGACATGGAGAGGATCATGCACATAACTTGATTTACCCGATCGTAACTGGATGGGAAAAACAGTAGGGGATACATCCATACAAGATACACCCACTTTTAAAGCATTTTCTTGAGCATCTATTTTGTTTAAAAATATAAGATATAAGGTGAAAAGTAAGAAAAGTTTATTCATGATAATCTAAATAAATTGGACGAGAAAATGATTACATTTACAACCCTCAAGCATTCCATTTTTGATAATTTCCTCTTGAAGTTACTTTTTAAAAATATTTTTCTGAAACATTCAGTGCTTGTCAAAACTTTGCCCTTTCTCTTCGTTTAAAGATTACTTTTTAAAACAATACTCAAAATTATGAAAATATTCCTTACGTTTGTATTTCTTTTAAGTTCGTTTTCTGCTTTCGGAAAACACCATGGTGATAAAAAAACCATGAAGGCATTTATGATAACAGGCGGATGCTGTCATGACTATCCGAACCAAAAAAATATAATTAGCGAAGGCATTAGCGAGCGGGTGCCAACCAAGTGGGATATCTTTTTTGAAATGGATGAGAAAAAAAGTAAGGCTAGGCTGAATAAAAAAGGTTGGGCAGATGGTTATGATTATATCGTTTACAATCACTGCTTTGCTCATGAAAAAGATGCAGAATTTGTTAAATCAATTGCAGATATCCATAAGGCTGGTAAGCCAGCAATTGCCTTACATTGTGCGATGCATTCCTATCATTGGAGTATACCTGCCAAAGAAGGAGAGAAGAAAGCCTGGCCGGAGATGTTGGGTGCCAGTTCCAAAGGTCATGGCCCTAAGGCAGCTATAACTGTTAATAAAGTGAAGAAGCACGCCAATCATCAAATAATGAAAGATATGCCCGATGGATGGTTAACGCCAGAAGGAGAGTTGTATAATGTACAACAAGTTTACGAAGGCACGACAGTTCTTGCCTATGGTGATAACGGAGCAAACAAAAATCCTAAAGAGCCACAGGCTTGTGCATGGATTAATACCCATGGGAAAGGTAGAATATTTTCGACAACTTTAGGGCATCACAATTCCACCATGTCCACCATGGAGTACTTGGATATGCTGGGTAATGCGGTTCGATGGATTACCGCGAAAAAATAGTTTGAGTTAAGACTAGTCTCGAAAACGGCTCTTTGACTTCTTTTTGAAGTCTCCGCCTCCTTTGCCAAACTTCTTGCGTTTGTCAAAGCGTCCAGCACCACCCCTGTCCGGTCTTGGTCTGCCCTTGTCCTTAGAAATATTTAACTGGTGACCCTGGACCCAAACCGTTTTTAATGCGGTCATGATATCGTTGGGCATGTCGGCGGGCAAGTCCATGAATGTATGGTCCTTAAACATTCTAATTTTCCCCATGTTTCTTGGGTCCAATCCTACTTCATTGGCAATAGCTCCGACAATATCCCCTTTTTGGACCCCGTGAAATTCACCGACTTCTAACCGATAACTTTGCAGGCTGGAATCATTACGGGAACCACCGCGTTCATCTCGGTCTCCGCGCCTGTTTCGGTCTTCCCGTCCTCCTCGGTTATCGCGACCGCGACCCTCTCGACCCCGGCTGTCCCGATCTCTTCCAGACCGGTTATCCCGTGAGTTTTTCTTGGAGGGTTGAGGCATGTCCACATAATAAAGTCCCTGCTTGCCTGCTTCTAAATGGGCAAGAGCAGCGGCCACATCAATCGAATCTTTTCCGGATTCTTCGAGGTAACGTTGAATCGCTGCTCGATAGTCTCCAAGGTCAGCTTTTAGTCCTTCTTCTATCTTACCAAAAAATTCCTCAAGCTTCCGCTCGTTCATTTCTTCCTTGGTTGGAAATGAGTATTCCTGACAAGGTACTTTTAAGGTCCGTTCAATCGCATTGAGCATTCGCATTTCTTTGTTGGTGACAAAGATAATGGCATCTCCTTCACGACCGGCTCTTCCAGTCCGTCCAATCCGGTGAGTATAGGATTCAAGATCAAATGGTGCATCATAGTTGAGCACATGGGATATACGGTCTACATCGAGCCCGCGTGCCGCCACATCCGTGGCAACGAGAACATTAATTTTCCCCCGCTTTAGACGGTCGACAGTTTTCTCCCGTAAATTTTGGGGCATATCTCCATTGAGGGGTTCAGCGAGATAACCTTTCCCCTGAAGCATTTCCGCAATTTCCATGGTCGCATTTTTAGTGCGGGAAAAGATGAGCATGGCTTCAAACTTTTCAATTTCAAGAAGGCGAAGAAGCATATTTCTTTTTTCATGCTGCCTGACTTTTATAAATTGTTGACGGATATTGGGAGAATTCTCTGCCTTGACCTTGATCGTAACTTCAGTCGGATTATTTAAATGCTTTTCCGCCAATTTACGAATGGGCTTGGGCATGGTTGCCGAAAAAAGGGCAGTCTGACGCTCGTCCGGTGTGTGTTCCAATATCCAATCAATATCGTCAATGAAACCCATACTTAACATTTCGTCGGCTTCATCCAAAACTAATGCCTGTAAGTTATCCAATTTAAGGTAACCTTTTTCAATGTGGTCCATTACCCGTCCCGGGGTTCCGACTACAACTTGAGCACCCCGTTTAAATTCGCGAATTTGTTCTCCGTATCCAGTGCCTCCGTAAACGGCGACCACTCTTAACTTGGGAAGGTTTTCTGCAAAGCCTTCAATGGCTTCAGCTACTTGGAGAGCCAGTTCCCGGGTTGGGGCCAAGACAAGAATTTGGGCACCTTTTACTGATTCATCCATCCTTGACAGGAGGGGGAGTGCAAAAGCCGCGGTCTTTCCGGTTCCAGTCTGGGCCACGCCAATAAAGTCCGAACCTTCAAGCAATGGCGGGATGGCACGTTCTTGAATAGGCGAGGGGTTTTCATAACCAGCTTTTTGTACAGCCTTTAAAATTGGCTGAGACAGGGCAAGTTCGTCAAAGCGCATACGGGTATCCGTAGGCTCATGATTGTTTTCATCATCACTCATGGGGAATTCTTTCGTTCGTTGTTTGTTTAGTTAGCCAGTATTCGAACGATTGTTCACCCACATTATCCCTTTATATCCACCAGTGAAACTTTGTCCTCGCACTTGACTTATTCACATTATTCACAATTTCCAAAAAAAGACGAGCAGTAAAATTTGGTTAATTTATATGATGAATTTCTTCAAAACCTAATCCCCCTTTATATTTAGTATGAACTTTTTCTTTACAGAATCGATTATTTGATCCACTCCATTAAATGAAACTTGCCCAAATGAAATTAGTTGTTCCAAAAGAATCGATCTCTTCGGAAAAACGGGTTGCGATAAGCCCGGACAATATTCCTGCATTTGAAAAGCTAGGCTATGAAGTCTGGATAGAGTCAGGAGCGGGTAATTTAGCTAATTTCCCTGATGATCTTTATGTTCAATCTGGAGCAAGAATTTCGAATGAAAAATCCGAGCTTTGGGCAAAGGGGGATCTATTACTTAAAATAAACCCGCCTTCGAATGAAGAGGTTGGGCTAATTAAGGAAGGTGCCACTTTGATAAGTTTCGCCTATCCCGCTCGCAACGAAGAGCTTCTTCAATTACTTGGTGAGAGAAAAATTAATTGGATGGCAATGGATTGTGTTCCCCGTATTTCCCGGGCTCAGTCAATGGATGCATTAAGCTCCATGGCTAATGTAGCCGGTTATCGTGCCGTGGTAGAAGCATCCCATGAGTTTGGTCGCTTTTTTACCGGGCAAATTACTGCGGCAGGTAAAGTACCTCCGGCTAAGATTCTAGTAATTGGTGCTGGCGTTGCGGGTTTGGCCGCAATTGGTGCTGCACGCAACATGGGTGCAATTGTCCGTGCTTTTGACACGAGACCCGCAGTTCAGGAGGAAGTAAAAAGCCTGGGTGGTGACTTTCTTATGCTTGATTTTGAGGAGGATGGTGCCGGTTCGGGCGGATACGCCAAGGTAATGAGCAAGGAATTTATTGAGGCAGAAATGAAGCTTTTTGCGGATCAGGCTGAGGAGGTTGATATTATTATAACCACGGCGATGATTCCCGGAAAAAAATCTCCTGTTTTGATAACCGAGGAAATGGTCAGGAGTATGAAGCCGGGATCAGTAATTGTTGATTTAGCCGCAGAAGGTGGGGGGAATTGTGAATTAACTGAAACAGGCCGGTCAAAAGTTGAACATGGAGTTACCATTTTGGGATATACCGACTTGCCTTCCCGCTTACCTGCCCAGTCCAGTAGGTTGTATGGTAATAATCTGGTCAAACTGGTAAATCTTCTTGGAACGACTGATCAATTTGCGATTAACCAGGAAGACGAAATCATTCGCGGAGCTTTGGTTTTGGATAATGGTAATATCTCTTGGCCTCCGCCCAAAGTTGAGGTGAGTGTTCAGCCCGTAAGGCCAAAAGAGGAATCGATTAAGGAACCGGTGGAAGAAAAAAAATCTATTTTTTCACCCGGTCTGATGTTGGGTGGACTTTGCATCCTACTTCTTGCAATGGGATGGAAGGGTGAAAATGAATTTCTCGATCAGTTAACCGTTTTTGTTTTGTCCTGCTTTGTCGGATACATGGTTGTGTGGAATGTGACTCCTTCCCTTCATACCCCCCTGATGAGTGTGACAAATGCGATAAGCGGAATTATTGTGATAGGTGGAATGCTCTTCGTTTCCGGCTCCAATCCATGGATTGCAGGGGTGGCGATCTTTTTGGCTACGATTAACATCGCCGGTGGTTTTTTGGTGACCCATCGAATGTTGAAAATGTTTCGTAAGGAATGACAGAAGGACTGATCACTATGGCTTATCTCGTCTCGGGGTTGTTTTTCATCCTGAGTTTGGGTGGGTTGTCCAAACAGGAAACCGCCCGAAAAGGAAATGTCTATGGCATTCTTGGTATGGCCCTGGCAATCTTAGCTACATTTGCAAGTGGCGAGGTGGAAAATTTTAAACTATTGATTCCCCTAATGTTTGGTGGGGCAGTGATCGGAGCTGTTCTTGCGAAGAGAGTGGAGATGACCTCAATGCCCGAACTCGTTGCCATTTTACATAGCTTTGTCGGTTTGGCTGCGGTTCTGGTGGGCGTGGTTAGTTTTATTGATCCGAGGGATATTGAGCTCACTGGAACCAATAAATTGATTCATGAGATTGAAATTTTACTGGGCGTGTTTATTGGAGGAGTTACTTTTACAGGATCTGTGGTTGCTTTTGGAAAGTTGCGGGGATCCTTGAGTGGTAAGCCCATGCTTTTACCCGGTCGTCACCTGCTCAACCTGGGTATGCTCGGTGCCTCTATTTGGCTGGGTGCTCAGTTTATCGAACAGGGACACGATCAGGCGTTGATCAGCTTATTAATTGTCATGGGGATTTCTTTCGTCCTTGGTATTCATTTGATTGTGGCAATCGGAGGGGCGGATATGCCCGTGGTTGTTTCGATGTTGAATAGTTATTCGGGTTGGGCGGCAGCAGCGGCTGGATTTATGCTCAAAAATGATTTGCTTATTATTACTGGGGCATTGGTTGGAAGTAGCGGTGCAATTCTCAGCTATATTATGTGCAAGGCGATGAATCGGAGCCTGGCAAATGTAATTTTCGGAGGATTTGGAACTGCCGGAGGCAGTGCCGCTACTGCATCGGAGATTGAGGGCTCAATTACTGAAACAAGTGCAGATGAAGTGGCGGAAGAATTAAAAGAAGCCAAGGAAGTTATGATCGTGCCCGGATATGGTATGGCGGTGGCGCAGGCTCAGCATGTGGTAAAGGATATTACTGAGACCCTGAGAGGGAAAGATGTGAATGTTCGTTTTGCGATTCATCCAGTAGCTGGACGTTTGCCTGGGCACATGAATGTTTTACTCGCTGAGGCAAATGTGCCTTACGACATTGTATTTGAAATGGACGAGATTAATGACGATTTGCCTGATGTGGATGTTTTGTTGGTTGTGGGAGCGAACGATATTGTAAATCCATCCGCCCTCGAGGATTCAAGTAGTCCGATTGCCGGGATGCCTGTGATCGAGGCTTGGAATGCCAAATCGGTCGTTGCTTTGAAAAGAAGTATGGCTGCTGGTTATTCCGGGGTGGAAAACCCGCTCTATTTTAAGGACAATACCAATATGCTATTCGGCGACGCCAAGGACACATTGTCGGCGGTTTTCTCCAAGCTTAGTTAAGTTTGAAAATTTAACTTGGGTTCGATATTGGCTTGCTCTGCAGTCTTTTAAAAAAAGATGATATGAAATATGAGAACTTTTCCATTATTTCTTTTTACCTTTCTCTTCACTACTTTTGGTTTATTCGGCGAATCAATTTATAAACCAAAACTTGTTAATAGTAAAAATGGAGATCATCATGATTTTCCCTTGGGCGTTCTCGAAGCTACCGGTCGCCTCACGGATGGAGATAACCAGATTCTCATTATGGATGTTGGGAAAGGGGGTGCTGCTCAGAAAGCTGGTCTTTTAGCTGGCGATCGATTGGTACGGATCGACGGAAAAATTCCGTCCGTTTTTTCTAAGAAAACGGATACCGGATTGGAAGGTCCTCAGGCTCTTCTTGGTCAAAGTTTAAATCTTAAGTCGTCTGCTTTAAATCCGGTTTTGTCCCTTGGGGTGAGAAGAGAGTCCGAGAAGCTTAGTTTATCAGTAAACTTGCCTCCGAGCCTCCCTTTTACTTTATCTAATCCAATCTCCTGCAAAAAAAGAAAAGATTTTTTACACGGAATCTCTGAGCATTTAGTTGATGTTCAGGAAAAGAATGGTCGATGGAAACCCGGGGTGGGGGGAGACGCAGATGTTTATACTACCGCATTTTGCGGACTTGTTCTTTTGGCGAATAACGACCCGTCTCATCTTTCATCAATTAAGAAGGCGATCGAGTTTGTGAAGAAAGCCAGTATTGCATCGATCGATTTAAATGACCCGAAGAAAGGACCTAAGAATTGGCAGACTGCTGCTAATGGAATTTTTCTTGCTGAATATCAACTAGCCACAGGGGATAAAACCTATTTTGAAGAATTGAAAAAGTGTTGTGATCTTTTGAGCAAGAGAGTTACGGAGAAAGGAACCATGGGGCATCATTACTCGATTCCTTACAGTGGTGGTGGACTCATTGTGATTAATGTACAGGCACATTTGGCTTGGTCTCTGGCTGAAAAGTGTGGTCATCCAATCAATGAAAAATCATGGCATAATTCTTTTTCCGAGGTGAAGAAGTCGCTTGATCCCAAGACGGGTGCCTTGGGCTATTCTTCCCGGGCACCTTGGAGCCCGGATATTGCGGCAAGAACGGGTGCAATGATTACGGCACTAATTGTGGCAGGTCGGGAAAAGAATTTTGCGCACTCACTTGCTGAATCCCTCGTTCAACTAAACGGAAGGATGCGTCATGCACATGCGATGTCTTCGATCGGTTTGATTTTTGGATTTTCCGGGATCAAACTGGGTGCTCTAAAACATTACGGCCGAGTAATGGAGGCATGGATGCCATATTTAGAGTTGTCCCGATTACCTCAGGGAAGTGCTATTTATTTCGGAGGTAAACGAAATATCGGCGGAGATCAATACCTGGGAATTTCTTCAATTGGAAATGCTATGGTAGGAATGATTCTTGCAAGTGCAGAGGATCTACTTTTTATGCACGGAGGGAAAAGAAAAGGCTGGTTCATTGATCAAAACTGAAGACTTATGTTTGATCAAAGATATTCGTTTTTATGACTCATACTTTGATTAATCAAAGTAACTTATTTGACAATGCGAAGTATAGCATTTATGTACTTCGAGGTCATATCAAATTATTTAAAAATCAAATTTTGTAGAATTCCAAAATACATGAACTTAATTTCTCTAAAATATTTAATATCAGTATTCTTTTTATGGCATTGCATGCTATTCGGGCATGAAACGGAAACGAATAAGCCGTTCGAAAAAATGCATGTGCACCAAACCTTTAGTGCTCATGCCCATGCCGGATGGGAAAGCCGTTATTTTTCAGAGGGGCGGGATTCTTTAAATGGAAAGTCTCTTTGGAACAGTTCATTGGAACTCGGATATGATCATTTTTCTGGAGGGGTCTGGTATGGGAGGTCTTCCAATCATCAATATGATGAACTGCAGTATAACTTCGCTCTGACACAGGAAATTGATGAGTATTCATTTTATGCCGGTTATACGCATTTACTTTTTCCAAAAGATGATGAGTCGGATGATGAATGGTCTTTGGGAATTAGTTATGAAGGTTTACCCTTCGAACTAACGACATCTTTGGATGCTTCTTATTCCATGGATGCAAAGGGTACTTTTTATGAGTGGTCCAGTACCCGTGAATTTCATCCTCAGGAAGATCTTGATATTTCCCTTTCGGGAACATTCGGTTGGAACGAAGGCTATGTGTCAGACGGGCACAATGGATTGAATTTTTTCTCTCTTGGAAGTGGGGCCAAAAAAATACTTTCAGAAAGTTTTTCGCTTCTAGGGCATGGAGTGTACAGTTGGGCCATTGATCCGGATTCCAACTTAGCGGGAGATCAGGACCTAAAGGATTTCTTTCATTTTGGTCTGGGCGTTGAGTTTGATTTTTAATGATTTAACTTAAAATTACTCGATCAATCCCTTGCATTCTTTGATTGAGAATAATTAGAATCGTTGCATAGGCACTCTGTTTTGACTACTGCTCAAAACCATACATGCCAAATTTTTATAATCTTTAGATATGCCTTACTCAATCGAAGTACACTTTGACGATATTACCAACGCTACCATTCGAAATATGTGGAAGGTTATATCAGAGAATAATATTCCCTGCCGGGCCTTTGAAAAAAACTTTTCTCCCCATTTGACCCTGGTGTATGGAGAAATTACCGGTCCAAAGAAAGTGAATTGGGAATTTCTGACATCGCAAAAAAGCTTTCAAATCGAATTCACCGGATTAGCGGCGTTTCCCGATCGGGGTGTTCTTTTTCTTTCCCCCGAAAATTCGCAGTTATTATCGGATCTTCATAAATTGCATGACAGTCACATTGAGTTTTCTTCCATGAATAAATTTTATCGGGTCGATCTATGGGATCCTCATTGTTCATTGGCGAGTAGATTATCCCCCAAGCAATTAGAAAAATGTGTTTCTTTGTTTGATGATTTTCAATTTCCAATTCAAGCAACATGTGTCTCTTCGAATTTTGTAAAATATCCTGACCCTAAAGTACTTTCTTCCTTCGAGTATCAAATGCCTGAAGGATAACTTCCTCATTTTCGTAAGCATGCCTTGTGCATTGTAAATATTGTTTCTGGGTTTCTACACCACTAAGGCGAAATACAAATTGATAGAATTAAGTAAGAAATTGTGTACAAACCGACATAATAATTTGTAACATCTAATTTAATCCAAATTTTAATGAATACTCGGCCAAACATTATTTTTATTATTACCGACCAACAACGCTTTGATACGATTGCAGCGCTTGGTAATGACCACATGGACACTCCGCATATGGATCGTCTTGTAAATGAGGGAGTTTCTTTCAACAACTGTTTCATCACCGCAGCATCCTGTGCCCCGGCCCGGGCGAGCCTTTTTACTGGCTATTATCCACATACAACGGGGATTTTTAAAAATGCGGACTCCTGGAAACGTTCATGGATTGAGCAGTTGGCGGAAACGGGTTACCGATGTGTCAATGTGGGAAAAATGCATAGCTACCCTTATCATACTCCATTGGGTTTTCATGAACGATATGTGGTGGAGAATAAAGACCGGTATTTGGAGGAACGTTATTATTTTGACGAATGGGACAAGGCACTGAAGGCCCGTGGGTTGGTTAAGCAGCAACGTGAATTTTATCGTAAGCGGGCTGATTATAAGGATGCTCTAGGTGCTTTTGACTGGGAGCTTCCGGAGGATATGCATCCTGATATGTTTGTGGGAGACACCGCTACCTGGTGGTTGAACACCTATCCAAAAACAGAACCCCTATTTTTACAGATTGGGTTTCCTGGACCTCACCCACCTTATGATCCGACGAAGCGATTCAGTGAGCCTTATTTAAAGAAAGACCTGCCGTTAATGGAGGTTACTAAAGAGGAACTGGATGGTTTACCTGAGCCACTGAAAGGTCTGAGGAAGCACAATAATGAAGTGGATCATGATTCGGTTGTGCTTGACCTTGAACCAAGTCGTGAACAACGCCACCGGCAAAGGGCATATTACTTGGCGAATGTAAGTATGATAGATGAGAAGGTTGGTGAAATTTTATCTACTTTGGAAAAACAGGGTTATTTGGAAAATGGAATTGTAATCTTTAGTTCTGATCACGGAGATTGTTTAACCGATCATGGTCATAGTCAAAAATGGACTATGTATGATTTAGTAACTCGGATTCCCATGGTTGTATGGGCACCCGGTATATTTGAGGGCGGTCGTTCCATAGACGGTTTGTGCCAGCATATGGATATCGGGCCAGCTATACTTGAGATGGCCGGGATTGAGGTTCCACAAACTTTCGAAGCCCAGTCAGTTTTACCCGCAATACAGGGAAAAGACTGGACGCCTCGTGACTATGTTTATGCTGAGCAAATCAAAGATGGTATCTTAACGGAAACAGAATTTATGAGCATGATTCGAAATGAAGAATGGAAATTAGTTCATTTCCTTCATATGAAATGTGGTCAATTGTTTAACTTGAAAGATGATCCAGATGAGGTGGTGAATTTGTGGGATGAACCTGCCGCAAGTGGAGTGAAGCAAAAACTTTTGGATCAACTCCGTGAATGGCATATTGAAAGTCAGGTTCACACCCATGACTGGGCTGCGGAATGGCGATGAAATTTTAATCCCTACAAACCAATGAAAAAATCAGTTATTACCCGTTCCTTTTTATTCCTTCTTCTCTACAGCTTCACACTTGTTGGTAAGGATTATCCCACCACTGGTTCTGTCGAGCGATTGGATGCTTCCATTAACCAACTCATTCCTCTGGATGCAAAAATTGAAATTCTGGCAGAGGGATATGACTGGTCTGAAGGCCCGGTATGGATATCCCAGGGGGATTTTTTGCTTTATTCTGATGTGCCCACCAATAAAATCTACAAATGGAAGGAAGGGGAGGGAGCAAGTGTTTATTTGGATCCATCCGGTTACACTTCCAAAGAAAGAAGACCGGGTGAGTCTGGATCCAATGGTTTGACCCTTGATGAACAAGGTAGGTTGATCATTTGCCAGCATGGAGACCGGCGTGTGGCCCGTATGAATGCACCGACCGAGTCACCCCGTGCGGTATATGAAACCCTCGCGGGTAAGTATAAGGGTAAACGTTTTAACAGTCCAAATGATTTGGTCTATAATCAGAAGGGTGAACTTTATTTTACCGACCCTCCATATGGTCTGGTTCAAAAAGAAAAGGACCCGAAACGTGAAATTGATTTTCAGGGAGTATATCTTCTTCGTAAGAACGGAGAAGTCGTGCTCGTCGCCAAGGATCTCGAACGACCGAACGGGATTACACTTTCCCCTAACGAAAAAACTTTGTATGTGGCGAATTCTCATGGTCCGCGCCCGATTTGGATGTCTTATGAACTGAAGAAAAACGGTATGGCAAAAAAGGGTAAGCTATTCTTTGACTCCACAGAGTATCGAAAAAAACATCCATCCCGAAAAGGGGGGAATGATGGTATGAAAGTGGATGTGGATGGAAATATATGGGCGACCGGACCCGGAGGAGTTTTAGTATTTTCCCCCGAGGGCAAACATCTGGGTACTGTTCTTACTGGCCAGCGCACCGCAAATTGTGCATTTGGAGATGATGGATCCACACTTTATATTACGGCTGATATGTACCTGATGAGAATCAGGACATCGATCAAAGGGAATGGCTTTTAAATCCGCGTGAAATGTAAATAGTGATGAAGTCGATGATGCTTACCGAACCCAAGAAGCTTGAAATTCAAGACTCTCCAATCCCCAGGTTTGGTAAGGATGAAGTTCTGATTCGGGTGAAAGCATGTGGTATTTGCGGGAGTGATGTTCATGGGTACGACGGAAGCAGCGGTCGAAGGATTCCGCCCCTTATTATGGGCCATGAAGCTGCTGGTTTAATTGAGGAATGTGGATCAGAAGTTTCGGGCTTTTCCAAAGGAGACCGAGTCACATTTGATTCAACGGTTTACTGTGGTAAATGCAGTTATTGTAAAAAAGGGCAGGTGAATCTTTGTGATAACCGAATGGTGCTGGGAGTATCCTGTGAAGATTATCGTAGGCATGGTGCGTTTGCTGAGTTTGTCACCGTACCCAGCCATATAATTTATAAATTACCAGACACTTTTCCATTTGAGCATGCGGCAATGATTGAGGCGGTATCAGTCGCTGTTCATGCCGTGGGCAGAATTTCATTTGATAGTGGGGACAAATCACTTGTGGTTGGAGCCGGTATGATCGGGTTGCTTTTAATCCAGGCAATCCGTTCAGCAGGTTGTAGTGAAATTATTGCGGTAGATATGGATAACGACCGTCTTAACTTGGCGAAGAAGTTGGGTGCCACTCAGGTAATCAATTCTCAGGAAGTGGATGCATTGAGTTTTATACTTAATGAAACCGGAGGGCAGGGTGTGGATAAAAGTTTTGAGGTAGTGGGGGCCACTCCAACAGTCCAGCTTAGCATTCATGCAGTACGAAAAGGAGGTTCGGTAGTTATGGTGGGAAACCTTGCCCCAGAGGTGGAACTCCCTTTGCAGTCAGTAGTTACCCGTGAAATTTCTTTATTCGGAACCTGTGCTTCTGCAGGAGAGTATCCTAAATGTATCGAATTGATGGCCGACGGTTCGATTCAGGTAGACCCCTTGATCAGTGCCAAGGTGGCACTTGAGGAAGGTCCCGAATGGTTTGAGCGATTGTACGGTCGGGAACCCGGTTTGATGAAAGTAATTCTTACGCCATAATTGCTAGTCGTGCAATTCATGCTTGGTAACCCTAGGAGTGTAGCAAAAGTTCTATGGTTATAATTATTATGGGCGTATGTGGCTCGGGGAAGACCACGATTGGCGAAAAACTTTCTGAGGTAATGAACGTTAGGTTTATGGAAGGAGATTCTTTCCATTCCGAAACCAATATTAAAAAGATGTCGATGGGAGAACCGTTGACCGAAAGGGAACGCGAACCATGGTTGAAATCTATAAGAAAAGAAATGGACCTAAGCCTAGAGCAAAATATCCCATGTGTCATTACCTGCTCCGCACTTTCCCGAAAAAGTCGAGAGATTTTAGGAACCAATAGAGCAGAGATAAAACTCATTTATTTATATGCCCCTCAATCAATCTTGGCGGATCGTATGGAGAAAAGGAAAAACCATTTTATGCCACCCGACCTTCTTCGTAGCCAATTTGAAGTATTAGAAGAACCTGAATTAAGTGAAGCCTTACATGTCCCGGTCGATATGCCTGCACTGGAAGTTACGGACTTCATCATTCAAGAACTCAAGAAATCCTAGGTTATTGATTTTTTTCTGACATTTTTATCAAAATTGAAATACAGTGTGTTTTATGATCCAGAATAGAATCCAATTTTCGCCTTCTTTGTTTTTTAGTTTTCTTGTTTTTCTTGGAGTATTTAATTCTTTCCTATTCGGTCAGCATGACCGTGAACGAAATGCCTTTCGTTACTTAGCAGAGGATAAAGTGGAAAAAGCCTACCATGAATTAAAGAACGGAAAGAAGCACACCGATCCGGCGGAAAAAGGATTTATTTCCACCCTCTGTCTCTTGCGGGAAGGAAAAGTGGAAAAAGCTTTGGAGTCTGCACAGGATGCAGTCAGACTGGGCCTTCCTTTTGAACGCCTTTTGGCAGAACCTAGGGAATGGTTGGCCCCGCTCCGTGAGCATCCGGATTTTAAAAAGTGGAAAATAAAAGTTTCCCCATCTCCTATATTACATGGACCTATGTTGGGCCGGATTACGGATACGAGTGCAAGTTTTTGGTTCCGTACGGATGGGGCTCATGAAGTGGCAGTTCAAATTTCCGGCCATTCAGGGCGTGAATCTATTCGTACCAAAAAAGAAAATCGCTTTGTCGGTGTAATTGAACTGGATGGACTGTTACCAGGGACCTATTTTTCCTATCATGTCTTTGTGAATGGGGAGAAATTTGAGATTCCAGATGTGGACTTTGGTTTTCGCACTTATCCACAACCCGATGAAGAATCTAAGTTTACCTTGGCTTTTGGTGGATGTTCAGGATTTGTTCCTGAGTATGAAAACGCCTGGGAATTAATTGCAAGACATGAACCCCGTGCCATGCTGATGTTAGGGGATAATGTTTACATTGACGACCCGGAGGATGTTAAGTGGACAGGTAATTACTGTTATTCCCGCAGGCATTCCCGTCCGGAATGGAGAAAGTTAGTGGCCGGCACTTCAATGCACGCGATTTATGATGACCATGATTTTGGAACCGATGACTGTGTGCCTGGTTCATTGGTTAATCAGCCAGCCTGGAAAAAACCAGTGCTTGCCAATTTTACCCGAAACTGGAACAACCCGGCTATGGGTGGGGGAGTCAAGAACCCAGGGTGTTGGCATAGCTTTACTTTAGGCAAGGTCGAGATTATCATGCTGGACTGTCGTTATTATCGGGATAGGCAAAAAAAGTCTATGCTGGGTCCTGTACAGAAGAGATGGCTCAAGGAAACCCTGAGGAATTCAACTTCAGTTTTTAAGATAATCGCTTCTTCTGTTCCCTTTTCCAAAGGGATTAAGCCCGGAAGTAAAGATCCTTGGGATGGATATCCTGATGAGCGTGAGGAAATTTTTTCTTTTATTGAATCAGAAAAAATTGGAGGTGTTTTTCTGATTGCTGCGGATCGGCACAGAATTGACCTCCGCCGGACAGACCGTCCTCAAGGATATGATTTATTTGAATTCGTAAGTGGTCGACTGACGAATCGGCATGTGCACCCGGTGGTTAAGACAGATGGATTAATTTGGGGGTACAATGACACCTGTGGGTATTGCCTCATTCAAATCAATACTCGCAAGAAAGACCCGTCTTTAGTGTTGGAAGCTTATGACCTGAATGGGAAAAAAATATTCACTCATATGGTAAAGGCGAGCTCCCTGCAGTTTTGATTTCAGTTTTTTTCCGAAAATAAAGCCCCACTACTATTATCAGAGCAGGGTAACATACGACCACCTTCCCAGGCAGGAATAATGTTGGCGTCTCTCCAGCGACTTACCCGATAGAGGGTGGCAAAGTCAAAGTCGGGTGCCTTTCCACCCTGACCACCAATTACTTCTGCTCCTCTTCTCACATTATCCTGCATCCATGATGGCATGCGTAGATGGAAAGGATTTCTTTTTAATTCACCTTCATGATGTGAGAGTGCAGCAAGTAAGTCAGCAACTTCCCGGGTGGTGCTTTCAACCAAAAGGTTGGGTTTTGGCATTTGGCCCCAATACTCAGTTTCGATCAGAAAAGGAAAGAAATTATCCGTTTTCTTAAGCGCATCAAGCGTGAGCATGTGCACCCCCAAATGAGTTTTATTCCAATCATGTGAATTAGGGAAAAAAATTGCAGTTGGATTCCATTTTTTAATTACCTGAACTAAATGATTTGTCATTATGTCCCAGTTTTCAGGACTTTTTTGTCTTGAATTAACCGTAACTTTTTCCAGTCCTTGATCTCCCATTTGTTGCAATTCAAAACCAATCCAATTGCAGGCCCGTTCTAATTCGCAAAGCCTTTCTGTTCTTCTGTCCATATTACTTCCGAGAGTAATTGCCACATTAACGATCCGAAATTCGGCCTCTCTCATCAAGCGCAATGGAAGTCCACCCATTATGCATTCATCATCAGGATGGGGAGACATAATTAGAGCGATAGGTGCATCATTTTCCCGGATACGCGGATCTTGCAAAGGTGCAATGTTACCATACGGGAGGCTTTTACCCGACTCCGTAATTTTTTTAAAGCTTTCTGCATAGGAAAGATAAGGATTTTCAGTCATTCGTAATTTGATCGGAGTGGTGAGCAATTATGATAGTAATTCTTCTACCAAGAAACTGTTTTATAATCAAGGATTCAAGAATAAGAGTAACTCGATTTAAAATTACTAATTTTTATAATTAAGGATTATTGCAATACCCAAGAAAAATAAGTAATTGATATAGGTCTTTCTTGTGTAATTAAGTTTGAAAAAGTATAATAAGAATTCCCATTTATTTATGATCAGAATAAATTTAGCATTTCTTTTGTTTTCGGTGTCTTTTGCAATCGGTAAGCCGGCATCTTTGACTCTTGCCGACATGCCTGAACTGTCTAATAAATCTTCGCCTTTCAGGGGTAAAATTCTTCACCCAGGGTATGAAGGTTATACTTGGGTTAGTTACCCTCATGTGGAAAATTCGGCCAGCCTGGATGTCGATCCGAAGGGTAGGGTTTTTGTAGCCGAAGCAAATCGTTTTAAATTTGGAGTTCAGGACCTCCGGGGTGCCCGGTATATGATTGCTCGAGATTTTCAATCTCGAACTCTTGAGGATCGGCAAAAGTTGTACGAGGATTTTTCGAACGAAATTCCTATGTCTTGGTATACGGATGTTGCTGACCGATTAATCAGGTTGGAGGATAAGGATGGAAATGGTGTGGCTGATATTCGAACGGTTTTTTCTGCCGATTTTAATGAAACCCTAGATGGAATTGCTTTTTCTGTTTTGGCCGAGCGGGATGCGGTATATTTTACCTGCATACCAGCACTGAGGAGACTGACTGATACAAACGATGACGGCATTGCCGACACGAACGAAAAAATTGTCAATGGATTTGGCGTTCGTATCTCCTTCACCGGTCATGATTTACATGGTATTGTTAGAGGACCTGACGGTCGGCTCTATTTTTCAGTTGGTGATCGAGGTTTTCATGTTACCGATTCATCCGGGCAGATACATACTGCTTCAGGAAGAGGGGCGATCTTTCGTTGTGAGTCGAATGGAAGCAATTTTGAAGTGGTGGCACATGGATTAAGAAATCCTCAGGAAATTGCCTTCGATCAATTCGGTAATCTTTTCACTTTTGATAATACAGGAGATATTGGAGATGAAGCCCGCATTGTTTATGTTTTGGAAAATTCAGATTCTGGATGGGATATGTCTCATCAGTCAGCTCATCAATATGTAAAAGATTTGGATTGGGGAGATTTTCATATCAAAAAATCTGTTTGGGTCGGAGAAAAAATGTTTGAGACCTTTTCCGAAGAACAACCTCAATGGGTTTATCCGCCAGTGGGATATCTGGGACATGGTCCGTCCGGAGTTGCCTGGGTGACTGGTGAAGCTTTACCCAAGGACTTGCAGGAAAGTTTTTTGGTTACCAATTACCGGGGCTCGGCTTCCAGGTGCGAAGTGATTGTGGCAAGAATGAAGGATAAAGGAGCAGGCTTCGCATTGAAGGATCAAAAAATTCTTTTGAATAATGTTGGTATAGCTGATGTTGCCCAAGGTTATGATGGAAATCTTTATTTTGCCGATTTTGGAGGTGGGTGGTCAGTTAATACCAACGGTTCAATTCAGGTTATCCGACCATCTGATAAAAAACTTCAGGAAAAAGGTAAAGCCCTCGCACAACTCATGGCGGATGGTTTCGACCATCGTTCCTTGGTTGAATTAGCCGGATTTTTAGAACATTCAGATCAAAGAGTTCGTCAATCATCTCAGTTTGCCATGGTTAAAAAGGGCGAAGATGCCATTTCAAAATTTAATAGTATTTTGGAGGACAAAAAATATTCTCTTTATGCAAAGCTGCATTCTATTTGGGGGTTGGGTCAATTAGCGAGGAAAGGTCATTCCGAATTGGTGTCACCGATAATTGAAAGCTTATTTGATCATAAGGATGACGAAGTCCGTGCCAATGCGGCCAAGGTGGTTGGGAATGCGGGGCTAGGTCCATTAGTTGATTCTTTGGTTGTCCTTCTTACCGATTCATCTCCGCGGGTTATTTCAATGGCAGCCATTTCTCTCGGTCGGGTGGGGGGAAAGTCGGATCCAACGCTAATGTCTGCAATCTTAGAAGCGGTCGAGCAAAATAAGGGCGGAGATTTTGATCCAGTACTTAGGCATTCTTTTGTATCTGCCTTGGATCGCCTTGCCACGCCTGAACAAATTATTTCCCTTGCTCAATCAGAGTCCGAGGAACAACGACTGACTGCGGTTATTCTTCTTCGTCGATGGGGAAACAGTGCATTAATGACATTTCTAGATGATAAAAGTAGCGATGTGCGTATAGAAGCAATTCGGGCGATTTATGATACCATTGCTCTTGATGGATTGGCTGGGAAGAAGTTGGCTTTAGTTGATCCGAGTGAGTATCCATTTTATATCCAATATCGAATTGTCGCTTCAAATTTCAGAATAGGCACGGATGAATCCGCAAAGAGATTACTCGAGTTTTGTTCGAATGCTAAAATAGAAAAAGAAATTCGAGCATTTGCCCTTCAAGGATTGTTACGGTGGGGAATGAAATTAGACACAGATCCAGTGCTTGGGCATTATCGGCCTATGCCCGCAATTTCTTCTTCTATGAGTAACCTGACACAGGTACTCGGAGAAGATTTAAGGAACTTTATTTTGGAGGAAAATGATCCATCCCTCCTTTCTTTGGCTACCAATCTCGCCCAAAAGGCCGGTCTTTCTATAGACATTGAAATTTTAAGAAAGCAAATTAGGGACGAAAACCTCGACCCACAAGTCCGAGTCGCAAATTTGCGAAGTATGGCTGAATTGGAAATTGATGAAGACAATGAGCTCCTTATGAACCTGCTAGCGGATGAGAGTGAAGAGGTTCGGGCATCTGCATTTGAATTTTGTCTGAATAGAAACCTGCCTGATATGAACAAATTATGCATGGAGGCCATTCAGAAAGATTCCCTTTTGGTCGCTCGGAAAATCCTTGAGAAATTAGTAGCTCAACAGCCAGATACTATGATTGCATTATGGCAAAAAAGAGAATTGGAACTACGACCTGAACTATGGCTGGATCTATATCACTACCTCTCTCAGAACGACCATGCAGAATCGAAAAAGGTCGCTGCCACATATGCTGCGGGAGATCCCGGTCGGGTGCATGCCTTAAGTATTTTTGGTGGAGACGATTTGCGTGGGGACAAAGTCTTCAGAAATCAGGGTGCATGTATGCAATGTCATCAAATTGATAAAGAGGGTGGTTTGCAAGGGCCTCCCTTGTCTCTGGTGGGAGATCGATTGAATTCCGATAAATTACTCGAGTCTCTGGTTAATCCGAGTGCGGAAATCTCTCCCGGGTATGGGCTATCAAGTGTGAGTACAAAAGCCGGAATCACCTTGGTTGGAAGAATAGCCGAAAAAGCTGAAGATAACAGTTCCATGTTGTTGATCTCTCCGGACGGAAAGGAGACTCAACTGAAACAGGATGAAGTTCTCTCAGTCTCACCCCCTGTTTCTGCGATGCCTCCCCTTGGGCTGACATTATCCCCCTTTGACCTAAGAGATTTAATTGCCTTTTTGAAATCGAGAAACAAAAAAGATCTCATTGCCGCGAAAGATAAGAAGAAAGCTTCTTCCAATCACGGCAAGGAGTAGTTTAAATCGACGCCTTCACATTCCCTGCATCCATCCGTTTTTTCTTGGATTCGATTTCCCTTGAAATAATTTTGGTTGGTGAATTTGCTCCCGCCTTAATCGTGAATTTCCCGGTGGAATAAACTTTTGGTTGGAAGGATTTCCCTTGAACTCGAATGGTGTAAAGAACTTCACCCCCTTTTTCTTCAATAACTTGTACCACGGGGTTCGGCTTTGAAAAGGTTAGTTTGGGTAACCACCCTTTTATTTTCCTGCCATCATTCTGAGCCGATTTAAAAGTGACTGGCCATCCAGCGAACTGAGCCTGGTCACCATCGGAAACCTTAGAGAACCTGGGCCAGCATTCAAAGGTTACGCTTCGAACTTTTTTGTTAAATCGTGCAACCCCAAATCCGTCCGCCCGTTTGAGTTCGTTGCTCCGGTCTTCGGGATTGGCATAGGCGTGCATAGTTATCTTGTTACCCAGTCCGTCTTCAAAATCCCCGGTCCAGGGGAGAGGAGAATTCGGAATGGGTCGGGGACCGGGTTTTTCATCCACCGGTTTCCACCATCTTCCGTAGATTGTGTTGACGATAGCCGGACTGGTAAAGGCAAAGGGACCATCACGATGTGATTCAATTCCGTGCTGAACCACTACGCCTAGATGCTGATCTCCACATAGATGGGTGGCCATGGCTTTTCGTAGTTCATGCAATGCTTTATTCCGACCTTTTTGGGGCCAGGCATTACTGTCGAGGTCGGCGAGGAGGCGGCTGTTCGGATTTCCATGAATATGAACCGCACCACAGAATGCGGTGGCGGAAAGTGCGGCTTTCATTTGGGCACCTTCCCAATCCTGACTCCAGTTGGAGAGAAAATCGAGCTGACGGTCTCCCAGAAGGACCAAGCCATCCAGATTAACGGCATTCCGGTTATAAGCGGGATCATTAATATGATCGGGGCGGGGGCCCATTTTAGGTATCTTGCCTGCGGGTCCGGTTTTGAATTTACGGTCTTCCAAAATCGCAAAATCAATCCCACCTACTCGTAAACGGGTAAAGTAAACTTCCAGCCCTCTTTTTACCTTTTTAGGATCAACCGGATCGGGTAAGTGCCAGGTTTGCTGACGTTGAACCATATTGACATAGGGAATCGGGTAGAAATAACCACCGCTGTTTCCTGCGGGCGAAGTGGCGACAATTCCACTTTCTCCCCATAGGTTGGCCTGCCCCACATCATGGTCGTCCGGAATGGTTACGGTGGGTCGGTCTTTGATGAGATCCCTGAACTGCAGACCAAATTCGATCCAGCCCGCAGTGTGTTCCGTATGGTGATAGGTTTGATCACCGGCAAAGAAAAGCATGTCCGGGTTGATCGCTTTTAGGTTTTCAATAATTTGTGGTCGAGGTCCCTTCGTCCGGCTTGAGTTGCAGGATAGATTTCCAACCACAATGGTGCCCTGATTGATTGGATCTTTTCGGACGAGCCCTTCAAAAGAAGCTTTCTTACCATGTCTGACCCGGTAGGGTACATTCTTGGTTGAGTCCCAGTTTGAAATCCGAAAATGTGCGGTCCATCCGGGATAGGTGATCTTGACCCTGGAAATTTCTTTCCATTCTTTTCCCTGCTTGGTTTCCAATCGGACCTCCCTTGATTCATCTGGCATCAGAGGATAAAGCTGTCCGGTCAATTTGAGGGTTCCAGAATCCTGGGTGTACAGGGCAAAAGCAACCACTTCATCTCGGGGAACTTTTAATTCAATTATTCTCTTGGGCGGTTTCCCTTTTTTAGATGGGACTTCCGGGGGTCTTGCCCGTTTCCACCATTCTCCGGTGGACAGATGGTCAAGGTTGGGGAACTTCTCTCCAAATAATTCCTTTGATTCAGGTTCGGCCTGTACAAAGGACAGAAAAGTGGAAAAGCAAAAAAGCGATAATACGAGTATTTTCATCGCAAAAAAAGAATCTAATTAAAGTGTCCTTTCAAGTTTAAAATAGATACCAGTCTCTAATTATTTTTTGATTACTCCTTGTTTTTACTACCTTAGAAATTTCCTTCTCTCCATTGACGGGGAGATTGACCTACTTTTTTTCGAAACCACCGGGCAAAATAATTGGGATCCGCAAATCCACAATCCCAGGCTATTTTTGAGATGGTAAGGCTTTCTTTTTTTAATCCTTTATATGATCTTTTCTGTCGAGCTTCATCGAGGAGAATTCCAAGATTGAGAGCTGATTCTCGACGGACTTTTCGATTAAGTGAACTTAAATCCTCTTCAAGGATTTGGGCAATTTCATTAGGTGCTTTGGGAATAATCGGTAATTCGTTTAGCAATCTTCTTACTCTTTCAGTTACTGGATAGACGGTTCTATTATTTATGTCTCCCTCATCGAGTTCATTGAAGAGCAGAGAAAATATCTGTAATATTTTTGATGATGCCAAAATACTATGAGCTTTATGTAGATCGACGGATTGGATCATCTGATTAAGTATACTTTCTATTTCCGAAAGTCTTACGGGTAATAAAACTTTATTTTTCAGCTTCCAATTTTTAGCCTTATTTTCTTTAAAATTAATGACCAGTGATAATGGAGGGCTTTTCATGGATTTGATAAATCCATGGGGGGTGCCAGGTGGAAAATATAGTAATGCACCCCTTCTTACCGGCATGGGTTCGTCATTAAAGGTCTGAATACCCTGTCCTCTTAAATAAAGAAGAAATTGGGAATGTGAATGGGTATGCTCATCAATTAATTCGCTTTTGGGTGTATGACGATGATGAGCCAGTCGCAAAATAGAATAACCGGGAATGGAAATCCGTAAATCTTCCAAAAAAATAGGTTGAAATTTAATCATTTATAAAGACAAATAAAATGTCTGAATAATGCTAATTATGCAAGTTCTGTCCTAACGGTATGGGCGATTAGCTGATAGAATGAATCTTATGATTCAAGATACAGATGAGCTTCAACCCGATACCCAATGGAGCGAAACCGCGTGGGCCCATTCTCGAGAAGAGGATCTAACCGATGACCACTCCAACCCCCGGCTTTGTGTCGCCGCTTTGCTTCCATTTAAAAAAGGGCAACCGGATTGGGGCAGTTTTGAAAATATGCTTCATTGGATGATGAAATGTTCCAAACACTTTGGAGTAGAGCTCACTTTTGTCCTCAATGCGGATACGGGCTATGTTTTTAATCTCTCCAATGAATTGTATGAGGAAGTGATTATCCGCTTCCGATCTCTGTACCCGGATGCGTCTTTTATCAGTGGAGTCACAGCAGTGGGTGCATCACCCACAGAATTTCAGGCATCCTGTTATCATTCACATCTCGAAATTGCACAGGCTCATAGCCCTTGTGAGGTAATGATTATGACCTCTCAGGCCCTCAATACTTTGGACCCAGAGCGGCGAAGAGATGCCTATTTTAAAATTGCCGAAAAAATCGAAGTTCCTGCTTTGGTACATGCACTGGAACCCGCTTTTGTTCCCTGGGCCACTCCCTTCGAGCCCTGGCTTTTGCACCAATTGGCTGGCCATGAGAAATTTGTGGGTGGGAAAATTTCCACTCTGGATGAACCGCACTTTCTATATTGGGCATCGATGTGCCGTGACCTCGGACTCGAATTCGTTCCCCACAGCGGAGATGATTTCGGGATCGCTTCCGCTATCCGCATGGGCTTACCACTACTGATAGGAGCTGGGGTGTCCGCCTGTCCGCTTATTTGTGCAGCCAAAAAATACTGGAGGAAAGATGACTATGATTCTCGGGTATACAAATTATTCGAAGCCTTTCAATCGCTGGAGGATTTGGTCTTCCGCCTCGATGACAAGGGAAGTGCTGCCGGATATAAACACAGCACCGCAGAGATTTTACAAATGCTCGGTGTGATTGATTCTGCGGAGATCCATCCTGAATGTCCTGATTTGCGTACTGGGGACGAACGGGCTCGGATGCAGGAGGCACTGATCCGCCCACTACGGATTGCCGAGCGTATGAATATTCCATTCTATTCTTTTCCATCATGAACGCTGATCCACTTACTGATTTTTCCCGCCTCTGTGTGCATACCATCACCACCAAGGGTTGGGACTTGGAAGAAGCGATCGACCATTATGCCCAAGCGGGGGTATCCGGAATTACAGTTTGGAGACAATGGCTGGAAGGTCGGGATCCATCGAAAGCCGGTGAATCGATTCGTGCAGCCGGTTTGAAGATCGTTTCCCTTTGCCGTGGAGGATTTTATCCGGCCGTCGAGGAGAAATCCCGTCTTGATGCCATCGAAGATAATAAACGAGCGATCGAGGATGCCGCCGCCTTGGGTGCCCCCCTTGTGGTTTTGGTCTGCGGGGCCGTGCCGAGGCAGTCTCTTGTCGAGTCGAGGAAACAGATCACGGATGGGATTGCAGCTACCTTACCACTCGCTGAGTCGCTCGGTGTAAAATTGGCCATTGAGCCACTACACCCAATGTATGCGGATGATCGTTCCGCGATTAACTCCCTGGCTTCGGCCAACGATGTTTGTGATGAATTAAATCATCCGTTGCTCGGCATTGCCTATGATGTTTATCACCTTTGGTGGGATCCTAACCTGGAGGAGCAAACCAAGCGTACCGGAGAAGCCGATCGTTTGTTTGCTTTTCATGTCTGTGATTGGATGACTCCGACCACCGATTTACTGAATGACCGTGGACTAATGGGGGAGGGCTGTATTGATCTGCGAGATATCCGTGGAATGGTCGAAGATTCAGGATTTAAAGGTATGATCGAAGTCGAAGTCTTCTCCAATCGCTGGTGGGAAAAACCACCTCAGGAATTTTTACAAGCGATCAAACAATCCTATTTACATTACACTTAATCTACTATGAAAGAACATAAACTTGGAATTATTATGAACGGCGTCACTGGACGCATGGGAACCAATCAGCATTTGATTCGCTCGATTTGCGCCATCAGGGAGCAGGGAGGCATTCAGGTTTCCCCCGATGAAGTAATCACGGTTGATCCCATTCTTACCGGCCGGAATGAAAATAAACTCAAGGCCCTGGCTGAGCGTACCGGAGTGAGCCGATGGACCACCAATATCGAAAAGGCCCTTGCGGATACGGATAATCAAATCTTTTTTGACGCCAGTTCCACCCTTCATCGCTCCCGCTTTGTTGAGATGGCCGCGAATGCGGGAAAAGCGGTTTACTGTGAGAAACCCACCGCGGTCTCCACGGAGGAAGCTCTTCGCTTAGCCAAACTATGCGAGGATGCTGGGGTCAAGAACGGAGCGGTTCAGGATAAACTCTGGTTGCCGGGGATTCGGAAGCTGAAGACTTTGATCAATCAGGGGTTCTTTGGAGAAATCTTATCCGTCCGGGGAGAATTTGGATACTGGGTATTTACCGGGCATGATGAGGATCAGCCGGCCCAGCGTCCCAGTTGGAATTATCGAAAGGAGGACGGTGGGGGTATCATGATCGATATGCTCTGCCATTGGCGCTACCTGGTGGATAATGTGTTTGGACCGATCAAGAGCATATCCTGTCGGGGCACCACCCACATTGGTGAACGAATTGATGAACAGGGAAATCCCTATAAATGCACCGCGGATGATGCCTGTTATGCGACTATGGAATTGGAAAATGGAATCCTTTGCCAGTTTAATAGTTCATGGACGGTGCGGGTTCGCCGGGACGATCTTTTTGTGATGCAGGTGGACGGAAGCAAAGGTTCGGCGGTAGTAAATCTCCGAGGGTGTCAGACTCAAGGGATTGGAGTTACCCCCAAACCGGTTTGGAATCCGGATATCGAGCAACCGATCAACTTTTATGAAGGCTGGTCGGAAATGCCAGACGCAACCATCTATGATAATGCGTTCAAAATTCAATGGGAACTCTTCCTTCGTCATGTCGCTTTGGACGAACCTTTTCCTTACGATCTAAGATCGGGTGCAAAGGGCGTAGAGTTAGCTGAGGTGGGAATTCAATCATGGGAAGAAAGAAAGTGGATCGATCTGTGATGTTTGGTTTTATTTATATAAAATTTTAATACTTTGCAGACTCAAGGGTTGGCATTTTCTAAGATCAGCTTATTTTTATTTAGTATGAATTTCCCAAGAATTGTTTTTCTAATCTTTTTTTCATTTTCTTCCCATTTGCTGTTTGCCCAAAATGGAGACAAGGCAAATGAGAAAGATATAATTTCATCTTTAAACTGGAAGAAATGGTCGCCCGGTGTGGTTCCCGTTTTTACCCCGGCGGAATCTCTTGCTCAATTCAAAGTAGCCCCGGGCTTCAAAGTTGAATTGGTTGTTTCTGAACCCATGGTCAAGGATCCGGTCTTTGTGGACTGGGACGACCAAGGGAGAATGTGGGTTGGTGAACTACGCACTTACATGATGGACCTGGACGGTACCGGAGAAAACGAACGGATGAGCCGGGTGATGGTATTGGAAGACACCGATCAGGACGGGGTTATGGACAAGGCGACCCCCTTTGTGGATGACATGATTAATGTGCGCTGTATCGCTTTTGTGGATGATGGTGTATTAGTGGTGGAAACCGGGGGTCTTTGGCTTTGTAAGGATAATGATGGAGACTTGCGATGTGATGAACGGGAAAAACTGATCGATTTTGCCACCGCTGCCCAGAGTAATATTGAACATGCGGAGAATGCCCTTCATTTTGCACTCGATAATTGGATGTATAATTCAAAGTCATCAAGAAAATTAGCCTGGCGGAATGGAAAGCTAATTGAAATGCCCGCCAAAGGCCGTGGACAATGGGGTATGGGAAGTGATGCCTATGGACGCTTATATTTTAATGCCAACAGTAATTGGTTTGAAGTGGACTGGGCGACATACGACCGTCAGTGGCCAAGCAAAGGTTCCAGTGTGAAACCTCCGACCAATCGTGTGTTCGGAATTCGTCCAAATACCGCCTTGAACCGAAATTATCGTCCGGGTCGTATCTTGGCAGACGGTCGCGTAGCCAGTGTAACTACAATCAGTGGTTTGGCGGTCCACAGCCACGGAGCATACGGAAAAGATTGGGAGGGAGCGATTTTCTCGATGTCTCCGGGAACCAATACGGTGGGTGCCTTTCTCCCCGAAAAACCCTTTCCTGCGTCTGATCAATATGTTCATCAACTCTATCCCGATGCGGTTTGGAAAGAACGGGAATTTCTTGCCAGTACGGATGAACGTTTCCGTCCGGTCAATGCATCCATGGGGCCGGATGGCTGTCTTTATGTGGTCGATTTTCACCGAGGCGTTATTCAGCATAAGCGCTACCTGACTTCTTATTTACGTCGCCAGTCGGCTGAGCGACAACTGGATAAGCCGATCGGATTGGGCAGAATTTACCGGATTGTTCCGGAGGATCATAAAACGATTGATCCTCCATCCGATTTGGTGGCTGGTCTTTCCCACCCTCATCTTTGGTGGCGCCTGCGCTCCCAAAAACGGATCGTGGAAGGGGGGCGTCAGGATTTAGCAACGGATGTGCAAAAACTTGCTGACAATAAAAAAGCCAAATCCCATACCCGCGTGCATGCCATGTGGACTCTTGTCGGGCTCGGTAAACTGAAAGAAAAAACCGTTCGTCTTGCCATTGAGGATAACCATTGGTTTGTTGCCATGACCGGACTTCGCCTGGCAGGTGAGAGCAAAGGGGTTGCAGATTTCTTTCCCGATGAGTTTAAAGAATTAGCGGAAAAGGTGGTAGACCGTAAGAAGGTTCCTTCCACTCTGGCATCTTATGCCGGGATAATAAGCAAGTCCGGCTACCCCTCCCGTGCGGTCAAAACTTATAAAGATAAGGAAGCGGACTGGGTGAAAAAGGATAAGAATTTGCTCTCTGCCTACCGCAAAGGTCGCGATCAATACGCGGTTAGCTGTGGAGCCTGTCACCAGGCGGACGGGAAAGGCCTACCTAATATGGCACCCACGCTGGCCAAAAGTGATTGGGTGATTGGGGATGCCAAACGGTTGATCGGCGTGGCCGTTCATGGACTCATGGGACCGATTAAAGTGAATGGCAAACCGGTGGAAGGGGTTCCTCCCATCATGCCCCCGCATGGCTTTATGAAGGATGAACAACTTGCTGGTATACTAACCTATGTTCGCAATGCGTGGGGCAACCGAGCAGGCTTAATTTCCACCGAAGATATTACCGGATACCGGAAAACCGAATCCGCTCGGGTTGCTCCCTGGACGGAAGCGGAATTTTAAATTTCCTTTTCTTTTTTTTTAGAAGAGACCGCTCTTTATTCCCCTGTCATCGCGAGGGCACAAGGCCGTGGCAACCCACTGTGAACCAGTAAGTGAACAGACAAGTCGACCGCGTCCCCCGAGACACGATGGATTGCTGCGTTCGTCGCTTGCGCTCCCTCCTCGCAATGACAACGAGTGTGTGGTTAATGAAATGAACGATCCACCCTCTAGAGTCTTGTCATCGCGAGGGCTGAAAGCCCGTGGCGATCCACTGTGCACTAGTAAGCGTAGAGACAAGTCAACCACGTCCCCCGAGACACGATGGATTGCCACGTCGCTCGCTTCGCTCTCTCCTCGCAATGACAATGTGTGGGTAGCCTTTGAAGTTCCCACTTCATTTTTTACTTTTGGTACCTCAGCAATTTTATTGATAATTAGCACCAACCTCCTCAAGTTTGATTTGTAACCTCATTACCAACATATTTCCTACTTCAAAATTATGAAAACGAATCGAAGAACCCTTCTTAAAACGGCCGCATCGACCGCGATTGCGGGTACTTTACTGACCGCTCCAATACCTGCCCGTGCCCAATCTCCGATGGATCAGGCAAATCCGAAATTCCGGATTAAAAACGGGCGGATCAAACAATCCATCATGGGCTGGACCTTCAATCCGATGCCCACTCCCGAACTGGCGAAGCTTTGCAAGGAGGTCGGTCTGGTAGCGATGGAAGGAATTCCCCCCAAGTATTATCCAATGATCAAGGAACTGGGTCTGGATATTTCGCTGGTGGGGAGTCATGGATTTAAAAAAGGCCCGGTGGACCCGGCCAATCACGGGGAGTGTGTGCAAAAACTAACCGAGGCAATCGAGCTTTGTGCCACTGCCGGGTACAAGCGGGTGATTACTTTCACGGGAATGAAAGCGGAGGGGATTAACGATGAAGAGGCGGAGGAGAACTGTATAGCCTGCTGGAAAAAAGTGCTTCCGATTGCGGAGAAAAATAAGATCACTCTTTGCCTGGAACATTTAAATTCCCGGGACGACAGTCACCCGATGAAAGGACATCCCGGATATTTTGGGGATAATGTCGATCATTGCGTGAAGATGATCAACAGAATTGGTTCAAGCTCATTTAAATTACTCTTTGATGTTTACCATGTGCAGGTAATGAATGGGGATGTGATCCGACGTATTGACCAATACAAGGAGGTAATCGGACATTATCACACCGCCGGCAATCCCGGTCGGGCGGAGCTCGATGATAAGCAGGAAATCAATTATCCGGGGGTGATGAATGCGATCGTAAATACTGGGTACGATGGATATGTCGCTCAGGAATTCATCCCGACATGGGAGGACAAGGCACTTGCCCTAAGGCATGCCGCGGAAGTTTGCGATGTTTAAAATGTATTAAAGTTTGAGAGCCTGTGTGAAATAGATAGGTTAAAACCTATTACTTCTTCTTTTTACTAATCCCAAAAAAACATGTCCAATAACATAAACCCACAAAAATACTGGCTCCGCTCGGTTTGTCTGAGTGTGGTGATTATCTTGGTTGTGGGCGGGATCACCCGGCTGACTGGTTCCGGACTATCCATGGTGGACTGGCGACCAATCGCGGGAATTCTTCCCCCGATCACTGATGCTCAGTGGGATGAGGTGTTCGGGATGTACCAAGGTTCTCCCGAATATCAGAAGGTAAATAAAGGGATGAGTCTGGACGAATTTAAATTCATCTTTTTTTGGGAATACCTGCACCGAATACTGGGACGGATTGTGGGTTTGCTCTGCTTGGTTCCATTCCTCTGGTTTTTACTTCGTGGCCAATTGAGAGGTGGGCTAAAGGCCAAGGGATTATGCCTCAATATATTAGTGATTACCCAGGGATTGATGGGGTGGTATATGGTAAAGAGTGGACTAGTGAATGTTCCGGAGGTTAGCCATTACCGGTTAGCGGCTCATCTCAGCTTGGCTTTTTCTGTTTTTGGATTGGCTTGGTGGATGTTGCTCGATTTGGACAAAGAACAGGGTTCCCCAAGCGATAGCAATGCGGTTTCCTATCGCCCTTGGGCAATCGGGTTTTTACTTCTTCTCTGTGCTCAGATTGCATATGGTGCATTTGTATCCGGGATGAAGGCGGGGTATGGATTTAATACTTTTCCCATGATGGGGAATGAGTGGAAACCGGATGGTCTGTTTGGCCTGACCCCGTACTGGAAAAATTTTGTGGAGGATAAATTTTCCGTTCAATTCATCCATCGGTGGATGGGGACGATTTTGACCACTGGATTACTCGTTCTGGGGTGGAAAGCATACCGGAGTGGATTATTATCAAGTTTGCAGACGCGGAGAATGAAATGGGTGATTGGGTTGGTAAGCGTGCAGTTTTTACTCGGGGTTTCCACGATTCTACTGATCGTGCAGTATCAGGTATCCCTTCCGGTGATTCATCAATTGGTGGCCCTGTTCTTATTTGCTGCCTTGCTTGGATGGATACACTCTTTGAATTCAAGACAGTTTACCAAGGCAGGCTAGCAACTTGGGATTTCTTACCCTTTGAACATTATTTCTCGCAACAATATCGGGGCACGAAGAATGATCTCCTATAGTTTTTTAGTTCCCCCCATCCTGTTATCGCGAGGGCGAAGCCCCTGGCGATCCTGGGTGACCCCGGGAGCGAAGGGATAAGCCAGGCGGGACGAGTCTATTCCATTCAATGGATTACCGCATCGGTCGCTCTGCACCCTCCTCGTAAGGAAAATACGTCAACACAAAGGCTGATTTGTTTACCAATCGTCGGTTCGAAAGGGACCTGCTGGCATACCTTCTTTATTGTAGAGGTTGGCGTCTGCCGGATTCATGGTGAAAGCGTACCGAGCAGCGACCGGAGTCTTGACTGCCTTGGAACTGAGCACAACCTGGCCACCGACAATCTTGGCATCGGCCCAGTGCCATTTTTTATCAGCTCCGGCAATGGAGAAGTGTTTTAGGGTGCCGTCCGCAATCTCTTTGGTTGGTTCGAGTTTTTCTTTTTTTCCTACCATTAAACCCTTGCCTACATTTTTGAAAGAAAGGTGGATTTGATTTCCCTTTATTTTATGACTGGAATAAAGGGGGCCTGATGGAACCATATTCTTTTTATCGTAGGTTTGATGAAGGGCCCACTGAGCAAGGCGTCCGCCGACATCCTGTTTATTCTTAGGGTGTATGTCATTTGGATTATGAGCATCTGCCAGATCAATAATCACAGCCATACCGGTGTGTTTCAGATCAAGAGCCTGGGTTTGGGCTTCGCGAATTTTGGCCCATCCGTCTCCACCGCCCGGTGTGGTGCCGGGTTGTTTCCAATTGCACAATTGTACCCAGTAAAATCCAAGGTTTGGGTTTTGAAAGGCTTTTCTCCATCCTTTAACAAGGGCGTGTTTCTTTTGGTAGTAGGATATGCCTTCTCCACCATTGGATTCGCCCTGATACCAAATGGCACCTCTCATTGCGTAGGGAGTTAGAGGATGAACCATGGAATTATAGATGGCAGATGGTGATGCTCCACCCACTTTTTTATCTGCAGTGTAAGCGGCAACACTCTTGGCCTGTTCGGAGAGTTCGGGTACTGATTTGAAACCGTCGAGTGTGGTCCAAGGTTCAATTCGGGTACCTCCCCAATTTGATCCAACCAAGCCGACCGGTATATTAAGTTCTTTATAGAGACGCCGTCCAAAGTAGTATCCGGTGGCACTAAAACTGGCGATGGTGGATGGGGAACATACTTTCCATTCTCCCTTTCCTTTATCCTGGGGTAGGGGATGAACAGTATGTCC
This sequence comes from uncultured Opitutia bacterium, assembly GCA_963934295.1. GTDB lineage: Bacteria > Verrucomicrobiota > Verrucomicrobiia > Opitutales > Seribacteraceae > Seribacter. The sequence goes on from CAWVXY010000014.1 coordinate 38,860, forward strand.
GGGAACATCGAATAAGCGGATGGCCGAGTGGTTGGACGCGGCAATTTCCTCTTTACCATTGGCGCATTGAGCGACTTTCCATTCCATGTTGGACTGCCCTGAACAGATCCAGACTTCTCCAACCAAAATATTTTCCAACTTGATCTCGTTGTTTCCTTTTACAGTGAGATTGGAAGGTTTGGCATTTGCCTTAAGCTTGTCGAGTTTGAGCATCCATTTTCCGTTCTTTCCCACGGTTGCTGATTTGGACTGTCCGGCAAAGGTAACCGTAATTTTTTCTCCTTTTTCGCCCCAGCCCCAAATAGGAACAGGCAGATCACGCTGGAGTACCATATGATTTCCAATTACCGGGGGGAGGGAGACCGCAAAGGCGGAGATCATTGGCAAGAGCAGACAAAGAAGTGCTGTGATAAATCGCATGGTAAGGAGACGGGTTATGGGTTAGGTTAATGGAATCAACCTACGCAATAACGAATCCGGTCGAGTCCAATCAATTAAAAAAAGTGGATCGTATGAAGAAAATTTTACCAACGAATTAGTTATTTTTTCGGTTTTTTGATCTGGAGTGGGTCTGGAGGGGTATTCCTAAGCAAGCGATTAAGGGTGTAGGCTATATAATTATTATTGAGCTTATGCCCATCCTTGGAAGTTAATTCCTGAACCTTTACCTCGTGGATATGCCATGGTTTGAGTTCTGCGAGCTCAATTTTTACCACTTTTGCATTTTTGGAAATATGGATATTATTAACTTCAACTTTTTCTTCAGCGGACCGGGGGGAACCATATGCTTTACGGTATTCAAAGAAATAGCGGAAGAAGGGCCAGGTTTCTTTTTTCTGAGCATTTTCCCGGCTGACTGGTTGTGTGAAAGTAAATTGAAAGCCATCTTCAGTTAGTTCCATCTTCTGAATTTCGAAGGGTATTTTTCCATTCCATGAAACTTGTTGAATTCCCTGTCCGCCAGCCCATGTATGCTTGGTTTGGCCAACAAAAAGACTGCCGTCGGGAGCCCAGGCCATTCGATTGCATCCACGTCCAAGGGGCGCGCCATCAATAAAGGGAACGCATGCACCCTGCAGTTCGCCGTCCACATCCTCGAGCATGACCCGGACAATCCGGGGCTTATTCATCTCTCCCACCAGGAGCTGTCCGGTGAAGGGACCAAAGTTGGCGTTTTCTGAAATGGCGAGGACTTCAGTGGGAGAGTTGGCCATCGTGCCATGAGGGAAAACGACACAGGCACGAGTTCGAAGCTTGGCCAGTTTTTCTACCGGGCTGTCAACTGGAACTTCATTAAAACCCGGTTTCCATGCCAGGCTTGCAGCGTGTCCATAAAAACGATCTTGTTGAACATGAAAGAGCTTGCTGGAACCGACCCAGTCTCCTTGATTGTCGGTAACGAAGAGATTGCCCTTCAGATCAAATCCCAGTCCGTTGGGAGTGCGGTGTCCATAGCTGTAGGGAATGGTTTTACCCTCAGGAGTGAACTTCATAACGCAACCGCGGTAGGGGGCAGAGGAATGCATCCGTCCGGGTCTGCCTTTTTCGTTAAAAGTTCCTCGAGTGATTGAACGTACGCCATCTCCCGAAGACCCTGTTCCGAGGGCAAAGAAGTAATTTCCCTGAGTATCCCGTACCGGCGTAAAATTGAATTCATGGTAATTTCCTGACATCCCAAACTGGTCGGTTACGACTTCATAGTCATCCGCTTTGCCATCTCCATCGAGATCACGAATACGGGTTAGTTCGGGTCTTTGGGTGACAATGAGTTCGGTGTTTGAAAGTGCAAGCACACCGAGCGGGTTGTGCAGACCCTCGGCAAATAATTCCCATTTACCCTCTTTATTATCGCGAAAAAAGATCTCACCGCTGGGTAAACAAACCACGAGTTTACCATTGGGAAGAAAAGTGAGTCCATCAATCTGAATATTTTTAAATTTGGTGGGTGGGGGCGGAATATCTATAACTGAATACTGAGGGGCGGTTTCAGAAAAAACAGTAGATGCAAGTAGGAGATAAAATAAAATAAATTTCATTAGTTGGCTTCCTCCCTGGGTTGAATGAGAACCGAAAATTCATCGGATTCCCCAGCAGTGAGTACAAGTGTACCGTCAGGAGAAAGATTACCCCGGTCACTTGAGATGGTAGCTTGTGAGGTTGGGGTTACATGCAGGGTAGTTTCGACAGTTGGAGAAATCGTGAAAGTTCTTTGTATGCCAGATTTGTTGGCATTGGTACGGATCAGTTCGGTAATTACATACTTGCCGAGGGAGTATCTGAATTTTGGAAATCCGTTCACCAACCGGTAACCGAGATAGGTAGGAACCTCTCGGGTTCCCTTAAGAGTAATGGGGAAGTCAGTAGCCTCTGAGGTGTCGTAAATGGGCTTTTGGTTATTGGTCTTGGATAGTTCATCGAAAGTTTCATCGTTTAGTTGAGTGGTGCGGGCACGATAGTAGGGCACACCGTTGAACTGAGCCACAGGCTTACCGTTGCTCGACCAATGGTTTTGATTGGCCCGGATAAAGCCCCCCGTAGTCCAAACATAACGGAGACGGCATTCACCGGCGTCCCAGCAAAAGTAATGGTTTCCGGGGAGGGCGACTGCAAAGGCGGCGGGAGATGCACCCGGCATAAAGGTACGATAGATGATGGGTTCAGTGATTTGGGAAACCATATCGTCAAAAGTGGGGGTAAAAGTACCATTTTTACGGTTGTATTTCTTATCAAAAGGGAAGCGTTTGAGCAGGGTTTCCGGAGTAAACACATCCTGGGGTAATTCTTTGCGAGCCTGGGCGACCTGTTCCTTGTCGATTATAGCTTCCTTGTTTCCCCATGCATTATTGACATAGCTCAGGATGTAGGCGAGTTTCTGATCATCAAAGAGTAATTGAGGGGGCATAGCGGAATAGAAGTGCTTACCGTTTACCTTTATGGGACCTGCCAGACCGCGAAGCGAGATTGCAATGGAGCGGGCAGAACCGCCCTTGAGCCAATCACTATCAGCAAGGGGAGGGATCGTGCCTTTCTGCCCTTTACCATCGGGCATATGACAGGCAACGCAGGAACCGGCACCATTGTACAATTCTTTGCCTTTGCGAAGGATTTCATCTTTGGATAACCCAAACAGATGTCCTGAGATTATCAAAAAGAGGGCAGGTATAAATGGTTTACTCCTAAAGGTCATAATTAAATATTTGAACAATGAAAAGAGATTTGCTGTACATGTGTAAACCAAGTGGTTCAACAAAAAAATGGGGTATTTTGAATATTCGGTTTGATTACGATTGGGCTTATTTTACTTGATCGCGATCGAGGTTTTCCTGAATCCATCGGGCCAAGGTGCCGCTTCCCATTCCATACCCACCGGGTAGAGGGCGAAGATCCCGGGTTTGTCTTTTGGGTGGATCGCCCCAGTGCTTGGGGAAAGGTTTTCTTTTATTTGGTTTTAGCTGGGGGTGATTCGGTTGTTTGGGTGGTGTCTTTTGTTTCTTTCCATATACCATTTCATACACCTCTTGGGCAGTACGCTTTTGTCCGGTTGATTCATTAAACCATGGGCTTCCTCCTATGAACATTATACCTTCCGGTAACTTCTTTCCCTCTGCCATCCACTGTTCAAATGAGGGGGAAGAATCTTTGGGTTTTGGACCCTTTTGATTGCCGAGGGTAATTGATGTAATATTGACGCCCGTGACCGGCGCATCATCAGCAATACGCGTATCCTGAACAAAGCAGTTTATTAAGAGACCCTGTTCATTTAACTGAAGAACTCCTTTGTGAAAGGGCGGAATGGGCTTGGCTAATAGTTCCTTTGCCTCTGTGTAAAGTTGATCGAGGGTTTTGGCAGGATGGGCTTGTTTGTTTGAAGAGGATCCGATGAAATCTCCTCTTTCAGTCCATCTATTTTTGTCAACCGGTCTACCATCTGGGTGGGGTGCACCGATTGATTCAAATTTACGTTCAGTCACCCGATTTTTACTTACAATGATAGTTGTCGTATGACCAAACCCCGTCCAACTAGTCCATTTTTTGGTGTATGAGTAATTTCCCTGGTGATTATCTTTTAAGTCCAGCCATCGTTTAAAACTTTTTTCGAACTGCTTTTTTTCTTCGGCCCATGCTTCCTGCTTTTTTTGTCCGTTTGTAGGCACTTGGGCATAAGCTTGGGAAGAGATAAAAAATAAGAGAATGGGAATAAAATAAGAGAAGGAGCAGATGGCAATTTTCATATTCTTATACTAGAGATTGTTGGAAGAGAGGAGCAAGTGGATAAGCGAATCCTTCCGTGAGTGCAATTAGACCTTGCGGTTAGGCAAGAAAAGCCAAGGGTCTTACAAAATGAAAATATTTTTAGTCCTTTTTTGTCTTTCTTTGCCTCATTTATTTTGGGCTACCCAACCGCCTAATGTTCTTTTGATTCTGGCGGATGACTGTACCTACAATGACTTACCTCTTTATGGAGGAGTCAATGCAAAGACTCCAAACCTGGACCGGTTGGCAGGAGAGGGACTCACTTTCAATCAGGCTTATGTTTCCTCTTCCATGTGTCAACCCTGCCGGGCCGAGTTGTATTCGGGACTATATCCGATGGGGAATGGATGTGCATGGAATCACTCGGGTTGTCGGTCGGAAATAACCGGGATGCCCCAGGCACTCGGGAAGTTGGGCTATCGGGTTGGACTGGCTGGGAAGACACACATTCGACCCGCAACTGTTTTTCCCTTCGAGAAAGTGGAGGGATTTGATCCGAACTGCGTGCGTAATCCGACTATTGAACACGACCTTGGTCCGGTCCGAAAGTTTATGGAACGGAAAAGAGATGAGCCCTTCTGTTTGGTGATCGCATTGACTGAACCGCATGTTCCCTGGGTGATGGGGGATGCATCACAATACCCGCCAAAGAAACTTAAACTTCCACCCAATATCGCGGACACACCCCGAACACGCGAAGACTTTTCAAAATATTTGGCTGAGATCACCTACATGGATGGACAGGTGGGGGAGATAATGGATACGCTTAAAAGCACGAGTCAGGATGATGATACACTTGTACTTTTTAGTTCGGAACAGGGTTCGCAGTTTCCCGGGTGCAAATGGACGACTTGGAATACCGGACTGCACACCGCCCTGGTTGCCCGTTGGCCTGGAAAAGTCAAGGCGGGGGAGCGTACCAATGCATTGGTTCAGTATGCCGATATATTGCCCACATTGTTGGACTTGGCTGGGGGGGATCCCGCCGGATTTGACGGATCGAGTTTTGGCGGAGTGCTGAGGGGAAAAGAAAAAAAGCACCGAAAATATGTCTATGGTATGCACAACAACTTCCCGGAGGGCCCGCCTTATCCGACCCGTACGATTTCCGACGGCACCCATCGTTTCATTATGAACCTAACTCCTGATGAACTTTATATTGAAAAGCATCTGATGGGACTTAAAGGCAATGCGGTTTTGAATAACCCATATTGGGCGACCTGGATAAGGGATTCATGGGCAAAGCCCGAGATTTACCAACTGGTCAAGAGATACCAAAGTCGCCCGGAAATCAGTTTTTACAATACGGTGGAAGATCCCTATGAAATGAATGATTTAGCTCAAAATAAACATTACGATCCAAAGATTCAAGGAATGAGAAAGGAATTAAAACGATGGATGGAAGCAGAGGGAGATCCGGGTGTTATGCTTGATACAAAAAAAGCCCATCAGGCAGCCAAGACCGGAAAACATCTTTTTTAAGAAAGATTGAACGATGAATATTATTCATGCATCTAACGGAATTAAGATTGGCAAACTACAATATGAATAAAAATATACTGATTCCCCTTTCCGTGGTGGTGGGCCTTATTGGGGCTGCCTTCATTATTTCCAAGCCCTGGGTTACGATCCAGCATGCCGAACCAATCATGGTTAAGGGTTATGCAGAAAGCGAAGTATTCGCTGATCAGGGGAGTTTAACGGTGCGCATTTCGGAAAAGGGTGATGATAATGGAGAAGCCTACGAAAAAGCGGGGGATTCACTAGAGCGTGTGCGGGCACTCGTCGATGAAGTTTTGGGAGATGATGTGGAAATGGTTGAGCTCTCCTCTTCTCTCAGTGAGACCAAAAAATTGAATGAAAAAGGAAACCGGACGAACGAGATCGAATATGTCACCGCAACCAGAAGTTTACGGGTTAACAGTGGAAAGGTTGAAGATTTGGATCGTCTATCCCGTAAGTTGTATGATTTGAACGGCGAAGGAATTCGTCTTACTTTGAGCGGGCCCGACTTTTTTGTTTCAAATTTAGATGAAGTAAAAATTGATCTTATGAAGCGGGCCACAAAAAATGGGCGGGATCGAGCCGAGATTATGGCTAAGAGTTCAGGGGAAAAACTGGGTTCCCTGGTTTCAGCGAGGCAAGGAGTTATTCAAATAACCAAGCCTAATTCCACCCGTACATCAAGCTATGGGATCTATGATACGGAGACCATTGAAAAAGTGGTCAAACTTGTGGTTACGCTTGAGTTTAAAATTGGGGGATAAAGATCCTTCTACCCCTTATTTTTTTAAGGCAATGCAATCATTTGGTTGATCTTTTAAAAGTCTTCTCTTTGTTTGGAATGTCACCCTTTTATTTCCTTTTTACCTATCATGACATTATCCCTGATTACTTTTAGATCAATATTCTGGTTGAGTCTATCTTTCCTAACCTGGCTGTCTTTAGCTGCTACTAATAAACCGATGAATCTACTTCTTATCACAGTGGATGATATGAGCTGTGATTCAGTGGGTGTATACGGGTGTGAATTGGAGGGTACTACCCCCACCATGGATCGACTGGCTTCTCAATCTCTCCGGTTCGAACATGCCCATGTTACGGTGGGAAATTGTAACCCCTGCCGAAATGTAATGTTTTCCGGATTGATTTCACATAATAATAAAGTGGAGGGTTTTTATAAAGTGACTGATCCGGGCTGGCCTCATATGGTGGATTTGCTTCAGGAAGCGGGTTACTATGCTGGGATTCATGGAAAGGTAACCCATTCCAGTCCTTATCAACCCTATGGTTGGGATGACGATCTAACCATTTCACCCTCTGGACAAAAGGCTCACATTAAAGATGCCAAAGCATATGGGGAGTCTACTTCACGGGGAATTGAAATAGCGAAAAAGTCCGGCAAACCTTTCTTTCTCTCCATAAATATTTCGGATCCACACAAACCTTTTTGGAGCCAGGTTCGGGGTGGGGGCGAGGATCCGTATGTGCCCAGTCGGATATACACCGCTGAAGAAGTGCCCGTGCCCGGGTTTTTATTTGAGGATCCCGAAGTTCGCGAAGAACTGGCTCTTTACTACAGCAGTGTACGGCGGGCTGATGACTGCCTGAATGAAGTGCTGAAGGCGTTAAGAAAAAGTGGCCAGTGGGAGAACACAATGATCGTCTTTCTCTCCGATCACGGAATGCCACTTCCTTTCGCCAAGACTCAGCTCTACCACCACAGCACAAGGACACCCCTAATGGTTCGTTTACCGGGCACTACCAAGGCAGGGAAGTTGGAGAGTCGACACATGGTTTCTGTCCTGGATCTTCTGCCCACTGTTCTGGATTCTCTCGGTGTTTCCAAACCCAAACGGCTCGATGGGCGTTCCTTCCTTCCGCTGTTACGGGGAGAAAAGCAGGAAAACCGGGATTATGTTATCAAGGAATACAATGAAAATGCCGGCCGTTCCCGTGATCCGATGCGTGGAATTCAAACCAAGACTCATCTTTTTCTTTTTAATCCATGGTCTAACGGGGAGCGTGTATTTGCAACTGCCACAAATGGAACGGTAACCTGTAAACGAATGATCAAACTGGCTGAGGACGATGAGCGAATGAATGAAAGACTGGAGCTATATCGTTATCGTGTACCCCAGGAATTATATCATGTGAAAAGAGATCCAGACTGCCTGGAAAATTTAATTCATCACCCCCATCATGAGAAAACAAAAAATAAATTGATGGAACTTTTGGAGGAATGGATGGTTCAAACGAAAGATCCTTTGCTGGAATGTTTTCAAAACCGTGACGAACCTGAATTTGTGGAAGCGTATATCCAAAAACTGGAGGAGCAAGCCAATGCCCGCCGAATTAAACAGAAGCCTTCCAAAAAGCCCAAAAAAGAAAAGAAGAAATCCTGAATTAAAATCCAACTCATTTTGTTATGACTGCCCATGCCATCTTTATCCTTTTAGCCTTATCCGTTTCTTCAATCTGTCTGGGGGGCACCAATGCCAAGCATTTGTTTATCCTGTCCGGACAGTCGAATATGCAGGGGCATCGCCCGGATGAAGCGTTCACTCCGGCAGTGGAGAAGGCATTAGGGAAGTCAAAAGTAATCATTGTCCAGGATGCCTTGGGTGGACAACCTATCCACCGGTGGTGGAAAGAATGGAAGGATCCCGAGGGAAACCAGATGGAGCAAACAGGCGATCTGTATGACCGGTTGATGAGCAAAGTAAAACCAGCGATTAAGGGGCAAACTTTGGCCAGCGTAAACTTTGTGTGGATGCAAGGGGAGAGAGATGCAAAGATGGGATGGGGTGATCTTTACGAGGAGGCTCTTGTCGGTCTTCATGCCCAACTGGCCAAGGATTTGCAGAGAAACCCCCTTGAGATGGCTTTTGTGATCGGGCGCTTGAGTGACTTCGATATGAACAACAAGAAATATCCCCACTGGAAGAAGGTGAGGTTGGCTCAAATCAAGGTTGCCAACTCGAACCCGAAGTACTTCTGGATCGATACGGATGATTTGAATGACGGGCTTAACCGTAGAGGTAAGCAGATCACCAACGATTTACACTACTCAGCTGAGGGCTACAAGACATTGGGTAAACGTTTTGCCCAAGCTTGTCTCATCGCAATCGGGAAGTAAGCGATGAAGTGTTTATTTGTTTTTCTTCTTCTTCCGATACTTTGCCTGGCCAAAGTTCGTTTGCCTGCCATTTTTTCTGATAATTCTGTATTTCAGCAACAGAGTGGAAATCCGATATGGGGCTGGGCAAAACCGGGTGAAGACATAACTGTTTCCACCAGTTGGGGAGCCACGGATTCCACCACTGCGGATAAGAAGGGAAGGTGGATGGTGATTTCCTACACCTCCAAAGCGGGTACTGGTCATGAGGTGACGATCAAAGGGACCAATGAAATTGTCTTAAAAAATGTCGCGGTTGGGGAAGTCTGGTTATGTGCTGGTCAATCCAATATGGGCTGGTCTATGGGGAACTCTTTCGAAGCGGAGAAAGAAGCCAATGTGAATTTGCCTGATTTCAGAATTTTTAAATCTGCCCGTGAACATTGGCACGAACCGCTTGAGGAAAATCGTGACCGGTTGGCGGCTTGGAAAACATGCGATCCAAAATCAGCAGCGGAGACCTCGGCTGTATCTTATTACTTTGGCAAAAAATTGCATCAAAAACTGGGAGTGCCAGTTGGCATTATTCAACGGGCCTTTGCCGGGACACCGATTGAAGGATGGATGCCCTGGGATATCCAATCCGCAGATCCCCGTACAATTGCCCATAAGAAATTGCTCGATGATGGATCTAATCGTCTGATTGCCCGTGGTCAGACTAAGCAGAAGGCATTAGCCCATTACCAAAAAGAATTAAAGGAATATAATGACAAGATTGATCGGGGTGAGACGATGAAAAATGCGTTCAGGTCATTGTCTCCTCCGATTATTACCAAGCCCTCCAGCATGGGTCATCAATATCCCGGACATATTTACAATGCAATGATTGCCCCAATCCGACCTTACGCCATTCGAGGAATGATCTGGTACCAGGGAGAAAGGAATGCCAAGAATGCACCACAGGCTGAACACTATACGAATCAATTAAAGCAACTGATCGGGCATTACCGAAACACCTGGCATGGTGAATCTTGGGGGGCAGTGAGCGATGGGTTTCCTGTTTATTTTACCCAGTTGCCGAGTTGGGGCTCTCCTCAGGAAAAACCGGTTGAGGGATCGGAATCCCCATGGGCAGTGAGTCGCGAGAGTATGAAAAAGGTGTCACAGGAAGTTTACAACACCGGTATGGCGGTCACTATAGATACTGGAGATGCGATTGAGCTGCATCCCAAAAACAAAAAGCCAATCGGGTTGCGCCATGCATATCTTGCCCTTGGGAAGACATATGGGTTTCCTATTGTACATGAAGGACCAATCCTTGATGAGTTTTCCAAGGCGGGCCAGAAGGTTGTTCTTCGATTTGAATCGATTGGGTCAGGCCTGATGCCAGGAGGTAAAGGGAAAATTGATTCTTTTGCGATTGCGGGTGAGGATCGTGTTTGGCAGTGGGCGGATGCTAAAATTGACCAGGACTCCGTAATCCTGTCTTCCCCCAAAGTGAAAAAACCGGTGGCGGTCCGTTATGCCTGGGCGATGAATCTATCCGGTCGTAATCTTCTTTATAATCAAGAAGGGTTTCCCGCTTCTCCCTTTCGGACCGATGATTGGCCACTTTTTGACCCGAAGGCAGAAGTGGTCGAGGTAAATAAACCGAAAAAACCAAAGGGGTATCAATCCAAAGATTGGAACCGTCCCGAAATAAAAGAATAAACTTATTCAATTTTATATGCGAGTTCTCTTCTTTATTCTACTATTCCCCCTATTCTCCTTTGGGCGAAGCCAGCCCAATGTAATTATCATTCAAACGGATGAGCATAATCTCCGCACCCTCGGTTGCTATCGTGAACAGATGAATGAGGCCCAGGCCTTCGTCTGGGGCAAGGGCAACAAGGTCGATACGCCGAATATTGATTCCCTGGCCCAGGACGGATTGATTTGTACCAATTACTTTGCCTCCTCCCCGGTATGCACGCCTTCCCGTGCGTCCTGGGTATCCGGACTCTATCCCCAGGCAACCGGATCGGCTAATAATAATTTGCCCCTGAAGGATTCCATCATAACCTTTGCCGAAGTTCTTCGCCAGCGGGGTTACGCCACTTCTTATTTGGGTAAGTGGCACTTGGATGGGAATGCGAAGCCAGGTTGGGCACCTGCCCGTAAATTCGGATTTTCCGATAACCGGTTTATGTTCAACCGTGGGCATTGGAAGAAATTTGAAATGACCGAAGACGGTCCACAGGTGGCAACCAAGAAGAATGGAAATCCGGTATATGATTTGAGCGATGCGGATGAAAAGAGTTTCGCCACCGATTGGCTGGTCGATCGTTCCCTGGAGATTTTGGACCGCGATAAGGGCAAGCCTTTCTGTCTGATGCTTGCCTTGCCCGATCCCCACGGGCCAAATACCGTTCGGGCTCCCTACGATACGATGTACGATCATCTGACCTTTCAACAACCTGTTACCATGCGCAAGGTACTGGCCGCCTTACAAAACCGGCCGGGCTGGGTGAGTGGTGCGTCCAATGCAGTTAAAAAATTGAGTCAAAGTACCTTATCCAAGTATTTCGGCATGGTTCGCTGCATTGACGACAATGTGGGTAAGATTATCGCTTTTTTGAAAGAGAATGAGTTGAGCGAGGATACGATTGTGATTTTCACCTCGGACCATGGAGACATGATGTGTGAACATTGCCGGATGAACAAGGGGTTACCCTACAGAACCTCGGTGGGAATTCCCTTTATTTTGCGCTATCCGGCCAAAGTGCCGGCGGGCAAGGTGATTCATACCGCTTACACCACTGTGGATTTTTTCCCCACTCTGATGGGATTGATGGGGATTAAAGATGGCTTACCGGCTATGCATGGGCTGAATGCTTCGATTGCCTATACCAATAAGAAAAAAGAAATCGCCAAGGATCGGATTGTTTATGTCCGGCATTCGGGAGGTGCGTGGGTCGCCGCGTTTGACCGCCGTTATAAACTGGTAATTTCCACTTCCGATAAGCCCTGGTTATTCGATCTTGAAAAGGATCCGGATGAGCTGGTTAATTTTTACGGCCGGGATGAATATAAGGACGAATTCACCCGCCTGGAAAAAGAATTGAAAAGACAGATGGTAAAATATGGCGAACCTGCACTAGTGGAAAAGAAACTGCGATTTCAATAGTCTTCGATATTTGCTTTTTTGCTTCGATTTTAAGAAATAAATCTATCATGGTATTCGGTAATGGATAAGAATGATATTATTGGCGTTCTCGATTTAATTGGGACGATGCTTGAGATAAAGGGAGAAAATCCTTTCAAAGTGCGGGCTTATTTTTCCGGATCGAGAACATTGCAGACGCTAGAGGAGGATTTAGGAACTGTAATTGAAGAGGGGCGGCTCGGAAATATACCCGGCATTGGAAAAGCACTGACGGAAAAGATTGAGACACTTTTCACCACTGGTGAGCTTGAGTTCCTGGATAAGCTCAAAGCATCGGTTCCGGACGGTCTGCTTGAACTATTAGAAGTTCCCGGTTTGGGGGGGAAGAAAATAAATGCTCTTCATAAAAAACTTGGAATTGATTCAATCGAATCCTTAACCCAAGCCTGTAATGATGGCCGAGTAGCGGAATTAAAAGGATTTGGCACTAAAACACAGGATAAGATTTTATCGGGAATTGAAAACCGGGAGGCTTATGCGGCCCGTCATTTATGGTGGGATGCCCGGCGGGTGGCCGATCGAATTCTTCCGGGCTTACAGGGTCTACCTGAAGTCGATCGGGTGGAGGCTGCAGGAAGCCTAAGAAGGGGGATGGAGACCGTGGGTGATCTTGATTTCCTGGTGGCTTCCTCAAAACCGGAACCGATTATGGAATGGTTCACGCAGATGGAGGGAATTGTCGAGGTCACTGCTCATGGAGATACTAAATCGAGTGTTCGTTTTGATGGGGGTATGCAGGCGGATCTTCGGGTTGTCCCTTCGGAACAATTCTACTTTGCTCTGCATCATTTTACCGGTTCCAAGGATCATAATGTCAGAATGCGCCAAAAAGCACTTTCTATGGGCCTAAGCCTCAGTGAATGGGGACTTCGTCCAGAAGAGGAGAAGGATTCTTCCCGAAGCAAGGGAACGGTGGAGGCACATTCAGAAGAAGATATCTTTAAGACACTTGGTCTTGCTTACATTCCACCTTCATTACGTGAGGGGATGGGCGAGGTGGAAGCTGCCGAAAAGAATGAACTTCCAGAATTGCTTGAATTAGAGGATTTAAAGGGTTGTTTTCATAATCATACCACTGCCTCCGATGGACGAAACACATTGGAGGAAATAGCTGCCGAAGCAGATAAGCGGGGTTGGCAATACCTGGGGGTGGCAGATCATTCAAAGTCGAGTTTTCAGGCCAATGGTTTGGATGAAGCCCGCTTGGAAAAACAGGTGGAGGCCATTCGGGCATTGAATGAAAGTGGTTCATTTTCCAGTCGTATTTTTGCCGGTTCTGAAGTTGATATTTTATCCGGAGGGAAGTTGGATTTTGCGGATTCGGTTTTAGAGACCCTTGATTATGTGGTGGCGTCTGTTCACAACGGCCTGACACAGGATGAGGAGACAATGACTAGTCGGATTATTAAGGCATTGGAGCACCCCCATGTCACTATGCTTGGTCATGTGAGCGGGCGACTCTTATTAAAGCGGGAGGCGAGCAAGATGAATATTCAAAAGATTATTGATGCAGCGATTGCTAATCACAAAATAATCGAACTTAATTCCAATCCCATGCGTTTGGATATGGATTGGAGACATTGGAAAAAAGCAGCGGAAAAGGGTTTGATCTGTGCCATCAATCCGGATGCTCATGCTTTACCTCATTATGACTTTCAGTTAACCGGTGTGAATATTGCCCGGAAAGGCTGGCTAACCAGAGAAAATGTATTTAATACCCGATCCTTGCAGGAAGTGAAGAAATATTTTGGATAAATTATTGTAATGATTTTTCCATATAAGAAAGCTGTTCAAATTACCGGGTTACTTGTTTTATATATTGGGTGCCTTTGGAGTAAGCCAAATTTCGTTATCTTTCTTGCTGATGATTTGGGTTATGGTGATGTGGGGTATCAAGGAGGTGATGTACCTACTCCCCATATCGATTCGATTTCGAAGGAGGGGGTGACTTTTACCGACGGGTATGTGAGTTGTCCCGTATGTGCTCCATCGCGTGCCGGTTTTCTTACTGGACGTTATCAGCAAACTTTTGGTTTTTGGGATAATGTTGGTCCTTATCGAATTTCCGAAGATATTAAACCGGGAATTCCATTAGATATTCCCATTCTTCCTGAAGTGTTAAAACCATTGGGGTATGTGTCAGGTTTGTTCGGGAAAGCTCACGGGGGAGATTTTGAGGAGATGATGCCCTTTAATCGCTGGGATGAATTTTTTGGATTTAATAATGGTGCTTCTAATTACCTGCCTGGTCTCAATCGTGAACATAATCCAATTTTTTATAATAAAAAAATTATCAGTCAAACATATGCATCAAAAGGCGTAAGGCGTTCAAATGTAATCAAGGGAGGAGTATTGCTTAAGGATCGAAGCAAGTATTTAACCGATCAAATAGGTGACCGTGCAGTATCCTTTATCGAAAAGAATAAAGAAAATCCTTTTTTTTGTTATATTCCATTTAACGCGGTTCATGGTCCTTTTCAGGCTCCTTTAGATTTGGTAAATGAGGAAGAAGCAAATGATAAAGGACAACGATCCTTGGTTGTGGCCATGATTAAATCATTGGATCAAAATGTTGGCAAAGTACTCCAAGCATTAAACCAAAATGGGCTAGAAGAGAATACCATGGTCGTGTTTCTGAGTGATAACGGTGGTCATGAACTATCCTCTAATTCGCCATTACGGGGTAAAAAGGGAACTTTTTGGGAAGGAGGGCTTCGCGTTCCTTTTTGTTTGAAATGGCCGGCCAAGTTCAGAAAGAAGAAGACTTATTGGAAGCCGGTTATTTCGCTTGATCTTTTTCCCACCATGCTGGTTGCTGCCGGTGGAGAGGTTGAGGCTGAATGGAATCTAGACGGGGTAAACTTACTTCCTTTTTTAAAATGGCCAAATCGGGAGTTTCCTCACGAAACCCTTTATTGGAGTTGGGGAAATCGTAAGGCAGTCCGAGATCAAAACTTTAAAGCTGTTTCTTTTGATGGCGGTAAAAGTTTTCAGGCTTTTGAGTTGTGGAAAGATCGGGCTGAGTCGAAAGACATATCAGATCAAAGACCAATACGTACAAAACAGGTTATTGCGAAACATAAAGCATGGGAAAAAAATTTAAGTCCTCCACTCTGGGGGTGGAATCCCAAACTTGGATACAAGGATCCTGATTTTGGAAAACCAAAACCCTATCATGATCCAAAATATTTTATGAATGATTCCAATTCTTCCTTAAAGAAATTCTAGAAAAATATAAATTTATAGTTTCCCGGGCATTAGTCTTTGCTCAATTTTGGATATTTCCTTAGTAAGTTTTCGTGGCATTAATCAGTTATCGTAATTTGTCTGTATCTTTTGGTGGTCCTCTTCTTCTTGATGATGTTGGGATAAGCATAGAAAAGAAGGAGCGAATCTGCCTGCTTGGGCGCAACGGTGAGGGGAAGTCAACCCTGTTGCGGATTTTATCCGGACAGATAGAAGCGGATAAAGGAGAGAGTGAACGAGTACCTGATTTCCGGGTGGCCAAGCTTGATCAGGAAATTCCCAACGGAGTGGAAGGCAGTGTTTTTGATGTGGTCGCACAGGGGTTGGGAAAAAAGGCAGATATTTTACGTTCCTATAACCAAGCATCGCTCCAATTGAGCGATAATCCGGATGATTCCAAATTGGCAGATGAAGTGGATCGATTACAGTCCGAATTGGATGAGACGGATGGATGGAGCCTGGATCACCAGGTTGCTTCCATTATTGATCGGGTTGGACTTGAGCAAGACGATGCATTCGACACGCTGTCCGGAGGGAATAAGAGTAGGGCATTGCTTGCACGGGCACTCGTTGGCCAACCGCATCTTCTGATTCTGGACGAACCCACAAATCATCTTGATTTTGAAGGAATTCAATGGTTGGAGAAATTTCTTCAAAAAGCAGAATTCTCTTCTCTTTTTGTTTCGCATGATCGATCCTTTATTCGTTCGGTCTCCACCCGTATTTTAGAATTGGATCGAGGGAATCTTACTTCGTGGAATTGTGGGTATGATAAATTTCTAGAACGAAAAGCGGAAATATTATCTGCTGAGGAGAAGCAGAATGCAGTATTTGATAAGAAACTGGCCGAGGAGGAGGTTTGGATCCGAAAAGGAATACAAGCCCGTAGGACCCGTAATGAAGGCCGAGTCCGTGCATTATTTAAACTTCGCGAGGAACGGTCCAATCGAAGAGAACTCCAGGGGAAAAGTAACCTGTCCGCCAATCAGGGCCAGACTTCTGGTCGTAAGGTTATTACTGTAAAGGGTGTCGATTTTGGATGGGATACAAAACGGATAGTAGATGATTTTTCCACCACTATCTGGCGTGGGGATAAGCTCGGAGTGGTTGGGTTAAATGGTTCGGGTAAATCCACCCTCCTTAAGTTAATGTTAAAAAAACTTGAACCAACTCGTGGCACGATTGAACATGGAACCAAATTGGAAGTCGCTTATTTTGACCAGCATAAGGAAATTGTGAATGAAAACCTTACGGTCGCTGAAAATGTTGCTCCCAATGGCGACACGGTAACCATTAATGGACATTCAAAGCACATATTATCCTATCTTAAAGACTTTCTTTTTTTACCTGAAACGGCTCGTGCACCCGCGAAAATGTTGTCTGGAGGGGAGCGGGCCCGTCTGCTCTTGGCAAAGCTTTTTCTTCAACCTGCGAACCTGTTGGTTATGGATGAACCCACCAATGATCTTGATATTGAAACCATTGAATTATTGGAAGAAAGACTGCTTCAATTTGAGGGCACTTTGCTCTTAGTCAGTCATGACCGGGCTTTTCTTAATAATGTAGTTACTGGGACCTTTGCATTGGATGGAATAGGTGGAGTAACCGAATACGCCGGCGGTTGTGATCAATGGTTGTCTGATCGGGAATATGCTAAAAATATGGGTAGTTCCAAGAAACCCAAAGCAGTTCCGGTCCAGAAGAAATCCAAAAAACTTTCGAACAAAGATAAGGAGGCTCTTATCGAACTCCCCAAGCAAATTGAAAAAATGGAAGCGGAGCGTGATCAAATAACCGCGGCCATGCAGAATCCAGATTATTATCGAAACCCGAAGAGTGATCCATCAGGGGATCAGGCAAACTTGGAAAAGTTGGAGGTTCAGATTGCTAGCTCTTATTCTCGGTGGGAAGAACTTGAGGCCATTGCAGAATGATGTTTTAAATTCTCGTTAAAATTTCTTTCTAACGGAGTCTTTGAGTATGACGGTTATAAGCCTTTTAACTACAAAGTATTCCATTTCCTGTAATAATAAATTCAATAATCCTGTTTTAAGAATGTTGCCATACAAACACGTAAGGGTTTTTAGTGAATTTTATATGAGAGTCTCCCTTTCCTTTTTTTTAGTTTATTTTTTAGTGTGCTCAGTTCAGGCGGAAAAAAAGTTAGAGTTTAATCGTGATATTCGTCCCATTCTGTCAGATGGATGTTTCCATTGTCATGGTCCGGATGAAAAGGAAAGAAAAGGCGGCCTTCGTTTGGACCTCGAAAGTGATGCATTTAAGAATGCAAAATCTGGCTTCCCTGCCATTGTAAAGGGGGATCCGGATGAGAGTGAGATTATTGCGAGAATCTTTCTTTCGGATGATGACGATGAACATATGCCTCCCTTTGATAGCGGAAAGTCGATCACCCTAGAGCAAAAGGAAATTCTAAAAAAATGGATAGAGCAGGGGGCTGAATACCAAGGTCATTGGGCATTTATAAATCCTCAAAGATCACCGGTTCCCAAGGTCATAGGTGCGAAACATCCAATTGATGGCTTTATTCTAAAACGATTGAGTGAAGAAGGCATGCAAATGCAGGCTTTAGCGGATAAGGAAATTTTGTTACGTCGGGTCAGTCTTGATTTAACCGGATTACCTCCAACCCTGAGGGAGGTGGACGATTTTCTAGCTGATACTTCTGAGAATGCATACGAAAAAGTATTAGATCGATTACTGGGTTCTCAACACTACGGGGAAAGAATGGCGATTGAATGGTTAGATCTGGCCCGCTATGCAGACAGTAATGGATTTCAAAGTGATGGGAGTCGGGATATGTGGCTTTGGCGAGACTGGTTAATCAATGCCTTTAACCGAAATATTCCTTTTGATCAGTTTACTATCGAGCAGTTGGCTGGTGATATGTTACCCAATCCATCCCAGGATCAAGTTGTGGCAACCGGGTTTAATCGAAACCATAGGTTGAACGGGGAGGGCGGACGGATTGTGGATGAGTGGTTTGTGGAAACAGTGATTGACCGGGTTGAAACAACCGGAACTACCTGGCTCGCCCTTACTATGAGTTGTGCCCGTTGCCATGATCATAAATACGATCCGATTTCACAAAAAGAATTTTTTGAATTTTTTGCTTATTTTAACTCAAATGACGAAAGTGGCGTCCTTGCAGCCAATGGGAAAAATGGATTTAATACTCCTCCCTTTATTAAGGTATCCAATGACGAGCAGAAAAAACGAATTTTGGAATTGGAGAAAACCTTAAAGCAGAATCAAGCTGCAACCAAAGAGGCTGAGAAAAAGATGGAACCGGCTTTGAAGGAATGGATCAAGGAAACCCGTGAAGAGTTGGGCTCAGAAGATCTTGCCCCGACTCTGTGGCAAAAATTGGAAAATGAACAGGTAGTCAGTAAGGGAGGAGCCCAGTTCAAAAAACAAAAGGACGGATCCTGGTTGGGGACTGGCAAGAATCCATCGAATGATACTTATGAAATTAGAAGCCCTTTTAAATCGAAGCAATTATCGGGAGTTTTACTTGAATCTTTTTCCGATCCATCTTTTAAG
Organism: uncultured Opitutia bacterium; assembly: GCA_963934295.1. Classification (GTDB taxonomy): domain Bacteria; phylum Verrucomicrobiota; class Verrucomicrobiia; order Opitutales; family Seribacteraceae; genus Seribacter. The sequence goes on from CAWVXY010000014.1 coordinate 57,744, forward strand.
GGAATCAAATTTGGGCGGTCAGGAAATGGAAATTTTGTGATGACCGGACTGGAAGTTAGGTTGGAACATAAAGCCAAAAACAAAATACCAACTGTCTTAAAATTGGATAAGGCTGAGGCCAGTTATGAGCAGGAAGGATACCCTGCTATTCAAGTCGTTAAAAATGCTGCGAACCTGAAGAAAAAGGGATCAAAAGGGTGGGCTGTTCATGGGAGCAATCCTCCCAAACAGAGATCTCTCATGGCAATGTTTATGGCAAAGTCTCCGATCTCTGTTCCTGAGGGAGCGGAATTGGTGATCACTATTTATCACCAATCTGCATTCTCGGATCACAATCTCGGTCGATTTCGTATCCAATATGCGGAGAAAAAGGTAAGTTCTTTAGATGGGGTATCTGGAATTCCAGAAAATCTCGTTCCACTTGTGCGTAAGAATGTTGAGGGTTTAGCTCCTCAAGAATTAAACCAATTGAAAAAGTATTTTCGCACAGAGGTGGAAAATCCTGTTTCCGTAGCAAAAGTAAAAGCAGATCAATCCAAAAAAGCTTTAGATGATTTCATGTCGAAAGTGCCTAGCACCATGATCATGAAGGAAAAGTCCGCCCCTCGGGATGCATTCATTTTAAATCGGGGAGAATATGATCAACCGACCGAAAAAGTAGGACGGGCACTACCTGCTGTTCTTCCCCCATTGCCCGAAGGTCAGCCTAATGATCGTCTTGGTTTAGCTCGATGGCTGGTATCGGGAGATCATCCTTTGACTGCCCGGGTTTGGGTAAATCGAATCTGGGAGCGTTTATTTGGGGTGGGCATTGTGAAGACTTCAGAGAATTTTGGTTCGCAGGCGGAATGGCCGGTTCACCCAGAACTGCTTGACTGGTTGGCGGTGGAATTTGCCAAGCCTACGGCTTTACCTAAAATAAATGGAAAACCTGCACAGGCCTGGGATATGAAAGGCATGATTAAATTTATCATGCTGAGTAAAACTTATCGTCAAAATTCCTCAGCTCCGGATGGTTATTTTAGAAAGGATCCTGAGAATCGCCTCTTGGCCCGAGGTCCACGTTTCCGGTTGCATGGCGAATTGGTTCGGGATCAGGCTTTGGCAAGCAGTGGGTTACTGATTAAAAATGTTGGTGGTCCCAGCACCCGTCCTTACATGCCTAAGGGAGTGTGGTCCGAAACAAACCGTTATGGAAATTTAACGAACTATAAAGCAGATGAGGGCGAGGGTTTGTATCGCCGTAGTATGTATACTTTTTGGAAGCGAACCGCTGCTCCTCCGTCGATGCTTTTGTTTGATGCACCAAACCGTGAAATCTGCTACCCCAAGCGCTCACGTACGAACACACCATTGCAGGCTCTTGCTTTGCTCAATGAGGTCACTTATGTGGAGGCAGCCCGGAGCCTGGCCGAAAGAATGATGAAAGAAGGAGGTCCAGGTATTCGTGATCGATTAACCACTGGTTACCGGTTGGCCACATCACGAAGTCCTAATAAGCAGACTCTTTCTGTATTACAAAAAGGATTTGAGGAAAGAAAAATTCATTTTCAGGAAAACCAGGAAGCTGCAAAGCAAATGATTTCCCATGGAAAAAAGAAGCCGGATGAAAATTTAGAACCCGTGGAATTAGCCGCTTATACTGTCACCGCGAATGTGCTTTTAAACTTAGACCGGGTTATAACCAAAGATTAGGAATAATTATTATGAATCAATTTAATCAGCTACTCACTTCCAAAACAAATCTTTCATCGACTCAGGATTTTTTGAATCGGCGAATTTTTCTTCGCAATGGAGCGGCGGCGCTTAGTGCAACTGCGTTGGCCGGATTATTATCCCCGCAAAAAGGGCAAGCCAAAGATCCTGGTTTACAGGGCTTTCCCAATTTTCCCGCCAAAGCGAAACGGGTTATTTATTTATTCCAGTCCGGAGCACCTTCTCAGATGGACCTGTTTGATCCAAAACCATCGATGGAGAAAGTTCGTGGTCAGGATTTACCGGAATCCATTCGTAAGGGGCAGCGTTTGACAACCATGACTTCGGGCCAGAAAAATTTTCCGGTTGCTCCCAGTATTTTTAAATTCGCAAGGCACGGGCAATCAGGGCAATGGATGAGTGATGTTTTGCCCCATTTGTCCAAGCAGGCAGATGAGTTGTGTTTTATTAAATCAATGCATACCGAGGCAATTAATCATGATCCTGCGATTACTTTTTGCCAAACCGGACATCAGTTAGCTGGCCGTCCGAGCATTGGTTCATGGTTGAGTTATGGTCTGGGAACCGAAAATTCGGAATTGCCGTCTTATGTGGTTCTTACTTCATGGGGTACCGGGCGTCCAAATGATCAACCGTTATATGATCGACTTTGGGGTGCCGGTTTTCTTCCCACTCAACACCAGGGAGTGAAATTCAGAAATTCGGGTGATCCGGTGCTTTATCTGTCCGATCCGAAAGGCATGAACCGTACCATGAGGCGAGATATGTTGGACGAATTGGCTATGCTTAACCGAAAGGATCATCAACTGGTCAAAGATCCCGAGATTGATGCCCGTATTTCGCAATATGAAATGGCCTTTCGCATGCAGACCAGTGTCCCCGAATTAACGGATGTTTCCGAAGAGCCAAAGCATATTTTAGACAGCTATGGACCGGATGTTTTAAAGCCGGGAACCTACGCTGCAAATTGCCTGCTTGCTCGACGTATGGCGGAGCGCGATGTTCGATGCATTCAATTATTTCATATGGGATGGGATCATCACGGTGGTTTACCTAATGCAATTAAAGGACAATGCCGGGATGTGGATCAACCCACCGCAGCATTGATTCAGGACCTAAAACAAAGAGGACTATTGGAAGATACTCTGATTGTTTGGGGAGGAGAGTTTGGTAGAACCATTTACTCACAGGGTAAACTGACAGAAACAAATTATGGCCGGGACCATCATCCCAGATGCTTCACTATTTTTATGGCGGGAGCAGGAATTAAAAAAGGCATGTCTTATGGAGCCACTGATGACTATTGTTATAACATTACCGAGAACCCAGTACATGTTCATGATCTGAACGCCACAATTATGCATCTTATGGGAGTGAATCACAAAAAACTCACTTATCCATTTCAGGGCAGAGATTTTCGTTTAACCGATATTCACGGACATCTTATCAAGGATATCCTTTCTTAATCTTCTTATAATTTTAACAAAACTATGAAAGAACAAACTTCCAAAAGGAGAGAATTTCTTCGCGTAATAGGTGGGGTCGGGGTTGCTTCCCTTGCTGTTCCTAATTATTTAATGGGTGCAAAGCCAAGTGCCTCGTTAAGTCGTTCAGGTGTATTGCTTGAGGCCTCCTCCTTTGCCAAAACGGGTGGTTGGAAAATAGATACCCAGCATTATTTACAGATGGGTGGAAATTATCTATTGGCTCATGGAATGGGCAAGCCGGTTGAAGATGCTGAGACTGTAGTGGATTTGCCTACGCCGGGTAAATGGAATGTCTGGGTCAGGAATCGGGACTGGTGTAAAGGGGAGTGGCAGTCACCGGGTCGCTTTCAGGTCTTGGTTGAAGACAAGCCTCTTCAGATAACTTTTGGTGAAGCTGAGGAAACCTGGCACTGGCAGTCCGGTGGTTCGGTTGAAATTGCTAAAGCTGGAAAAACCAAAGTTTCCCTTCGCGACTTGACTGGGTTTGATGGACGTTGTGATGCAATATTTTTTACCCAGGAATCAAATCCGTCTTTGCCGGAGGATGATCTAAAGGAATTATCTGACTGGAAGGATGTGCTCGCCGGTCGGTCGAACGAAAAAGTCGAGGAGTTGTCTTTCGACCTTGTAGTTGTTGGAGGGGGCATGTCTGGTTGTGGAGCCGCACTTGCCGCTCGTTCACAGGGACTAAGGGTCGCGGTGATTCAGGATCGTCCACTTTTTGGAGGTAATGCCAGCCAGGAAATCAGGGTTCATACCCTTGGTATCCACGGCTATGGTTCAGACATTCTCAAATCAATAGACACGATTCATTATCCAAATGGAAATGAGAAAGCCAAAGTTGATCAGGTTAAAAGAGAAAAAACTATGGCCGAATCCGGCGTTGATTTATTTGCCCATCATACAGCGTGTGGATTGGAGAAAAAGGGAGATAAAATTCTCAGTGTAGAGGCAAGAGAGGTAACGGGTGGTAGGATTAAAAGATTTCGCGCCCCGGTTTTTATTGATGCGACTGGAGACGGTTGGCTGGGTTACTGGGCTGGAGCTGATTACCGCTACGGCCGTGAAGCAGCTTCCCAACATGATGAAGGCTGGGATAAATATGGTGATTTATGGAGTCCAAAGAAAGCGGATAACCGGGTCATGGGAACAAGTGTTTTATGGAATAGCGAGCGAACCAATCAAAAACAGGATTTCCCTAAGGTTCCATGGGCTACGCCCGTGTCCGGCAAACATGTTGCATCCAAGGGAGAATGGTATTGGGAGTATTCTGATAATAATCTTAACCAAGTTAATGATGCGGAAGAAATTCGCGATCACATGTTGCGTGCAATATTTGGCTCATTTTCCAATGCTAAGAAAAATCCGAAATATGCTCCGAATAAATTGAAATGGGTCGCATATGTTGGTGGGAAGCGTGAGTCCCGTCGGTTAATGGGGGATCACATTTACGATATGCATGATGCGATTAAACGCCGGGAGTTTCCAGATGCTGTTGTTGTGGAGAAACGTGAGGTGGACGGTCATTACCAACGAAAATTAAAAGGAGCCAAGGAAGATTTTCTATCAACGGCTATGTTTCATAAAACTGGAGGTTACTACTTCATCCCTTTTCGTAGTTTTTATTCAAGAAATCTTTCAAATTTAATGATGGCTGGTCGATGCTTTAGCTGCACTCATGTTGGACTCTGCGGACCAAGAGTTATGAATACCTGCGGACAAATGGGAATTGCCACTGGTTTTGCAGCGGTTTTATGCAAAAAGTATGGGGCAAACCCCAAAGAGGTTGGTAAGTCACATATCAAGGAATTAAGAAAATTGATCGGTTTTGATGGGACAAAATTAGTTAATAATCCGAGTAAGAGTGGGCATTAGCAGTTAGATGAGACACCTGGTCAATTTTGGCCTTTTATTTAGCTTTTCAGCTTTAGCTGCTACGGGCACCTTGGCGTATTTTCAGCCATTTTCACTTTCTGTCACCAATATTCATATTATTGCAGGATTCGTCACTCTAATTTTAGTGGTTCTGCATATTGTGGCCCGTGTGCCGTACTTCAGAAATCGAATGACCAAAGGGAAACAAAAGATATCTGCCCGCTTTCAGGTACTGCTGATTGGTGTTACCTGTGGCATTTTAGTCTACACTGCGATTTATAACCTGCCTCCTGCATCCTGGTTAATCGAAAATAGTTACGAGCATAAGAACAGTGCCCAAATAGTTAGATCTTCAAACCTCGTTGGTTTTGATCAACCTGCTCCTCATCGAAAATGGATCGTTCGAAAAAGTCAGGACGGAAATGGAAGCGGGCTATCGATCAACCTGAGTTTTCGTGAAGATTTAAATCCTATGCCCTCTATTGCAGTATGGGCAGAAAGTACGATTGGATCAATGATTGAGACTTTGTTTCTCGAACAATCCCTTGCTTATTCTGAAGTTCCACTCTGGGAGGATTACCGAACTCAACGGAGTCATATTCTGCCCCTCTGGCGCCATCGTTATACCTTACTTTCTGGAATTTCTCCATCCGGAGAGGTGGATGCAGTAAGTGGAGCGACAGAGTCTCATCGTTTTGCCCTTGATCCTTATTTAGAAGCAGGGAAAGGAAATGAATTTGTGCTTTGTGTGGAAATTAATGCTCCAGGAGATTCCAGTAATGATTTCCCCGATCCTTTGCTTGGTCAGCCCTCACTCCTTTACACCTGTCTCGTCGACGTGGACCGGGATGATCCGTATTACCTTTTTGACATTACTGGACATGGGGGTGGGGATGCAATTTCCACCGGTAATGTTCAGTATGACCTGGAAATGATTGGGTCGGCCAAAAAGATGAAAGATTTGTTTCTTGTTAAATTAGAGAAATAAATCGATTGGTATTTAATGTTTTCATCTAATGTTATCGCAATCCTTTAATTTTGAGAGATTTTAAATTATAATAATCAAAGGGGAATCCTTTAGGGGTTCTGAGAGATTGCTTTTATTGCATCTTTTGCACCCATGGGTAGAGAAAGTGAGTTTCTTAATCCGCACTCAGATTCCCTCGGGTTAACCCTGATAAAATGATTTCCTGCCGATTGATAGACTTCTTCGCATGTTAATCGAACAGTTGGAATATTTGTGCCCGCACCCAACTCAATAATAAGCAGGTTTTTGTTTTTGAATTTCTCGATCCATTTCTCAAATCTTTGTCTTTGTGCATATGTTCTGGTACTATTCCAAGCAAAGTCAGAAAACATAAGAATATTTGGGCGTGCAAGCGAACCACATTGTGGGCAACTGGGTAATGGTTCTTTGGCGAGTAAATTGTCGGGGTTAATTGGTATAAGTAAATCTGGGCTGATTGGCCAAATGGGCTGACCGCACTCTTCCATGCATTGAAAATGCATAAGGGAACCATGGCATTCCATAATCTGTTTTTCAGAAAAACCGGTTTTTTGAAAATGACTGTCCACATTCGAAGTAAATACAAACATCGGAATCTTTTCTTCTTTAAACTTGGTGAGTAGAATATTGAAACCACTATGGGTTTTAGTCTTTTGATAAAGATTGAGCCTGTGGCCGTAAAAGCCCCAGGCGAGCGAAGGGTTTTTTGTAAACCAGTATGGGTTGGCCATCTCTTCAAATTCGATCCCCATTTTGGCCAAGGGTGGATAGGTTTTCCAAAATCCTGATTTCCCCCGAAAATCGGGCAGGCCTGAATCTACTCCCATTCCGGCTCCGGCACCAACGAGAATGGCATCGGCTTCTTTCCAGGCTTTTTTTGCCAGAAGTAAGGTTTTTGGGTTCATGTTCTAATAAGAAATTGTTCTTTTAGTGTTTTTTTTCTTTGAAGAGATACAGCTATCCTTGTTTTAGTTATCATTAGCTTTTGAAACTAACTTGAAATACAGATTAGATTGGTTTGTCACGATTATCTTTCTCGTCATATGGGGAGGGGTAAGCTGTGTGTATGTTCCTAAGAAACCTAGTGATGAATTTTCTTTAGGAGATGGCGGGATTTTACCGCCTGCTGTAAAAGTTATTCCTGAGAGTGTTATTTCTCCTATTGAACAAAGTGGTGGACTGGCTTTTTCAGCCAATGGAGATCTTTTTTTTGCTAATTATGAAAAAGAAGGCCGAGTGGGTAAATTTATGATTGGATCGGATGAGTTACCCGAAGTCTTTATTGATTTAACTGAATGGGTTTCACCAATCGGAGACTTTTCGGTTCGGGCTGAAGGACTTAGAGTAGATAATCAAGGCAGGCTTTTAATTGCCGATGCAGGAACCGGTAAATTACTCCGAATTTCTCCCAGTGCACATAAACTTGAAGTTCTTGCTGATTCGTATGATGGCTATCGGTTCGGTTCAGTTAAGGATTTAGCCATAGCACCTAATGGGGATTTATTTGTAAGTTCACCGCACACAGGTACGATATACCGAGTTAGGCCAGATATTGGATATGTGGGGATTCTAAATGACGATTTAGTTCGGGTGGAAGGGTTGGCCGTTAGTCCGAATGGAAAACAACTCGTTGCCGCAGAACCTGATGCTTCCCGAGTTGTTGTCTATGATATTCCTGAGGATTTAATTTTGGTAGATTCTTGGACTTTGGTCGATTTTTCTCCATCAGGTGTCGAGCCGAGAGGAATAGTCTTTGATGAGAAAGGCCGTCTTTTTTTAGCTTTGGGCAATTTGAATGAAGTTCGGGCGTTTGATTTGGATCTAGGTATCGAGATTGCAAGGTATAATGCGGGAGGGGAGGCTGAGAGTATATCTTACTGGAATGGATCGCTTTTTATTGGAGGTGGAGGGGAAATAAGGAGATTGAGGCTAAGAGATTAAATTTTATTTCCAATGTTACCTTTGCGGAATTTAAAATATACCTCTGTACCCCAAAAACATGTGAGGTTTTTCACAAGGATTTTAGATTGGTAATAACTTCTCTTTGACTTGAGTTACAAGGTTCTCACTCTAGAGAATTGAATTGTGATATATAATTAGTATGGACGAAGACTTTTTGCACCTTTTTGATGAGTCACCCGCTTTGCGACTGATGAGAGGCCGTTTGGGTTCCTTCGTTGCGGGTTTCTTTTTTAAAACATTTAAGCATTGGGGCGTGGTAGAGGCCTCGGAAGAGGAACTAACAGGAACCTTATCGGAACATATTGAACAGATGCGCGAGCTTGAGGATTTTGATGCTCCCAAGCGATTACCTCAGGAATATTTAGACGAATGGTGTGATGAAGAACACCGTTATTTGACTAAAACATTTAACGAAGATAGGGAAGAATATGTATTTCGATTAACCCGTCATTCCGAGAAAGTATTGAGCTGGTTGCAGGATTTGTTAGCTATGCAGCATCGTGGTTATGCTACTACTGAATCCCGGTTCAATCGAATTATGTTGGAAATGCAAAACCTCTCTCAGGGGGTCAATGCAGATCCAGAGGCTCGCATACGAGAACTTGTTCGAAAAAGAGAGGATATTGATGAAGAGATTCGAAAAATTCAGGAAACGGGAGAAGCACCAATTTTTGGAGAAGATGTGATTCGAGATCAAGTATATGACCTTTCTGATTTAGTTGAGCATTTCCTTTCTGATTTTCGTGCAATTGAGGAATTTTTTAAGGATCATGCCAGGCAGATTTCTAAACTTTATGCTCAGGGAGTAGCATCCAAAGGGGATATTGTGGAGCATGTACTTGATTCTGACGAAGAATTACGTGGATGTGATCAGGGTAAAAGTTACTTTGGATTTCGCTCTATGATGACAAATCCCGCACTAGCTCGTAAATTGCGCGGTTTAGCAGAACAGACTTCTGATATAGCGCGAAAGCGCGGACTTGATCCTAATAAAGTTTTTTCCAACCTTGGGGAGCGATTATTTGGAGAAGCGGGTGCGGCTCACGGTGCTTATGGTCGAATTAGTAGGAAACTACGACAAGTTGTTGGTGATCATGCGGGAGGATCTGGACGGCAGATTAGAGATACATTGATTTCCATCCGTCAACAGGCTTTTCAATTGCGTGACACTCCCCCGGCGGATTGGGAATTTGAGATTGATATCAGACCCCAGTTCTTCTCCTTAATGGAGGCAGAGTTTTGGGAACCCAAAGCTGTTGAACCTTTTTCCACTATTAAAAAAGCCACTCCTGACGATTCTGAATGGATGAACGAAATTCTTCATTCCGTTGGAGAACCACTTGATCTTGGTAAATTCAGGGAACGAGTGGATGAGGTTCTGGAGGAAAATGAAACAATCAGCCTAACTGATATGGTTGAAAAATTTCCTCTTGAACGTGGTATCGTAGATGTGGTCTGTTATCGAGTGATTGCGGGGGAAAATAACAGGCATGAAATTCTTTCCGATGAAATCATTAGCATTGATTTAAATCGCCCTGCTCAACCTCGTTTTGTTGAAGTGGAACAACTCGTTTTTCAACGTAACTTATTATGAATCCTGCCATTACTTATCGACATGTGATCGTCCGTTTATTGAACGGTCCTATTTACCAAGAAGATTTAGACCTTTGGGGGCGCTTGGGGGCGGAGTGGGAAAAAATCCGCAATCATTTTTTTGAAATTGGAATGGAGGTCGCTCGGGACGATTCGGCTGGATATGCCTTTGTGCGCCAGAGGGATGAATTGGAAGAAGAGGACGCAGATGCTTGGGATGATGGAGCAGAAGCCCCTTTGCCCCGAGTTTTAAGACGAACCAGACTATCCTATCATCAAACTATTTTTATGGTTTTGCTTAGGGAAGAACTTATGCGGTTTGAACAAAGTCAGGAAGAAGGAGACCATCTATACCGGTCAGCATTAGATTTACGTGAAACCATGACTCCTTATTATCCAGAACTTCATGACGAAAAAAAGATACACCGTCAAATTTCTGCCTTAGTTACTAAATTTGAGGAATGGGGTATTCTTAAGAAAGTCCGTGATCGTGATGGTGGTTTGTATCGAGTAGAACGCATTATTAAGGCAAAATTGCCCCCAGAAAAACTTGCGGAAGTAAGAGAGCAAATTAAGAGAAGAACCCCAGATTTAGAGGAAGAAATGGAGGATGATGATGTTTGAATCACAACTTGAACTTGAATTTTCACCCGATAAATCGACTGCGGGTTATCGACTGCATGAGCTTTCCCTCTTAAACTGGGGAACATTTCATAATGAAGTTTACACCATGCGACCAGATGGTCGGACATCGATGGTTACCGGGCGTAATGGTTCAGGTAAGTCTACGATTGTGGACGCTCTTCTTACTCTTCTTGTGCCCAATCGGGTTCGTAATTACAATGTTGCATCCAGCCAGGCAGGGAGCAGGGAACGGAATGAAAGGGATTATGTTCTAGGAGCTTATTCTGAGATTCATGACGCGACTACTGGCCAAGGCAGAAAGGAAACTCTGCGTAAACCTGGAGAATCCTACACCGTATTACTTGCTCATTTTTATAACGAAGCTTACAAAACTGATGTTTCCGTGGCTCAAGTACTGTGGTGCCTTCCGGGCGGGAAAGTTGATAAGCTTTATATTGTTGATAAGCGAAAATTGTCGATCGATGAGGATTTTAATGATCTTGGAGATGTTGATAATATCAGGCGTATTATTAAAGAAAGAAGTCTGACTATATTTGATTCCTTTACTGCTTATCACAAAAAATTTGAGTCCATGCTTTTTATGGATACAGATTTGGGAAATCGTTCACCTATGTCGATTTTTAATCAGGCTGTCTGTATTAAAGATGTTAAAGATTTAACTCAGTTTATTCGTGAACACATGCTTGATGATGGAGGTTCAAAAGAGAAGCTGGTGGCATTACAAGAGAGATTTGATGATTTAAGAAGCACTCATCGTAGAATTGAGACAGCAGCTTACCAGCTTGAACAGCTTGATGAGATTAAGGAAACCCATAATTCTTTCCTCAAAGCGAATACAGAGCGTTCTCACGCCGAGGAAGTTCGTCATTCCATTGAACCATATTATGCTCAGGCAGAGCTTGATCGAAGAGTAGAATGGGTAACCGAACTTAAACATCAGGAGGAAGCGGAAAGAGCCCGTTTGAAAAGTGCCCGGTTGGAAGTTGATCGATTAAGAGATAAATTAAATCATTTAGAACGTGCACTCGCAGACAGTGATGAAAATCGAAGATTGGAGCAAGTGGGTGCGGAAATGGATCGTTTGCGGGATAAACGAGAAGTAGTGACGAAAAGAGCGGCTACTTTTGAAAGACATCTAGGATCATGGGAAAAGGGTTTAACTGTTCGTGAAGAGGAAGACTTTCTTAGCCTTCGTCGTGAATTGGATACACAGTTGCCCCGAATTGAGGCTAAAGTTGGAGAGCTGGATGAAAAAATACCTGAAATTTCATACCTTCTTAAAAAAGCCACCGAAAAAGTACAAAGTTTGGAGGATGAGCGCAGGTACTTGTTGGAAGCTAATTCAAATATTCCCTCTGAGATTGCTCGATTGAGGACTGGGTTAGCTACTGCGTTGGACCGTGATGCTAAAGAATTGCCCTTTATTGGAGAATTAATTCAGGTCGTTCCGGATGAAGTCAAATGGACCGGACCGATTGAAAGATTGTTAAGGGATTTCAACCTTACCGTAGTGGTTCCCCAAAAATTAGCCGAGGAGGCGGAAGCATTTCTTGAAGTAAATCATTTGGGTGAAAAACTGTCTTTTATTTGCCCGCAATCGGACCGTAAGAATCCGAAACTACATGACGATTCAGTCGTTGCCAAACTTTCCCTGAGACCTGAGCTGGAAAAAATTAGACAGACCTGGTTACGTTCCGAATTAGCTGAAAGATTTCCTCATATTTGTAGGGAAGAAAGAGATCAAGAATTCTCAAAAAATCCCTTTGCATTAACAGTTGAAGGATTAGTTAAGAGCGATGGTGTTTTTCGGGAAAAAGATGATTCCAGGTTATTGGATGATGCCACCAGTTGGGTCATGGGTTGGGATGTTAATCCTAAGCAAAGAACCTTGGATGATTCGCTTATTAAATGGAGAGAAGAATTAGATAATTCTGGACGAGCGATGAGGGAGGCCGAGTCTGAGCGTTTAACACTCAGGATTAAACTTCGCTCAGGTGCCCAGTTGCAAGCATGTGCCAATGAATTTTCTGATATAGATCAAATTGGTTTAGCGGCCCGTATCGCTGATTTGGAAGAAGAAGAACGAGTCATTGTGGGTGGTTCTGATGTTCTCAAAAAACTCAAAGATGATAGGGATACTGCCTCTGTTCAACTGGAGGATAGTCAAAATATTCGTGATGAGGTTTTGCAACGTATTGGAGGTGTAGAGGCTAGGGCGGAAAGAAACGAATCAAGAATGACTTCCCTTCGTTCACTCTTAGTCAAAAGTATGGATGAATTTATTGAAGAGACCATTGGGGATAAAGACGCCAATGAAGAAGATCGTGAAGCGGCGGAATCCCGTCGAGATAATCTTTTTAAAGAAATTGCAAAAGAATTTGGCGAACCTTCAGAAAAACCTGATGATATTGAAGAGGCAGCACGTTCTGCCACCCATAAACTGGACGCTAAAATTCACAAACTGGAATCTGGATTGGATAAGTTTCGCGATAAGAATGTGGCTGCGATGCAACGATTTATTGCAGATGCAAAGAATCAGGCATTCCGGGATGAACTTAATCTTGATTTAGAGGATGGATATAATGATTCGACCTATGCATCTTTCGAGGAAATTCGCCGTCAAATTGAAGATGAGGATTTAGCTAAAAATCGCTTGCGCTTTGAAGAGCTTCTCCGAGTGCAGGTGCCCGAAGAAGTTTCTGGATTTAGCGAGGCTTTGGAATCCCATCGCGATCGAATCCGTAAACGTATAAACGAACTTAACGAACATCTTTCACGAGTTACCTTTGATCGTAAAGAAGAGACTTATATCCAACTTAAATTTGAAGATGCCGGTGATGACGGGGTTCGGAAATTTAAAAAACTTCGTCGTCATGCACTTGAAGGAGACTTGGAGGCAGATGATGAAGATGAACGTCGTCGTGAACGCTATCATCGGGTTGAACATTTCCTTGCTGAATTAGAGCAGGATCTAAATTGGACACAACGGGTGATTGATGTCAGAAACTGGTTCAAATTTCGGGCTGATGAATTTTATAAAGACGAGGATACACTTCGTCAAAGTTACAGTGGTGCTGCAGGTAAATCTGGTGGAGAGAAGAATCGTTTGGCTTCTACCATTCTAGCAACCGCTATTGCCTATCAATACGGAATTGATGTGGGAGGAAAACAGACTGAAACTTTTCGTCTGGTTGCGGTTGATGAAATGTTCAGTAAGACGGACGATGAATTTTCACAATACCTGCTCGACTTGTTTAAAGAATTTCATCTTCAACTTTTGATTGTCCAACCCTTGGATGCAAAAATACATGTGGTTCAAAAATATGTTGAACGTTATCATGTTGTGGAGCGTCGTGATGGGCTTTCTTTTGTGGGTGATCTTAGTGTTCGTGAGTATCTGGGCGAACAATTGGAAGATGACGAAGAGGATTCACAGGAATTAGCAGACGAGACAGTAGAGAACGAATCCTGATTTTATTTTAATCGTTTAAAAAGGTCTTGGTGAAAAGCTCTCCTAATCCGGATCGATATGATGGTAGAATGCCTTATGTGAAATGCGGACGTTGGGGCTTAAAGTTACCTGCAATTACACTTGGATGTTGGCATAATTTTGGTGGAGATTCTCCTACTGAAATTCAGAAGGATATGATTTATGCAGCTTTTGATGCTGGGATTACTCATTTTGATTTAGCTAATAATTATGGTCCACCTTATGGATCCGCGGAAATCAATGTGGGTAAAATCTTGAAGAATTTACCCAGAGATGAAATTCTGATCACCAGTAAAGCCGGGTATGATATGTGGCCTGGTCCTTATGGCGAGTGGGGTTCAAGAAAGTATATGATGGCCAGTTTGGATCAGTCATTAAAGAGAATGCAGGTTGATTATTTTGACCTTTTTTATTCTCACCGTTTTGATCCGGACACTCCGCTGGACGAAACTCTTGGTGCATTGGATTCAGCCGTGCAACAGGGGAAAGCTCTGTATGTTGGTATAAGTAGTTATTCTGCTGATTCTACTAGACAAGCTGCTAATATCTGTAAAGAGAACAACCTTGCCCCTCTTGCTATCCATCAACCAAATTATTCAATGCTTAATCGATGGGTGGAGCAGGGCTTATTGGACACCTGTGGTGAACTTGGGATGGGTATCATTGCTTTTTGCCCACTTTTTCAGGGTCTTTTGACTGATAAATATTTGAATGGTATTCCAAAAGATTCCCGTTTTACCATTGAAAATTCTCCTCTTCGTAAAAATGAGGTTAATGAGCAAAATCTTAATGTAATTCGAGAATTAAATGACCACGCTAGGCAGAGGGGACAAACCCTGGCTCAAATGGCATTATCTTGGGTTTTAAGGGATAATCGGGTTACCAGTGCCCTGATCGGTGCAAGTTCCAGTACACAAATTTTGGAAAATGTTAAAGCGGTTCACCATAACCAATTTTCAGTGGATGAATTGGGGAAATTAGATCGTATTTTAGCGAAGGCCAACTTACCCAAATCCCTTTGGGCGTCACCATAGACGTTGTTTCTGTTTTGGGATTAGGGTTTTATCGAATAAATTCTCTAACAGCAGGGAATTGGGTGCGCCAATCATTTACAAGAGAGTCGTCAATCGTTGCCTCTACTACTCCTTCCTTTTCTTCACCATCAGCAAGTATTTCACCCTGAGGACACACTACCATTGTCCTTCCTCCGTATTCGAAATCCTCATCCTTACCAATCCGGTTTACACCAACTACATAAGATTGATTTTCGATTGCACGCGCTTTAAGCAAGGTTACCCAATGGTTGATTCTACTCTTTGGCCAACAACCTAACACAACAAAAAGATTTGTTCCCGAATGAAGCGCAGAACGAAAAAGTTCGGGGAAGCGTAAGTCATAACAGATTGCAGGTGTAACATTAAAAGAGCCTATTGAAAGATTTTCTATCGTTCTTCCTTCCAGGTGAACTTTGTCTTCTGCAAGAATAGGTATGGGGTGAATCTTTTTATAAACAGAAATACTTTGCCCATTTGGATCAAATGTAACGGCAGTATTGTAAGCCTTTCCTATTTCTTTTGCCGGATAAGTCATTCCTCCAATAACCCATGATTCCATTTCTCTGGCTAAATCCGATAGAAAAAGCTCTGTTCTTTGTGGCTCATTTTTTGTAGTCGATTCTGGATCCAAGCAAAAGCCAGTGGCAAACATTTCTGGCAAAACAATAAGTGAATTCTGATGAACTACCTTTTTTTTAATAAGGGCAGAAACAAGATTA
Source organism: uncultured Opitutia bacterium (assembly GCA_963934295.1). GTDB lineage: Bacteria > Verrucomicrobiota > Verrucomicrobiia > Opitutales > Seribacteraceae > Seribacter. The sequence goes on from CAWVXY010000014.1 coordinate 73,292, forward strand.
AAATTTGCTTCCTTGTTATTCCACTCAGAATCAAACTGAATACCGTAAATTTTCACGGATTAATGAAACTAATTTTTTGACTTTCCAACATGGTGAATGGATGAAAGGGTGCTGCTTTTTTCATTTCCTGGTATGCGTTCCGTGCCATAGTATGATCCTTAAATTCATTAATTGAAATCGCTATTTTGTTTTGATGAGCCACTAAGCAACCAGGGTGTACTTCAAGTGTCTGGTTGATAGCTTCCAATGCTTCTGGGAATTGTTTTTTATGGGTTAGTAAATAATAACATTCAAACTTTCGGGAGTGGTGTTCCCAGTGAGCGTAATCGATTGCCTTTCGATGAAACTGAAGACTTTTGTCCTTTTCGCCATAATCTCCAGCTATCCTTCCCTGAAAATGATAGATGTTTGTCCAAAACAGATTATTTGCAAGTATACAACCGAATGGAATGATCCCAATTGCGGATGCACCGATAAAAAGATTAAGTTTTGGGCCTATAGATTTTACTTTAGTGGGTGAGCTTTCAGACGATTTTTCATAGGCAATGAAAAGAAGTAATCCAAAACTTGTCCAACCCACAATCATCGCACAAGGGGAACGGGTGGGAAATTCAAAAAAACTTTCAATGAGAAATGTTAAACAGGATGCGCTTAAGCCTAAAATGAGAGCGAGTCCTTGAGAATTATTGTTTTTTGCATGTTCAAGTGCTTTGTTAAGCGCTCTCAAAAGTACCGTTATCCATAAACCAAGAAATCCGATTAAACCAAAGATTCCATTCTCATAAAGAATTTGTATGAAGTCATTATGAACAAAACGTACAAGAGTGCTACCCGTCGTTTTGTCGGATCGTCGTGCACTTTCATGGAAATGCAGCTCGTAATGATCTGTCCCAAGGCCAAATAAGAAGTCTTTTGATAAAGTCGCTTGTAGAGCATCTTTCCAAAGAACAATTCTTCTACCACTGCCTCCAGATGCTTCACTTATTACAGTAATACTTTTTAATTCATTCGCTTCCTTTGACGGTACTTTCTGTGGGGTTGTCACTTCTTTCGTAAAAGCTCCTTTTTTCCAATAATCAGAAGTGATCAAATAAAGCGGAAGGGTTAACGCGAGTAAAATAAATGAACTGGCTATCCAAAGAGAGTTCTTTTGCTTTCCCCGAACTTTTTTCTTTAAAAAAAAGGTAATAAGGAAAACCGCACCTGTCAGAAAGCACCCACCAATTAAACCGACCCATGCACCCCGTGCAAGGGATAGTGAAAGGGCAGGTAGGAAAATCAGGAGTAAAGTACTCAGAAGAAGTCCTTTTGTGAATTTTGATTTTACATAGTAAAACAGACCGAGTGCAATGGGCAGGAGAGGTGCATGGTATTCGGCAGCAAAATTTTGATTATAAATTAAACCTCCATAACCTAAGCGAGTTAATCGGTGACTCCAGTCCGTCCATCGGTAATGTTGGTCCATTACCACTACGCAAGAAAAAAGCCCACCAAGCACAATAAGCATGGTGAATCTGGTCAATCGGATGGTCGACCATTTTATTTGAAGAAGGCTAAATACAAGAAGAATTGGTAACAAATACCAAATGAAACTGGAAACAAAAGCTCTTTCAAAATTATGAGCTGTCAGTGTGGAACATAAAATACTGGCAATAAAAATAGATGCAAAAAGATAAACCGGTTTGCTTGGTTGGTTGAATTTTCCCGCGAGGTGAACACGTATCCAAACAATGCCAATCATAATCGAGGCAAAAAGAATAAAAATACAAAATTTTAGCTCTGCATTAACCATACGAATTGGGATGAATCCTTTAACCCATTCGTCTTGTTTTAGCTCAATAAAAAAGAGGGGAGGGACTATGAAAAGTATCCCTGAAAGAAAAAAGAGAATCCAGTCAAGAATGGGACTGGGAAGTTTGAAGTTTGTAGAAGTATTTTCGTTTACCTCAATATCTGAGGTGTTTTTTTTATCCAAAATAAAACATTCCTAATTAAAACAGATGAATGAAACAATCATCGACATGATGAATTGATTTGTAAAGCTTAGGGAGTATGAACCTCCACTGATTTAATTGAATAGTTATAATAGTGTGCAACTCCATTCTTCGTAGTCATATAGTAAATCCAATTTCCTATATTTGATTGGTATAGAAAAGGATAAAGTCCATTGGTTGACCAAACCCAACCACGGTCTCTCGACCATGCCCATATACCATTTATTGAATCGGAGGACACATAGAGCCAGCCATGAACTGCATGAAAAATCCAACCGTTTTCAAAATCTTTGTAACTACCAAACCAGGAATTTTGCAACCATCCACCCGGTATTTCAACAGAATCACTCTTCAGAGTAGAAAGAGCTTTTTCCTGTGGATTCATTTTGCTAGGATCACTTTTAGATTGAATGACAATTTTGAGCGTACTTCCATAGGTAGTTCCCGCGGTGTTTTCAATAAAAGCTCTGAAATAAATGGTTTTGTCAAAACCAGCATCATAATTCGCAGTAAAAGTATTCCCATCTTGAAACTCGCCAATTATTATTTGAGTATTTGGTAACTGAGGATCAAGTTTTGCGATGGAAGACACTAAAAAGCCTACTGTCGACGAATCTGCCTTAGAGTTTCCCTCTGCTTGAAGAGTTTTTCCATTAAGTATTATCTGACCTTGATTTAAGGAATGACCGATTGTTTCGACCACAACTCGTTTAATGATTGGTTGAATGGGTTGAGCAACTCCAGTTTCTGGCTGATATCCACTACTTGGACTGGAATAGCCATTACCTGAAGTTTGGTACCCGCTACCGGGAGTTTGATTTCCTCCGCTAGGAGTCTGGTATCCACCACTTGGGGTTTGATAGCCGCTACCAGGAGGCTGGCTACCTCCGCTGGGGGTTTGATAGCCACCACCACCTGGAGTTTGGTAACCTCCCCCTTGAGTTTGATTTCCTCCGCTAGGAGTCTGGTATCCACCACTTGGGGTTTGATAGCCGCTACCGGGAGACTGGCTACCTCCGCTGGGGGGTTGATAGCCACCTGCCGGTGTTTGATAATGCCCACCCCCAGACTGATAATTACCTCCACCCGATTGGTAATTACCCCCGGAAGATTGATAATTAACAGAAACCGACTGAGTGATAGGTGGGTTGTGCATATTGCCGTTTTGATCGAGGAGAACGACATTGATCTGTCTTTGCCCGTAAGACTGTCCGTTCAAAATATCATTTCGGTTGGTTGTACCGACTACCTGGGTACCCCCATGGGGTGAGCCATATGCAGGGAATCCAGAATCAATCTTGTATGCCCATGTGGGAGTCTGGTATCCACCTCCGTTTGACTGGTAAGTAATGTGAATGTATAAATTGTCATTACTCGAAGTAACGAGTGAGCCATTACCCGGTGCTTGAATGGCGATGGTACCGCCTGCAGGTGTTTGATAATGCCCACCACCTGATTGGTAATTACCTCCACCCGATTGGTAATTACCCCCGGAAGATTGATAATTAACAGAAA
>CAWVXY010000015.1:0-66421 GCA_963934295.1 uncultured Opitutia bacterium
TATTAAATAAACAATATAAAAATACGAATAGGATGATTGGATAGAAAGTCGTTATTTTCACTAATGCTCCCAATATTCCAAGAATAGTGAGTGCTGTAATATTGTACTTCGATTTTTTAACCAAGATCATTGCATTATACATGAAACAAAGACCCAAAAAGAGTGCTAAACTCTCAATCATGCATGCCCTGGACCAAAATAAGTAAATTGGACTTAATAGAAACACTATGACTGTAAACCTAGCCGTTAACAGACTACAAAAAATGAGTTTGGTTGCTTTGTATAAGTAAAAACTGGATAAGTAGAAGAAAGTAATCGAAACAAATCTCGCACATGGTTCGATTTGAAAATTGAACAATTTACATAATACAGCTACGATGAATTGGTATAAAGGTAGTTCTCTGGGGACATTCCATGGAGGAAGAGTTACAGGGACTATATAACTAAAGGTCTTCAGTTATCATCCAATAAATGGTGATCGCTACCTGGGTTTGCCTAAATGAGTGGTGGTCTTCAATCGGATTTAAAAAACCCGTAAACAAAATAAATAAACTTGCCACTAAAACAATAACAATAAGACATTTCCAAACGAAATGCCTTTTGGAAAATAAATAATATTTTAATTGATTAGAAAGTGGGCGAAAACTTTCTGATGTAGACACTTAATCTTCAATCACATAAACTTCAACTAACGCTCCTCCAGAGTCAGAATCCTCTGAAAATACATCTGCAATGTAGACGCCAGGTTGTAATGTCAGCATTAAGGCTGCTGAATTATCAGGATAATTATTCATAAGATTAGTTGCAGTAATTTCAGAAACTTGGGATCCACTTTTCCAATCTGAATTGTTAGCAATTGAAGTCCAACCTGAATTTCCTGAAAGTAAATCCAATCGTGGATTGTTTAATGCATCATTTGTCACACCAACAGATGTTTTGGCCATAATCAAAACCTTTAAGGAACCCGTACCTGATATATCAAATCCAGCACTCATTTTTTGCCCAGCAGCGGTCCCTGTAAGAACAGTTCCATTGGTTGAAATTGCGGACAGGTAAGAACTCGAACTAGTTCCCTCTATAGCATCTAAATCATAAATTTCTACAAGTGCTCCGCCGGCATCACCACTCTGAGAGTGAACATTTGCGAGGTAGATCCCTGCATCTAATGTTACAATTATAGCAGCATCAGTATCTTGATAACCATTCATGAGATTTGTTGCCGTAATGTCGGTTACTTGAGAACCACTTTTCCAATCAGAGTTGTTAGCGATTGAAGCCCAATTTGAATTACCTGAAAGCAAATCCAAACGAGGATTATTAAGAGGATCAGCCACATTACCCGCACCCTTCCCCATAATGATAACTTTTTTACTCCCTCCTTTAATAATGAACCCACCACTTATATAAGCTGCTGAAGAAACATAACCTGCCGTAGAGAGACCTTTCTGATAGATAGTGGAAGAAGTTCCAGTCGTAGAATTTGCATCAGGTGCGGCACCAGGTAATGTTTTTAATAAATCAGCAACATCGGTAGTGGGTAATTTCGCAAGTTCTTCGGAAGATATAGTCAATGATGCTGCAGTTTCTTCGAGAGATTTCCAGTATGAGGTATTAGGAGGGGTATTGTTTGCCGGTACGCTTGTGGTGGCAATGTAAGTTGAAGTTCCAACGATTACTAAGGCACCTGTTGAGTATGAGGTGCTACTATCCCAAGTAACTGGTTGGGAATATAAATGTGTTGAGAGGAAAAGCAGTAGGGATATAAGTAGGGTGGTTTTACGCATGAGCATATATATAAACTATTATAGAATTATAGAATCAAGCAAGTTGAAATGTGCTTTTTTTTCGTGATGATGAAAATTTGATTTCTTTACCTGTATCTAAATTTTAATACTTTTATCAAACCTAGAAAGGGTAAAAAGCGATAAAAAAGAGGTGCTAGTTTAGCTTGAAAAAATCCGCCTCCAAAAATTATTCTACTTTTGTCCCGTTCAATTGATTGGCAAATTTGTCTGGCTGCAAATTTTGCTGAAGGAGATTCATTCAATTGTTTTTCTATTTGCAACCATGCTCGGTTCATTGATTCGCTCTGGGATTTTTCTATTTGTTTGGGTGCAGATTCGTTAAAACTTGTTCGAATATCACCCAACCTGAAATCAATCCATTTTAAAGATCCCGAATATTCCAACATCATTGATTGGGTAAAAGAAGAAAGTGCTGATTTACCAGCATTATATAAAGGCATGAAAGGTAATGGGTAGAGGGTCGCTAGTGAACTTATATTTACAATAGTTCCTTTTTCTTGCAGTTCCATCTTAGGGGCGAAAAATTTACATAGGATAATGGGTGAGCTCAATAGCACATTAATCTGTCTTTGAATTTCATCCTCGGGAAATTCTTTCCATTCATAAAAAGCACCGAACCCAGCATTATTAATCAAAAGATCAGGAATTCCATATTCTTGTACAAAACTTGCCCCAAACTCGGAAACTGCATTGAGGTCAGATAAATCAAGTTTTAATAAATGAAAATTTTCTCGAGGTTTAATTTTTTCAGGGTTTCGTGAAACTGAATAAACTTCTGTACCCCTACTCAATAATTCCTCGCAAATTGCCAGTCCAATTCCAGATGTACCACCGGTTACAATTGCTTTTTTAATTTTCATATATCTTTAACACCTGCAAAATTTGAGCTTTCCAGAATTGCTAATGAACAAGAGAATAAGAAACAACCAAATATGGACAACCAAAAGATCATTCTGCTGACTCACGAATACCCTCCAAAAAGAGGAGGGGCAGGAGTTTATTGTGAGGAGTTAGTACATGCCTCCCAAAAACTTGGTATTTCCATAGAAGCTTGGGTACCTAAATATGCAAAAAAAAGGGACAATCTCAGAAACCTGCCTCTAAAAGGAACACAGGATTGGATTTGCAGTTATCGGATGTTTAAAGAGTTATTTAATAAAAAAATTTCTTTTCCTAGTTCTACCCTACTCCACTTTGCGGAACCAGGAAGTTTGCGTGCGATAATCAGATTTGGATGGTTAATCAAAAATCTCCCTAAGATTATGATTACAATACATGGCACTGAACTAATTCGCTTTTGTACGAATCCAATTGAAAAAATGTTTTTTCGAAAAATTTTAAAAAGAGCACATAGAATTCATGTTCTGTCCAAATTTAATAAAAATGAACTACTTAAAATATGTCCCGAGGTTAAAGATCAAATTTTTCTATTTCCAGGAGCACCAGCACGAAGCCTTATAACGGATGATCAGAATAAAAAAATAGTCTCAAGTAAAAAAATTAAGATCTTATGCGTTGCTCGAATTCACCCCAGAAAAGGACAGGATCGAGTGTTAAATTCAATTAAAGATTTAGAAAAAGATTTAAGGATGAATATTGAATGCACTTTCGTTGGGCCGATTGTAAAAAAGAGATTTTATAATAATGTAAAAAAGTTAAGCGAAGATTTGGATTGTAAAGTTCGGTTTCTCGGTGATTTACCAGATAACGAGTTAAAAAAACATTATCAGAACTCCGATATTTTCATCCTTCCCTCCATGCCCAGAGCTAAAAGTGTAGAAGGATTTGGATTTGTTTACCTTGAGGCATCCTCTCATGGTTTACCCATCATTGCCCATCGAATTGGTGGGGTGGAAGATGCTGTAAAAGACGGGGAAACAGGAATATTAACTAATCCTGAAAGACCAAAAGAATTAAAAGATGCCATGGAGCACTTATTGACTAATACTGATTTAAGAAAAAAAATGGGACAGGCTGGCAGAAATTGGGCGAAAAAGCACTGCTGGGAGACCGTAGCCAAGAATATTTATTCCTTCTAAATTAGAGCACATCAGCAAAAGCTGGACGCAATCGATTAAAAAACCAGGAACCACCCAGCAAAACAACAATCCCAAAACACCAAGCGTATCCAATTGCTCCCCAATCAGGATGACTACCCCAAATGGTCACTTTTCGTAAGGAATCAATAATTTGTAAAAGTGGATTCCATTGTAAAAATTTCCATATTTCAGGTGCAGCTACTTTTGCCTTTTCGGCAGAATAAAAAACTCCGCTTGCATATAGTAATGCTAAGCCAAGAAATGAAGCTAAATGGTTAACATCACGTATGAAAACACCTAAGGCAGAAAAAAACCATGAAAAGCCAAGAGCAATTAAAAATACTGGTCCGATAATAATTGGAATGAGTAAAAAGTTTTGAGAAATTCCTGAACCTAAAAAACAAATACCGGTCAAACAAAGTCCTAAACCTATAAGTAAATCATAACTTAAAGCTCCAATCATTGCTGTTGGAAGAATCTCTAATGGAAAAACTACTTTTTTTACAAAATTTGGCTGACCAACAATAATTCCTGGAGAAACTCCAATGGTTCCAGAAACCAATCCAAGTACACTTAATCCCAAAAACACCCCCAAAGCATAATCGAGGGTGGACTCATCAGGGGAATCCGTAAAGCGACCACCAAAAACTATCCCGAATGCAAAAACATAAAGTCCCAGCATCAGCAAAGGATTGGCAATTAACCAAAAAGCACCTAAGACCGAACCACGATGTCTTTGTTTGACATTACGAAGTAAAAACTGCCACAAGAGTTCCCGCTTTTTAAAAATGCTTAGAATTGGATCCATTTATAAAAGCTTATAAAAAATTTCATCAAAAGTGCGAGTTACATTTCAACGTGAGATAATAAGCTCCACCCAATTTTTGGATTCATAATCATAATAAGTAAGCATATCCTTTGTAGTCTTGGATACATCCACATAAATCCATTTTTCCAGCTTGGTTGAATAAATATAAGGATATACCCCTAGACCGGTCCACCACCAGCCTAAATCATCGCTTTGCCAAGCCCATAATGATTCACCATTGGTACTCGGTGCATATAACCATCCATGTAAAATGTGAAAGTTCCACCCATTCTCCAAGTTAAAAAAAGATCCAAACCATTCAATCTCCAACCATCCATCGTACATGGTTTGACGAGCCTGACTCCAAGTCGGCAAATAACTTTTAATCCATTCCATCTGACTTGCCACACGAGTGTAAACTGTTACATCTCCATAGGTTGAATCGGACGTACCATATGAAACAACACCCACCGTCCTCCATGCCCGATTATTGTAAAGAAATGCTGGACCCCCACTGTCGCCAACTGCAGAACTTGCCTCCAGAGGAAGTGGGGACGAGGAACTGGTTCCGGAACCTAAATAATCCACAATACTTGCACTCGATCCCAAAGTATTTTTATCTTGTTGCGGAGAGTCAAAATCAACTGCGATAAGCCCCCCCTTCTCTCCTTCTGCAACACTGGGTGCATCTACTTCAACGACCGCCCTGTCCAGAATATTTTCTCCTCCGACTCTTACACTATTTTTACTATTAATCACACCAGAAACTCCATCCACCGTTGTTCCATAACCTGCAAGAACAATTCGACTCCCCACAGCTTCTGTTTCACCTGTTGGAAGTTTTGCTGGGTATACCCCAACCACAGGGTTCTTTAAAAAGACCAAGGCAATATCAACTCCTAGTTCATCGCCGTCTCCCAATCCATTTTTTTGGGACAAACGTTTATCCCAACCAGGATGAATTTGTATTGATTGAACCGTATATTTTTGTTCATTTGATGCATTCTCATAATCTGTATGCAAAATAAATTCCCACGACGCAGGGATCGGTGTCGGATCAAACAGGGTATTTTTTAAAACATGTGCTGCGGTCATGACCACATTAGATGCAATTAAAGTCCCTGTACCATACAAATCTTCACTTACCACTGCTCCCACTGAAGAAAGATTAGGATAAGTCATACTTTCTGAATATGGATAAGAGTTTGAACCTAGTTTGAAGTAACTATCCCAATTTACGGTATCCAACTTTCCAATCCTTCGCTCATTTGCGAAGAAAGACAATGGATGGAAAATAAGTAAAAATAAAAAAACGAGTTTTTTAATCTTCACGTGCAGGAACAAGATTTGGCGGAGGGCTTGGCGGTAAGATATTAGGAGGAGGGGGCGGGGGAGGCAAACTATCTAAATCAATCTCGTTACCATTGCTATTCGTAGATCCATTAGTCGCATCGTTTGATAGGGAATTGCCATTTTCATTTGTCGATAAATTAATGCCGTCATTTGATGATTGGGTGGATGGGGTGGATCCACCAATATTTGTATTATTGGTTCTACTCGAGGGAGGGTTTGAAGAATTGACCCCTGGGTTAGAAGATACATTTCTACGCGGTACAAAACCTGGGTATGGTAACCCCGGCAACATAGATCTAGATCCACTACCTGAACTCCCTGGTTGGGATAATCCAACCCGAGAACCAGGAAATCCAATGCTTGGTGGTTTATTTACAAGAAAAGAAGGAATGACTGGGTTTGACTTAGGTTTTGGGGGCATAACTCGCGGAGTCGATGACTTACTCAAACCGGGAATGGATTTAGGTGGAACTGGTTTTGTTGCTCGAGATGGAGGTAACCCACCTGAAGATTTTGACTGTAAAAGTTTCAATTCAAATGACTGACCCTCATAGAGAATAGTTAATGTTTCAGTCTCAAGATCAAACTTATGAGCAGAAAAATCTTCGTAGGTCTTTTCACTAATCTTAATCCATTCACCATGATTGACTTTTTTATTAAATAGGGAGAAATAAACCTGACCTTTCAAAATAAAATATCCCTTAAATTCCAATTCCTTAGCAACATCAGGTCGAACAATAGCCTTAGGTTTAAAGACCGGTTTATTAGGAGGGGGAGGTTTACGATTGGATCCTGGTTTAAGAAAAGGATTGGGTGCAACAGAACCGAATAGAATGGAGCCACATAAAAAAGCACATGTTGTAATTTTTAAAATCACTAAATCAATTTGCCACAAAGTACGCTTACAAGCAAGATGCAAGGATATTAAGGATTAATCCAGGCATAGAATCTAAAACCGATCAAAATAAACAATAATGTGCCGAAAAAATTTAAACTAATATAAGCAGTAGCATTGAACCATTGTGCGGATTTTAGAAAATTTAAGGCATCTACCCCAAAGGTAGAAAATGTAGTAAAACCCCCACATAAACCAACAATCCAAAATGCACGAAAAATTTCACTTTCTCCATTCTGCTCCCAATGTTTAAGGCAAAATCCGATTAAGAAAGCACCCAATATATTAACAAGAAGCGTTGGCCAAGGTAACCATAACCGTAGAACATAACCTAAAAGCGCCCGTAGAAATGATCCAACTGCTCCACCTCCGGCAACAAGCAGGAAGAATTTCCAATCCATAGACTCAAGGTTAAAGTTTGGCTTAACTTAGCCGCTCTTCTCAGAAGATTCAGCAACTTCTTCCTCTTCAAAATCTTCTCCGTCATCTTCTTCCTCCTCTTCTTCAACATCAATATCATCAAGCGAGTTGTATTTTAAGACTCGTTGATGCTGAGGGATAGGAGATAAACTCACTATTATAAAACGACCATTTAGTTTAGGAGTATCATCAGCTTTACCGACTCCGGATAAATCATTAATAGCTTGTTTAACAAGATTCATACCAAGATCAATATGTTCCATTTCACGACCACGGAACATTAGGGTAATCTTAAGTTTATTTCCCTGATGAAGAAACTTTTCAGATCTTCTTAACTTGGTTACATAATCATGTTCTTCGATCCGTGGTCTAAATTTTGCCTCTTTGACCCTTTTCGAAGTTTTTTCTTTATTCCTTTTTTGCTTACTTAATTCGTACTTATATTTTCCAAACTCCAATATACGGCAAACTGGAGGGACTGCATTGGAAGCAACTTCAACCAAATCTAAATAATGGGACTTGGCAATTTTCAAAGCCTCTTCGGGAGGCATCACCCCAAGCATTTCTCCATCTGGTCCAATAACACGAACTTCTCTTGCCCGAATTTTATCGTTTTTCCGAATGTAATCACGGTTTTGAAACCGTCTTTTATTTTTTCCACTTGGTTTTTTAACCATGTGGGTTAGCTAAGATTAGAAATTGTCAAGAGTTGCAATTGATGGATAAAAATAATTGATAAAGATAGATTCCATAAACAAGTGGCATTTTAAGCAAGCATATTTTTTTGATAGAAAATTAAAGATTAAAGCTTTCACCACAGCTACAACTTGCTTTTGCATTAGGATTAGAAAATTTAAAACCACCTGCGACAAGCTTGTCAGAATACTCCAAAAGGGTTCCTCTCAGATATAACGCGGTTTTGGAATCAACTAAAACTTTAACACTTTCACTCAGAACATAGATATCGCCCTCCTTAGGTTCCATAACAAATTTCATCTTATAGGATAACCCGTTACAACCTCCCCCCGTAATTCGAACACGCAAAAATTCTCCCTTCCCTTCCCTCTCAATCAATTGAAATATTTTAACTGATGCAGATGCAGAAACTTTTACAAGTTTTTCATTTCCTTCTCTTACTCCCACGGGCAACTCAACTAAATCAGACATCAGTTTTAAATTACAGAAATTTTAGATTGAGTTCAACTTGTTAAAGCTTTTACCGACAGGATTTACTTCGGACGAAACCACGATTTTCCTTTAAAAAAAACTCTGCAAATTGAACAGCTTTTCCATTATTTGAAACTTCATGCTCATCCAAAAATTTCTTCGCATAAATGGATGGATTTCCAGCCTTCATTAAAATCGATCGGTAAGCCTGCTTTAAGACTTTAGATTCTTCTTCAGAAAAACCCCTTCTCTTCATTCCTACCAAGTTTAATCCGCAAGCTTGGTTTCGACCTGAAATGGTAACAAAGGGAGGAACATCTTTGGAAACCTCCGCAAGACCCCCAATCATTACTCCCTCTCCTATTCTGGCAAATTGATGAATCCCTGCACCACCACCCACAAAGGTAAAATCTCCAATTGTAACATGACCACCTAATAAAGCACCATTCGCCAGTATAACCTCATGCCCCAAGTCTCCATCATGAGCAACATGAGAATAGCCCATTAAAAATGACCTTAAGCCAATCCTCGTTACTCCATCGGGATAAATTGACCGATGAATCGTAACTCCTTCTCCAATTCGAACCTCGGCACAAATGTGTACATTTGATTTTACCGAAGTATCAAAAGTTAAATGTTGTGGATCCCCTCCAATAGCAGAAAAATGTCCCACACTAACATTTTTTTCCAACACCGTTCCTTTTTTTATTATCGCATGAGCATCAATCTGACAATTTTCACCTAACACAACATCCTCCTCAATAATAGCGTAAGGTCCAATTTTACAATTATTCTTTATAATTGCTGTTGGATCCACAATTGAAGTGGGGTGAACTTGGAATTCCATTGTTTTAAAACATCTCCAACTGGGGTTCTTTCGCAAGTTCATAAACTTTCATCAACTTTAAAACCTGGAAAAAGGGCTTACCTGTATAAATTTTCGTTGGCTCTGATTGCCTTAGTAGATTTTCAAGCATCGATCGCAAAGTTAATATGCCATCGACTCCAGCCTCTTTAAGAATTCCAAATACCTCGGCTACCTTAGCCTCGTTTCGAGGTAAAGCGGGTACAACAAGTAAGCGTAAAAATGAACCCATTCCACTTTCTGCCAATTCCGGTCCAGGGTTAAAACTCGATTCCAACCGATTTCCCTTTGCCTCTTTTTTAAAAAACTTGAGCAATGAAGTATCGTTATTCAACATTCCATTGGTAAAATCTGAATTCCCCCATCCGATTAACGAAACAAGTCCTGCCCTTATTTTTACTAAATCACTAGTATACAGCCTAAACCCAGCTGAGGAGAGGTTTGCTGAAATAGCAGGATTAAAAATTGCTAGAGTCATTAAAACCTGCTGGTTTTTTTTGACTGGAATTGCATCTGGTTTCCCTGCCTGTCTAACAAGAAAACCATTGCTTTCAAAATAAGCCTCCATCAAATCATGCTCAACATCCATGAGACATAAAGGCCTATTTTGCCCCGACTGAATTCCAGACCTTCAAAATTTGGTCTGAGGTGAAACGGGAGCTTAGAAATGCCTCTCCAATCTCTTTTAGTACGACAAAACGAATTTTTCCTGCCTTTACTTTCTTGTCAGATTTCATGGCATTCATCAATGCCTGAGAGCATAGATCAAACCTCAATTTTGTAGGCAATGCATAGGATTGAAGTAATGCATCAAGTCTCGCCTCATCCGCATCTGAACAATAACCAGACATCCGCGATAATCGAAGTGCACAAATCAATCCTATTGAAACTGCTTCTCCGTGAAGGTATTCACCGTAACCAGCAACAGATTCAATCGCATGAGCAAAAGTATGCCCCAAGTTTAAGAGAGCCCGACCACCTGATGACTCAATCGACTCCCTTTCATCACTTTCCACAATTTTTGCCTTATCCAAACAACAGGTTTCAATGATATCAGGCAACTCCATAGATTCTGAATTTAAGGGTGTAGAAAATGATAGAAGTTTCTGATAAAGTGATTTATTCCCAAGTAATCCATATTTTATAACCTCAGCCATACCGGCTGCAAATTCGCTCTTTGGCAAAGTCCTCAAACAATCAAGGTCAATAAATACAGCCTTTGGTTGATGAAAAGCACCAACTAAATTCTTGCCCGCATCCAAATTAATTCCAGTTTTCCCACCCACCGAACTATCCACCATCGCAAGTAGGGTGGTTGGTACTTGATAAAAATCCAGCCCACGCAAATAAGAAGCTGCTGCAAAGCCGGAAAGATCTCCGGTAACTCCTCCTCCCAGTGCGAAAAGAACCCCGGTTCGGTCCACTCCTTCACTTGCTAGAAAATTCCATATTTTGGATAAAAATGGAACCGATTTTGTACTCTCGCCACTAGGTAAAGTAAGGGTTGAAACGCGGGTAAGTAATTCTTTGGCAAAAAGAGGTGCCTTTTTTCTCAAACCATCATCTATCAAGACCACGACTTTTTTACCCTGACCGAGATGCTCTGAAGATGATTTATTAATAAGAGATCCCAACCCGTGACCAATGAAGATTGGATAAGCCCGACCTTCAAGACCAACTTTTAAAGTTTTCAGAACTTCTTCACTCATTGCTTATCTTATGTTGCAAATGTGAACCAATGAAGGATTAATTTACCACCTGCATCTCCATCTCAGGTAAAATCGAATTCAAATATTGTTCAATTGAAAAAGGTTGAAGATCGTCGGGGGACTCGCCCAAACCGACATAAAATATAGGTAATCCGAGTTCTCGATAGATTGCAACCAAAGCCCCCCCCTTTGCGGTACCATCCAATTTGGTAACAACCAGACCGGTCAATCCAAACTTCTCATGAAAAACACGAGCTTGTTCGATCCCGTTTGTACCGGTTGATCCATCTATAACAAGCCAAGAATGATGAGGTGCATCTTCATTGCGCTTACCTAAAACCCTCTTCATTTTAGCCAATTCATCCATCAAGCCTTCTTTTACATGCAAACGCCCAGCTGTATCGATGATCACAAGATCTCGACCACGGGATTCTCCCGCCGAATAAGCATCAAAAGCCACCGCTGCGGAATCCGCTCCGTGGTGACCTGACACAATTTCCAAGTCCAAACGGTTTGCCCAGGCTTTAAGTTGCTCGGTTGCAGCGGCCCGAAAAGTGTCACAAGCTCCAAGAATAATAGTGGTGCCCTTTGCTTTCAATTGAAAACCCAGCTTGGCACATGTGGTTGTTTTCCCTGAACCATTAACACCAATCAAACATAAAACTTGTGGTTTTCCAGTTGTTTTGCCTAACCAATCGCCTCCTTCAGAACCTTCTAAAGTATTACGCAGAATTTCGCGGGCTATATGTCCAATCCCTTCAGCCCTGAGCTCCCGATCATTTCGATGTGCCTCTCGAATCGAATTCAGAATTTCCTCGGTCGTTTCTACTCCAAAATCACTCGTATACAGGGCCTCTTCGATATCAAGTAAGGTATTCTCATCCAATCGACCTTTACCAGATATAGTATCAAATGCCCCCTGTATAACCGAAGCACCTTTTTGAAAGCCTTTTTTAAATTTAGAAAAAATACCCATATAAAGAAATGTTAATCCTTGTTCTTGGGTTGAATAAGCAATGTACAGCAAGAATATTCAACCATCTGATTAGTACAGCAATCCTTCACTTCAAAAAAAAGCACCGTAAGCATGATCAATCTGTCTTCAGTATCCCATGTATCAGTAACATATCCACCTTTATCATTAAGGGGTACTTTAATCAATTCAGGAAAATCCCGATGTTTCCTGTTTTTACCATATTTTTGGATCAACACTTCTCGTAAATTGCTCCATTGAGGTTCAACTACATCTTCATAAAATGAAAACTGCCAACCTTTCTGTCCTTCTATCAAACAGAATTTCAATTTATCATTAGTTAACTTAGCCCCCAGTTCATATCGAAAATCATTAAGTCGAAAGGTGCATTTAACCAATCCCTTGTCCCGTTCTTCATAAATTTGCAAAAATCCACCATCGCGAAGTTTTTGCATAACAACTTTCCGGGAATCTTCTGGTAGCAAATCTGAAAATATAAAATCAGATCCAACCTTACGAAATTGATCGGTTCCTTTTTGTCCTAAAACCAAAAAAGGAAACTGAAATATGACTAAAATACAAAATCCCAAGAACTTCATAAAGAGGGATTACAGGCTGTAATAAATTCGTTCGAGTGCTAGCATAGCGTAGGATGTAACAAGAATTGGATCTCTTTCCCACCATCGACCATTTTCATTTAACCAATATCCTTTCGGGTCCTGTTTGTTCAGCAATTCCATAACCAATTCTTTCCGCCAATCCCTTTTCACCCCTTCCTTATCAATAATCTCTTCAATTCCACTCAAAGAAAGTGCTTTTGCCATCGTATGATAATAATAATACAATCCCTGCTGTCCCATACCGGGATTTTCAACAATGTTGTAGTTTTTCTGTAACCATTCAAGAACTGCTTGGAGTCGAGGATCACCTTGGTCCATTTCTGCGTATACGAAACTTAATAAACCCGCGTAACTCATGCTTCCATAGGAGCGTAGTGCTACGGATCCATTATCTCGTTCCCTTTCTCCAGCCATGCTACTTCCCGGAAAATATACAAATCCACCCTCATCATCTTTATGCTCACTGACCCATTTTTCCTTATTTGTGGAAGATAAATTTTGGCATTTAGTAACAAAAGAAATAGCCGCATCCCAATCCAAATCAAGATTTTGGCCCTCTTTTAATTTAAGGGATTTTTTAGCATAGAAAAGTGCTTCCATCGCAAGGTGCGTATTCGAAAGATCAGAATGAGCCCATCTTGAACCATACCCAATTCCACCATCAAAGGTGTTATCACCTTCTCCCTTGATATCAAAATCAGATTGTTGGTTAATTAGAAAGCGGCGTGCAGTCTGAACGATTTCCTCATACTTGGCATTTTTTGTCTGCAAAAAAGCCATTAGGCAAATGGAAGTATTATAACTTGCCAAGCCTTTTCCATAGATACCTCCATCCGATTGTACTTTGGAAAGCAAAAAATCAAAACCCTTCTTTTGATTGGAAGCATACTTTTTAGTAAAAGATTGATCGGGATACCCCATGGTAGCACGCAAGGCAAGTCCAGTAAGGGCAGGGTAATCTGGTTCCCCCCAACTACCAGAGGTTGCATTCTGTTCATCGTTTAGCCACTTAACACCCTTACCTAATGCTCTCTCAATTTCTAATTTTATCGAAATGGTCTGATTTCCAAATAAGGGATTTAAAAATATGGCAAAAAAGCTCACCCATATTGTTATATTTTGCATTAATAATTTCATAGTACTTGTAAATTAAGTTATCCTAATCCAAATCCATAGGCAAGTTGAAGCGAATAGTAACGGGTAATTCCAAAGGAGGCATTTCTTTCTCGTTTGCAATCCATACATCATCATTAGCACTATCATAATCACTATTATTCAAAATGGCATTATCATCAGCATATATAGCTAAAATAGAACCAGAAGACTCAGCCAAAAAAGTTCCTTCTACCATTCTTGAACCAGTAAAGATAAATGATTTTTTTTCAACATTTCCCTTACGAATTTGATTAATCGAAAGTTTTTCAATTTTTTTCTCTAATTTCGTGCCATTATTTTCCCAAAAAACCGAAATTTCGAAGCAATCCTTAGAGTAGTCTATAAGTTTGGGTTTCTCGGACCATAGGTTGTCAAAAAATGTACCAACCGGTTTTGCTTTTAGCAAAAGAAGCGAGGTATGAAGGATTTGGGGTCTTACCTTAGTCCGAAAAAGTGATTCATGAATTTTACCATTCTCATGAACAATTCCATATTCAACCAATCCATTTACTTGGTTTGATACAGCGGGAATGGACAGCGAGTTCTTTTTTCGATCTATAATTACGGATCCAAATTGATAAACTCCCTCTTTAATTTTTATTATTTCTGGTAATTTCGAAGCATTTTCTTCCGCACCAAACAATCCGCAAGTGTGGAATAAACTTAGAGTTATAACCTTCCGCAAAAATCCTGAATCAGCAATCACATCTAATGATACTAAATTTATTGGATGTAAGACCAAGCAAAAATCATATTTAGAAAATAAATTTGCTGCACACTTGACCTACTGAATTTGGTATTGCATATTAGATTTAAACCTCAAATTGTTAAATTTCAATATTTATGGACCAAGAAGAAATTTATTCCGAAGATAATCAAAACCCCGATGGGGAATACATACAAGAATACGATCCTATAACTGTGGCACCCCCCTTAGAAGGAGCGTTCAGTAAATACATGCGGGAATACCGCTTACTCAATAGCTTATTGGTATCCCTTCTTTTTCTTACCATTATCATGGCTTCCATTTGGGGAATGATGATGGGTCTCGCTCTGAGTGGAGAAGGAAATTCCGACTTCTCAGACGGAGGAACTGCACCTGCGGCACAAAAACAGGAAAAGCAAAAAGTTGTAAAACTCATGCAAAGGCAGAAAAAGGCACAACCTACCACTCAACAAACTTTTCGCACTACAGCCATTTCTGATATTACCCTACCCGATTTTAACGAACTTGATGTTAAAGACTTAGCTCCTGTAGTGGAAGCGGCAGCACCCACAATGTCCGCAGCGGGTATGAACAATGATCAAATGAGAAAAGCCATGGCTGGAATCGGATTAGCTTTACCTAAAACTATGCAACAGCGCTGTGATCCTCAAAAAAGGATTGCCCGTTTAAAATCTGGCGGTGGGAAAACAATGACTGAAGCCGCCATTGTAAAAGGTTTAAAATGGTTGCAAACCATGCAAGACCCCGACGGTTCATGGGGTGGAAAAGATAAGGATACTGATGGCAACCCAAAATCAACTGATAAAAATGCAATGACCGGGATGGCTCTACTCTGCTACCTTGGTCATTGTGAATTACAGGATTCCCCTGATTATGGTCCAACTGTTCAGAAAGCAATTAACTTTATCACTTCCACGACACCGGAACCAACAATTAATGGTGGTGCAGGATCTTACTCCCACCCAATACGGGCTTATGCATTGTGTGAGGCTTACACCATGACGAAAATAAAAAAGCTTGAAGAGTTCGCTCGCCGGGCAACCCTTCACATTATAAATGGGCAAAATGAAAATGGTGGATGGGCATACGGCTATGGTAAAGGGGTTGCCGCTCACACTGATTTATCAGTAACAGGTTGGAATATCCAAGCACTTAAAGCTGCCGCTTATACTGGTATTGAAATTTCCGGCTTAGATGAGGCAATGGATAAAGCTATAAAATATGTAATTGAGTGTCAGGACGATCAGGGTAGATTTGCTTATCAAAGAGGAAAAGGGGGCAAAGCCAGTTTGACTGGAGCAGGAGTGCTTTGCCTTCAAATTTGGAAGAATGCAAAATCTGAAGAAGCTAAAAAAGGCCTTGAATGGATTGCTCAAAACCAAGCTATTATAAAAGAATGGAGTAAGGTAGATGTTTATGGTTGGTACTATAATGCTCAGGCATGCTTCCAAGCGACTGGAGTCTCTGGGGGCTCTAAATTCTGGAAGGCATGGAATAAGGATTTTCAACAGACCGTTTGTGCAAATCAGGCACCTGATGGTCACTGGCCTCACGGTAATCATTTTCATGGAGATACCGATATTTACAGAACAACTATGGCTATCCTAATGCTTGAAGTGTATTACCGATACATGCCCACAACGAAAGTCTAAAATCTTGTTGTAAATATTGCTTTGGTTTGATTGCTTCAGTGCATGAACCAAGAAGAAATTTATTCGGAAGATAGTCAGCCTATTGATGGGGAATATGCTCAAGAATACGAACCTGTTACCGTAGCCCCCCCCTTAGAAGGAGCATTTAGTAAGTACATGCGGGAATATCGCCTGCTTAATAGCCTACTGGTATCCCTACTTTTCCTTACCATTATCATGGCTTCCATTTGGGGAATGATGATGGGTCTCGCTTTGAGTGGAGAAGGAAATTCCGACTTCTCAGACGGAGGGACTGCACCTGCGGCACAAAAACAGGAAAAGCAAAAAGTTGTAAAACTCATGCAAAGGCAGAAAAAGGCACAACCTACCACTCAACAAACTTTTCGCACTACAGCCATTTCTGATATTACCCTACCCGATTTTAACGAACTTGATGTTAAAGACTTAGCTCCTGTAGTGGAAGCAGCAGCACCCACAATGTCTGCTGCAGGCATGAATAACGATCAAATGAAAAAAGCTATGGCCGGTATCGGTTTAGCCTTACCCAAAACAATGCAGCAACGTTGCGACCCTAAAAAACGGATTGCCCGACTAAAATCTGGAGGTGGTAAAACCATGACAGAAGCAGCAATAGTGAAAGGATTGAAATGGCTACAAACAACCCAAGACCCCGAAGGTTCATGGGGAGGAAAAGATAAGGATGAGAAAGGAAACCCAAAACCTTCAGATAAAAATGCCATGACCGGGATGGCTTTGTTATGCTACCTAGGCCATTGTGAACTTCAAGATTCTCCCGACTTTGGTCCGACCGTACAGAAGGCTATAAATTTCATAACCTCCACAACGCCTGAGCCAAAAATCGATCAAAGGGGGTCTTATTCTCACCCAATTCGTACATACGCTCTGTGTGAGGCATACACCATGACTAAAATCAAAAAGCTTGAAGAATTTGCAAGAAGAGCAACCATCCACATCATAGAAGGACAAAATGAGAACGGTGGATGGGCATACGGTTTTGGGAAAGGTGTGGCAGCTCATACAGATTTGTCAGTAACGGGGTGGAATATACAGGCACTTAAAGCAGCCGCTTACACCGGAATCGAAATTAGTGGATTAGATGAGGCTATGGACAAGGCAATTGAATATGTCAAAAAATGCCAAGATAGCAAAGGTGCATTTGCATACAAAATGGGGGGAGGCGGCAAATCCAGCCTGACGGGAACCGGCATTCTCTCGCTTCAAATTTGGAAAAATGCTAAATCGGAAGAAGCAAAGAAAGGACTCGAATGGATTATTCAAAATGAAGCAGTTAAAAAAGACTGGAGTAGCATAAATGTTTATGGGTGGTACTACCATGCACAAGCCTGCTTTCAAGCAACCGGAGTATCCGGAGGTTCAAAGTTTTGGAAAGCATGGAATAAAGATTTTCAACAAACAGTATGTTCCAACCAAGCTGAAGACGGACACTGGAAACACGGAGCACATTTTCACGGAGACACTGAGATTTACAGAACTACTATGGCTATTTTAATGCTCGAAGTTTATTACCGATATATGCCCACAACCAAAGTTTAAAATTCAAATTTCACCCTCCTAGCTTGTAACAAACTCCCAAATCCTATAGTATCAATCTAATGAAAATACTCATTTTAGTTTCTATCTTTTTATTAAACGCCGTTTCCTTTGCATCAGCTGAAAAAAAAGCAGTTCATGAAATTACCATTTCTGGAAATGACACCATGCAATTTGATGTCAAAAATTTTGATGTGACTGCAGGTAAGAAAGTAAAGCTTACCTTCAAGAATGCGGGTAAATTACCCAAAATTGCCATGGGGCATAATTTGGTACTCCTCAAAAAAGGCGTTTCTGCTATCGCTTTTGGACAGAAAGCATTAGGTGCAGGTGCTAACGCAGTTAATCCTTTACCTGACTCACTGAAAGGTGATGTTATTGCCAACACCAAACTTCTTGGACCCGGTGAAGAAGAAATAGTTTCCTTTACAGCACCTAAAGAAAAAGGTGCTTATGAATATGTATGCACTTTCCCTGGTCATTTTGCTATGATGAGGGGAACTATGACTGTTAAATAGCTTAGCTACCAAACTAAGACTTTAAGGCAAAGTACATTTGCCTTCTTGACAATTTTGTCTTTGGGCGAGATACCAATGGTATGTCCATTGAACAAGAAAAAAAGTTTTTACAGGAAGCTGAAGCCAAAGGGCTTTACTCGTGCCTAGCGGCATACACTAAACTATCCGGTCCGGGTTGGCTTCAAAGTGCGATCACACTCGGTGGAGGTTCCCTTGCATCCAGCCTATTTCTTGGAGTTCTTGCCGGATACTCCCTTCTTTGGCTTCAACCCATTGCCATTATACTTGGCATTATAATGTTAAGTGCGATTAGCCATGTAACTCTTTCAACAGGGCAGAGTCCATTTGTTTCCATCAATAATGAAATTAACCCCGTATTAGGATGGGGATGGGCGATTGCTACCATAATGGCAAATATCGTCTGGTGTTTACCTCAATTTACTTTGGGTACGGCTGCAGTTACACAAAACTTAATACCCGCCATGAACAATACCGGAGGGAAAGTCTTTGTTGTACTTACCTTATTAATCATCGCAGGCATAGTCATTTGGGCATACGATCGAGGAAATAAAGGAGTTAAAATTTTTGACTTAATCCTTAAAATAATGGTGGGTCTGGTGGTTATATCTTTTTTCGGAGTTGTTGTAAAAATGGGAACAGCCGGAAATTTAGCTTGGGGAGAAATTGCCCAAGGGTTCATTCCAGATTTATCCCTCCTTAATCAACCGGATGAAGTATATATAAGCTTCCTTAATAAAACAGGTGATTTTCGGGCTTTTTGGGAAGATAAAATTGTAAATATGCAAAGGGATGTGATGATCGCTGCCGCTGCAACTGCAGTAGGAATTAATATGACATTCTTTATGCCCTTTGTTCTGCTTAACCGTAAGTGGGGAAGAGAACATAGAGGCTTGGCAAAATTTGATTTATGGACCGCCCTTCTTATTCCCTATGTGGTGGCAACTTCATGCGTGGTTATCGCTGCCGGATCCCAATTCAATGGAAAACCCGAATCTGCATACCAGGATTATGAAAATAGAATTCTCCATCCAAATTTAGTAAAAGGATATAATCAATTTATTACTGAAAGATTGGAGCTCGAAATTGGAAAAGATCAATTTACAAGCCTTGCTCCAGTTCAAAAAAAGGAACAATTCTTAGCGGTACCCGAATCTGATAAACAACTGGCTGCGATGTTGGTTAAAAGGGATGCTTTTAATCTTGCAGCATCCCTTGAGTCATTAATGGAAAACAAAACCTTTTCACATTATATATTCGGGATTGGAGTGGTGGGTATGGCACTTTCTACTATAATAATTCTAATGACCATTAACGGTCATGCAATTTGCGAAGTACTAGGAAAACCCCACAAAGGCCCCGTCTTTTTAGCTGGTGCATATGTCGCTGGAATCGGTGTACTTGGTCCCTTCGTTTGGAGTGATGCGGCTTTTTGGCTCGCTGTGCCAACTTCGATTCTCGGTTTTACCCTCATTCCTGTTGCCTACTTAAGCTTTTTTCTTCTGATTAACAGTAAGAAGGTATTGGGCAGAGAAAGACCCAAAGGATTGGGAAGAATTATTTGGAACATTGGATTACTTCTTTCCTTGTCCATAATGGGAAGTGCCGCTTTTTATGTTGCATGGAATAAAAGTTGGGGTGAGATTCAATTTGGGAGAATTGCCCTAATTGGTTTTGGGATTTTACTTCTAATAGGACATTTTTCACTCCAAAGTAAAAAATTACTTAAAAAAACCGAAGCAATGGATTTAAAAATTCAACAATTAAAAAAGAAACTAGACTCTATTGAGAGTTGATTTGTGAAAATTCACTTTTTCTGATCAAAGTTTATTTTTTAGTTTCCAACGGAATCCATTTTCTCTGCTCCCCGTTCGAACCGATTTTCGATGATAATACCCAAGCTTCTCCCGTAGAAGTATCTAATTTCACCAATCTTTTATAAAGAAATGGCTTTGCATCCTCGGAATAATATTCAGCACTAATTATCTGATATTTTCCACTTTTATTTGATAAAGAAGCAAAGCTTGGAGGTGGGGGAATATTCATAGGCAGATTTGGCCGAGACGAAGGGATTACAGAAGGAGCTTTGGATTGAGCCAATAGCTGAGTGGGTCCAACGATACAACCAAGGGTGCAGAAAAGAATAAGGTTTAGTAATGATTTCATTTTTAGTTATTATATTTTAGTTATTCTTGAAATTAAATAGCAGCTTTTTCAACTTTAATTGTTTGAATTGAAAAAAGCTATCAATGTATTTCCAAAATGTATTCCTATAACACAATTTTAATCTTAAAGACTTAAAAAATAAAAAAGCCGCCGACCTTGCCCAAGTCGACGGCTGGTTTTTAGTTTGTGCATAAAAGCACAATACTTAATCCGTGCTACATTCATGATTGAATGATTTGGCACACAAAAGCAAAAGGAAAGATTACTTATTTAACTTTTTAATTAAATAATGTGCTGCAAAGTTTAATACATGCCAAAATAAAAGAAAAGTGCACCCCATAAACTATTCTTCTTCCTCTTGAATAAAAACAACAGCTTGATACCAATATTCTTGATCCTTAATCGGTCCACCTAGACACTGCCATCGAGCGGATGAACGAAAAATAAAACCTTCGGTATCTTTATACTCTTTCTGGATAGAATCATTTACCACTTCACTTAATTCTTTAGCCGAGGACGCTTTAATTACCTTGTACTTCCTTTGAACCGTTATCATTTTATTGAGTTCGTTAATTTGATATTATTATTTTCAAATAAAATTATGTTTTGAATCCAAAACAAAAAAAACATACGAATACTGACATACTTTCACAAACAATATTGATTAAATTTTGAATCAAATTTTACTATTATTTCAAATGATCAAACCTATCTTCATCTAATAAGTTGTAACATATGCCAAGAAAAACTCCGGTTAAAACTGAAACAGAAACTAAATCTCTTTCTGATAATGAAGTTGAATCTATCCAAGAACTTAAGGAGAAATTCAATGAAATTAAAATCCAACTTAGTAAGGTAATCATTGGTCAGGATGAAGCTATTGAAAGAATATTCCTTTGCATGTTATCAAAAGGGCATGCTCTATTAATGGGCGTCCCGGGACTTGCTAAAACTCTGCTTGTTAACTCGATCGCTCAAACCACGTCCCTCTCTTTTGGGCGTATTCAATTCACTCCGGATTTAATGCCATCTGATGTAACAGGAACTGAGATTTTACAAAATAAAAAGGAGTCAGAAGGACGGGAATTTGTTTTTATCAAAGGGCCCATTTTTGCAAATGTTATCCTCGCAGATGAAATCAATCGTACTCCTCCGAAAACGCAGTCAGCTCTTCTTGAAGCGATGCAGGAAAAAAGAGTTACAGTTGCCGGCAAAAACCATTTATTGCAGGAACCATTTTTTGTGCTCGCAACTCAAAATCCCATCGAACAAGAAGGCACCTATCCATTACCCGAAGCACAATTAGACCGATTTATGTTTCTCGTTAAGATGAACTACCCGAATCGAGATGAAGAAATTCAAATTGCCAAACAGACCACCAGTGGGTCCACACCAAAGCTTAAAAAAGTTATCACAGGGAAAAAACTCAGGGAGTTACAGGAATTAGTTGAAAGGGTACCCGTACCAAACCATGTTCACGAACTTGCGGTTGATTTAGTTCGTCGTACTCGACCGAACTCGGATGAATCTCCAGCCTGGATTAATAAATGGGTTCAATGGGGTGCTGGACCACGCGCAGTTCAATATTTAATAAGAGGTGCAAAAGCAAGGGCAGTTCTAACCGGTAATTACATGGCCTCCATAGACGATATCGAAAAAGTAGCAGAACCCGTTCTTTTCCATCGGATTCTCACAAATTTTCATGCCCGATCAGAAGGCGTGACCAGTAGTGAAGTAGTAAGTCGCCTCGTCACCGAAGCAAAAAAAGAGAAAAGATAATCCTATGCCGAGAAGGCGAAATTCCTATTTTTCTTACCTCGACCAAGAATCACTTTCTCGGATTTCAGGTGAGCCCTTGCTTAGTAAATTCTCGATGGAGGGGAGTGTTTCCGGACATCACCGAAGCCCTCATAAAGGGGCGAGTGTCGAGTTTTCTGAATATCGTGAGTATACTCCGGGTGAAGATCCTAAAAGGATGGATTGGAAAGTATTTGGGCGGTCAGATCGCTATTATTTAAAAGAATTTGAAGCAGAAACCAATTTACGCTGTCACCTTGCCATCGACTGTAGTGCATCCATGAGTTTTGGTGAACCGGTAAATAAACTTGAATACGCCAAAAAGCTCACCGCTACCCTAGCTTATATTTATCTCGGACAGGGGGACGCAGTAGGTTTACATACAATTCAAAACAAGAATCAAAAAATTATTCCGACCAAAAGAAACCCCGCTCAAGTACAGGAAATACTTGAAGTGCTCGGTCCACTAAAAGCCAAGGGAAAAACAAACCTTATTCAATCCCTTCACGAAATTGCAGAAAGTTCAAAAATGAGAGGTTTGATTGTGGTAATCTCGGATTTTTTCGAAGAAATCGATCCTATCAAGCACGCAATTACTCATCTCCGCGACAGAAAGCATGATGTCGTCCTCTTTCAATTATTGGACAAACAGGAAATTGAATTTTCTTTCGAACGCCCTACCCGCTTCATTGATCTTGAAGGAGAGGGTTCAATCATAACCGAACCAACTTTAATCAGGGATGAATATTTAAAAAGAATGGAAGACCACAGCATGGCAATTAATGAACATTGCCTGGAATGCGAAGCTTCGTTTAATCGTGTTTCGACCGTACAATCCATTAGCGAAACACTTAACTCTTTCAGTTCTCACAGAAGAGAAATCACCTCATAATGTCATTCCTCCAGCCGATTGCACTATGGGGACTTTTGCTTGCTCTTACCCCATTGATCATACATCTGCTCAATCTACTACGCCATCGATCGCAACCATGGGCAGCAACTCGCTTTTTACTACAAGCTAGGAAAAGCTCATCACGGATATCAAAAATTAAACGATGGTTAACTTTGCTTATGCGAATGATTGCCTTGGCCTGCCTATGCTTTGTTATTGCCCGCCCGATGATCGGAGGAAATTCATTTTTTTCTCTTTCTTCCAATTCTCCTGAGATGCTTGTATTAATCCTTGATCGATCTGCGAGTATGGATACTGGAGCTAATTCGAATTTAAAATCAAAACGCGAGCGGGCACTAGAGATTTTTGAACAATTTGTTGAACCATGGCCAGAAAGCAAGATAGCGCTTATAGAATCTGTTTATGAAGAACCGTTTTTCCTTTCCGAAATTCAGGCGCTTACAGATTCCAATTTTGAGGATTTCACTGGGCAAACTGATACTTCATCATCCCTGGCTAGAACTCTGCTCAAAACTTTAGAATGGATGAAAAAAACTCAGGTCGGACCCGCCGAGATCCTTCTTGCTTCGGATATGCAAAGAAGTAACTGGGGGGAAAATAAAAGCTCTAATCAATTCTCAAGGATTGATAAAATACTTGAGCAAAAAAAAGACTTATGGACCCTTAAAATAATACCTCTTAATTCCAAATCTTCCTATAATATTTCACTACGAGTTAACAAGATCGTCAGGACGAAGGAGTCCATCAAACCAAGCTTGACTCTGAAACAAAGTAAACCGATCAATCCATTAAATAGCGTTGATATTCAAAAGTCCCTCAACGGAGAAAGTGAAAATTTAAATTTAAAAATTTCAAGTAATTATACAAAGTGGCACACTACATTTAGTTTAAAAAAACAAGTCGAAGAAGGCTGGGGATCGATAAAGTTAAACAGTAGTTTTAATAAATCTGATGATCATTATTATTTTACATATCGTAAAAATTCGATCCCTCAAGTCGGTGTTCTATCATTGGATCCTGTTATTGAGAATGTACTGCGTTCGGCCGCACAAAACTCAGATGGGAAAATTGCTGAACCCCTAATTCTTGAGAATCTTGATAATCAAAATACTACTCAAAGGAGAATGGTAATACAGCAAGGAGCAATAGCAAAAGCGGTCTCCGAATCTTTAGATAAATTTGTTAAACAGGGAGGCACCCTTGTACTCTTTCCACCAGAAAATAAAAATTTAAACAACTATCCTTTTTTAAGTTGGCAAGAATTAGAAGAAAGAAATCAAGATCAGGCGTTTACCATTCAAAGTTGGTCAAAACAGGACGGTGTTCTTAAAAACTTTGCGGATGGTGCTTCGATCGGGTTGGATTATTTATCCGTTCTTAAAAGAATGGTTCCAAATCAAGGAGAAGCACTTGCTTATTACGGTGATGGTAAAGCATTCCTATCTAAATTTACTCATGGGAATGGTCTGGTTTATGCCTTTTCTACCCTACCCCTAGATTCATGGTCTACATTAAAAGATGGCTATATCCTCGTGCCAAGCATCCAGAGAATAATGCTCGAATCCTCTTCTGTAATGGATTCCTCAAACGACCTAATTTGTGGATCCGAGGAAACAAAAAATATCTTTGAATATAGCTGTATTGATCTACCAGAACAGAAAAAGCCTACCCTTCATGCTGGTGTATACCAAATTAATGGAAAACTCACAGCCATAAATCGACCGTTAGAGGAGTTAGATAAGGAAATTTTCACCTTGTCCGATTTAAATTCAAAACTTCCGAATTCTCCAACTCTTGAAGAATTGAATGAAAGTAAAAGGTCGACGTTTAAAAGGTCTGAAATTTGGACTTCTTTTTTATATCTGTGCCTTGCATTCCTTTTAGGCGAGTCCTTGCTTGGCATACCAAGACAATCAAACAGAAAACAGATGAAAAATGTTTGAATTTAATGGTTGGCAATTTTCGGCTGCAATTTCCAGTGTCGTTGCTTGTTCTATCATTTTTTGCTTAAGCGTTTATTTATCGGTTAGAACATGGAGCAAAAATGGTAAAAAGAAAAAGGTGGCAGCACTCGAATTAGTTAGGACATTGAGCGTTCTTTTTCTGCTCATCACTTTGCTAAATCCCGAAAAAATTGAGGAAATAAAGAAAAACCAAAAGCCTGATATCATATGCCTCCTCGATGAATCGAAAAGCATGGACACTAAAGATACAATCGATAGCAACGGTACGCTTACAAGCAGATTCGAATGGGCCAAAAACATTCTAAACCTAGAATGGTTACAAAACCTTGAGGCCAATGCCTCAGTCTCAATTAAACCTTTCTCATCAAATATAGGAAAGGACGGAACAGATTTGGGTTCTGCGATAAAGGAAGCCCTGCAAGACTACTCCGAAATAAAAGCAATCCTCCTACTTTCTGATGGAGATTCCAACACTGGTCCTCCTGCACTTGCAACAGCAGGGAAATTGAGAGGTTTAAAAACCCCAGTCTACAGTGTGCAAGTGGGAAGCAAAAAAGCTTTACCCGATATCAGTCTAGAGGATGCTAATGCACCTGTGTTTGTGCTTAAGGAAGAAAAAATTAACATTCCAGTCCGGGTAAAAAATTATTTTGAAAATCTCAAGCAGTTAAATATTGAACTGTTTGCAAATGAAAAACTTGTTTTGACCAAGTCATTATCAGTACTTGCATCAAGCGAATACACGGGCAATCTCGCCTGGTTACCACCAAGTGATGGAAACTATACACTCAAAGTAAAAATTCCGCTCATTGAGGGTGAAACAAATTCGAAAAATAATGAAAAGTCATTTCAAACCCGAGTTGAGAATAAAGTAATTAAAGCACTCTTAATTGATTCTTTGCCCAGGTGGGAATATCGCTTTTTACGTAATGCTTTAAATCGTGATCCAGGAGTAGATTTAAAGTGTCTACTCTTCCATCCTGAGTTGAACGAAAGTTCGGGCAAAAACTACCTATCTGAGTTTCCTAAAGACTTTAATAACCTGGCCGGTTTTGATGTAATTTTTTTGGGAGATGTCGGGATTGGATCCGGTGAACTCAAAAAAGAGGACTGCGAAAAACTAAAAAAACTTATTGAGCAACAAGCTTCGGGTATGGTCTTCTTACCAGGAAGAAGAGGTCGGCAATTGTCTCTGAGCAATTCTTCACTGCAGGACTTAATGCCTGTAATACTTGATCCAGATAAACCTATTGGACTAGGTACGCTCAACCCATCAAACTTGGAATTGACTAATCGTGGGAGAGACCACTGGTTAACAAATTTGAGAGGAGCAGGTGAAACGGATCGAGAATTTTGGGAACGACTTCCGGGTTTTCACTGGTCTGCTGTAGTGAAGAAGAGTAGACCGGGGTCAGAGGTATTAGCCGTTCATTCTAATTTTAAAAATAATTGGGGGAACATGCCAATACTGGTTATTCGCTACACAGGTGCCGGCAAAACTCTATTTATGGGAAGCGATTCAGCATGGCGCTGGAGAAGAGGAGTGGAAGATAAATATCATTATCGATTTTGGAGCCAGGTAGTCCGATGGATGGCACATGGTCGGTATTTAGCTGAAAAAGAGGGTATTCGTCTAATTACCGACCCTGAAAGACCGAAAGTTGGAGAGAAAATATTTCTTCGGTGCATTGCTTTAGATAAAGCAGGATTCCCCCTCGAAAACGGAGTAGTGACCGCCAATGTTTCACATTCTAACGGTTTACAGGAAAAAATTACATTTTCACCCACAGAGACAGGGCCCGGTGTTTACCTTGCCGAAATGCAGGCACAAAATGAAGGGGCATTAAAAATCAATATTGAAACGACTCCCTACAAAAGAAAACTAAGCGTCGATCTAAAGATTTTAAAAGACGAGAAAGAAAAAATGGGGAAACCAATCACCGGTAGACAATTGTATAATCTTGCTGAATTAACCGGAGGAAAAACTTCAGGCATACAAAATTGGAAAGAAGTTATTAATGAACTTACTGCATTACCAAACCCGGAACCGGTTTTTAGGATTCATCGCCTACGAACAAACTCTACCTGGGGGCTTTTAATATTCAGCATGCTTGCAATTTACTGGACGGGGCGGAAGCTATTAGGAATGATTTAATTTGTTAAATAAATTGAAAAACGAAAAAAAAGTTTTACCACCCTCTCTTTTAGGTTCTTTAGATTTTTTGCAAAGGCTCGCAAGAAAACTAGCTCTTCTTAAATATATTTCGTCTATCTTTCTTCTCTCTCTTGGGTCTTGTGCAACCCTCTTCGTTTTAGATCGATTCATTGAAACACCTATTTGGTTGCGTAGCTTCCTCACAGGTTCAACTTTTTTAATTGTTCTGTATTTTGGCTATCAACTTTTCCTACAGGCCTATATTCTACCCCGTTCTCAAGAATGGCTTGCCCGCAAAATTAAAAAGGCATTCGGGGGACCAGGAGATCGCTTCCTGGGTATTATCGAACTAACAAATGCAGCTAAAGGAGAAGAAGGTAAATATTCTCAAGCCCTTTTTCTTGCTGCTCAGGAAAAGGTTGATCAAGAGATTTCAAATCTACCTTTAAATCAGACCTTTAATAGAAAAGCTATATACCAAAGAACCCTATCCCTATTCGTTCTTTCCATGCTTGCCACACTTAGTTTTTTTAGTTTTCCGGAACTTACTTATAATTCCTTCAAGAGATGGGTAATGCCCTGGAAAAACATCTCCCGGGCAACACTTACAAAATTTTCCAATCTGCCTTCTCAATGGGTATTACCCCGTGGCGAAGTCACTCAATTTGCAATTCAATTAGATGGGGATTCTAAATTCAAACCTCAGCATGCTTTTATTAAAGATGACCGTGAACTTTCGATCGAAGCAGAGGAAGCCAATGGTATTTATGAATTCGAAATCCCTGGTTTATTTAATACTCATATCGCCCAACTCAATGCCGGAGATTTCCAAAGAGAAATAATCCTACGGCCGGTGGATCGCCCTCAAATCAAATCTCTGGAAGTAAAAGCATTTTTCCCTTCCTACCTTGGAATTGAACCGGACTTAGTCGCACCAATTAATAATACTTTTTCCTATCCCTTCGGTACAAAACTGCAAATAGAGGGAAGCGTATCTCGTAATCTTTCGTCAATGAATGCTGTTCTAGCAAATGATCGATTAGATTCAGCGATAAACAAAAGCTTCTTTTCTATTCAAGTACCTGCATTGGAAAGTAAAGAATATCTCTCCCTTGAACTGATTGATTGCTTCAACCTATCTACAAGGAATCCAGAAAAGATAAGATTAAATCCGATTGAAGATAAAGCACCCCTGGTAAACTTTCCCGAAGCTCCCTCAGAAGCGACTATCATTATTAACGAAACTGTACCTGTTCGTCTTTCTGCAAGTGATGATTACGGAGTAGCACGCTTTCAATTATGTATGCAATTCCCTGATCGAAAGGAAAAAAATGCAACTCAAGTTCTCTGGGACCAAGAAGAAGTGGAGCAAATTATTAAAAATGAATTCACCCTACCGTTTGACCCTTCATTTTTCAATCTAGAAGATGGAGACAAGGTCGAATTATTTGGACGTGCATGGGACCGAATGCCGGGAAGGGAACCAACGGTCTCTAAAAAAATTGTTCTTCGTGTAATTGGCCTCGAGGCACATGCTGAGCAATTAAGAGAGGACATAGAAAACATTATGGCCCGTACATCTGAAATTGCACGGGAACAGGAAAATATCCTCATGGAAACATCCTCACTGGAACAGGAATTAAGATACAGTGAAAAAGAACTCAACATGATCGCCGAACTTCAACAAGAAAATGCCAAAAACTTAAAAAGGGCGGCAGAAGATGGACTGAGCATCTTAGATGAAGCCGTTCGCAATCCAATGTTTGAAACCGAGTCATTAGAAAAATTTGCTCAAACTCTAAACAAAATGCAAACAGTAGCATCCAGCCCAATGCGAGATGCAAGTATGCAAATCAAACAAGCCAAAACATCAAAATCTCTTTCCAGTGCTATCATGAATGAACAGAGTGCTCTTCAGCAATTAGAAGAGATTTTAGCCGAAGGTGCATCTCAATTGGATCGATTGGAAGCCCTAACATTATCACAAAGACTTCGGAAATTTGAAAAAACTGAAATCAAGCTGGGCAAAGATCTGCTTAGTATCCTGCCCCAGTCAATTGGGCAAATTGCAAGTGACCTCAAATCCCAGGTTAAGGAAAAAAAATTATTACTCGAAGAAATCCAAAGGAATACACACATACAAGTTAAAAATGTAAGAGGCGAAATTAGCCGATATCACGAAAGAACCGGTAAACCTGCGTACGGAAAAGTAAGCGAATTAATGAAATCGGAAAATCCAGAAGAAAAAATACTCGATGTCTCCTATCAAATTCAACAAAATATTACCTTCGAAGCTCTTGATGGAATAGAAATACTATCCAAAAAATTTAGTACATGGGCAGGTATACTTGAAGAAGGTGATCCCACTTCCGGAGCAGGCCAGGGTCAGGGTCAGAAAAATTCGAAATCCAAAGACTTTACCCAAAGTATCATCGCATTAATTAAAATCCGTGAGGAAGAAACAAATATCATATCCAAAACAAAAATTCTACAAAATGGAAACTTTCGAGCGAGGCGGGAAAATTGGACCTCTCTATTACGGTCCCAGCAAGAAAAACTAATGATCGATTTAACCGATACTCAGATTGAGGTAGCTACCGAAGCACTTAATCCAATTTTTGATGATGCACACATGTCCATGTCAACCTCCGCAATTGATCTGAAAAATGGAAAATATGCTATCCAAACGATAAATGCTCAGTTGGATGCCCGCAATCAGGTTAGTGACCTCATTAACCTGCTGATCGAGTCCGCTAATAGTGGAAAATCAAAAGAAAATGAATTAGGCGAAGAAATCAGTAGCATGGAGTTTCTTTTATTACAAGCGAAGCAGGAAGGTGGTAAAAAACCCGGTAAAATGCTAACTGGTTCAACTGGCGGTGGTTCTCAACAAGGTGGAGGAACAGAAAAGGAAGCCCGATCTGCACAGGGTAAAGCTTTTGAAAACTCCACATCACGAAGAAAAACTAAAAAAACAGGTGGCTCATCTCAGTCCGTACCTGCGGAATTTAAAAAAATAATGGAGAAGTACTTCCAAGCAATAGAAGAGTAAATATGAATTTTTCATTCTACCTCGCTATCCCTTTTCTTGTAATAACCCTAGTAGTAAATGGACAGGTACTCTTTGAGGAAACTGACGATCAATTTGTTAAGCAGATTGAAAACACTTATCAAAAGGGAGTCGATTTCCTTGCAAAAACTCAAAATGGTCAGGGTTCATGGGATGATTCAACCTATGGCTCAAACCCTGGTGTTGTTGGAATGTCCATTCTCGCATTCTTAGCCCGAGGGGATGATCCTGAATTTGGTACTTATCGTAAATCAATTACAAAAGGGTTAACCTTTTTATTAAAACTTCAAGATAAGAAAACTGGATATATAGGATCTTCTATGTATAACCATGGATTCGCAACCTTGGCACTCGCTGAGATCTACGGCAGAACTAATATTCAAGGAATTGGTCCAGCACTTGAAAAAGCTACGCGCTTAATCATTTCATCACAGAAAAATAACCCGAAAGGTGCTTGGAGATATAGCCCTGAAAGCAATGATGCTGACATCACGGTTTCAGGTGCTCAAATGCTGGCACTCTTCGCCGCTCGAAACGCAGGTATTTTCGTTCCCAATGAAGCAATTGAGAAAGGGAAAGCATTTATTATGACTTGCCAAGATAGTAATGGCGGATTCGGATACACAGGAAGTACAGGAGCGAACTTGCCCCGCACGTCCATCGGGTGTCTCATTTTATCACTCGCCAAAGATACCGATTCCGAAGCATATAAAAAATCTGTGAACTTCCTAAATGATAATGCAAGTTTTGGGGATCAGGGGCATAAATTTTATAATCTTTACTACACCTCACAGGCAATTTTTCGAGCAAACCCAAAATTATGGATATCCTGGAATTTCCAAAATTTTAAACAACTACAATCCTCTCAGACCCAAGAAGGTGGATGGAATGGAAACTACGGCACAACTTTTTCTACATCTGCTGCCCTTCTTTCTCTGGCACTCAATTACAGATACCTACCAATTTACGAAAGATGAAGTTTTCCTATATTATTTTATTTTTTCACTCACCTTTATTTTTTTTAACCTACCTTTGGTCAAATCAATCGATTATATTGGAATCGAATAATTCCGGGTTGGAATCCAATCAAAGCTTACATATACCAAAAGAGATTTTAGGGTTGGAGAAAATCCGTTTATTTGATGGTTCGGAATTGACGGGAGAACTAATAAGTTTAGATGAAAATCAAAATTTATTTTGGGAGAACCAATCCGTTTCAAAACCTATAAGTTTTGATTATAAATCTGTTGCAAACATACTCTTTAATCAGGTCCCCCTGCCCAGTGAGCAAATACCACATCACTATAAATCTTTAACATTGTATTTTCGTAATGGAGATAAACTGAGTTGTAAATTTGAACAGTTAACCAAAGATCACCTATTTATTGAAACTGGATTTGCTGGTTCAATTAAGATCCCACTTTCAGCAATTCAAAAATTAGAGTTTCTTCCTGCTTCCTATTCTACACTTTACGATTCTTCTTTTGGCTTTGAAAACTGGAAAAAAAGTAACAGCAAGTCTTGGATATTTGAGGAAGGTGATTTTGTTTCCTCTTTTTCAGGGAGCCTTGGAATGTCGCTTCCTAAAAAAGAGGCTATTGAAATTCAGTTTAAAGCTGAATGGGAAAGGTCTTTTTACTTAGCTATTCGACTTTTCTCCGACTCCGACGGTTCAACCTATGGAAATGTAGGTTACCATTTATCTTTTTCCAATAATAGATTGAATCTGCAAGTTAACAAAAGAAGAAAGGGGAGAATTATTCGTGAGACCATTGGCTCGATTATGGTAGACGATTTAATGAAAGAAAAAGAAGCTCGCTTTAAAATACTGGGACACCGTTCGAAAAAAGAATTTATAATATATGTCAACAATCAACAAATTGCCCGTTGGAAAGACTCGACTGAGGATTTTTACCCAGATCAAAATGGTATCCTTTTTATCAATCAAGGTGGTAATTCATACATAAGATTAAAGGAAGTAAATATTTCAGGTTGGAACAAATCTTTTTTTCCACCGGAAAATAGTAAACGCAATGCTCTCGAACACTCCAATCATGTCGTTTTAGAAAATGGCGATTCTACCTTTGTCACATCAATTACTGGAGATAAAGAATCCATTTCAATGTCCACCAAAAGAGGAACTTTTAATGTTCCAATTTTAAGAGTTAGGAATATTACCTTCAGCAACCCGAAGGAGAAATTGTTAGAATTAGAAACATCTGAACAGATAATACTCTCCCAATCCTTAGGTCATCTGAGTTGTAAACTTCTTTCGGTTTCCAAAAATCAGCTTTGGGGGTATAGTCCAAGCTTTGGTGACTTTAAACTTTCATTAAGCACCATTAGACAAATTAAATGTAACCAACATTTACTTCGGCGAAACAAATATCTTGACGGGCTAAATGAAGTAAAAAAAGCCCTCGATATGCAACGTCCCGAACTTGCTATATCTAACCTAGAAAGTTTACCTTTCGCTCAACGCTCTTGGTATTGGCATCGATTATCTTTTCTCGCCCGTAGCATGCTATCCGAAGAAATACTAAGTTTCACTCCTCATCCCAATAAAAATCTTGCTTCGGCATCTTTTGCAGGAAATGCAGACACTATTCTTTCCACAAGTAAACAAGGCGAATACGCTCTTTGGAGTGGTCATGCAAAATTAGCTTCAGGTTCATTTTCAAATCCCGACAAAACCCCAATAGAAATTGGCCGTTTTTTGAATGAGGAACAATATTCGGTTAATCTATCCCATCCTTATTGGCTAAGCGAAACTGAGGTAACAGAAGCCCAATTCAAAGCAGTGACTTCCCATATGTTAGGCCCAGAAAAAAATGGCTCTTTGCCCATAGTCTGTAATTGGTTTGAAGCACAGAAATTTTGTAATCAACTCAATCAATTAGAAAAACCACCCAACGGATATATATGGAGACTTCCTACAGAAGCGGAATGGGAATATGCATGCCGGGCAGGATCAGAAGGTCCTTTTTGCAATAGTAAATTCTCAGTCTTAAATAACGACGAATCTAAATACGAAGAACATCTTATGAAATATGGATGGTTTGCAAAAAACTCAAATGGTATGATCCATCCGGTAAAACAGAAACTTTCCAATTCATTTGGTCTTTACGACATGCATGGTAATGTTTGGGAATGGTGTTTAGATTCTGCGATGACTGATAAGTCTATGCTTCTTAGCACGCGCGTTCCGGGAGTGATAAACCCATACTCATCAAGAGGAGATTGGAGAATACTTCGTGGTGGTTGCTATGACTTAAAGTTCGATCGTTGTCGATCATCATACAGAGGTGCTAATGCTCCAACAGTTGTTAATGGAGATCGCGGTTTCAGAATTGCTTTAGGATTAAACCTTAATGAAGAACAAAACTCTTCAAAAAATATAATTTCAAAAGAAATTATTAAATTAGATAAATTTGATTTAAAATTTCTTCCCATAAACTCCAAGCCTTTCCTTAAGGGAAGCCCAAGTAATTTAACCGCTCCCAAAGCTGTAACAAATTTTACAGGTGATAAATTATTTACTGGATCAATAGAAGGTAATTTTGGAACCACCGATTTTTCTGGACTACCGATTCAACAAATCAATGACCTTAATTCGACAATCACATCGATTTTTTCATCCTCCGATGATCAATGGGTTATAGCCGGTTGTAAAGATGGATCAATACACCTTTTCTCCGGAAATTCATTCGTTCATAAACACACACTTCATGATCATGAATTTCCTATAACCAGTGTTTCTATTTCTCCTGAAGGAAAGAGGTTTTCAACATCAAGTTTAGATGGCAGGATAAACTCCTATACTCTTCCCGACTGTACTCCAGAGTGGAACGTCTCTGCAAAAGACCACAACACGAGTTTCGATTACATTGAATATAATTCGATAGGTACAAAATTATTATCATCCGGAGTTGGATCAACACCCAAACTATTCGAAGCTAAAAATGGAAAAGAAATTAAATTGAATCCATTCCCATACAACGAAACAATAAAAAGTAGGTTTTTAAAAAACGGAGAATCTTTCGTATCTTTAAATAAGTCGGGCATGTTAATTTTCACCGAAACTTCCAATGGACTTATTTATAAAATCGTTCGCTTACCACTTCAAAATTTATTTGATTTTGATTTTTCTCGTTACGGAAAAAAAATGATCATCTCAAACAAAGAAGGCACTTGCTCAATCCGAAAGACGCCAATTAATGATACACTTTGCATTAAGTCTGCTGAAAACAATACCGTTTTTTCTCCCGACTATTTTTTTGCTCTGGCAAAGAAAACCGAACCATCCGAAAGAAGATTGTCAAAATTTCTTTCCAACTATGGTTTTCAAACTAACAATGGATTGAACCAAAAGGGATGTAAAACATCACCAAATGGAAAACTTGTTTTAACCTCACTAGATGGAGCACTACGCTTATGGGATTTGGAAACAGAAATATGGATAACAACCTTGGGAGATAAATTTGTTACTCCCTTTAAAGACTGTGCATTTTCCCATGAAGGGAATATGATAGCTGGTAAACTTAAAACCAATGAATTCTTAATTTATCTTACTGCCGATAAGTCAACGATTGATCCTGCCAATAAAAAACCGTATTCTGAAGTTGAAACTTGGTTTTAAGAAGAAATTTAAAATTTATTTTAGTGTTGAATCAAATTAGACAATTGATACCAATTAGACATTGTCTCCTTTTGCCCCAAAAATTTTCCATCTATGATTAGAATTAAAAACTTCACACAAGTTGTGTCTTTTTTTGCTTTTTTGTTCCTGACTTTTTCTATTTTTACTGGTTGTTGGGGAGGAGCCCAAACAAGCCTTCCTGATGCTCCCCCGCCTTATCCTGATTCTCCATTCCCTCAAGGAACCAATACATATGAGGACTACACGCCTCCTGCTTCACCCAACCCCCGTGGAGAATTCTTGGATCGACCTCAAAATTCTTTCGTTCGCAGTGGCAATGATTTTTCACCTCGCCCAAGGATTCGTTCGGAAGATAAATTTTACACTCTCGAAGCAATCGGAACAATTTGGGTCTTGATTCAGGATAAATTTGGAAATGAGTTAGAATGGATTAGCCTTACACCTGGAGATAAAGTTCCACTAAAACATTCAGGGCCTCTAACCATTACTTGTTCATCTGGTGAATCACTTAAAATAAATGCCCCCAATGGTAAACCTCTACAAACGGGTGGAACCAAAAAAGGTATATCTATCATTCGCTTACCTTAATAGGAAACGGGAATTTAAAATCTAAATAAGTTATTAGATTTTTCTTGTTCTAAAATCTCTGGAGGGGGATTCGCTAAGGTTATGTTAACATAAGCACAAAGCCCCTTTAAAAACTTAAAAGAAACCAAACTCCAACCATATATTTCTCCGGTTACTTCATCTAATACTGGTCTTCTGTAATCCCAAAGGTATCCATTTCCACCATCCAGGCTTTTCCCTTCAGGTTCTCCCATTAATTCCTGTATTTCAATTCGATTTCGACCAATGGCAAGAGCCTCTAAATTGCTTTTTCGATAGACAACATTGTATTCAGGTTTTTCCGAAGGAGTAGCAGGTTCTTTATTCAAATTTTCTTGGCTTTTCTTATCAGTAACATTACCTGCACCTTCCCCTACTCGACTATACTCAACTTGTGTGCAGGATATTAGGAAAAAAGAGGAAACTAAAAGAAATATAAAAACTTTTAATTGATTCTTTATAGTAGCCATTAGAAATAAATTCATAAAGAGAAATTAGTAAAATCTTAGTAAGATCAAGGAGCTATCTTAATCAATTCCCATAATTTTAGTCAACATTCGGAAATTTTCAACTAGTAATAGGTAGTGGTCTGAAAATCAAAATTAAACTTTAAAATGGCGGAGAGAACGGGATTCGAACCCGTGGAAGAACGATTAGTCCTTCACCGGTTTAGCAAACCAGCGCATTCGACCACTCTGCCATCTCTCCTAAAGAGTAATTTAGTAAACTTCTATTGCAAAGAATGCAATGAGAATAAATTTCTAAAATACGAATATGTCTAATTTCTTGAACTCAAAATCTGCAAAGTTTTGACATTCTTCTTTGCCAATTCATCTCCACCTGCTGCTGCTTTCGTGAACCATTCAAGAGCTTTTTGTGAATCTTTGGGTACACCTTTACCCCGCAGATACATAATTCCCAAATAGCGAGCAGCTTCAGGATTTCCGATACTTGCGGATTGAGAAAATAATTGAAAGGCACGCTTTAAATCAAGATTAGAACCTCTTCCAAAATAATGTTGTTTGGCTAGAGATAAATCTTGTAAGCCTTCTTCTGATAATGATTTGGTTGGCGAAGGCTTTGGTGATAACACGGGATCTTTTGTTTTTATATTTTCATAAACAGAGGGAAGCCTATTAGCAACAGGGCTAAATGCTGGAGGTTCCGGTAACCCAATCGGTTCGGGAGGCAAGGGAGGTGGTTCTATCAGGGAGGGGCTGATCGGAGAAGGAACTGAATTATTAGGCCTTTGAACGACTGGTTGAGTGATGCCTTCTGATTGATTAATAAGGAGTTGTTCGTATTCAGCAATTTTTTCGGAGGCTTTTTCTGTTTCCTGAAGAAGTGCCAGATTGGCATAGCGCAAAGCAAGATCTATTTTCGCTGGACCGGTTAACCCGTAAGCATAAAAATGAGCGACAATTAATTGTGATGTGGTAAAACCACGATCAGCAGCTGCCTGAAAATGAACGAGAGCCATTTTGTAATCTTCGCCTACACCAATTCCTTTAAAGTAACAACGTCCAAGAAAATGATTAGCTGCGGGCAGTTGTTTTTCCGCAGCTTCCTTAAGTATAAAGACACCCCCTGCTAAATCTTTTCCGATTTCAATATTCTGGCCCTCAATTGCATTCGCGTGAAGTTTTAGTAATGCGTGTTGTACTGAAGCGGGTCCATAACCTAAATTTGAAGAATTAGCATAATGTTTAGCTGCAAACTGAAGATCAGAATTAATTTCAGGCTCAACTTCTTCTGCCGTAAAAATTTCCGCTAATACATAGGATGCCACCGGATCTCCGGTGCTTACGCTTTTAACTAAAGTACCATCGGGGTTCTTGAATACCTTCTTATAAAATTGTCCAACCTTTTCAGAATTCGGCCCAAGTGGAGAAAATCGATGAAGATACCCCATGGTAAACCAACCTAGCCAATGCTCGGTTTCCGTTGATAAATTAGCCCAATAACTAGCCTTATCAAAGGAAATGTTTAAACCTTTATCTCCGTGAATGTAACAAAGCGCCAAAAATGCTTGTGCATAGGAGTCACCGTCTTGAGCACTCGACTCTAGATCCTTTAAGTCAGCAGTTATCCATTTGGTTCCCTCATTTCCAAAAAGAGAAATCCACCCAAAAAGAAAAGTGCATATCAAAGAGGTTCTTCTTACTAGCATAGTGTGAATATTTTGTACTCTTAACTTTAGGAGAAGCAAGCATTCAATTTACGATAGTTTCAAATTGCTTGCGAGGGAAGGTTTAAAAGAGTTAAGATTAGATCTGTTAAATTAATTATCAACTCAACCAATGGACTACTCCGATCATTCGCCCTCTACCCTGCGTAATCCAGGAAAAGACACTATCAGGCAATTTGTTATTTATGCTGAAAATAAAGTTGGGTGGTTAAATGACTTCGTAAGTATGCTTAAATCTCAGGATATTCATGTGATGGCTATTTCAGTTTTAGACACCACAGATTCCGCAGTAATCAGGCTTGTTACGAACTATCCTAAGGAAACCGCACAACTTTTAAAATCCCGATCAATTAGTTTTACCGAAAGAAACATTATTGCTGTTGAAATTAAGGACGAAGACTCTCTCCATTTGATAACTCAGTCCCTACTTCATGCAGAGATTAATATTCATTATGTTTACCCTTTCCTTTACCAACCTAATAACAGACCGGTTTTAGCTTTAGCGATGGAGGATGAAGATATTGGAGAAGAAGCCCTTCATAGACATGGAATGAAAGTTTTATCCTTGGACGAATTTACACGTTAGAAAATTCCTTAATAAAGATGGTAAGGTTTTACCAAGGATACAAACCTTTCACTATCTAGGCTCCACTTTGCCAAAAACTTCTGAGTATTCACACTTCCTGCGTCTGTAACTAATGCATCCCACCAAGACTGCGAACCAACATGTTTATTAAAAAGCATGATTTCTGAATCACTTGCCTCACTAAATGGGCTGGGGGTTTGCCATAGAGCAGAAAGTTGCATCATAAAAAAAGGTAAATCTGTAGGACGCCATTTTTCCCAATCATTTATTACAATATAAACACCATCCTTTTTCTTACCATCAGATGATAGAAGTGTTTTTATTTTAAAAGCTAGGCCAGGAATATTTAATTGATCAAGGGCAGCCTTAAGTGCGTCTGCTGATTTACCCTCATAAGTAAGGAAGCGAAAAGGATGTTTTGTTCCAATCCCGTGTTTAAATTTTCCCATTTGTGCTCCTAGACCAGTCATAGGATATCCAGCTACTGCATCTAAGGTTGGTATATTTGGGGAGGTGGGATACCAGGACAGGCCAGTTTGAGGCCAAGTCATTTCACGAGTCCAACCCAGCATTGGCACGATGATCAATTTTCCTTTTTTTCGATTAGTATCTTCAGTATTTAAAACCCCAGATACTTTTTTAGACCACAATGCTAATTCACCTATTGTCAAACCATGAACAAAGGGAATCTGAAAGGCACCGACATAACTCATACACGCTTCATCCATCGGTGGTCCTGCTACTTTTATCCCGCCTAATGGGTTTGGTCTGTCTAATACAACCACTTCCACCCCAGCTTCAAAGCAAGCCTCCATTGCATATCGCATGCAACTTATATAAGTGTAACAACGAACACCAACATCTTGAAGGTCAATTACTAAACTATCAATCTTAGTTAGCATTTTACTAGTGGGTTTACGAAATTTTCCATAAAGAGAAAATACGGGTAAACCCGTTTTCTTATCTATTTTATCATCCACAGGCACGGACGCTTTTTCATCGCCGTATATTCCATGTTCCGGACCGAACAATGCCACAAGATTTACTTCATTTGATCTGACAAAAACATCCACTGTACTTTCTCCCATACCGTTTTTCCCGGCAGGATGAGTTAATAAACCGACTCGCTTACCGGTAAGTACCGCAAATTTACTTTTCTCTAAATAATCAATGCCTAATGTTATAGACGGTTCTTTCGCAGAGATTTTTTCGAAAGGTGAAAAAATAAGGAAAGAAATTGAAAATATCCAAACGAAATGTGGAATTGATTTTTTATTCATATAGTCGATGTTTAAATAATGTTTTATAATTTTGAATTAATTTGTGGACTCTGGAAAGACTTTGCCAGCATTTTGTAAAAAAATACTGAAACTACTCCAAAGAATACACCCAAAACAGATCCGCCAAGAAACATTGGGGGAAAAGTATCAAGTAATTCCAGAAGATCTTTAAATTTAAAACAAGCCCAGTCATAATCAGGGCTTAGAAGTGGGTTCTTCTTAACTTTATATCCTGCAAGGTCTAGAAGAATACGGCCAATCTTATAGTCAGCGAAGTAAATTGGGCCCATGGTGAATGGATTAGAAATCCATTGCAAGGCAACAATCAAAGGAAGATTGGCTCGGACAAGTAAGGCAAGAAAGAACACAATGAGCATTTGAAA
The DNA here is from genome assembly GCA_963934295.1 of uncultured Opitutia bacterium. Lineage (GTDB taxonomy): Bacteria > Verrucomicrobiota > Verrucomicrobiia > Opitutales > Seribacteraceae > Seribacter. The sequence continues at coordinate 40,065 of CAWVXY010000015.1, forward strand.
TCCAACCAAGGGAGAGAAAGAAACTACCATACCCCAAAACAGTGCGGGTTTAATGGCATCCCCTTTAAAAGACCAAAGATAAGATCTTTTATACGCTGTGGCAGAAAACCATTTAAGAACGGGATATTTATGAACATTAGAACGCCTTGGTAATGGGCGCATCCATCTTTTCAAACGCCTAATACGCTTAAAACGAAGCTCTTTTTCTTGGGGACATTCTGCTTGATTCATCAATAATTTGATAACTGTTTCAAAAGTTCATTCGAAAAAAATTCGGGTGCTCTTGTCAAATTTTCATTCAGGCTCAATTTAGCATTACCAAAAGATACAACTTCAATATTTGGAAACTTAATTTTGCATTCCTTGACCGCTTCGCTTTCAACCGAACCTGCAAGAAGAATGATATTTTTTCCATAGTTGGATGCCATACGGATAATTTCAAAGGGTCCTTTTCCATATAAAGATGTACGGTCAAACCGACCTTCTCCGGTCAAAATTAAATCCGATTCCTTAACCGCTTCTTCCAAATTAAACCATTTCGAAATTAATGAGAATCCAGAAACAAAACTCGTATTAAAAGCTAAACTAAGGCCATAACCAATACCACCCGCGGCTCCACTCCCCTCCTGTTCACGAAAACTTAATGGTTTTTGAAAGGCTGCAGCTAAGGACGCTGACATGTGTAACATCTCTTCTTCCATTTCCTGTTTACGATCAGGATAAAGACCTTTTTGTAGACCAAATTGATAGGTTGCCCCCCCCTCTCCAAGCAATTGATTACTAACATCACACGCAATACGAATAGGGGGAAGAGTAGACAAACTATTAGTGGATATCTCCTTTATATTAGACCAAGTTTCTGGACTGGGAAAAGAAACAGGGAGTCCATCCCCATCTATAAACTTAACTCCAAGCGAACTCAATGCGCCCACTCCCATGTCATTAGTTGAGCTTCCACCGATTCCCAATAAAATCAGACTAACTTCATATTTATCACAATGTTTAAGAAGTTGACCTACCCCAAAGGTGCTCGTAAGCCAAGGGTTTCTCTCTTCCTCCATAAGGTCTGCCAATCCTGCAATCGAAGACATTTCGATCACTGCTATATTACCCGGGCAAGGTAAATTAATAAATTCTTGCAGATCAGGGTCGACATCTGCACTGGAAATTATTCCAAGCTTTACCTCTTTTTCTCGTCCAAGGGAATCCTTTGCAAAAACAGAATGAAAGGAACCATCTTTGGCATTGGTTAATAAATCAGCAAAACCTTCCCCTCCATCTGTAAGTGGCATAGTTTGGACATGATCCAGAGAAGACCTAGAAGAAATAACATCTTTGGCAAGTGAACAAATTTCCCTTGCAGACAGGGAGCCCTTGCATTTATCAAAAGCAGCAAGGATACGCATCGTATTTACCTAGCGAATTTCATTATTGGTGGACTCGTCAACTAACTTAAAGTTTTCCACATGATAAGTTTCCGCAGCCTCAAAGTTCAACTTCAAACCATAGTTTCTCTCCATTCGATCGATCAATTTGGAATCCGGGCCGCGTAATCGTCGAAGTGTACTTGGATGAAGGAAAATTTTAATATTCGCTTCTGTATTCGCATTTTCTTCTCGTAACCTTCGAACCACACTGGTGATTTTTCTTTGGATTTCAATACTTACCGCCCGAGGGGATTTTACAATTCCTCTACCAGAACAATACGGGCAGGGTTCATAAATCCCACTAGAATTACTTTCATCGTGGCGTTGACGGGTGATTTGCATAATCCCCAATTGTGAAATGGGAAGGATATTATGTTTTGCCTTATCGTCCGCCATGGACGACTTCATTTTTTGGAAAACCTTTCTTTGGTCTCCCTTATTTTTCATGTCAATAAAGTCAATAATTACTAGACCGCCTAAATTACGAAGCCTCATTTGACGACATACCTCCACTGCAGCTTCAATATTAGCCTGTAGAATGAAATTTTTGCCATCTTTTCGATCGCCCTTATGACTTCCTGTATTCACATCAATCGATACAAGTGCTTCCGTTTCCTCCATTACGATTTCTCCTCCTGAAGGCAGAAGTACCCGGCGCATGAAAGTCTGCTCAATTTGACGCTCAACATTAAATCGTTCAAAAATTGGGATCTCCTCATCAAAGTGAGTAACTTTGGATTTGGACTTAGGAGAAATTCGCTGAATAGTCTCGATTAAACGATTGTAATCCTCTTTTCGATCAATTTGAACACGATCTATATCATCGGTTAAAAAGTCACGTGCAGTTAACCCGATTAAATCGGGCTCTTGGTAAAGAAAGCATGGACTATCCTGAGTCCTCATTTTTGCCTCTATCTCATCCCATTGTTGGAGCAATAAATGAAGATCACGATCGAAAAAGCGTTCAGGTTTATTTTGACCTGCCGTTCTTATAATAACCCCCATCCCCTCTCGTAAACTGAGATTTCCTATAATCCTTTTTAAGCGACTGCGCTCCGCTTTATCATCGATCTTTCTCGAAATTCCACATTGACCAGCATAAGGCATTAAAACTAAGAACCTACCTGCCAAAGAAAGATTCGTTGTGGTGCGTGGACCTTTACTCCCAATCTGCCCCTTAGTAATCTGAACCACAATTTCTGAACCAACGGGAAAGACCTTGGGGATTTCTTGAATCGACTTCGCCTCGATTCGATTATGTGGAGTTTTTCTTTTATTTTCACGGACTATTTCAATCGATGGATCATTATTCGCTCCTGGAAGCATATCCCAGTAATGTAAGAAAGCGTTTTTTTCCTGACCAATATTTACGAATGCCGCTTTTAAACCAGGTTCTAGATTTTGTACTTTGCCTTTAAATATTGCACCTACCATTCTTTCTTCGTCCAAACGTTCGACATCAAAAGCTTGTAATACACCATTTTCAATTAAGGCAACCCGGCGTTCAAGGGCTTCAGTATTAATAATTAACTCTTTGTAATCCTTGTTGGTTTCACGTCGAAAAAAAGCAAGAATTCTCTCACGAATTGGGCGTTTTTTTGCTCTCTCAATTGCCTCTTCTCTAAGCTTACCCTTATCAATTGATACGGGGGGAGGTTCGACGGGAGGAAGTGTCAGGTCATTTTTAGCAGACGGTGAACTTTTGTTCTCCGTTTTCCTTCGTGATCTTTTACGTTTTGAATAATGAGGTCTACGCTTGGTATTTCTGGCCATTTTTATGATGGATGGAAAACCCGGCTATCAACGCAAAAAAGTTTAAAATTGATGATATAATAAAAATTTTCATCAAAACTGCTTTCTATGGCGATAAACACTCTGAACCAACCCAAGCAAAATAAAACAGGAGATCAGGAATGATCCTCCGTAGCTAAGAAACGGCAACGGTAAACCAGTAATTGGAGTAATGCCGATAGTCATGCCTATGTTTATAAAAACATGAGTCATCAGCAAGACTGATATTCCAACAGCAAGCATGGCTCCAAAGCGATCAGACGCCTTGGAAGCTACCTTTATACAACCAAAGATAAGCAGAAAATACGCTCCTATGGCGATCATTCCTCCAACAAATCCAGATTCTTCCGCCAAAACCGCAAAAATAAAGTCATTGTGTGCGACAGCAGATGGTAGATATCCTAGTTTAGCTTGCATTCCATTGCCTAAACCCTTGCCAGTAGTTCCACCGGTGGCAACGGCAATGAGAGCTTGTATACGATTCCAATTCGCTCCAATTCCGTTTGGGTCCATGACTTCTGGTGCAAGAAAAGTGAGGATGCGTTTACGTTGATAGTCCTTGAGTGGTATGAGAGATGTATCCTCGTAGGCAACAATTGCCTCGGTAGGATTCGGGTTCTCGGATTTATATTGATAATAACGAAAAACGTCATAACCCAACACACCAATCATCACTACAAACAGAAGGGCTGTAGCAACAAAGAATCGAGAAGGTATGCGAGCGACGTACAAAAGAGAAAATGCTATTGGTGGAAATACTAATGTTGATCCTAAGTCAGGTTGCTTGAAAATCAAGAACATTGGACAGGCAAAACAAAGTCCCAATTTAGAAATGCCTTTTAAGGAATCACGTAAAGTCCCAATTTCGGATCGCGACAAGATGCTCGCCCCGAGTATTAGAGTGACAATTTTTGCAAATTCGGACGGTTGCAATTTGAAAAAAACTAAATCTATCCATCGCTGCGCTCCATATTTTTCAGGAAAAATAAAAACAACAAAAAGAGAAACGATCCCCACGGCATAGGTTATATGAGCAAAACGCATCCAAAAATGATAATCAATAAGTGACACAATAGTATAAACTGAAAGACCTATAACTACCCACAACAACTGCATTTCCCATTGATTTCCACCCGTATAAGCCTGAGCAGAACGAATAAAAAGAACGCTCATTGAACATAAGATCAACAAACTGATTGGTGAAAAAATATCCCACCTATTATCCTCCTCAAGAAAGCTGTCTTTTTTCTTTTTGGTTTTTAAAAATACACTTTTCGAGTCAAAATCCACTTTTTATTTAAAAGTTAAGCGTTCTCCAAGAGAAAATATCTGACCAATTCACTCCATTCTTCCTCTAAGCTTTCATTACGCTTCACCGGTCTTGAAGATCGATTGTACCAATAGGCCGCATTTCCTAAATCACCTTCCACTCGATGTAAATATGCATGAATCCAATCGCTATCCGCAGAACCTTCATTCTGGGCAAGATCATGGGCTTTATCCCAATCTCCTTTCTGAGACCACCATAGAGATTTCAGACAAGCGGATAGACTTGAATCAGGTTCATCATTAGACCTTATATTGGTCAGAAATTCATCAAAAATAGTCATGTTTCTTTGTTATTGAGATTATTATTACAAATCAAGGACATCCATTTTTTCGACACCAAAGTTTTAATTACACCTCAATTAATAAAAAATTTCAGAAAGAATATTCTATTAGGAATGGCTTACACGCCTCCAACGAGTTCCCAACGAAACGCTATACTGAAACTTTCTACGATGTTCACGAATCACAAAAGGTAATTCAACTTTTTTTTCCAATTCAAAAAAGGGGCTTAAATATTGAGCAAGTTTACTTTCGGAATCTCCCGAACCAATCCATTTATCTCTAGGAGTATACTCTTCCAACCAAGTAAAAGGAGTAGCCAAAATAAGTTGCCCACCCTTCTTAACTAAGTTCGGCAACTGATTAAAAAAAAGATTAGGGTCAGGCAGTCTACATATTAAATTAGCAGCATGAACGACATCGAAATCATACAAATGGGTTGGCAAATCACAGGCATCAGCAACAAAAAAAGTGGGGGAAGCTTTCATAGGGCATTCCACTTGTGCCATTGCTGATTTATACAAATCACCCTCCTCTAAATATTGATATGGTAATTCAAATCTTTCGGATAAACTTTGGGCAGCATCAATAAAAGATTGTGAAAGATCACAACCTTGAACTTCCTCACAATATGAGGTCAGTTCAAATGCGGAGCGACCAACCGAACACCCCACATCCAAAGCCCTTGGGTTCATGGAAGTTTTCAGAGAATGAGAATCTATAAGTTCATGAACCGTTCGGACAGGAAAATGTAAACCATTTTGAGGTCCATCAGACCACGGCATTACTTCGTCATCTTGCCCATAATGGAACAACAAATATTCTCCCAACAACTTTTCGGACTCGTATAAATTATCCATTTAAAACTAGGAATTTTTTGCTATTGTCTCAGCGATTTGACCAAACTGTTTTTTCAAACTGGGATATAAATTCTTATATATGGGGTAACATTGATTGTAAATTTCTTGTTCCGGACCCGGATTTACCGTTTCTGTTTTTTGAATAAAAGCATTACACGCCTCTTCCACTGTTGCAAAACCACCAACGCCTACTGCTGCAAGAATTGCTGCTCCATAAGCTGCACCTTCAAGTGCGTTTACCATTGCACACGGAGTTGCAAACACATCCGCTAGCATCTGTTTCCACAATCTGGATCGCGACCCACCGCCAGATAGTATAATTTCGCTTGGATTTACTCCCAATTTTCTCATCAAGGATAAAGAATCATTCAACCCGTAAGAAACGCCTTCCAATACGGCTCGGGTGTGATGTTGTTTTTGGTGGCGCAAGCTCATACCAATAAAACAAGCCCTAGCGTAGGGGTCTGGATGCGGAGTTCTCTCGCCCGAAAGATAAGGAAGGAAAAATAGCCCTTCTGAACCTGCTTTAACTTGTTCTGCTTGTTTAGTTAGAGTTTCATAAGCATTCACCCCACCCTCATTTTCAATTTTTTGTTCCTCTAACCCAAATTGATTTTTATACCATTGAAAGGATCCAGCAGCAGATAACATGACACCCATCAAATGCCATTTACCCGGAACGGCGTGACAAAATGAATGTAAATTACCATTTGGCTCTACACGATACTCATCACTTTGAGCAAACACCACACCACTCGTTCCCAGGGTTACTGAAACTTTACCTTCTTCCACAATCCCAGAACCGATAGCCTGTGCAGCACAATCCCCTCCTCCTGCCACAACCGGTGTTCCCGCAAGAAGACCAGTTAACTCGGCCGCCTCTACAGAAATTGTAGAAGTTGCTTCCGCAGATTCGGTAACCTCGGGCATCCAAGAAATAGGCCAGCCTAATAAATCAAAAATTTCCGAAGACCAAGATCTTTTACCAACATCAAGCAACGATGTCCCCGAAGCATCAGATACATCTGAAAAGAATTCTCCAGTAAGTTTGTACCTAATAAAATCTTTAGGTAAGACTATCTTGTCAATTAATGCAAAAAGTTCGGGTTCCTTTTTTTGAGTCCATAAAATCTTCGGGGCAGTAAATCCGGGAAGCACAGGATTCCCAGTTATTCTAAGTAGATTTTCCTGACCGACTTTTTGAGTAATCTCATCGCATTCTAGATGAGATCGCTGATCGTTCCACATGATACAAGGTCTCAGAACATTCCCACCTTTATTCAAAGCCACCATACCATGCATTTGTCCGGTTAGTCCAATTCCTGCGATTTTATTGGAATCAATTGATAGGATTAGCTCTTTAATTGCAGTTCGGGTCGCGTTCCACCAATCGATGGGATTCGCTTCAGCCCACAGAGGTTTTGGCGTTTGGAATGAATACTCCGGATTAGTGGTCTTTATTACCATTCCCTTCTCATTTATGAGCAAAGCTTTCACCGAAGATGTCCCGACATCAATTCCTATATAATACATTCCTCAAGCCAATAAAAATACCATGCGTTTGGCAATGCGAATGCATTCAACAGGAGCGGTTTTGAAGAAATCCTAGATGGGAATCAGCTTGACAGAAGTTCAATAATCTAAATTTTAGAGATGTTGAATCAATCAACATTTCACCTAATAAATACTAAACCAAACAAAAGGAAATTGACGTCATGAAAAACTTTCTGACCCTCTTAAGTGTCCTTTCGTTGGCCCTCTTCGCATCTTGCGGCGGTGGCGCAGGCGAAGCAGGAGAAGGAGAAGGAAATGCAACTGAAGCAGAATCCAATGCTTCCGAGTAATTCTCTCCTAATCTAAGGATTTATAAAAGACCATCTTAGGATGGTCTTTTTTTTGAGATGAAGGATATCTAATTACAGGGAAGAAATCTTATTTTCTCCTGGAAAACTCTTGGATATTTGTGAGGTTACTTCTTTTGTTGCAGCTCATTCAGTGCCCCGTCGGATAAAACTCAGTTCACTTGCCCATTCGCATCAATTTCTTTTTCCATCATCCTTATTTCATCCATATCGACAAATTTACTCTTGCCACCGGTCATCGCTGCAATTTCTTCCAATGGTAATTTAGCCCCTGCAGGAGCCCCGTATCCGATAGTGTAGATTTTGGTCTTTCCTTTTTTCTGCTTAATCAAATCAATTCCCTGAAAGTTCTTATTAGAATTTCCATCGGTCATAAAATAAATGACATCCGGTTTGGGATTCATATAAAACGCCCACTCGAATGAATTGTCCCACACCGTACCAAAAGTCAGAGGAGTATCCTGAACTGCTTTCGTTAATTTTTTCTTTGTCGAAGGCGTGACGGGCAACCACTTGGGACGAACGGGGTTGTATCCATCATTGGGCTTCCATCCCCCATTATTGGAACCGGTCCAATTTTTATGTAAGGCCTTGGCATCCTCACCTGCAACCCATGTCGGACCAGAAAAAAAGATAACCGAAACAGAACCTACAGCAGGCAGTTTTTCAATTGCCTTACATAACTCGCTTCTCATTACTTTATCCCGCCCATTCATCGAGGCGGAATAATCAATAATAAATAGAATCTTATTCGCCTTTGACTTGATCCCCATAAAATTAGACGCAAAGGCTTTGTTCAGAACGGACATATCCACATTCACACTCACATCGCCCATATTTCCCATCGGGCTGATTGCAATTGCAGGATTAAGTGATTTTGTCTCAATATCCACCACCGGTGCTGAAATTTCTGATATTGCTTTTGCTTGAAATGTAAATTTTTGGGAAGGCTTTGCCTGCTTTTGTCTTTGCATCAACCTGACTTTCTGTTCCTGTTTCTTCGGTGCCGCTGTGGGTTGACCTGCATCCGAAAAATCTGACCCCGCATCATCACTTAGTGGTAATCCCATCATTATATTCCAAAAAATAGAGAAGGTCAGCACCATGAAAAAGAGAGCTAAGAGTAAACTATTAAGCAATCTGTATGTTCTGAGATACCTCGAAAAAGGACCTTCTAGGGATGGAGATTCTTTGATTTGTAAATCGATTTCTAAATTTTCAGGCATTCTAACAAATATGGGGAGTTTTAATATAGTAAAAGATATTAAAATCTAATAGAATTCAATATGAAATCATAAGCAAGGATAATTAATCGAGATAAAATTATTAATTTACAATAAATGAGTGATAAAACTCATACAGGGAAAATATAAACCTAAAGGAGTGAAAAAACTATAGAGATAAATTAAATTTGCACTATAGAATCTCTTTTATCAAGTGACCGAATACTTCGGTAAGTCTCATATCTCTACCTCCAAAACGAAAAGTGCTTTCCGTATGCTCGATTCCTAGTAAATAAAGCATTGTCGCATGCAGATCATGAATTTCATAACGGTTTTCCACTGCTTTGTAACCAAACTCATCCGTTGCCCCTACGCTAAGACCTGGTTTGATCCCACCGCCAGCAAACCAAGTCGTAAATCCAAAGGGATTATGATCACGTCCGTTTGATCCTTGAGCAAACGGGGTACGACCAAACTCTCCCGTCCAGACAACAAGGGTGTCATCCAACATGCCCAACTTTCTTAAATCACGAATGAGTGCGGCTATCGGTTGATCCACAGATTTACAGTTTTTTCCATGTCCATCCACCAATCCACCATGTTGGTCCCAGCGGTCTCCATTTCCACCCGGGCAGGTCAGTTCAATAAACCGAACTCCTCTCTCCACCAACCTGCGTGCCAGCAGGCACTGCATTCCAAAGGTCCGTGTATTTTTAAAATCTGAATCCATTCCATACGATTTTTTAACCGTTTCAGATTCTCCTTTTAAGTCCATTAATTCAGGTACTGAAGACTGCATTTGATAGGCAGTTTCGTAGTTTTGAATCGCTGCTTCGACTTGGGGGTCAAAGTTCATTTCCTCCAAAGAAGAGCTATCTAAATCTGACAAAAGAGATAATTTATTCTTCTGTAAATCAGATGATTTTTCCTTCGGTTTAATATTAGCAACTGGTTCATTTTGAGGAAGAAAAACAGATCCCTGATAACTAGCCGGTAAAAAACCGGAACCAAAACAATCCAATCCTCCAGGTGGAATCAAGCCTCCATTTAAAACCACAAAACCGGGTAAGTTTTGATTTTCTGTTCCCAATCCATACCCAAACCATGCCCCCATACTTGGACGCCCTTGAAAACCGCTTCCGGTATGCAGAAAATAATTAGCTGAAGTATGTTCAGAAAAATTGGAGGTCATCGATTTAACCATTGAGATCTCATCAATCACATCGTCCTGTGCAATATGTGGAAAAAGATCGGATACCCAGTGTCCACTTTGCCCTCTTTGCTTGAATTCCCACGGACTCTTGAGAATTTTACCAATATTATCAAATTGTGTGGGGGCTAATTTTCCAATTACTTCGCGCGGATCTTTCCCGTTATATTTTTCCAAGGCTGGCTTGTAATCAAAAATGTCCACATGAGAAGGCCCGCCATCCATGTAGAGAAAAATCACATTTTTAGCCCTCGGTGTAAAATGGGGTTTCTTCGGTGCCAAGGGGGAAGCCAGTGAATCATTGGACAGAGCAGAAAAAGCGAGTCCCCCAAATCCCATGGCACAGGATTGAAGCATGGATCTACGGGATAATGGAGTATTAAATTGGTTACAATGCATAGCTTCGAAGATTAGTTGAGAAAAAGGAATGCTTTTGAATTAATTAAGACATGGGCTAAATCAGCCCAAACATGTTCGGTAAGACTCCCATGAGCATTCGTTTGAGTTTCTAAAAATGCGAGAAGTTGTTCTTGGGCCTTTGGACTTGGAGGCTTGCCCGTTATCATTTCAAAAAGACTACCAACTGATTCGGGTTTAGGCTTCATTGCCTGAAAAATATTTTTACCCATCATCTTGCATTGACCAATTACAAATGGATCATTCATTAGAGCCAAAGATTGAGCAGGAACATTGGAAACTGACCTTTTACCCTTGGTACCGAAAGGAGCAGGTTGATCAAAAGCCAGCATAAAGGGTGAAAGAAAATTTCGGTAAACAGAACCGTAAATACTCCTTCTACCTGCTCCGTCTAGAGGTCCATTTTTCTTCCCTCCCCTTCCTGTCATAAAAGCAGTCTTATAAATTGGAACCGAAGGGCCAAAAAGCTTTTTATCGATTCGACCAGAGAACAACAGGATTGAATCTCTGATGAATTCGGCATGTAGCCTCCTAACTGGTATTCTGTGCAGCAGAATATTCTCAGGGTCCGCCAAGCTAACTTTATTTTTGTCGTTGGAGGGATTTAAAGTACTTGATTGCCGATAGGTTTGAGAAAGAACAATTTTTCGAATCAGATTTTTAACAGACCAATTATTTTCCCTAAAATCATTGGCTAACCAATCAAGCAGTTCAGGATGGCTGGGCTCCTGTCCCATTGGACCAAAATCATCTGGAGTCGGAACAATTCCACGACCAAAGAACTGCAACCATATACGGTTTGCCATTACTCGGGACACGAGCGGGTTATCCTCGGAGGTTAATTGATTCGCCAAATCCAGACGCGAACCTGTCTGCCCACCAAGGGCGGTGAGATTTCTACCATGGACAGGGTCTCCAAGTTTATGCGGGCTTCCACGGACATAAACATTCCCTTGGAACTCGCTCCCCTCTGCAATCGCTAATACATACCGCTCGCGGGGTGTTTTAGAATCAATGACTTCAGCTTGTCTTGCTATTTCGGCTATAGTTTGCTGATTTTCGAATGGAATAAGTCCCTCGCTATGGAGGTAATTAAGAAATTCATATTCTTCTCCTGAAAACTTGCCCGCATTAATTTTATCGAATGATTTTTCTAGGAAACTATCAAGGAATTGAGGGAGATTACCTTTCTCAATTTTCTCATCCCCCAGCAAAAGAGAAAACTTAGAATCGGGCCTTCTTCCAATTCCGGAATTGGCAAATCTGACTTGCTCAATTTCCAGGTAAGCATCTGTACCCCGATCCACAAATTCAAGATAAGCCCAATGGCCTTTGTATTTTTTGGGCGATAAACTAAACCATTTGAAATCACCGTCGGAATTTGCCTCCTTGATAACAGTGCCGCCAAAAAGTAAACCTGAGTGTTTACCCATATGGTAGTTATCAATAACTACTCGCATAAAAGCCTTCTTTGCTTTGGCTTTAACCAAAATTTGATCATGCTCAATTTTAAAATGCGGGGAACGCAGGTTGCCCACCCGCCTATCTCCTAAAACATGAGAGGAAAGTACATTGCGGTCAGGAAAAAGAGTAAGCCCATCGAAAGAGATTAATTGATGACCTAGTGGTTTAAACGCTTCACCTGTAATTTTCCAACCACTTGGAATCTCCGAAGATGTGAAATTTGCAAAAGATTGACTATTTTTTATAAAATTCTGTTCCGCTTTGACCAGGCCATTGTATGTATGTTTTGCACTTTTCACTCTTTTCAACAATGATGATAGATTGGTTCGCTTTCCAAAATGTTGACACCAAGAAAGGAGGGTTTTTTTTGAAAGCTTATTTTCGGCGGAGACCCTGGTGATGAAAGCGTCGGAAGGTACAGGTGAATCAATCAGTTCAGCAGCAGGAACATTTGCTTGAACAAAACGATCCGCATGGATGTGCCCCCAACCGCCCGTTGCATTATCGATTAAGCGAATCTGTGCTTTTTTCCCAAGATATCCGCCCATGTCCCAAGATTTGGGCGTGAAAATTTCATTATTCGAACCTCGGGAAATTATTTTCCTATTTTCTTCAATCCATAATTCTACTCCTACTTTCTCGATAGCTCCACCCGCGATTAAAAAATTCATAAATCGCTTGGTGATTATAAACTCAGGCGAGAACAAAGAGCCGGTTAAATTGTCGCCGCCAGCGAGCAACGAGCCTGCCCAGCCTTTTCCATGATATTTGGTTACAGGATTGCTCCCGGAAGTCTCAGTTTGAGGACCTGTACCAAATGCTTTGCCCGCTGATTTCCATTCTCCAAAATCGTTCTCAAAATCTCCCAAAACCTCACCATTCCAAGGATTCTCATCCGTTGGAGAAACTTTTTTGGGCTCCATGAGTTTCGATGAGACATTCCAGTAATCACTGGGGTTTCCGGAATTAAAATCAAATCCTTCAACACTCACAAATCCTTCTTTCGCAAGGGAAAGAAGTTGACCGGATATTTCTTCTCTTTTACCGCCTGCATCTAAAGGGTATTCCTGTCTGTTACTACCCTGCATAAACGCCGCCAATGAATAGTAATCATTTTCAGAAATAGCATCAAACTTATGATCATGGCAGCGAGCACATCCAATTGTTAACCCAAGAAAAGTTTTCCCAAATACATCCAATTGATTCTCCATTCGGTCAGCATTATCAACTTTTGAATCTGTTGGAGCATGTACTGCCTCATGAAAAAACCAGTAACCAGTGCCAATAATGGATTCGTTGAATTTTTGCTCAGGGTGGATGCGCGGCGAAGAAATCAAATCACCAGCAATATGCTCTGTAAGCAATTGATCATAGGGTAAATCATGATTAAATGCACGAATCAAGTAATCACGATATTCGTGAGGGTTTTCCAACGGGTAATCAAATTCATGTCCGCATGTCTCGGCATAGCGCACTAAATCCATCCAATGCCTTGCCCACTTTTCTCCATAATGGGGCGATGCGAGTAATCGGTCGACTACGATCTGAAAGGAATCATCAGATTTATCCGCTATAAAATTTTCGATATCAGTTAAACTCGGGGGAAGGCCAATTAGATCAAAAGTCACCCGTCTCAGCCAAGTTCTTTTATCTGCAGGTTGGGAGGGTAACAGACCTGTAAAAGCAAGTTTTGCACGAATCAATTGGTCAATTGGGTGTAGCTTTTTCGCGGATTCAGCAACCGGAATACCCGGAGGGTTAATGGGTTGCCAGCACCAATGAGAATTTTTTCGTTTCTCCAAGTTGAAGGACTTCCGTTTATTGGAAGATGAAAGAGTTGGAACTGACTCGTCCGGCCAAGTCGCTCCTTCGGATATCCACCGCTCAAAATCCTGTACTACCTGTTTGGGCAATTTTTCTTTGGGCGGCATGTGAAAATCCTGATCATCATAACGGATTGCTTGGACAAGAAGAGATTCTTCTGGATTCCCCTGAACAATCGCAGGACCCGAGTCTCCACCCTGCAAGATCAATTCAATGTGATCCAAACGCAAACCACCTTTAATCTTAGAAGACTTTGAACTATGACATTCATAGCATTTTTCTGACAGAATAGGCCGTATTTTTGATTCAAAAAAATGATTCTCATCAGCAATCAAACTGATGATGGGGAGAATAGAAAAAAATAAAAATCGCAAATTCATTTAAAATTGCAGCCTGTTGTCTAATTGATAGTCGGAAAATACATCAAAGTGTCAATTAGTCTTGTTCTAGTATTCGAAAAAAAATTTAAATACACATGCATTACAATATATGATTTTAAACAAAAATCAGAATAGGACAAATCATCTGTATAAAAAACTTCATCTACAGCAATAACTAAAGTTATAATAGACTAAAGGCACTAAATTAAGAATGCATATCCTTGACAAAAGAATATCTTTTTTTGACTTTTAACTACAAATTATTTATGGAACACTTTTCTAAGCAGGTCGCAGATGCAAGGCAGGTTTTTATTGGCTTCCCGAAAGACAAACCCGATTTCTTTTCGCTGGTCAGTGTTGGTTTTGAGAAGTGCCTGCCCGACTTTTTGGTTGAACGGGATTCTTATCCAGAAATTGGCAGGTCAAATTCGGACATAGAATATACAACCATCGAATTTATAATGGCAGGAAAAGGAAAGCTCCATTTGGGAGGCACCTGCCATCAGTTATGCCCAGGTTCTCTATTTAGCTACAAAGTCGGAAACCATCATAAAATATCAAGCTCTCCAATCACACCAATGATCAAATATTTTATGGTACTAGCTCATTCACCTGATATTGAAATTGATTCTAAAATCATCAAAGAACAACTTAACTTTGAAAATATTCGAGATCATAGTGAAATTGTTGATTTATTTGAATTGATTCTGGGTAATACAAATGCACCCGTCGATAACGGTGTTTCAATTGGTAATTTACTGGCTCATACCGTTATCCTTAAAATTTCAGAACTCGCTCAAGTAAATTCAAAAAAGCAGGTTCGTGCATGGGATACATACAACCGCATTCATCAGCATATGCGTAACAACTACTTTCGGATCAAGACCGTGGATGAACTCGCAAATGAACTGCATATTGACCCGGCTTACCTGTCACGTGTCTTTCGACGATTCCATAACCATTCACCCTACCGGTTTTTGGTTAGATTAAAAATGAGACATGCAGCCTCTTTATTGCTTTCATCAAGTAGATTGGTAAAAGACATTGCATTTGAGCTTGGATTTGAAAATCCTTTTCATTTTTCAAGAACATTTAAATCCGTTTACGGAGTATCACCTGAAAATTTTTTACAAAATAAATAATATCATCTCCAAATTTTAAAACCTATGGAATTCAAAATAATCATTGAGTATTGCCCTGGTTGCAGATGGTTACTGCGCTCGGGGTGGATGGCACAGGAATTACTCTCCACATTTGAACAGGAAATTGATGAGGTTACCCTAAAACCAAACAAGGAAGTAAGCGGAACATTCAAAATCACTTGCAATCAGAATTTAATTTGGTGCCGAAAAAATGAGGGTGGGTTTCCTGATATTAAGGAACTCAAACAAAGAGTCAGAGATTTCATAAATCCGGACAAGGAACTCGGACATCTAGACCGTTCCTGACGATCTTAAAATTTAAATCAAAAGATTCCTATTTTTTAAGACTTTGAAATACTCCCAATAAATTCCTCGAAATTCTCGATTTGAGCAAGTTCCTCGGCCGCTTTCGAACATTTGTCTTTGGAGGCCAAACCAGTGTTTTCTGCCAAAAAGAAAATGTACTCCACTACCCTTTTAGAATAGAGCAATCGGCCTTCATCACTAATGGAATAAAACCTCTGTCTTTGTTGATACCCTTTAGGGGAATGATCACCAAGTGCTTTCTTTTCCGATGAGCCTTCAGCTGCTAAAACATACAGGAAATTATATTCAAACCAAAAGAAGTGCTCCGGACTGGGCTCCAAACTATGCAACAGATTTCTACACGAATCTTCACTTCTCATAGCATCCTCCATTTTCTTATTACCAATCGTTAACTGGACAAATTCACGGGCCATTTTCTTTTCAGTCTCGTCATTTGAAAAACAGCTTTTGGAAGCTAATTCCACCGTAAATGCATACCAGTCTTTCCATAAAGCCTGATCCTGAGAATTATTCGATGCGTGCAAAGCGACCCCCATCTCATAGGTGTATCGACCACTAGTCTTAATCTCCAGGTTACTACCAGTGACCTCTCCGGCCACCTGATAATTTTCTGCAGATTTACCGGAACCCGAATGAAATCCAATGGATACTCCAAAACTTTCGCAAACCTTCCAAATAGGTTTTATCATTTCGCGTAACTGATGATTATCGGGGTAAGGAATATTTTTTTGGAATCCGAATGCAGGGGCTACAAAGTGAATCGGCATTCCCATTTCAAATGACAATGCAAGCATAACGGCAGTCGTTTCTGGAGTGGTTAACCCGGGCAATTCATCAATCGATAATTCCCTGAGAAAATCACACCCTAAATCAGTGCTAAAATGCTTCTTCCGAAAGCTCTTATATTTATCGTCACGAACTTTCATTTTTTGAAGAGCCGGCCAAACATATGCCAGTAATCCATTGAACTCGTCTACACTGGGGTGCAATCCCGCATTTTCTACCCTCTTTCTTGCCGCTTCAACCAGATCTACTGGGACTTCCCTTTCGACGAAATGTGCTTTTGCCTCATCTGAGTCCGGGATGACAGTCTGAGCCAATTCAGGTGAAAGATCAAAAGTGATATAACTGGCAAACATACAGCCTGCAACCAGTTGGTCTTCCCTTTCATCGAATTTTCCCCCAATTGGTTGATGATCCGCATTAAAACTCCAGGAGATACCAAGCTTGTGAAATCCGTTCTTAAATTTTGCCAAAATACATCCATGAGTCATACCCTCCACACTTTGTCCTTGATGCCCTTCAGGCACATCACAACCAATAAACGGGAAAGGTACGGTATCGAGGTTACCAGCAAGCATTTCATTCACATCATAGACCAGTTCCCTAGGAATGCTGTTTTGATTGGCGGTCAACCCCATCCCTAATCTGGACATCGCCCAGTCCACCCCATCCCAATGCAGGGTGGTAAAACGGGCCCCAATTCCCAAAGTTGATTTCCCAAGATTTCCACGGGATGTGGGAAACGCATTATTTTCAGGGTCACTTTCCTGGATTAAGTTCTTCATTCGAACCAAGTTTTCGAAGGAAGCCGGAAAATAAATAAATTCTTCCGAATCAAATCCATTACTCAGCGGATGCAAGTCTTCATTTATCTCACCAGATAGTCGAAGTCTCCATGCATGGTCTCCCCATTGATCGTCAACCAAGGTCCATTCCCCGTGCTCGGATGAGAAAGTACTTCGCGAATATTCAGTCAGCCCAGCAGTGCCTTTCAGTCCTTCAGTAAAACGATTCCAGTCCAGGCAGAAATCCGGACTCACGCATGGGTTGTTTTTTATCCAAATAGAATTTTGGGCAAGAAAGGCATTTATAGAAGAATAGTCAAAAAACTTAACATCGTTCGAATTCATAACTTATACTCAAAACAAAAAGGAAGGTAAAGTCACCGAATAATTAACCGGCTATTCTAAGTTCTCTTTATTCTTTGATTTCTCGCTTAATTCTGCTGCCAGTTTCTCGCTGGCAGCCACCTGCCTTTCAGCCATTTTCTTCTTTAACATTTCATCCCCAATTACACCGAGCAAAATCACCAAACCAAGGATTCCAAATTCCAGATGAGTTGAAATTCCAATCATATTAATTGAGTTGAAAATTATTCTTATTACGGCCGCGGCAATGATAACTCCAAGGATAGAACCTTCACCACCCCTTAGGCTGCAACCACCGAGCACAGCAGCTGCGATCGCAAAAAGTTCATAAAATTCACCGGTCTGGGCTGGTTGAACTGAACCCAATTCAAAAGCGAATAAAATACCTGCAATGCCCGCAAAGAAAGAGCATAATACATATGCGATAATCTTCATGCGATCGGTGTCGATTCCGCTGTACCGCGCACCCTCTTCATTATTGCCAAGAGCATATAAATATCGCCCCCAGATCGTCTTCCGTAAAAAGATCGAACCGGCCAATGCGAGAACTAATAAAAATAGTGCCGGTGTTGGCAGTTTAAAAAAACCACCAATTGCAATCTGGCCACTAAAAAGAAAATCTAGCATCAGAATCTGTTCCAAGTTTTCAAAACCTAAATCACCCTCCAATGGAACTGGGCCCAAAGACTGGTTATCTGTTAACCAACGACTAAGGCTCCGATAAATCAAAAGACCACATAGAGTGACCACAAAAGGTTGCAACTTTGCCTTGGTGATTAGTAATCCGTGAATCAATCCAATCGCCACAGACATGAGTAAAGTAAGCCCAATGGCCACAATTGGATCAAGTCCCTGAATCTTGGTAAAGAAAGAGAGTACAACCGCAACCAAGCCAACCACAGAACCAATCGATAAATCTATTCCACCGGTTATGATTACAAATGCGACTCCGATACTCATCACGCCATACAAGCTCGACCACTTGACGGTATTTTGCATGTTGTACGCGGAGAGAAAATTAGGGTCTGCAATCGCTGTTATTACAAAGACCGTTACCAAAAGGCCAAATATTCCAAATACATTTTTTTTCATAATTTTAAGCTGCTAATGAGCCTCCTGTAGCCAATTGCATAATTGATTCCTCAGACATTTGATCCTTTTGAAGTTCTCCCGAAATTCTTCCTTCGTGCATAACATAAACGCGGTCCGCCATTCCCAGCACCTCTTCCATTTCACTGGAAACAAACAGAATTGCTATACCTTTACCGGCAAGTTGCTCCATTAGTTTGTAAATTTCCCTTTTAGCCCCGATGTCAATTCCACGAGTCGGTTCATCAAGCATCAAAAGTTTTGGGTTCATCGCGAGCCATTTTCCCAAAACTATCTTTTGTTGATTTCCTCCGGAAAGAAACCGGGCTGCCTGTTCGATACTTGGGGTTTTGATCTTCATCTGCTCGACGGCTTCGTCTGCAATTTCTTTTTCCTTGGAATGATCAAGGAAGCCCATTTTTTGATCCCGTTCCAGACTGGGCAGGCTGGCATTCTCACGAACTGTCATTGGAAGAACCAATCCATGTTGTTTTCGATCTTCAGGTGCCAGCGCTAAACCGGCACAAACCGCGTCTGCCGGGGAACAGGGGGAAAAACTGACCCCCTCCACCTCCAACTCGCCACCAAGGGACGGAGTGACACCAAAAAAAGTCTGTAATAATTCAGTGCGACCTGCACCAACAAGACCCGCAATACCAACAATCTCGCCTGCACGCACCTCAATCGAGACTGGAATTTCAGGATAGGTCGGAGAAACTACATTAACGGCTTTGAGTACACAATCGCCAGGCTGGTGAATGTCACGGTCATAAAATTCACTCAATTCACGCCCCACCATTAAGCGAACCATATTATCGTGATTGATTTCATCCTTTGCTAAATCGCCGGCATTTTCACCATCCCGAAATACGGTCACCCGATCTGAAAGTTCCTTTACTTCGCCCAATCGATGAGAAATGTAAATCACACTGATTCCCTCATCACGCAAACCCTTAACCACTTCGAATAAAGTCTCGGTTTCTTTTTGGGACAAACTACTTGTGGGCTCATCCATGATCAACACTCGGGCATCACAGGATAAGGCCTTAGCAATCTCAACCAACTGCTGTTTCCCAATAGGAAGAGATCCTGCAATTGTGTCAGAGGGTAAGTTCAGTCCGACTCTTTTTAAATGCCTGCTCGCTTCCGCGTGTAATTCTTGTTCATTGATAAATCCTTTGTTACCCGGTTCTCGACCCAAGAAAATATTGGAAGCCAAATCGAGATTAGACGCGAGGTTGAGTTCCTGGTGAATAAGGGCAATCCCCATATCCATGGCCTCCCGAACAGTTTTAAAATCAACTTTTTTCCCATCAATAAAGTAATCACCCGAATCCGCCGGCTGCACACCAGCCAAGATTTTCATTAGAGTACTCTTTCCAGCACCGTTTTCCCCAATCAGCGAAATAACTTCTCCTTTTCCCAAAGTGAGGGATACCTCCTTCAAAGCAAGAACGCCGGGAAAACTTTTCTTTAAGTCTCTGACTTCAAGAAGTAACCCTGAATCTAAGCTCATTTACTGGGATTTTCCAAGTTCAGCCATTTCTTTCTTTTTGGCCCAAAACTCATCGATATTATCTTGGGTTACCTCGAGAAATGAAACTTCCTGATAGGTGTTCTCTGGTTGAATACCCTCGGATATCTTTTTCAACATCTTAATAGACTCATATCCATATTCCCAAGGCTGCTGGCTGATGGTACCATAGGCATGCCCATCCGTAATTGCCTGGAGAAGAGCATCCTGTTCATCAAAGCCACAAATCTTAATGGATCCCAACTTATCCGCCTCTTTAATCGCATCAATGCATGAAGGGGAGTTGTATGCAAACAGACCGACCATACATTTCAAGTCCTTGTATTTTGCGATCGCATCCTCGGCGTTACTTTTAGCTCTCGCTTTGTCAAAATTATCAGTACGGGTGTCTAAAATTGTGTACTTTGAGCCTTCTGCGGTCAAATTAGTCGCAGCAACTGGATCATAATTCACCTGCTCCAAGCTTTGTTCGGGACGACCCAATAATTCATCGATTACCCCCTGCCTTCTTTGGCGTGCGTTCAATTGCTCAAGACGGCCCACAAAAAGCATAACTTCACCACCATCAGGCAGAGCCTTTTTCACCAAGCCCCCCAAAGCTCGACCAGCCTTATAGTTATTCGTGCCGATAAAGACTAAACGCTTACTCTTGGGAGCGTCCGAGTCATTGGTAATCAGAATAGTATTCTCGGCCACTTCATTTAAAAAGGGAGTTTGATTCTCGGCATCCACCGGACTGACTGCAATACCATCTATGCCCTTGGCCAATAAGGTTTCCATCATTCTTTTTTGATCAACTACTCCTTTGGGAGGCATTAGCACCTCGCAACTAACTTCGAATTCTTTCTCAGCAATCCGTACTCCGGCAGCACATAAATCCCAAAATGGGTCGACTCCGTTGGTCACATAAGCAAAGGATGCCTTGGAATCCGCACCTTCTTCGCCGGGCTTTTCACCGCAACCGAAAAAAGAACCAAGAATTGGCACAAATAAAATTGAGAGTATTTTTGAATATATCTTCATAGTAATTAATAATTAATGATTAAATTTTTTACCAAGGTGTACGTCCACCATTCACACAAATTGTCTGTCCGGTTACAAAGGAGGCTTCATCTGATGAGAAATAAGAAACCGCATTCCCAACATCCTCGGGTGTCCCCCAACGGCCCAGAGGAATCGTTTGCAAATAAGCATCTTTATCTTCTTGAGGGTCATCCTCATGACGCTCTGTTGGAATCCAACCAGGAGCAACAGTATTAACGGTGATTCCATAAGGAGCTAATTCATTCGCCATACTTCGACTCCAGCCAATTTGACCGCCTTTCGCGGCAACATATGCACTAAATTCCGGCACCGAACAATGAAACACCTCACTCGTGATATTAATAATTCGTCCATGGCCCCGTTTTTTCATCCCCGGCAAAACAGCCTGAGCTAAGTGAAAAGGGCTCATTACAAAAAAATCGTACATCTGCCGGTAGAACTCTGCATCATATTCCTCAATTGATTTTTGAGGCTGATCCGGAGTTGCATTGGGAACTAATATATCTAGCGAACCAAATTTCTCCTCCACCGCCTCCACGAGAGAGGCAATTTGCTCAGGATTGGAAACATCCGCCCGTACGAGCATTGCATGTATTCCGTCCGCCTTAAGGCTATCCAGAGCCTTCTCCGCAGAGTCACGATCATTTAAATAATTAATGACGACTTTAGCTCCGGCATTGCCTAGAGATTTGGCAACTCCGTACCCCAGTCCACGACTGCTTCCGGTTACCAGGGCTACTTTTTTCGATAATGAAAAGGACATTTTTAAATAACTAGGGAAATACTCTGAAAATTAAAACAAATTTATGACTCAATAGAATCATTTTTTATATTTCAATACAAGTTGATATTTCAAATTTTATACTAAATCCCTTTTTTTACGGCAAGTACTAACCTTACTGCTCGACTTTTGTTCTTACGCAAACAGAGATTGATTGATGAAAAGCATCTTAAAGATATCCTTATTTATAATTTTCATTTTTTTAAATGCTTCAGCAAGTTCTCCAAAAAACATTACTTTCCTGATTGCGGAACGGGAATATAAAACTGCCGAAACCTTGCCCCAGTTTGCAAAACAACATTTATCTGAAAATTTTTCCAGGAAGTTTTGCCGGGCTACCAATGAAGGAGAAAAAAGGAATCAGCTCTCAAACCCCTCTGCCATTGGCAAAGCAGACCTTCTTTTTATCAGTGTCCGAAGGCGTGCCTTTAAGGAAGAAACAATGGAACTGATTCGATCACACATTGCAAAAGGTAAACCAATCATAGGGATTCGCACCGCATCCCACGCCTTCGAGCTACGAAAGGAAACATTGCCAAGTGGTCATCAGGAATGGCCCGAATGGGATCGTGAGATAATAGGAGGAAACTACAACGGGCACTATGGAAAAGAACTAATTTGCACAATTCAATATGCCACTAATTCTCGGCATCACCCTCTTTTAGAAAAGATAACACCCTTCAGCACACCTGCCAGTCTGTACCGAAATTCTCCCCTCCCCAATGCTTCGACTCCTTTGCTGCTCGGGTCAGTGAAAGGTTTCCCTCCTGAACCTGTTGCCTGGGTTCATCAAACACCAGCGAAAGGGAAAGTTTTTTACACTTCGCTCGGTCATGAAGAAGACTTTAAAAAACCCACCTTCAATCAACTGCTGATCAATGCGATTAATTGGTGCCTCGAAAATGAGTAAGCCTTGGAAACCAACTCTGCACCCGGCTCCGTTTCGACCGGAGTACCCGACTACTTAGCATAAGGGGTTGCCCGAAAATAACTTTTCCAATGATTTTTGATAAGTTCGCAACTTACATATCGACGATTTGAATTACACTATTTCACGAAATCATTCTGCTTGGCCGCTCTTTCATATTAAGGAATAAAATTACCACCATTACCCCCTGAAACCATCGAGGTCCTCGCGGTTCCATGCCAACGACAAGATATTTGGGGTCCTTAAAATCGAGTTATTGAGCAAAGGCAAAGGCAGTGGTTCCCATTATACCTAGTCCATCCACTACAAAAACTTGCCCAGCATTTTCTTCCTGCAAAGACTTATGGACACCTGTGGTTATGAACAAGCGATCTAAGTTTGTTCCACCAAATGCACAAGCCGTTGTTTCCACACATGGAACATCAACCCTTTGAACCAGCTCTCCACTCTGCGGGTTAATTCGTACTACCATTCCGCCATGACACATGGCCACCCAGAGCATACCCTCCGAATCGATCGTCATTCCATCCGGAGACCCATCTAAATCCAGAACCCCCGTATCAGCCACCAAAGATGGTTTTGATAAAACTCCCCTACTATTATCAAAAGGATATGCCATGATTTTCTTCGTAGGGGTGTCTATATAATACATTTTGGTTGCATCCGCATTCCAACAAATACCATTTGAATTAGTCACTTCATCCACTTTCAAACTAAGATCCCCCTTCGTATCCAACATGTATAGATTGGCATCCCCACTCTTTTTAACCGTGCTAATTGTGCCGGCCCAAAACCTTCCGGATGGATCACATTTTCCATCGTTGAATCGATTATCTGGTCTTTTATCCGCTTCCGGATCAGCCAAATTTACTTTCTCGCCGGTAATCGGATCAAAAGTATAGATTCCGGAATCACCCGCACATAAAAAGCCTCCGCCCTTTCGGGGGACGACGGTTCCAATCCGCTCGCCCATTTCCCAAAATTCTTCGTCACCGTTTTCAGGATTCAATCGAATGAGCGTATGCCCTTCAATGTCTACATATAAGAGATGATCATTCCAAAAGATTGGACCTTCACCCCATTTGGAAACACGTGAACCGATTGGACTAATTGTAATATTGTTATTCATTTTTTTTGGATTTCCAGGACTTCTTGAAAAATTGCATTGCTAAATCATTCACATCTTTTCCCTCGGGTAAAGTGCGTAAGCCAGAATCCTCCACCCCATAGGCAATGCATTGAACTCCCAATTCTTCACATTTTTTTTGAAGCATTACCGCAAATCTTGGATGATGTATCTGATCATTTAGACCGGAGCGATTATACACTATGATCGGCGGTCCGTCTGCACGAATATGAGGGAGTAATAAAGGTGTGCCCTTGGGTTGTTGGATTGGATAGATTGAGCGAATGCCCAAATTTTGAGCATGTCCAAGAAAGCAGGTAATTAAAGCCCCGGCTGAATTTCCCATTACTGAAATCCGGTTTTTATCAATATTATATTTACCCGCATTTTTCTTAATAAATTTAATCGATGCTGCACAATGCTCGAGTAACTTCCGATGATCCCCATCCACCTGATCAATGTATGGATAATTAACACTGGCAAAGGAAACCTGCTTAGGTAAATTTTTTTGGAGCATGGAGTTTGCGATAAAAGATCGCTTATCCCCCTTTCTGAAGCCGCCCCCATGAAAATTAATTACCAAAGGGGTCGGCTTTTTTGAATCTGCCAACCATAAGTCCAATTGGCTTCGGTTATAGTCACCACTATACCTCAGGTCTGAATAGGTTGGGTCCAGGATCTTCCCATGACAAATTTGCCCGGCCTGTAAGAGTAATGAAAGAAAAAGAAAGATTCGCTGAATCATAAAATCTGGTTAATTTTCCACTATTGAGTGATTACATTCGAATTAACAACACTTTCTCCAAACTTGAGTAAAGTTTTTTCAAATGACATATACTACGCAAAAAAATAGTGAGACTCTCCCCATTCCATTATTTGACACCGACTTCGCTCGCCCAACCATCCCATGACTTTTTCATGTTCTTAACTCGTTCGGAAAATTCACCGGCAAGGTCACGAGTTTCGGTCCGATCTTGGTCTAGATCGTATAACTGCCAAGGTTCTTGTTTTCGCTGCACTAATTTCCATTGATTCTCCCGAATTGCTTGCCAACTCCCGTATTGAAAAAACAGTGGGTTTGTACGGATCAATTTCTTCCCAGAAAAAGTCGGGACTATTGAAATTCCATCCAATCCTGGAAGTTCACTCGAATATTTTACCTCTTCCCCTGCTAATTCCATAAAAGTCGGTACAAAATCAATCAGGTGACAAGGTGAACGTGAAATTGTATTTACAGGTAATTTGATCCCTTCCGGCCAATGCGCAATCATGGGAGTACAGATTCCTCCCTCCATACCCTGCACCTTCCACTTTTTGAAAGGACTGTTAATTGCATTTGCCCAAGATTGTCCAATCGCTTCAAAAGAACCGACACTACCCCACTCTGCTTCGGGATCCCAAACTTTTTTTCTCGGTCTCTCATGACTGGCTCCATTGTCCACAAGAAAAATAATTAGGGTGTTTTCCAACTTTCTAAGTTCTTCCAACTTTTGAAGAAGTCGACCAATATTCTGATCCATCCGGTCGACCATCGCAGCATGAATCTGCATCCGTAATGCCTCCTCTTCTTTTTCCTGATCTGATAAATATTTCCATTCCTCGTGCTCTGGATTACTGAGAGGAGCAACCTCCCGATCAAACAAACCCATTTCTAACTGTCTTCCATAACGAGCCTTACGAATAAATTCATATCCCTTGTCATAAACCCCATCATATTTAGCAATATCCTCGGGGTGGGCATGCAATGGCCAGTGGGGTGCATTATATGACAGGAAAAGAAAGAAAGGATCAGTAACTTTTTCTTTTTCATCCAGCCAGCCAAGGCTCCAGTCTGAAATCGCATCGGTGGCAAAAAAATCCTTCCCCGGAGTGTAGGGTTTTATCAGTTGATCATCAAAGGCCCATGTATAAACGGCTCGCCACCCCGGTTCTTTTTCTCCTTTTCTTGCCCGATCTCCAGGATTCCAAAAATTGATTGCACCCCCAAGAAATCCGGAAAAATGATCGAACCCACGATCATATGGATTAAAACCGGCATGATGCTTACCCGACCACCAAGTTCGGTACCCAGCAGGTTTTAGGATTTCCCCGATCAGGGCGGTGTTCGTAAAGTCCCGATCACTCCGGTGATGATACAACCCGGTTAGCAGGCTAATTCGGGTAGTCCAGCACTTCGAAGTATTATAAGCCTGAGTATATCGAATTCCATTCTTTGCCAAACGATCCAAATTAGGTGTTTTGATCTCCCCACCATAGCACCCCAAATCTGAATAGCCCATATCATCGGCAAGAATCAATACGATATTAGGCTGGTCTGCCCCGTGAGAAAAAAGTAATCCCCATAAAAGAAAAATTAGCATTGATGAATGTGCTTTCTTCATTCCCTTTT
>CAWVXY010000016.1:0-66003 GCA_963934295.1 uncultured Opitutia bacterium
CCTCATGGGCCGAAGCCAGTTTCGAAGAGCGGGAAGCGATTCACCAAAAATACCGTGACTACACCCACGGCATGCTTTGGTTTCTGAAAACCAATCCCCGGGTACCCGAAAATATTCGCGGCGAGATGGCAATCTACGGATTTTGCAAAGACGAGTGGGCCGACAATAACCATTGGCCCCACTACCTCTACATCCGGGCAGCCCGTCGTATGCAGGGAGAGATTATTCTCACGCAAGCGGATGTTACCGAAGATGTGACCAAAGAAGATGTGATCCATGTCGGATCTCACTTCATCGACTGCCACCATGCGTCACGCTATGTTTCCGATTCGGGCCACATCATAAACGAAGGAAGAATCTGGAAAGTGGGGAAGCGGTTCGATATTCCCTATCGTGCGATTACACCACAAGCTAGTGAGTGTTCCAATTTGTTAGTGCCGGTATGTGCTTCAGCTACTCATGTCGCCTTCTGCACCATC
This sequence comes from uncultured Opitutia bacterium, assembly GCA_963934295.1. Lineage (GTDB taxonomy): Bacteria > Verrucomicrobiota > Verrucomicrobiia > Opitutales > Seribacteraceae > Seribacter. The sequence continues at coordinate 480 of CAWVXY010000016.1, forward strand.
CGTTTGGAACCCACTTGGATGCATTTGGGTGAGGCGACCGGGATCGCTGCGGTCATGGCTTGCAAGTCAGGGAAATCGGTGCAGGCACTTGACGTTAAAGCAATACAGGCTCGCTTGCTGGAGCGAGGCATTCCACTTGAGCATCCAGTTGGTCCTATGGCCTATGAAAAGAAGCGCGGCAAACCCAAAACATTTTCGCCCGACGATGTGGTGAAGGAATTTTTTGCCAGTGCCGATAAGAATGGAGATGGAATGGCATCCCAGTCCGAATGGAATACGGCGAGACCGACATGGAAATGGCTCTTTGCCCATATGGATAAAGACAAGAACAGTCAACTTGACCGTGCCGAGTACCAGGCCTTTCAGGATTATAAAAAAGAACACTCTGACTGGCGAAAAAAGCTGGAAGCTAAATGAAACACTCAATTTGCCTGAATCTATGTCCTGTAAAAGAAAACTTCGATCAATCAGTTATATAAAATTAACCGTGGTTCTTTCATCCCTTCTTCTCTCCGTTTCGTCTTTTGCTTCCGACGAGATCTATAAAAAGGCAACCATCAAGAAGCTCGCGGATAAGGTGCGGGAGTACCGCAACAACAGCATCAAGAATCCCAGTCGGCACAATTGGGTATTTGGAACCTATTACACGGGGTTGATGGCGATGTACGAAAGCACTTCCGATGATGCGTATCTCAATCAATGCCTGGAGTATGGCGAGGCATGCAACTGGGCGATTCCTGATAAGACCGATGCCGACTGGGATAGTACCTTTTATTCCTTCGTCTTTGGGCAGGTTTGGTACGGTTGTTATCAGGAAAAAAAAGAGGAGTCCATTCTTGCGCCGACCTTTGCATTTCTTAAAGACCCAGGCAAACTTACTCCTGCCACCAAACCCTCCAAATGGTATTTGGAAAACTGTGGTATTCGATTTGTCGATGGGCTTTACTTTTCTCCTCCCCTGTTTGCTATGTTGTATCAACATTCTGGAGACAAAAAATATTTGGAATGGATGGATGCCTGTTACTGGGACACCTCAGAAGCTTTGTATGATGAGGGTGAGGGGTTGTTCTACCGGGACATTACGTTTAAGAAAGGAGTAAAAATGGATTTGGTAAATAAATCCAATCCTGCATACGAAAGACTCACAACCTCGCCGGAAAAGCAGACTTCAAAAAATGGTGAAAAAGTGTTTTGGTCCCGCGGAAATGGATGGGCCATTGGAGGGTTGGTAAGAATTCTCACATTCCTGCCCAAAGAGCATAAAAGTTACGAGCGGTACAAAAAACAATATGTGAAAATGGCTGCAACCTTGAAAGCCTGTCAGCAGGCAGATGGATTCTGGAGGACGAGCCTAGCAGATCCTCAGGAATATACCATGAAGGAAAGCAGCGGAACGGCCTTTATGACCTATGGAATTTCATGGGGCATCAACAACGGCATTCTCCCTAAACGGGACTACCTTCCAACAGTAAAGAAAGGGTGGGGTGCTATCGCATCCGTTGTCAATCAAGACGGTAAAGTGGAGTGGGGGCAACCTCCTGGTGTGGGTCCCGCTCCGGTTAGCCAAGAAAGTTCAAACACCCATACTGCCGGTATCTTTCTGCTGGCTGCTAGTGAAGTCTACAAACTCGGTTTGTGATCTTACCTGTACACCGATGGATGCGGAACCCATAAAAAATGCATAAATGAGCCTGAAAACACTTTTTACACAAAATCTGAGAATCATGAGGAGAAGCTATCTACTGCTTTCGTTGTCTGCATTATTCTTTGGCTTGATCGAAATACAGGCCAAAGAATCCAAGCCCAATGTGGTGATCATATTCATAGATGATCAGGGATATTATGATCTTGGGTGCTATGGAGCCACCGAGGTAAAAACTCCTCAAATCGATCAATTGGCGAGGGAAGGGATCCGTTTTACAGACTACTATGCAGCCGCCCCAATCTGCAGTCCATCACGTGCAGGGCTTTTGACAGGAGCCTATCCAAGAAGAATCGGAATGGAAACCTGGGTGCAGCGTGCGGACTCAAATCGTGGCATTCATTCAGATGAGGTGACCATTGCGGAATTGTTTAAAGCCAACGGTTACACCACTGCATGCATAGGTAAATGGCACCTCGGAGATAAGAAACCTTTTGTTCCGATGGCACAGGGATTTGATTATCATTATGGAATGTATTCCAATCTGGATCCGGTGGAAACGGTCTATTTTGGGGATAAGGGTGTTCCGATCTTACGGAATGGAAAAGTTATCAAGCGTCCGGCAGATCCCGCTGAATTAACCAATCTTTACACGCAGGGAGCGATCCAGTTTTTCAAAAGAAATAAAGATAAACCCTTTTTTCTCTATCTTCCACACACCATGCTCCATGTCCCATTGGGAGTAAGCCCAAAATTTCAAGGTACATCAGAGTGGGGAGAGTATGGCGATGCAATTCAGGAACTGGACCACGGTGTCGGCAGACTCATGGATTCGCTCAAGAAACTTGGTTTGGACGAAAAGACGATTGTTGTTTACAGTTCGGATAACGGTCGCGGCCCCGGCAGAAATAAAGAACAACCGTTGATCGGGGGAAAGATTTCCACTTGGGAGTGTGGCGTCCGTGTACCTGCAATCATTAGGGCTCCCGGACAGAAAGTACTGGCTAAACATGTCTGCGGTGAGATCGTAAATGCGATGGACTGGTTGCCCACCTTGGCCACGGCCGCCAATATTCGTATTCCAAAGGATCATCCAGTTATTGACGGGAGAGACCTCTGGCCGATGATGATTGGTAAGACTAATGGCATCCCCAAGCCTAGCGCTAAATTATCTCTTAATTCAGACATTCCACTTCGACGCAGATGGGAGCAAGGGCTTGAATGGCAATCCTATTTCAATCGGGATGATTATATAAACGCCTTTTTCTATCATGGTAGTCACGGAGCGCTGGCTGCAGTAAGGTCGGGGAAGTATAAGGCCATGCTGAACCCAAGAATTACAGTCTATGATCTGGAAAAGGACCCAAAGGAATCTAAGCCTATTCGTAACCGTGAATTGAGCCGGAAACTACGGGGCATGGCAGTCATGTTTCAGGAAGAAATGAGCCGTGATGCCCGCAAGGCTGGTGAATTTAAGTGAATCACTGATTACCTAATGGACACCGACACCATTTACTGATGCTAGGGGGATTTGGCCTATTTTCCGGAAGCGTTGATCAAGACATTGATCAACCTTGCAGACGCGGATCGTCAAAAGATGGGGCAGTTTCAGCGGGGAGTTGAAGACGGCGGTTTTGCGGGTGGTGGGGTATTCCCGCTAATCTTTCGCATTCTCTTGAGTACTTTTAAACAGACGAAGTCGGAGCCTTAGGCTGGTGCCCATTTTCGGTAATTTTTCTGAATTCACTTCCCATGCGAGTCCGTCATTAGCGTGTCCATGAATACCTGGCAGACAAAGAAGTTCGTCTCCAAAAGTGGAAATGGAGATCACATTACCGCTGTACTCACAGGCATACTTTCTTGGCATATTCTTTTCTTCAGAAAAATGGGAACCGGCAAAAAGAAAAGTTTTCGGAAAGGGCTGAATTTTTTCATCCACTTCAAATCCTTCAAATTCGTTTAATTTTGTGGGAGAAACAAATGTGCTGATTGGAAACTCCTCAGGTTTACCTTTGTTATCTTGAAATACGAGTGACACTTCAATTTGTTCACCGGTTGGCGTAACTGGGATCCAGCGTAGGTTTTCATTATCAATAACCTTTTGCATGGCGGGTCTGCCCGGCTTTGCCTTCAGTAAAAGAAGTGCCGCATGAATATGGATCGGACGGGCATTCAATACCACAATGGATTCATGTTCCTTGGTATTTTTCGTGCAGGCAATCAGTTCGAGCAATCCATGATTTAAGCAAACGGTTGCATTTATATCTATGAAGCGATCGACGGGGTTTAACGAAATGCCGGGTAGTTTTAGACTACCATCCTGATCAGTTGACCAGTGTTGTGGGACATGTGAAACTTGTTCACTTTCAGGAAATGCAGGTGGGGAAATCAATATCCCAAGGATCAAAAAAAGAAAAAAAGAATAAATTTGGTCTTTCAAGGAAAGTGCGATGGAACAGAAATATTTTTAGCTATCTAAAAGTCCAAGTCGAGGTCATTGAATGCCGGGATTGGAGCCCGGTCAGGTTGTTTTACCTTGAGAAGGGCTTTACCGGCACGGGCTTGGAGGGCCTGCCATTCGAGATAGTTGTCTTCCTTTTTCATGTGGGCGGTGATTCCGCCTCGTAGATGGGTGACTTCCATATATTCCATAACATCCCTGATTGCCTTGGCGGCAATTTCAGAATCTTTGAGGGAGAGGTCCTTGAGACCTTCAGCTGAAGCCACAAGAGAACTCGCGGCATGGCTGACACCTTTTTCGAGGCAATACATGAGAGCCCGCAATGCACGGGCTTCATGGATTTTACCGAGATAACTAATGAGCTTTCTATCCATGTCGAGTTTGAGCATGGGTTCAGCAAAATCCATTCGAATCTTATCATTCAGATCACCGAAGCCTTTGGGCCCAAGCACCATGCGATGAACGGCGTACTTGCCAATTAGCTTGGCGCTTTTGGGGCTTTCTGCGGCTAGTCGAAGAAGTATTTTGTCGGCTTCGCGACTGTTGGAAAAAGCAAGGCCATGAACCAGATCATCGAAATGTTGGATATCTTCAGTACGGGCTTCCTTGACGAGTGTTTCCAGAGAGCGTTGGTCACCAGCCTGACCGATTAGGTAATAAAGCCGTTTTCGTACCACAGGAATTTTCTGTACCTCGGGGACCATGGCAATTAGGGCCTCCTTGGTCTTGGCGGAAGAGACAGGTTTCTTGAGGAGAGTAATCAACGCTTCCTCGCAACCGCGGAGGTCTTCCTGGTGCGTGGCCTTGGCGAGGTGCCCGGTGATATCCTTAATGGACCCAGAGCCTGCCAGCTTGGCGTATGCTTGGAGGGCGGCATTGCGTATGGATGGAGTTTTGCTGACCAAAGCCTGCCTGGACAGGGCCGTACCATTTTTGATTTGATGTTTGCTCAAGGTGAAGAGAATACCGGCCTGTTCACTGGTCGAACCAGATTCAACGACAAGTTGGGTAAGCCCCCCACTATCCAGTGTGGCCATTTGCGGTGCGGCCAGTTTCTGGGAATGCTCCCGCAATCTGAAATATTTGTGATTGAGGTAGGGGAGGAGATCCTTCAGTGAATCCGGGCCAAGGAGTTCAGTGAGATGAGTCATCGCAGCCATCTTCCGAAAGTAGGTCTTTCGTTCCGGATCTTCCAATTCCTTTCGGCAACGATGGAGTTTTTCACGCGTGTTCCCGGCTTGGGAAATTTCCTGGCTGAATTGGAATGCCACATCCTTTTCGATGCTGGGGAGGCTCGAAGATTGTTTGTCCGATTCGATGATTCGGAGTAATTCGTCTAAGGGGGTGAGGATGGTCTTTTCACCTTTTTTCTCACTGATTTGAGCAAGGGGGTTTCCAATCAGTACGGATTGGAAGGCCGGGATCAGATCCCGGTAAAGTCCTTTGTGTTTTTTCACGTGTTCGGGGTCAGCAAGAGGGCGTTTAAAGCCGACTTTTGCCCGAATATCCCGAGGGACGACAGCTTGTTTACGCATGCGGTGAGCTGAGGCGAGAACGCCTTCGAGATAGCCGTGTTGGTTAAGGATGGCCTGTGCCAATGGGGAGCGGTTGGCGAACATCTGATCGGCGATTTGTTCTTCTTCCGCAGCAAAAGTAAGGGGGCCGGCGAGTTTGATCACCGTTTCCTTGGACCAGACTTTGGCACGGGAGGCCATGAAACTTCGGTGCACCGGATCGAGCTCAATAACAGCTTCGAGGGCTCGCTTGACCAAGTCATTGTCAATACCAGCTTCAAATGGATTGTTGGCAAGAAGGCTTTCATTCGCGAAAAGAAGACTTTGAGTGGTGTTTCCCACGCTATTGGGGGCAACGGCTTTGTGGCTATCCAGGGTCGCTTGAAGTAGCTCTTGCTTAGACTCGTTGGATGAGGTGATTTGGGCCATCGCACGAGCTGCCGAGATCCGGACAAAGTCATATGGGTCGTCAAGAAGGTTGCTAATTTTAGAGAGTTGAGGCAGGGCGGCATCCTTGCCACACGCTGCTAGACCTTGGACGGCCCCATCGCGGTAGCGTGCGTTTTCGTGCGACAAAAGGGCGACGAGTCGTCCAGCAATGGATGTCTCTCCCTCCTGATATCTTTTGCCCAGTTCCTTGGCAATTTGTGCCCGGGTCTTGGGCTTGAACATATCGAGTATTTCAAGGAGGGCGTCGCTATCTCTATCCGGCCAGTGGGAGCCCGTAAGTTCCTTTAGTTTTTGATCATTAAACTGAGGATAGGCACTGGCCAGAAGTTGGTTCATCTCATGCTTATCCGGATAAAGGCTTTCGTCTGGATTTTTTCCTGTGATCAGGGTTTGTTTCAAAGGAACGGAATAGGTCATGACTGCCGTTGCAGTTGGATCCCTTAAGGGACCGGTTAGTCCGCCGTAGGTAGGGGAGTGGTAAACAAAACTACCGTCGAATTGGCGGCAGAGAGTGCGTCGCCAGCGCATGTTGCGCTCGGCGAGAATCCGTACTTGCGGCCCGCAAAGCGTGGCTCCCCAAAAAGACCAGTTGCCGTGATAATCATGTCCGTGGCCTCCCCGGCGTGTAAAAGAGCAATGGGAGGACATCATGGCGAAGTATTTTGCACCATAATTATCCCCGAGGAGTTTGAGGGAGAAAGCGACCCCGGTGTTTTTTCCGTTACTGTCGTCGGAAGGATAGGCGGCGTGGTCGCCATAAGGGATGCAGCCTTGGTCAATGTATGAACTGAAGAACCTTTGGGCACGTTCGACGGCTTCATCGATCGCCGGATGCTTAATCCCTAGCTTCTGGGCAAGGGTGACAAGATAAAAGCAGCGGTTGCCGGCGGCATTGAGTGCACCGTAACCGGGATTCATTTTATTGAACTCTCCACCGTTGAAGGATGGGAAGGCAAAGGTATGCCCCCAGCTTCCGCCTCCACTCTGTCCCATCGCCGCCTCAATGGCATACTTCCTTAGGGAAGGAAGAACATAATCATCTCCGGTGGCCTCGTAATAGAGGGCACAGTAGAGTCCGTTAAAACCATGGTGCCAGCTCTGATACCCGTTGTATCCACGGTAACCGGGTTCGAACCTGGCCCCGATAGGCTCCGTGGGTGGTTTCCATGGGCAATGGGTTGACCGTACCCAATTTCGAACGATCTCCCGGTGTTTTGGTTTTCCCGATGCAAGCAGTGCCATGGCTTCCAATACTCCTCCACGGTCACTCCGTGGTTTTGTCGGATCCTGAATAAATTTGGTTTCAAGAACCTGCCACGCTCCCTCGAGAATTTTATCCGTCTTGGGGCAATTGTATGGAGAACTGTCACTATAAGTAGGCAAGACCCGAACCTGGATCGGGACTTCCAATTTCATTGGATCGATGGGGAATTCGTTAAATCCCTGATTGCGGATTTCCTTTTCCTTCTCCTCCTTGGATTTCCATTCGTAAAGAGAGTCGTCGTTTTTGGTCTTGGCGAAAATCTCCTCAATGTCGACGGACTGCAAATCCTTGCTTCCGTTCCGCTTGATAAAGTTTTTATCCCGCCAAACCTGGAAGGTGAGTCGACCGTTGTTTTTTTCCTCTTCAGCTTCGATGATAGCCTTGCCAATCCGGTAGCCCAAGTGCTCGCCAGCAATAAAGGGTCGTCCATTCATTCCCGTGATTACATCGCCAAATAGAAACTTATCATCGGATGGTGAACCTTTGCGGGTGGTTTGTACCTGAATTTGGTCGCCACCGAATCCACCCACCATGATGCCGATAATTCCTGTCGGACCGAGGCTCCAGGGCAGAGGTCCTTTCTTCTGCGGGGGAATGGAGTCCCCTTTCGTCAGGTCGGGTAACTTGGCCGGGCGTTTTGGTTGAGCTGAGGGGATCACTTCATTGGTACCTGAAATGGCGACTTGTTGCTCATCCGTAACTTCCCGTTCATCGGCTAGGAGTGAGAAGGAAAAGATCGCAGAAAAGAAAAAGGTGGGAATTTGCTTATTCATAACTTTTACAAATTAGAAGGGAAAAGCCCGTGCGGGAGGCGAGTTGTTGTAAGTATAACTGGGTTTCTGCCGGAATAGGAAAATCGAGATCCCATACCAGGTGGGCGGTCTGACGAATCTTGGCCCGGGTTGATTTTCTTCCCTCCAATAATTGGATGAATTTTTGCACCATTGATTCAGCACGGTTTGCATTATCCACGATGATGGAAGCTCTTCCAAACCACCAGTTTTCGAAGGCGAAGTCGTCACTGCATTCCGCATTTACCGCCTTAATTACCTGAAGCGAATCTCTCTTTTTTTCGCTAAATGGAACCAGGATTTCCTCAGCTTGTTTAATGTTTTCCGGATTGGATGAGAAATATACGAAGGAATCGCCCCGTGTAGTTAACCAAGCCAGTTCTTCGGCGACACTTCGGCGGGGCTGTCGGCTTCGATCGATCACGGGTGGGTAGGGATGTATAAGGTTAGCCCATGCACTGGGGATCCTCATCGGGAAATAAGCCAATGCGTAAAGATTATGACGACGCAGGTAATCGTAGATGATCACCAACACACTTATGGCTATCAGGATCTTAATTATAAGAAGGTTCAAAGTGTCGTACTGATTGGCTCTCATCATATCAATTTCAAGCATAGTGACCGGCTCATCATCGATGGAGTTCTCAACCAAGGATGTGTCCATCCCTTCGCCTTCAGAATCCGGGGTGGGACTGGATCGTGATTTTTTTTCTTGTTTCCAGTCAGGCGTAAGTTCTTCGCGGATTTGATCAATAGTTTCCAGGTCTTCTTCATCGAGTCCAGCACGGTCGAGGAATTCATCCCTTCCATCTTCCGCAAACTGAATTTGAGCAACTTGAGTCCCTCTGTCGTCCAGTACTTCTTGTTGCTTAGCGGCAATTTTAGCTTCCAATTCCGCCTTTTGTTGTGAGAGATCCGGCTGAATCTTATTTACATATGCCAAAGAGTTGAACTTGGCCAAGGCAAAGGCTACTAGGACTATTGCCATGGCTGAATGACATACAGTTTGCCGAGTCTTAAAGATAAAATGCAGAACCAAAAGAACCAGGCCGCCTATCCATGTAAGGACGCTGGCATAGCCTGTAAGGCTGAAGTATTCCATATTCCAATCGAGGGGCATGATCATTTTCTTGCCCTGGCTACGGCGTTATTCCAGTTGTCGAATGAATAACGAACCAGATTGACTCCGAGGTTCATGGCTGAATCGCGCATTTCCGGGGTTACATCTGTATAGCCCTGGAGTTTCCAGGCATCGTTCATGTCTCCGGGGTGGTAAAAAACGACCCAGCGACCTTCATGTTTTATACCTAATGCCCGGCGACCGCCATGGTGCCAAAAAGCTGGAGCACCCTCTGGGAAAGAGTAGGGGAGTTGATAAATGATATCATCGTCGGCAATTGCCAGCATCTGCTTGTCCGGGAATACTTGGCGCATGAAGTGGGTGAATGAGTTGTGGAAATGACGGCTGCCTGCATCTCCGATCAACATGCCTCCCCCCAGGCAGTATTCCCGTAAGGCCTTAATGTCACTGCTGCCGACTCGACCCATGTTGTGATTACCCGTCATGTAGACAAAGGGAGGAAACCCGTCCTTGGGATACTTTGCCAGCATGGCTATGCTGTGACTCTCGCCTTTTCGGGCGATCTTTTTGAATCCGGTCACGCCAGCAAAATGACGAAGGAAATTAATGTCCGCCCCGGTCTGGTGCATTCCGTCATCCCAACCTTGTCCACCATGGTCAAGACGAATGAAACGAATTTTGTAATCTTCCATTCCCTCAGGCCACCCCCCCTGGTCTCCGCCGCCCTTACCCAGTTGCCCAACTGCTGCATTGGGATTGGCCTCGTAAGTGAGTTCCGTCATTTCCTTCATTTCCTGATCCGCTTCGGTGTCATCGAGATCTGGTATCTCGAAGAGAATAGCTGAGTCCGGACGAAGGGTAAGGGTCTGCTTTTTTTTCTTTTTCGGTTTGACCATTTTGACCATGGCCACGACCGGATTACCACTTCCTTTGGGCACCTTGTAGGGAGTGATACATCCCCCCATCTGTAGTATCCAGGGAATCAGGACCAGTATGGTCAGGTGGGTCATCATGCTTGCATAGATACTTTTGCGGTACTGGGGATCCTTACCGTGGGTACGAAGATCTTCCAGGGTTTTATCTCCCGCCATTGGCTGGCCTAATTCCTGAGTGAAAACCGCGTAGACAGAACGGCTGCGCAGCATGGTTTGCAACCAGAATGCATACACTCCCGTTGCCAGTGCGGGCCATGAAAATTTCCACCATAGGATGAGGATCGTCGCCCGGTCCTGCTCAGCACCATTGAGTGACAGTTCGGCATGAAGAATCGAGAATAAGGCATGCCAAACAAGTCCCACATAAAAGACCACGGCCAGATAGAATCCGATCAATACAATACCTAAGATCGTGTAGGTGATTGATTTTCGGGTTAAGGATGCCAATCCTGCACATAAGCAAAGGAACCCGACCCCTCCAAAGAGCTGAAAACTCAAGTTAATCAGACCGAGGGAATTATTCTTTTGGAGGAGCGACTCTGCAGCAGGGCTCGCTGCCAACCAAGTAGTTATCGCTGTTGGAGCCCAATACCAGGCGGCGAGCCCCAAGGTCGAAAGAAGGATGGCGGCTATGCTGCATAGCCATGCCTTTGACGGGGAGGGAGCCGTCGGAATATGCGAAATGTTATCGCTGGGATTCAACTCTTTATTGATAACGTACATCCGCGGGAACCCTTTATTCTATTTGAATAAATCCTCCTCTTTTTCCTTAGGAATGGAGGGTAGCTCAGGACCCGTTGCTTTTATTTCAAGTTCTTTTTGGATAGACGACTTCGGCTTATCTTCGTCATCTTTCGACTGAGACTGATCTGTATTTTCAGAGGTTGACCCCGTTGTTCTTTCCTGAGAGGTGAGGGGAGCGGAACCTTTTTTATCCTTCTTTGAGAATTGACTGCTTAACTCTTCCGGATGAATTCCATACTTCTCCGCAATATCCTTTAACGAGCCTGTCGCTTCCCTGACTGCTTCTTTGATGCGTTCTTCCTCAGATGCATTTTCATCCACGGATGAAAACAGAGAATCATACATCCATGGCACACTGGAACCAAGTAGGACTACACCGTGAATGACGAGGGTGAAGATTATTATGGGGAACAATCCTTTGCTCCGGAAATCCGTCATAAGGTCATCCGGGTTCAAATCTTTGTTTTGTGTATTTTTGCTCATTGTTTTTTCTAATTAAATTTAGTTTTCCAGTTCGCCGACTGCTTTAAGTCTGCCGCCAGCTTCGGATATCGCCTTGATTACGGGTTCAAAAGTTTCTTTCGGAATGACGGAGTCGCATTTGAATTGTACATACCTCTGCTCCTCGGTGACGGTGCTCGTTAACAAAGCCCGTACACCCCACTCAATGTCTTTAGCACCGTCCACCCTAACACCATCAAGAAAAATCTCCCCGTTTTCATCAATCGCAACGCGAACAGCGAAGGTATCCTCATTTTTTGCAACATGCCGGGATTCAGGCAGAGATACCTGAAGATTGGTGTTATCTTTGGAAACCTCACTGCAAACGAGGAAAAAAATGATAAGTAAGAAGGCAATGTCTCCCATGCTGGCAATGGGTACCGGAACATGTCTACGTTTCTTACGGTTTACTCTGCTTGCTTTCATTTTATCCGTTATTCCTCTTCCACCAGGGCGACCACTCCACCGTGGGCGCTGATTGTGGCCAATGCCTGAAAGTAATCCTGGTAGGGAGTCCCCTGTACGCTTTCCAGCAGGATGACCCGCTTGGATGGGTCCTTGGCAGGGAGATCCAATTCTGCCAGTTTATTGTTTAACTCTTCGATATCTACTTTCTTATCGTTGAAATGAATGTCCCCGGCCCGGAGGTTGATGGTGGGAGTTTTATCGGACTGGCTTTGGGCGTTTTTCTCTCCAGCAGGCATTTCTGCAGTAATTGTTTTTACTTTCACCAAAGTCGTAGCGACCAGAAAGTAAATAATGAGCAAGAACGCGATATCAGAAAAGGAATTGGTCGGAATTTCTCCGTTACGAAGCCTCTTTTTTCGTTCCTGTGCTTTTTTACCCATTGAAAGAATATTAAGGATCAATGATGGGTCAGAATGAATTCGACCATCTCACTGCTACTCTCCTCAAGTTCCAGTTCGATCTGATCGCTCCATCGATTGAATACGCTTTGTGGAATTACCGCCATAAGTGCTACGATAAGTCCAACGGCAGTGGTAACCAGTGCCTCGGCAATTCCTTCCGCGACAAGTCCCCCGCTACCACCAATGCTTCCGGCATCTGCCAAGCCGGCAAAAGACGCAATCATCCCGGTTACCGTACCGGTCATTCCGAGGAGTGGAGCCGCGGTTCCGATTGTGGTCAGAAATTCCAAACGCTTGTTTACCACACTCATCACCTGGGCACTGTACTCCTCCATCGCTTGAGCAATGACCATTCGCATGGTTTCTGACTTTTCATTTTTACTCTGGAGATGACTGTATGAGCGAAGTCCTGTTAACATGACGGCGGCAACGGGACCCTTGGTGGATACGCATTCATCGATCGCGGCGTTTACATTGTTGAGCCTTAGATGTTCCAGGACTTTGGCACGCAAGGAACGGGTGTCGACCCGCCGGTTTTTCTTGAATGCAGTCCAACGGTCATAAACGACTGCCAGGCTGATCAGACTACAGATCACGAGCGGAATCATCATCGGCCCGCCTTTAAGAATATGTTCTAACATAATGTAGTATTTGGTGAGAGGTTAGTTATTTTTAGATTTGGTTAAGTGATAAAGATTTGAAATTTAAAAGTCTTCAGCCGTATTAAATGTCGAGTCGGGTAAGTTGTGCAGGCCATTGGATTCATCATTAATGTGCTCATTCACAACGGTCTTACCTGTGATTCCTGGTACCCCTAAAGCTTTCAGTAATTTCATGGCTTCAAGCGGCGGTAATAAAAGTTCATGGTTTTTTAATGACTTCGTAGGAGCTAAAATGATCTCACCCGAGGAGGGGTTGTAGCGGGACTGAGCACAATCTTGCATTGGTGCATATTCAACGAGAGGCCGTTTTCCCAACGCAATAAGAAATAATTCTTCTGGAGTGACGATTACCCGTATGTTTTTTTTACCAATCCAACCCCCGGTATCCACCTTTGATTGGCTTTCCAAAATGAGCATGGGGGTTATCTCCCGATCAAGTTTTGATCTCAATAACTCCTGTTCTTTCTTCTGTAAAATCATGTCTTTAAGGTTTACCGGTTCTTCATGGATTCCAACAGTCTTTGTCTCGCTTCATTTTCCTGTTGGATGATACGTTCGAATACCGGGTCGGCTAACCGTCCACGGGCCCGCTTTGCCCAAATACTGTCTGGGAAATCAAAGGTTACCCGGCGGTACATTTGATAAGCTTCGCTTACCATCTTGCCACGCGTCCGGTAGTCCGATTCCAAGGTTGGGTAGAGTTCACGACTGTAGGCACCCCAAAAGAGAGCCTGTGCACGGATCTTGCCGCCATCAAATTCTTCATTTTCAATCACACTTTGAAAAATTCCAATCGCGTTTTCATACTGAAGCGCCCGCATAAAATTCTGGCCTGACCGAATACCGGCGAGTCCAGCCAAAGAGTCATCAGGGAAACGGTTCAGTAATTTGCTGAAGACCATAGCCGCGTTGAGAAAGTCTGGATAAGACAACCCGTCAAGCCGTAGAACCTCAGCGATGGATTGATCATCCGACTTATCCCTAAGAGGCTTAGCCTGATCCTTGTAATTCTGGCCTTTCTTTTGAAAATAGTCGCCGAGTCGGGACATTACCATGGGAATTAATTCGTGATTAGGGTATTTATAGGCTAGTTTGACATACTCTTCAACCGAGTTATCGATCTCTCCCATTTTCTCGTAGACCAGACCGGTCTTGTACTGAGCCTTGGCAGCAAACTCGCTTTCTGGGTAATCGGTTGGGATCTTCGAGAAGCGGGCAAGCGCGTCCTGGTACATGGGTAGCTTACTTACATCATTTTTTGCCAAATCCGCAAATTCCTGAGCGAGGTTTCCGAGTAAGTACTCGGCATGTGCTTTAAGATCCTCATCACGATGCGTGGCTAATGCTTCGGTAAGCAGTTTTCTTGCGTGACCAATCTCACGGCGGGCGAGGCTTTCCTGCTCCATCTCACGATGCTTCTTCGCAAGTTCGAAGAAACATTCGGCAAGCGTGAAACTGGTGCGGACTGCCATTTCGTCACCAGTGTAGCGCTTGCTGAACGGCTGGATTCCACCATCTGCTCCCTTGTTCACCTGAATCTGCTTTTCTTGACCTTTATATGCGACGGTGATCGTGTCTCCGTATTTGACTGGGAAACCATTGAGGGCTACGGATGGTAATTCGGCATTAAACTCTTTTTCATTTCGATCATCATAACCAACGGTAAAGACCCCTTTGAATATACCGGAATGACCTCCCGTTTCCTTGAGTTGGAACTGACTTTTCGTCCCCGAAGTTGAATCGAGTTCGACAAGAGTGACATCGCGTTCCGGGCTAATATCAAGAGATCTGGTAATGAGGCGGATGTAAACTTTTTCGCCAACATAAATGGTCCGGAGTGGCTTATCATATCCGTTTTGCATAACATCGAGGAATGCATGGTCACCAATCCGGTACTTTTGCTTGATCCACTTGAGCTCACCTTCCGGAGTCTCCCATTCAAATCCAATGAGTACTTCTGTCCCTGCTTTTACGGCCAAGCCAGCGGGTAAGGCTGAGGTTGGTAACTTTTCGGCACTTTTGTTTGCGTAACTACGCATGGGGGAATCACCGAGGATAAGTGGCACTTTAAAGTGGAAGCGACCTTCTTCCAAGGGAGGAAGATTGCTTGCGGGTTTACCGTCTGTTCCCAATTTGTATCCATCAGGTACTTCGGGTGAGTCTTTCGATAAGGTGCCAGTTAGTTTGAGAGTACCCGGGACATCCTTGTTAAATGTAGCCGATTTCGACAAGTTAGGCTTTTGTTTGATGAAGGCAGATAAACTGTCACTTGTTTGAGCATATGCCGTAATCTCACTACTTTCGGAAAATGCGAGGTGAGGAGAAACCACATCGAAACGCAGGTCAGCACCAAGGATAGACATCGGTGGTTCACGGGTCAGTCCGCTTGTTCCTATGAAGTCGTAGGTCAGGGTTTGGCGTGGTTTTACCACCTCAGTACCAGAGTTACGAATCTTGCTGGGCTTGGTCGGCTTTGGGGTTGCCAAGTCATCTGTCACTTCAGGAATAGGTTTCGCATTTACAGTGTACAATCCCAACTCCGGTTGAGTGTATTGAGCATGAGAAATGGAAACAAAGCGCTCGGTTGGAATTCCGGGCTCAAGGTTTTCAGAATCAAGGTAGTAGACATTCAAAGTACCGCCAGGGGGGAGTTGGATTTCAGATGCCCGGGAAGGGTTGCCTGCTACTGGAAATACCCGGCCAATAAATCGGCCTGTTTGCTCTCCCGTTTCCACCGCCTTGAGTTTGACTTTTTGACCGCTGCTTGTTTCCACCCTAAAATCGATCACATCACGAGCCGAGCTTCCGTCCATATCAGCATCGTCAATTACGATAGCGATTGGATCATCATATTGGAAGCGACGGATTTGTTCCAATAGGAGAATGCGTTCGCCCGTTTTAGGGTTGGTTTCATAATTGAGAAAAGAAGCTTTCAACTCAGCGGTATTGAAGGCTACGCTTATTCTCTTTTCTTGAAGGTTACGATTAGGCGTGGCGGAGACGGGGTCTTCATAACGGGCGGTTATTGTGTCTCCTGGGAGTACTTCCAACTGGCTGTTCTGACGTAAGGCCATGAAGTCCTGCTGGACCGGCAAAAGTTGCTTTCCGTTTCGGTCGGTCAGGGTAACTTTATTTACAGTGGGTGCCACTCCGTTGAAACCGGTGATTACAAAACGGATAAGACGGGTTTGGGTTTGGCTGCCGAATTTAATCTTAAGGAGTCCGTTTTCAGTAGTGGTGATCTTGGCGGGTTGAGGAAGCTTGGCTTGTACGCCCTTCGGGAAGGTTGAAGGATTAAACATCGCATCGGGGCAGGGAACTAATTCATTCGAACCCGCCTGGTTACAGAGGATCGCCAGAACAGCTTTGGTGGTTCGTGCCCGGCTGCCGTTGTGCCAAATATCAAGGGTATGTAGACCGGGAGATAGCTCCCTTTCGATTTCCAATGGGTTTACCGCATCTTTATCGGCTGGTTGGCCATCGATAAAAAATAAACTCGATGCACCGGTACGGCCCTCCGGCACTGGCAATCCGGTAACCCTGAATTTCCTGACGGCTAAGTTAGGCTGGTAGAACATGGCACGGAATCGTACAAGTCCCGAGTAACCCGGGTGACCGGTGTCGACCACGACTTCATTCTTCATCGTAAGGTTCGGCACATAAGCGGCCAGATATTTGCAATTTGGGGAGGAGGACAGTTGTTCCATTTTGTTATGCCAGTCTTCCGGCAGTTCCAGCCCTTCAGGATTACTGACAGGGAAACCTCCTCGATAAGTTGGGAAAGATGTGACGACCGGACGACCATCCCTGGGAGCCGTGTCTCTGGGGTATCGGGCATGTGTTGTCCATTCTTTTCCATTCATTGAAGTTTGCAGGACGAAATGAGTTAAGGATTGGCCCTTCTCCATCTCCACTGTCATCTCGGCTGCGGCCACATTGTCATTTAAGTCGACTCCGAAGATTCTTGCCGATCCCTTGTTGCCGACCTTACCTTGCCAACCGGGGTAATCCTTTGAGCTGACTGCCATATTGGGGTCTCTTCCCGGTGCACTTTCCGAAGCGAAGGCAATGGCTTGGGCACCGGCAGTTGGGATGATCACTTCAAACTCTCCGCTGAAAGGTGAAGTTTCCTTTGCCGGTAATTTTCTAATTTCGTCCCCGCTGGAGGTTTGTAAGGTAAGGTAAAGCTGGTCGATAGAGGATGTTTTACTGGCATCGGCATCAATGACTCTAAGGTAGACCGGGTTGCCAGGACGAACAGCCCTTGTTCCCAAAGTCTCCTGAGCAGTTGAAAGCCCAAGTTCCTCAATGTTAAGAGTGCGCTCACCTTCCCTTGCCGGGAATGCCCCCGCGGATAAGGCAAGTTGGGCATCGGAAGCCACACTGATTACAATATCAGGATCCGGGGGTAGATCCTTCATTTTTGCACGAAAGCGTTGAGAGAAACCAAAACGGATCTCATCTTCTCCCAGAATTTGGAGTGTCTTGTCATTTGGAACTGGCGGTCCCAGGCTGGTGGCTAATTCAGCCCTGAAATTCTCCTTGCTGTCTCCAAGTTGATAAAGCATGAGGCGTTCGCGATCACCGGATTTGGTCCGGATTTCGACTTCTATATCTGCAGCTATACCCGAGACGCTCAAGGTCGGATCACGCAGGTTTACTTTTAGGATTTCGCCAGGCACGATGACGGTGTCTGATTGGGACGGCCCAAGCGCGATCTCGCTTGCCTCAAGCAGTTTGCGCATATGATTTTGAATTTTTCCCTGGAGGATGAGGGTGTCCGGGTGTTTGGGTTCTTGGCGAAGAACCGAGGTGACTTCCAGTAAAGCCTCCTTGTAATTTTCCTGATCCATGTAAACTTCCGCACGGGAGTAGTGAATGCGGCGCCGGAAGTTTGGGTTTTTGAACATGGTGAGTTTGTCGAGTTCGGTCATGGCCGCGGAAAAGTTTTTGGTAACCCGGTCAACCTGGACCGAACCTAATGCAGCAAGAAAATGTTCTTCGGAACCTCTGTACTCCGCTGCATCGGCTACCTTGCGGTACCAGGCACGTGAGGTCGGCAGGGCACCTTTGAGAAAAGCGAGGTCAGCATAGGCGATCTTTAACCGTGCGTCTTGTTCAGGGCTGAAATTTCCTGCCACTTGGCGAGACCAGATAGTCAGTTCCCTGATTAGGTTTTCTGCTCGTTTTGGTTCTTCTGCAGCGAGGTTACGCTTGAGAATCCAAAAGGCGTACTCAACGGCCAACTTTCTTAACACTTCGCTGGATAAGGCATCGGTGTTTTTCTGATAAAGATCCCAAGCCGTATCAAGATTACCCATAATGTACTCGGCGTTGGATTTATAGATCGGGTAGGATGGATCGCTTTCATCGACGGGGATCTCCACCGCTCCAATGGCCAGGGTGGCTTTGCCGAAAATACCCCTGATTTTTTCAGCAACCTGAGGGATGTTGTAGTCTCTTCTCGAAAAGACCCGTTTCTGCATCGGTCCCCTGCTCGCTGCCCTGGAGAATGTAGCTGCCAGAGATGCCGATTCGGAGTCCAGTGCTTTTTCAGTGAAAGTTACCAAGGCATTGGCTCCTGAATATCGGCGAGTATCATCCGTATAAATAGCAGCTTTCCAAAGCCCTGCTGAATAAGGCTCCAAAGTGCCATACTTTTTGCTGGCCAATGTTTTATCGATCAACTTTCTGATAATGGGTTCATAACCTTGCCTTGCTGGGTAGTCACCCAGCGGGGCATTCTCTCCAAATAAGCTGAGTGCGAGTTTGTGAGTTTCGTTATTCCAATTTTCAAGTTGTGCTAATTTGAAGAGACCCACAGGAGCAATGGGAGCAGGAGCGTTAGCAACTCGGGCCATTACCGTCTTGAATGCGGCTTCAACTTGAGCTGGCGAAGCATTCTCCGGGAGAATTGTGAGTTCAAGACTGAGGTGTTCTGGGCTGATCATTCTCTGTTCCGGTGTTCTGGCAATGTCTCCAAAGTGATCCTGATCCGTCGCCACCACATGAAAAACAGAGGGAAGATTGATATAGGCATCAGTGCCAGAAAGTATCTTGATGAATTGCCGTGTAGCCGGGTCTCTCTTATCCATTGAGTGCAGCCAAGCCCCAAAGATGGTTTCATCCAGTTTTCCGGCCTTTGCCTGAGCTTTGATAATGGATTGAAGATGTTTGATCAGGCTGCTTGCATGCTGAAGAGTTTCCTTGTGGTGGTATCTGTAGTGGTTGTTGGTAAGTAGAGGTTTCCAGGGCATTGCCCCGCTTTTCCCAAACCTCGATTTCTCAAGTGCCCGGTGGAATAAATATTTACGGTCACCTTCCAAGTTTGAGGCAAGAGACTGTAGCATCAGGACCTTGTCTGTATCTGGAGCATTGGCAAAGAGTTCTCCCCAAAGCGGAAGAATTCCAGGTGTCTTCGGTTCGGGACTTAGTAATCCTTGTAAAATAGTTTTAAATGCTTGTACCCTTTCCATTTGGCTTGCTCCTTGGGAGACCTGTTTTTTCAACTGTTGGAAACGAGAGTCCATCTTGGCATATTTTTCGTTTGGTACTTTGTTATCCACATCCCTTTCGAACATTCCACTATGCCAAAGGCTGCGAGTGACTGGTGTAATATCAGTGAGTCGCCATAACTCAGACTGCATCATCTGGTCAGCGACAACACTGTATTTTCGTTCAGGCTTTGCCCATGCACGGACCATCGCGGCGTTTACATGTGGGTTCCTGGCTAGATGAGGAGATATGACTTGAGCTGTTTCCACGGTAAGGGTTTTGTCCAAGAAACGGATATCCGGAGCATTCAGGGAGTTGAATACCGCTGGAAGTTTTGGGACAAGTGCACGGAGTTCCTGGACGGAGAACAGATAGTCCTTGATGAGCCTTCCCCGGCATGCCGCTACGGAGTGTTTGAGGACAGTCTGAGCTTGCTCCGTCGTCATTTTGGGTAGGGCTTGAAGGATGGGGGCGGCTTTGGCTGCCCGCTTAGGTTTAAGGAACTCGGTTACATTCGGGCTATGTCCAGGGCCGTAATGCATCCATCCGTTGGCTACGATAATAGAGCCTTCGTAGGGGAGGGCTTGAATCAAAGCTTTAGCCGCAGTCAATGGTTTGCTCAGCAAGGAATCCGGGGTTGGTTTTTTTGACTCAAAGTTCTGGATCATCACAGGAATGACCGGAGTGATTGCAGTTAGCCAGTTTAACCTTGCCTTTACAGTAGCCGGAAGATTTTTTGCATTGGCCAATTTCTCAAGTGTCTTGATCAAGTTCTCACTCTTGTAATGGTAACTCTCAATATAGCGAAGCAGAGTGTTCAAATGACGGGATTGAAGTGCCGGCACATCTGCGGGGTGGTCGCTGTTGTAGATCAGAGTTAATCTTTGAGCCATGGCAAGAACATCTTTTCGACGGTTCGCTTCAGCAAAGAACCATTCTTCAAATTGTCGTGCTCTCCCAAAAGTCCGGAGCTGTCCTCCATCTTCACGCATAAATAGGTAAGCTGCATCTGCATCCTCCAAGTGGTTGATAAGCAGTCGGTATACCCGAGGAATCGCGGTAGCTGCCGCTCCAGGATTTACATTTTTCTTTTTCAGGAACTTCCGATAAAAACTCACCGCAACATTCCATTCTCCGGCATTCTCGGCTACCTGTGCCGCAAAATACAAAAGCTCCTGAGATTCTGTGGGATTCGCATTTAACCAACCCTGTAGAGATGCAAATGCTTGAGCACAGCGGTGCTCACGAATGCCGAACTTTAGGATTTCCAGAACCGCAGCCTGCGTCTGGACTTCGGCTTTCTTAAAAGCCTCTATCTTGTCATCGAGAGCCGAGGCACGAGTTATCTGCCCTGCCATGAGGATTGATACGAAAAAGATCAGTATTTGGCACCACCTCACCCACGCCAAATCTTGTTGTGCCATACTCATTCCAAAATTTCTCATTTTAGGATTTCCGACTTCAGCCGCTCCTCTTCAAGTTCCATCTCAAGGTTCAACATTCCAGGCTGGGAGAGTTGCCCCCTTGCATATTTTGCCCAGTCGGTTTCAGGAAAATCGTAGGTTAGTCTCTTGTAAATGGAATACGCGGTCATTGTATTACGGAGGTTTTGGTAACACATACCAGCCCAGTACATCGAGGCGGAGCGGACTTCCTTATCGAAGTTTTCCTCGTTGGTAACTGCAAGGAAGGCGTCGAGGGCGTCCTTTGTCTTCCCGGCCCGCATATAGGCTTGTCCGCTACGAAGACCCGCTTGACCTGCGAGGGTGTGGTCGGGGAAACGTTCGAGCAGACGCTCAAAAATTTTGGCAGTTTTATAGTATTCGTTGTGAGCCATTTTTTCCATGGCGGCCCCTTCAAACGCGGCGTCTTTGTCTCCCGCTTCACCGCTGGCAAGTAGAGGTTTGGCTTTGGACTCATAGGAGGCTGCTTTTTTAAGAAAGTGACTGCCAAGACGAGCCATGGATGTGGCCAGGTATTCAGAGTCTGGATGCTTGTATGCGAGTTTTACATATTCCTGGGCCGCAATGTCCGGTTCCTTCAGGGCTTCATAGATGGTTGCAACCTTGAACTGAGCCTTGGAAGCATGAAGGGTGTTCGGGTAAGTTCCGGTAACATTCATGAAGCGTGCCAATGCTGCCCGAAATCGGGTATCTTTGGTTTCCGGCGTAGGGGCTGCGAGAGCCTCTTCGAGAGTCAGGTTCCCAAGAAGGTATTCAGCATGGGAACGGGTATCCGGTGTATGGAACTGATCGAGCGAACTGGTAAGAAGTAATTTGGCAGATGCAAATTCCTGACGAGCCAATTCGGTTTCTCCCAGTTTGCGGTGGCGTTTTGCCATTTCGAGATAGGCTTCAGCCAGGGAGAATTGCGTGCGGACAGCAACTTCCGGGTCGTCATACCTTTTGGAAAACGGCTCGATCTTACCGTTGGCACCTTTGCTGATTGCGACTATACGAATCGGACTTTTAATACCATTTGGATCATAATACCGAGCCCCTACCGTATCTCCGTACACGATCGGGAAACCTTGAAGTTTAATGTCGTGTCCTTCGGGTAATTCTCCCGGTTTCTGAGCGTAACTGAGAGTGTAGGCTCCGGTGAACTCTCCGCTGTGAGGTTCGGTTTCGTAGAGGGTGACCCGTCCCTTGGCTCCGGATTTGGCCTGCAAGAGGAGGGTGATGTTGTCGGTGGCGTCTGTTAGGTCGGCACCCAGGTCCGAAACATAGAGGTGAAGGTTTTCACCAGCGTAAGCTGTGGAAATCGATTTCAGGTATTTCCCGTCGGTTATCTTAAAAATGGGGTAGGTGGTTACTTTGGCAGACGCAGTTAGCCATTTGTTATTCCCCTGTGCATCTTTGTAAGGGAGGCCAAGATGAATGTTCTCTCCGGGCTTAACAATCAATCCTTTCACTTCAGTTTCTTCCATCCCAGTAAAGCGGGACTTTGAGGCTTTTTCAGCTCGATCTTTCTTTTGATCTGAAGTTAGGTAGCCATGGTCTGGAAGAATTCCTGCGACGAGAGGAGCCGAAAACCGGAAGGTGGAAATATTTTTTTCGTCTATGCCTGACCAAACTTGGCCACCTTGGTAGTTTTTGCTAAGCCTTCTACGAGTTTCCATGATTTCAGGGGAATTACCTCGAATGTCGATACCGGTGGAGGAAAGTCCCCCGGGAACGGCAATTGTGCCTGGGATATTGATGTCAAAACCTGACTCTACGCCTCCCCTTGCAGCTTGTCGTCCGGATTCTGTCTGAAGGAATATCTGGATATTGTCCGATCGTCTGAAAATTAGATGAGGGGCTTCCACTTCAAAATGGGCGATTTGGCCATGGAGTAATTTGAAACCGCCCTCCGGAGGGCTCACGGCATCTTGCAGGGTGCTCTCGACCATCCAGACATTGTCCTCATGGAATTCAACTTTCCCGGCATGCCCAATCCGGAACTGGGGTGGTTGGAATGCGGCATGGGTGATCAAGCCAATGCGGTCAGTGGCAACACCGGGTCGAGTGGTCTCCTCGTCGCGATAAGTGGCATAGATGGTATCTCCGGCAGGCACTGCGATTGGATTTACTAAACCGGGACTGATTTTGATGCCAGGTTGAACGGGCGTAAGGGTGAGTTTGAATATGCCGGAAGAGTCCTCCGTTTCGGTTGCCCTGTACTTCATTTCTTTATCTTTCCCGACCCTGATTCGGACATCCACAATGTCAGGTTTTACCGTGCTGTCCATATCCGCGTCATGAATCGCCAGTGAGAGAGAATCTCCATACGGAAACCGGAGTAAAGGTTCATAGAAAGGCTTGTACTCCTGGATCCGACTGTCCCAGCGGGGTTCCATGTCGGCAAATTCGACCCGGGCATTGGTGAAGCGGACATCGAGAAAGCGTTCGTGTTTTTCCTTGGACTTGGTCACGAAGCGGTCATCCACATAGCGTACAGTGATGCGGTCGTCCGCGAGAATTCCCAGGGTGTCATTCTTGAGTAAGCCTGCGTAGTCCTCCTTTACGGGCAGGATTTGCTTTCCTTTATCGTTGGTGAGCGTGATCCGGTTTATAGCCGGGACGGCACCTTCATTTTTGATAAGATGTAACCGAATCAGTCTTGCCTTTGAATTCTCCCCGAAATCTACGGAGAATACTGATCCGTCTTCATTGCTGGTAATCTTAGTCCGGCTATTACGGTGAACCAACTTGCCTGGAGGAAAGGTCTCGGGATCAAAAAAACTGTCAGGGCAGGGGACGAGTTGGTCGGCGTCGTTTAAGTTTGCAAGCAACTTGATTGGTCGCCCGAAGCCGATCGTATTGTCCCAACCGGTTGCCCAGATTTCAAAGCGGTTGATGCCTGCGCGTAGATTGATCGACCCTTCCAATTGGTTTTTCTTTTCCTTGCTTGTGATCGAACGTCCATTTACGGCGAGAAGGAACTCAGGGGGATGAGCGACGGAGGGGTGCGTGTTCTTGGGGATTTCAAACTTGCCCAGTACCAACTTAAAGCGGCGTATCGCGTTCGTAGGTTCGAAAAAGTATCCCCGGAATCGGTAGATTACATGGGCGTTGTGATGCCGCCCATTGCGCTGCCATTTAACCTTTGCAGGAAGTTTAGGATCCAATGCCTGGGAAGGTCCACTGACATTTCCGGAAACCCCTGCCGCCCATTGCTGGCTCATCCAGCCCCATTCGATGTGGTGAGCGATCTCTTTGAGGTCGTAAACAGTACGGTCGTGGCGTTGATGGAAATGGTCGGTGTCATTCATGATCGTGACACTTGGATGCCACGGCTTTTCGAGGGACAACTGATCCTCGGGGTAGACGGCGACTGAATGCATTTCACGATAGTTCATTCCGGTCTGCAGAACGAACTTGGTCAACTTTGCACCGGTTTCCCTGGCTGAAATTGTAAACTTGCCCAGGTCGATATTATCATTGAGATCGACGGTAAAGACAGGGTGTTTACCTTTTTCCGTCTCGGGTCGCCATGCCGGGTAGTCATCCTTGGGACTGATGACCATGTTCGGGTTCCGGCCAGCTTCAGAGGTGCTGGCCAATGCCATGGCCTGGGCTTCTGTGGTAGGTATAGTTCCCTCGAACCAGCCGCTGTGCGTTCCAGTTTCTGTTAGAGTAATACGGGAAACCGAGTCACCGCTGGAACTTGAAACACTGACGATCAATTCATCTACATCGTCTGTCCGGCTCCGGTCTGGGTCGATTACACGTACATGAATCGGATTCCCGGGTTTAACGATTGACTGGATGTTGGAATCGAAATCAAGGTTGGTATCCTCTCGATTCTCGGAGTCCAAGTTCTTGGCAGCCTGATTCTTTTTGGCCGCCGCCTGGTTGCCTCCCACTTCATCCAGTAATTTTTCCATGTCGGCCAACCGTTGTTCAGCCTCGGTCAAAAGTTTACGAGCCGAGGCCATGAGGAGTGCATCGGAGGCAACGGTGATCGGTCCGCCTTTTTTCTCCTCAAGTCCGCTCATTTTTTTTCTGAAGCGATCCGAGTAAGCGTAGTAAATTTTGTCTTCTCCAATTACCTGAAGAATGCCATCATCCTGAGATGGCTTGCCCAGTCCGGTTGTCAACTCACCACGGAACTTGGTCTTTTCATCGCCGAAACGGCGAAGGAAAAATTGTTCCTTATCTCCGGATTCCGCCCATACTAAAACTTCGATCTCACTACCTGCACCGCTCACATCAAGGGTGGGGTCGGTCAGGGTGACTTTCAGTTTTTCTCCGGGTACTAGAAACTTTTGGGCCATGGCTGAGCCCAACTCGACTTCGGTTGCTTCCATTAATTTTTCGCGTTTCAACTGTACCTTGCCGAGCATGATCTTGGCATCCGGATGGTGAGGTTCGCGTGTGAGAATGTCATCGATATCCTCCGCTGCGTCTTCGTATTCCTCCATGTCGAAATAGACTTCGGCTCTGGCGAATCTTAGTTTTGTCCAAATTTCCGGGATGCGTTCGAATTCCAAGTTGGCAAGTGTCTGCAGGGCACCATCAAAATTTTTGGCAATACGCTTGGCCCGGACCTCCCGCAAGGTTGCATCGTGAACAGTTAGAGTCTTTTGATAGGCCGCATTCTTGCGAGTACGGGAGAAGATTTCCAGAGCTTCGCGAACTTGGTTACGCTGCATAGCGATATCTCCATAGGCGATCTCTATTCTAATCTTCTCCTCGAGAGTAAAAGGAGAAGCGGCTTCTTGCATCCATTCCAGTAATGACTTGACGAGGTCTTCCTGCATCTCTTGATCCCTACTGTAGATCGATCGTTGGAGTGCCCAAAGAAGGAAAGGCTGAGAAAGATTGCGGTAGACTTGGAGAAGTTGATCGGCATTTTCATCCAGCAATAGACCTGCACTGTCCTCGTTTCCCTTGATCCACTCTCCCTGGGAAAGATAGACCGCGTAAGCCGGATGATTCTTGGGTACAGGGATAACAACCAGACCCAGTTCCATCGCAATCTGCCCCACCAATGTTTGCATATCTCCGACATGTTGCCTGGGATCGAATCCATAGGATGGGCGTGCGGAAGTAATTGCCCGTAGACCACCTCTTGCTAAGGTACTGGCGGTTTCCGGGTCGGTTTTGATGAGCCCGCTGATAAACTTCTTCATCGGTTCGTAAAGGGCGCGGGGTTCCACACTGGCGATGTATGGCCAAAGGTAGCTTGCCGTACGCTGAAGTTGGTGAGGGTCCTGAGTTTTCTGCACCACTGCGTTGACGCGTTTGAGGAATAATCCACTTGTGCCGGGGCCAGGTCTGTAGTCGATGATTTTTAGAATTAACTCCATGACCTTGGGATCGACGAAGACCTTGTGGGAAACGGTGGCGAGTTGATCCAATCCGGTTACTTCAATCTTAATCGGGGAGTTGCGAAGAACTTTGATCGAAGCTTCAAGAGCCTTAACGGTTTCTTCGATTCCTGAATCCTTATTTAATACGGAAAGCCCTTTAAGCAGGAGGACCGGGTTTCCCAAGTCGACTTGCTCTTGCTCATCTTTGGTCATGGCAGCTTTCTTGAACCACTTCCGGGCCGCATACTTTACTTCAAAAGGCATCTCCTGCCATTTGGGCGAAGTAAACAGGTTTTTCATGAGTGTGACCTGTCTCTCATTATTCTCCGGATACTGCATGTTAATCCAGGCCATGACTTTCCACGCGTCCACTTTGTTTTGTTTCAAATCTTCTGAAATAGTTTTAAATAAAGCGGATTCCAGTGGGTGGGCTCGGGCTTTTAGCGGATAACGTTTTTTCATGTCCTCCAGACCCCGGTGCCGGTTGGCAAGGTAGAGGATGCCGGGAGCGTAAGTGTTTACATTCACTCGGTTGGTGGATTCCAATTCCTTCCACACGGGCTCGCTTCCCAGCATCCCGGAAGCAATGGCATTTTTGGCAAGTATTTGTGATTCCGGATTTGGATCGGCGAGCAAACCGGGAATGGCTTCCGGCGTAAACTGAAGGATGCGGGTTAAACGATTGTAAACGCCTGGAATCTTCGGTTGAGCAGAACGATAGTCGGACCAGAGTTGATTCAATGCTTGAAGCCTTTGTTCACGAGGGCTTTCTTTTTTGACATCGAGCATACGAATTTGTTCCGAGATTTGCTTGGAACGCTTAATTTCCAAATCCCGTTTCTGTGAACCGCCCGGACGACCGGCATAGTGCCATAACTGATCTGCAAAACGGCTGTCCAATTCCACATTACTTAACCTCCATGCTTCCTGACCTACAAGAGCGTCAATCATCCGTTCGAGATTTTTCTCTTTGCCTCCAGCTGCAATCGCCCGGATATAAGCGGCTTCCGGATGACGGTTTAAGGTAATTTTGGGTGCCAGTTTAGAGGCTTCTTCAGGAGTGTATTGATTCCATGGCTTTTCCAAAATCAGGAGGGTGTTCCTGCCTTTTACGAGACCTGGTTTGGCTGCCAGATAGTTTCTGACCGCCTTCGTTTGTAAAGGCTTCACATCTCGGTTGGCATCGTGATCGTCTTTCCAGGTGTTGAGGAGGGCAGTCCTTTGTTCCGGATTGAGCCTGGTTGCGGCCTGAATAATTAAATCCATTTTTGCCTCTAACTGGTGAGGCCAGTATTTGTTCGGGTCTTTGCGATAATACCTGCCGTGCCCTCCACCTGCCCAACCAGCCTGTACCCAAGAGGCAAGGTGAGGGTAAGCATTCAGTAATTTCTTGGCCTCATTCAGGGGAGGTTCGACATCTTTATCATCAGACTTGGCTAAGTTGTAGGCCCGGACGGAAATTGCCCAGTCCAGACGCAGTGCCATCTCCTTGGAGAAATTCAATGTGCGGGACAATTTTTTGTAAGTGTCGACCAGTTCGTCCGTTATCGGTATTTGCCCCCCACGGTCAATGTACCCGTCGATTTGAGAAAGAAACCAGCGTAAGTAACCCTCGTAATAAACAGTCATCAGGGCAGGGGAGAAGCCAGCTTGAATACAAGCCTGCAATCGATTGGCTACGGCAATGACATCCTGCCTTTTTACGGCTTCATTTAAAAACCATTGATCGAATTGGCGTGCCCGTGGGCAAACGATGACACGGTCGCCTTCATTTCGACTGAAGGAATAGGCCGCACTCGTGTCCTTGAGTTGGTGGATTAATATGGAGTAGGTGACATAAACCGCTTCATCTGCGGTATCGGATTGGAGGTCGGCCTGTTCCAGATATTGCTGGTAATAGGCCACCGCACTCTTCCAGTCTCCGCTCAACTCCGCCGCCTGGCCCGCTTTGAACAGCAACATTTCATCTTTCGGCAAATTTTGCCTCAACCACTTCTCGGTTTCCATGATGGTCTGAGTGGGTTTGTTTTCTTTCAAACCCATAACCAGAAATTGATTGATCGTAGCTTCGGGTTGCGTCGAAGGTGATGCGGAAATGGTCTTGCGTAGTTCTTGAAATGTTTGGGCACTTCCAGTTTCCGAAATGAAGATAAAGAGGGTTAACGAGCAACATTGAATGAAGCGGAAAAATTGATCTAACAGTTTGGAAATTGTTTTATGGCAATATTCAGTTATCTTACTCTTCAGCAGAGTAAAATAACCCTGCCTGCTTGGTCTAATTCTTATGTGGAAGCACTCTCTCATTTGCGATCCGTTTACTTGGATTCTGACTCCAGTCCAGAAAGCATCTTCCTTGCTTCACCTGCCTGACTACTGGTCGGGTAGTCGAAGATGAGTTGACGAAGTTTCGTCTGTGCCATGGCAAGATCGCCCATGCGGTATGCGACTTTTGCCCAGAGCATGAGCATCTCGTCTAAGAACTCAGCATCAGGGTATTCGTTAAAAACACTTTCCAGTAAGTCGGCTGCTTGAGCAAAAGCCTCCGTGTCCACATAATGTCGGACGACCCGCCCCAGGGCATCCGCTGCAAAAGAACTTTCTGGATAGTTTTGGTAGGTCTTGCGGTAGGCGGCAATGGCTCCGCCCATGGCATTCTGAAGGGCAGTGGCTTTAGAAAGTCCGGCTTTGCCCCACTTACTGTTGTGGGCATCTTCGGATTCAATCTTATCCTGTGCTTGTTTTTGTAGGGCCTCTCCAATCCGAAACTGGGCTTCGGCTCCGGAGATGGGGTTTTCCAATTGAAGGACGCGACCATATACTGACACGGCTTGCTCAAAGTCACCCCGGTCGACGAGACTGCGCCCCAGAGTCATGAGTGCCTGGTCGGCGAGGACGGATTCGGGATACAGGCGGTTGAAGGCAAGACATGTGGTGGTGGCTGCGGTAAAATCATCTTTGATCAATTCCCCTTCCCACTTTAAACGGAAGGCGTTCTCCACAATGTTACTGGGGAGTTTTTTTCGGTTGATGATGATGGGGTCGACTTTGCTCAAAGCTTCCTTTGCCCGAAAACTTGCCCGCTGATCAAGACCCATATCCTTGTATATTTCTCCGAGACCGATCAGTGCCTCTGCTTCCACGGAAGCTTTTCTGGCTTTGAGAAGTTCTTCGTAAACGACGTACTGATCAGCTGTAACCCCCGAATTAACCGATCCCGAAACCTTGATTCTGGAATCACTTTCCCGTGGGTCTTTGCCGTACAGGTGGACTTCATCGGTGTAGGTAACAAGAAGCTCGTCCAGTTCGTCGGTATGCAGGATTGCATCGTCTGATTTAGGCTCGACGCCTTCTCTCACAGGTTCCAACTTGATCTTGCCTGCGAAAATGCCGCTACGAACACTTTTGGATTTGGATCCCGCTTGAAGACGTTCTTCCAAAGTTATGGTTATGCGGTCCCGTTCCTTCCATGCATCCTGTTCCTCGTCCTCAAGGGCAAAGATGTCGAGGAGATCATCGGTTTCAGCGGCTTCTTTCGCTTCGACCTTAAAACGGGATGATATGGTAAGGGAGACGGTTTCTGCCCGAGGAGTTTTGTCCAAATCAGCATCGCGAAGCATGACCACCTGCGGTTGTCCAGGGTAGGCGATATAGGCTGGGGTGGAGTAGTCACCAAGGTAAAATCCAACAGTTCCTGTACTGACCGCACGGACTTTTCCTTTTCGGGATACTCCTTTCTCTCCTGCAAGAGTACTGTCATCCATGTAGGTGACGGTCAGAATGTCACCGCCAATCAATTGGATCTTGCCGTCATTTTGTATGGGTGAGCCAAGTTCTGTTGGTGCAGAGGCAAGCATTTCGAGTTTTTTACCCGGGACGGAAGCACCCACAATTTTTTCCCTGTCGCCACTTGAAACCTCAACGAAAGCTTCAATCGGTTGGCCGAGTTTGCGCATAATGGGAATGTCAGCATCTTCTATCTTGGCATAGAAACGTTGGCCGATTTCTATCCTTCCCAACTCGTTCTCTTTATCCGTGGTGTTCTTTCCATCATCGCTGACTTCGGTACCCACCAACGAAAGTGAATCAATCGCTTTGTTCCAGTTTTCCAGCTTGTAGTGACTCATACCGATGTAGAAGTAAGCCATATTTGCCCACTTTGTTTTGCCTGCCACTTCGGTTAGCCTGCGGAAAAGGGGAAATCCTGCGGAATACTGACCGGATTGGTAATTGGCCAATCCCGCCTGAAAAAGAGATTCATTGTAGAGTTCGATTTCTTCCGGTTTCTGAGTTTCCCCGGCAACGGGAGCGAGTAAGCGTGTGAGAAGCATGAAGTGGCTTAGGCATTCCTTATGTTTGTGCTGTTCGAGGTAGTGCTTGCCGATCGCCATGTGAGCCATATGGGCAAGCATGGTGCCTTGGTGGTCCCGCAGGATGCTGCCGAGCATCTCCAAACCACGATCGTACTGCTTGTACTCCATCAGATCGATGGCTTGGTCGTATAGTCGCTTTGTGCGACGGTCGATATCTGAAGAAAGCCTTGAGCGTTCTAAACGCTCGCCTTCCTGACCAACCACCGAAGAGAGTATGATCATTAAGGTGATGAGCAAAGAGAGATATTGTCGGTATTTCATTGATAGATTGAAAATTCAGGAGGAGGCATAGGGGTAGGGCAGAGGAAAGGTCATTCTTCAGCTTGTGCTTCGCCACCGACTAGGGCAACGCCGTAGGATTCGAGACGGTTGTGGGCTGCACTGGATTCCCCGCTTTTGGGGTATCGTTTAAGGACCGAACGGAGTTGGGCGACTTCCTTGCCCTTTTCTCCGGCAATTTTGTAGATATCGGCAACTTTAAGGCTTGCCCGTGAAGCCACGCCACCTCCAAGGGCTTCCAAGTCCCTAACGGTCTTAATTGCGTTTGCATATTGTTTCATGGCTATCAGGCAGTCAGTGATTCCCCATGTGGATTCAGGTTGCTTGTTAGCACCTCGGTAGGCTTTAATCGATTCTTCAAAACGGCCCACACCCTCGAGGAGTTGCGCTTCACGAAAAGTGAGGTCCACTGTGGCATACTCAGGCGACTTTTTAAGGATAGCTATTTCAGTCAAGGCTTTCTCCATATTAGGGGGATTCCGATTGCTCCGGGCATTGTAGTAATCGTAACGCGCTTTCGCAGCGGCAGTCTGATTCTTCATCCTTGAGACATACTGGAGGAATCCTTCCTCGGTAACGTAATTACCCGCAAAAGTGGCAAACTCGCCAAGCTCTTGATCAGTCATTCCGTTGGTGCGGATGCCACGCAGGACAATTCCTGCCTCATTGTGCATTCCATAACGACGGAGCTCGTTCATTAAGTAGGTCTTCTCTTTTCGGTCGAGACGGCCTTGTTGTGTGACCAGATGCTTCTCAAAAAAAGCGGCTTTGGCTGTGTTGTCGAGTACAGCAATCAGGGACATCCACTGACCGGGTTTAGTGGTTCCTGCTAATGTGCCTACATGCTCGGAGGCAAAGGCAAATTGCCGCTTGGGGTCCCTTTCGATTGCCCGCGCGAAGATTCCAACCCTGCTTAGGTTTACTTCACCGTTTTTTAATTGCCTGCTCAACTTTAGCGAGTGAGCCTCCGGGTCTTTCTCGAAAATCAATTGCAGTGCGAACAACCTGATGCGGAGCCCATCATCTTTAGGGAACAAAGATGCGAACTGGCCGGACCAAAATCGGCTTAATGTTTCCTTTTGTTCTGCTGATACTTTGCTCCGCAGGACCGTATCAATTACGGATGTCCAATACCTCGAATCTTCCTGGGGGTTTTCTGTTTTCTGGCCACGACCATCCCAACCGCCGGCTTCGATATAAAACTCTTTGAGCTTGGAGTGATCGGGACTCCTGACTGCATAATGATATAGAACCGCAGAACGAGCTCCTTGAGCCGCCCGCTCGTTTGTTCTTCGAAAAGCAACTGCGGTACGCCACTGGTACTGTGCGGCTTCGTTAAATTCCCCCAATTTTGCCATGGTGGATCCCAGGTAGGACAGGGCGGTCCCGGATCGTGGTTGCTGTACATAATCATCATCCTTTACCATGCGTGCCCAAGTCGCGGTTTTCTTGGTATCGTCCCCGTTCTGTCCGTGACATTCCCCGATGTAGTAAAGAGCAGCTGCGGCGTATACAATGTCATCGGGGAAATAATCGACTACATCCTGGTAAGATTTGATTGCTGAATTTCTCTTCTCCACCAAGTGCAAGCACCGTCCCATTCTTAGCAGTACATAGGGGAGAGCTTCGCTACGGGTGAACTCAAAAGAATATGCCTTGTATGCTGCGAACGCTCCCTTGTAGTCCTTCTTGTTAAATAACTTGTCGGCATCTTCCAAATTCAAGCTCTCAAAGGTATCAAGCCTAGCAAAATTTTCTCCCGGGTATCGGATTTCTTCTATTGCATAGAGGTGTATCGATAAACACCCGAATATAAGTACCGAAAGGAATGTGGATTTAATTTTTTGAGTACTGACAATCATTTTAAAATTTTGCATCGAGAAAGTTTTTTACAAATGATCACAGCATCCATTCCCGCAATCGACTTGCGTAACTCGGATACGATTGCATTCCAGGGTTTTTCACCTGTTTTACATCCTCTGAATTTGTGCTCATAAAGTTCCTTGAGTTTTTTTTAATTTCTAGTCCGTATCCTTAGATAGAATTAGTTGAATTGCGATAGATAAGATTCGCTTATTTGCGTTTTTATTAATTAATTTTACGACAAACCTTAGATTGCATTGCTCGTATTTATTTCGAGTAAAATAATACTTTTACAATCAACCAAAGAAAATGGTTTGGAGGGTAACAATTTATGTAGTAGTAAATTATTTCGTATTTAAGTAAGCATTACCAAGGATGGCCCAGGAGTTAATGCGACATAGTAATCGAAGATTAACCGATCAGGTTTATCTCGATACCAGTTTACTGCCTTTGCAAGAGACTATGTGTTCGATTGACGGGAATTACGTAAAAGGAGACGAATACTTCGAGGGTTATGCCACATACGGTTATCATGGCGCCTTTTCCGAAAGAGATTACAATTCTACCTCGACGATGAAGTCTTCGCCTGATTCCAGGAGCCTGTCGCTTGGATTAACCTACGGTAAAGTCTACGAACACGATAGCTTGCTGCTGACTCCCTCCATCGGTCTATCCTATGAGAATGTCCGGGTAGGTTCCTATTCCGAGACAGGAGGGTTGGCCCCTCATTCCGTGAAGAAACAGAACTATGACTCTTTGATCGCCACTTTGGGCGGCAAAGTCCAACACTACAAATTCCTTGAAACCGGTGGTGCCCTCATTCCCGAGCTTCGAGCTTATTGGCAACATGACTTTAAATCCGATGCCGTGGACATGAATGTTCAGCTTGTAGGCAGCGGAACTGATTACGTGATCAAGGGGCGCACCAAGGATTCGGATTTCGGCAGCTTGGGAGCAGGGCTTACCTTTCTTGATAAGGATGGCTCGACTGTATATGGACACTACGATTACGTCATAGGCAAGTCCGACTTTCAGGCTCACAACGTGAGTTTGGGATTACGGTTCAGGTTCTAGTCCAATCGTATTGGATCAAATTCTCCCTCGCTTCCAGACTGGAATTGTCGCAATCTGGCGACTTTGAAACTTTGGTGGAGGTGGCGGGAATCGAAACTGAAACGCCATGTGCCAAAAACCCAGTGACTATGAAGGATTCAGAGTTTCCATTAGAGGCGTTGATCAAGATATTGACTGAGATTTCTGGGACAGATCGTGAGATGCAGACCTGAATTGCCGCCAAATGGGGCAGTCTCAGCGATGAGTTGAAGAGGGCGGTTTTGAGGGTGGTGGTTGAATCTAGCGGTCTGTCTGTAAGAAAAAATTATTGTTATCAGAGTCACGGCTAAAATTTGATGAAACTAAGAATTTAACTTTTAAAGTACAGAACTTCTTAATTCCAACTCATAAGTTTAAAATATAGTTATCAATTATATGGTCTGAAATTGAACCTAATACATTATAGATACGCATTGCATTGCATCTACTTTGTAAGTTTTATAGAAAGATGAACTTTAAGACATATCAATTACAGTATTAAATGTCCCTATTCTTTGGTATAAAACATGAGCGGCTAAGGCTATCGTGAGATTTGCATCTACAATCAAAAAGATTCCCTTTGTCAAAACCTTATGGGATCAAGTAAAAGAGAAAAAAAAGCTCGAGTTGGTTCAAATGGAGAAAGATGCTTACAAACGCGGTTTCGAAGGGACTGATTGCTATGGTGGATTTTTAGGGCTCTATAGTTCTTTTAAGCAAGCTACTGAGCAAACTCCGAAAACAAAAGTTGTAGGGTATAATAACAAAGAAATACTTGATTGGTATAAGTTGCAGTTTGAAACTCACTTTGAAAAATTATATTGTTTTGATTATCCAGTTTTGAGTTGGTTTACCCTTTTGAATGAGGTCGAATCAAAACCGTTTAATGTTCTTGATTTCGGTGGAAACTTGGGAAACCACTTCTATTCTTTCAATAAAAAGATTGGAAATATAATAAGCAAATGGACAGTCTGTGAAGTTAAAGAACTTGCTTTGCAAGGGGAAAAAATAAGAGATCGTTTGAACGCAGGTAAATTAGAGTTTATATATGATTTATCTAAGGTTAATGATATTGATATATTTATAGCGTCATGTTCGTTGCAATATGTCGACAGTGATAATCCTAGCTATATTATAGATAAACTCCCAAAGAAACCGAAATACTTAATAATAAATCGTATTCCTTTAACAAAAGGAAAAACCGTAGTTTCACTTCAAAATGGACATGTATTATACTGCCCACAATATTTTTACAATGAGCAACTATATTGGAGTAGGTTTCATGAATTAGGCTATAAAGTATTGGATAAGTGGGAGGATCATTCTGCCAAATGTATAATTCCTCATGAAACTAGATTGCATGTTCCTTACTACTTTGGAGCTTGCTTTGAATTAACAACCACATCTACATAGCTTATCAATATAATTTGCTAGGATTAAAAGACTAGTTGAGAATGCCGTTGAATGTAGAACAGTAGAAGTGATTCGCAACTTACCCGATGATGAACTGTTGACTGAGATATTGACTGAGATTTCTGGGGAATCGGTTCAAAATGGGGCTAAACCTTTCAAGACAGAGCCAAGGAACCGCTTTGAACCTGTATCCTTACAGGGATTAGTACCCAAAAGGGTCTTTGAAACTTTGGTGGAGGTGGCGGGAATCGAACCCGCGTCCCGCAATCTTTCTGATTCGGCGTCTACGTATGTAGTTCTCTTATTGATTTAGGACTAATGAAGGAAGGAACACCTATTAATCCGAGGTTATCTTCAACCGTTTAGCCTCCGATAGACAACCAAACGCTCCGAGGTTTTACCTGCCTTTTAACGCCCCGACCACCCAGCAGGTGTCAGTGGACTGTCGACGTCGCAGAACTAAGCTGCGAGGGCTTCGAACTCAGGTTCGAAGTTAACGATATTATTTTCGCCATTTAATGGTTTGAAGCATTTTTTACGAGGCCAAGCGTCATCCTCGATACGCGACCGGATTTTCCACATTGCAGTCGAATCCGGAACACCCCCAACAAAATTTCAAAGAACATCCATAAACTAATGCAAATTTGATTTTTCGTCAAGATTCACGGAGTTACTCTATAAATAATGAACTAAATCAAGACTGAAAACTCCTTTACGATTGCGAAAAAGAAATGATTGGTAATGATGAAAATGTCAGTTTTTATGAATCAGGTAAAAAAAAATTCTCCCCCGGTACATTATTTTAATCGCGAATTAAGCTGGTTGGCCTTTAACAATAGAGTACTTGATCAGGCGTTATCAGAACGCTATCCCTTGCTAGAAAGAATTCGCTTTCTCTCTTTTGTCTGTTCAAATCTCGATCAATTTTATGAAATCCGTGTTGCCGGTTTAATGCAGAAGGTGGATGGGGGTTCAACAAAGAGTGGAATGGACGGAATGCCTCCTGCTAAATTACTTTCCGAGATTAAGAAACAGGCAGGGCAAATGGCAAACGATAAGCAGGATTGTTGGAATAATGTTTTAAAACCTGCTCTGAAAGAAGAGAAAATATTTTTCAAAAAAGTCGAAGATCTTTCCAAGGATGAATTCACATGGTTAAAGAATTATTTTCGGCGGGAAATCTTTCCCGTCTTAACCCCTCTGGCTATTGATCCGACTCATCCATTTCCACTGATACTTAATAAATCTTTAAATTTAATTGTAGCTCTAAAGAACCAACGGAAGAAAAAAGCAAAAACCTTAACAGCCATTGTACCAGTACCCCGAATTCTTCCACGCTTGGTTAAGCTGAATTCAAAATCAACTCATTCAGATACATTTCTTTTCCTGAGTGATGTGGTGAGGCATTTCGTAGATGATCTTTTCCCCGGACATGTTGCAACAGGCGCGTGGGCATTTCGAATCACCCGTAACAGTCACCTGTATGTGGACGAGGAGGAAGTGGAGAACTTACTTCAAAGTATTGAAGAGGAATTACACAATTTAAGAAAGGGAGCAGCGGTTAGGCTTGAGATTGACAAGGGTGTTAATGAACTGGTGCTTCAATATTTACTAGATGCAATAGATCTATCGGATGATGATGTAATACGCGTCGATGGTCCCATAAACCTATTCCGATTAATGTCCTTACCGGATGAAGTTGATCGACCAGATTTAAAGTTTCCCGGATTTGACGCTTATATTCCACCAGAGTTTAAAAATGGTGATAAAATATTCGATATCTTAAAAAAGAAAGATATTCTGTTACATCATCCATACGATTCTTTTAGTCCCGTTGTTGAACTCCTTCGACAAGCTGCATCAGACCCTGATGTCTTTGCCATAAAATTAACGATATACCGAACCAATGGAAATTCTCCGATCGTCCGAGCTCTAATGGATGCGGCCAGAGATGGTAAACAAGTTACGGCATTAGTTGAATTAAAAGCCCGGTTTGACGAAGAAGCTAATGTCCAATGGGCTCATAAAATGGAAGAGGTGGGAGTGCATGTTGTGTATGGTCTACCTGGGCTCAAGACACACTCCAAGTGTTGTCTCATTGTTAGGCGAGAACATTCAAAGCTTAAAAGCTATGCACATTTAGGTACAGGTAATTATAATCCCAGTACCGCAAAGACTTATACTGACTACAGTTTATTCACATCTAATCAGTCTTATACTTCTGATTTGGCAAACCTCTTTAATACCTTAACCGGATACAGCCGAACACCACGCTTCAAAAAATTACTTGTCGCTCCATACACACTGCACGATCAAACATTAAAGTTTATCAACGAAGAAAGTGAAGCGGCAAAGAAAGGGAAGTCTGCCAGAATCATCATCAAGGTTAATAGCCTTATAGATCAGCCAACGATTGATGCACTATACCAAGCATCTCAGAATGGCGTTAAAGTTGACTTAATAGTAAGAGGTATCTGCGGCTTAA
The DNA here is from genome assembly GCA_963934295.1 of uncultured Opitutia bacterium. Classification (GTDB taxonomy): domain Bacteria; phylum Verrucomicrobiota; class Verrucomicrobiia; order Opitutales; family Seribacteraceae; genus Seribacter. The sequence goes on from CAWVXY010000016.1 coordinate 38,190, forward strand.
TACCGGGAGTGCAAGGACTGAGTGAAAATGTAAAAGTACGGAGTATTCTAGGGCGTTTCCTGGAGCATAGTCGTGTATTTTACTTCCAGAATGCCGCGATAGGTAGAAAACTTTATGTCGGAAGTGCTGATTGGATGCCAAGGAATTTCCTCCGTCGAGTTGAAGCAGTATTCCCCATAGAAAATCCTGAACAAATAAAATCTGTGCTCAAAGATTTGGAAACTTCTCTTTTGGATAATGAAGGGGCGAGTCGATTAAAAAAAGATGGAAGTTATGTAAAAGTTAAGACTCATCCCAGGGCAAAGAAAACATTCTCCGTGCAACAAATTTTAATTGAGGATTCTGAAAAAAAATCAATAAACTTAGTCAATAAAAATTCAGCTACTGCCTCGAGAAAAACCAAGAATTAACGCAAAGCTGATCAAAAAAGCACCTAGACCTATAATTGGGTCACGGGATAAACAAAGCAATATCCCTGCTATGCAAAGAATAGGAGCAACGGGTCTTCGCCAGTCAAAATTCATAATTTAACCTACCTTATCCGAAATGGGATCTCAAGGGAAGACGAGAGTTTACCTCCAGGAGGTCGGCCAAGATTCCCTACTGATTTACTGACTTGCATAACCAACCTATCTAAAGCGGCATTTCCAGACGATCTGGAAATGGTCGGAGAAACAAGAGTTCCATTAGATGATATCTTAAAGGACAAGAAAGCTTCTCCTCCGGAAGCAATCGGAGAACTTTGCTGTAATCGTTTCCATACAGCTTCGAGTTTTGCTTTCACTTCTCCGAGGTATTGATTCAACAAAGAAGGGTCTACGGTAGAAGACTGTTGGTTTGTGCTTGAAACAACAATTTTAGGGAGGGTGAAGTTTTTCGGATTTATCTTAACCCGAGGGACTCTATTATTTGATTTGGGTACAGTTTGAGGGGTAGGTAAGTTATGCTTCTTTTTAAATTGGTCAAAACTGACCGTTTGGGGCGGCACGATTGTTCTAGGCTTGGGTTTGGGAGTAGGTTTAGGCTTAGGAGTAGGTTTAGGAGTGGGCTTAGGAATAATCTTCTTAGGCTTTGGTGGAACTGGTTTAGGTTGAACAACAGGCTTGATTTGCGTTGCAGGGGTAGGGGTGGTAGGCGTGTCCCGAAGCGGGGGAGTAACTATTGGTTTAACTACAGGAGGGGAAGGTGGTGCATAAGACGCAGACGCAAGTTCAAAAACATGAACTTCTTCCTCTTTCTCCTCACAGCTAGGTAAAAATCCTAAAACTCCAAGAATTCCAATTAGGACAGCATGCCCAAACAAAGAACCCATAAAAAACTTTGTTTCTTTTTTATTTAAACCCAACATAATTTATTTCCCCACAATGTAATCCGTACAATCCATTTGACACCTTAAGGTAGTTAAATGTTCAAATACGGAGTAATCAATCTTTTAGAATACTGTTTAGAAATTTTGCTACCCCATCATGATACATTTTTTTACCCTTTTCTTTAAGATTATTATGACCTGCATCCTGAATTTCTAAAAAAGATTTGGGTTCGGATAATTCCTTATAAATTCTTCTCCCTTGGCGAAATGGAACAACCTCATCTAACTTTCCATGGATAATCAAAGAGGGGCATTCAACAGATTTAACAAAATCAATATTACGAAACCGGTCCCATGGTAAAATCGTAATTCCGGTTAGTGCACGAAAGGCACTCAAAAAGGGAGTTTCCAAAAGTAAGCCACCCAGATTATTTTTGGACGCAAGATAGCAAGATGGGCCTGTGCCCAATGATCGCCCCCATAAAACTATTGTCTTGGGGTTAATGTTCATAAGGTTAACCATGTGAGAAAAAAGTGATTCTATGGCTTCAAGACAGGAGCTTTCTGATGGCGAACCAGTACTTAAACCATAACCTGGGTAATCATAAGAAAATACAGTGTAACCATCTTGAGCAATCACACTTAGTCGCTCTTGAATCATCCCCAAGTCTTCACCATTCCCATGACTGTAGAGAATGGTTACACCATTTGGTACCTTTGGAGTAACAGAAACACAGGCAACCTGTAATCCATTTTGGGTGGTAACATAAAAATCAACCTCTTCCTGCCCATAAGACACCGGTTCAGGAAAAGGAAATAGCAGACGATCCGCGTATATCCATGCAGCTATAAGGATGACAATATAAAAAATCCCAAATAAAAGAAATATTTTTGACCAAGGTAGGTTTAGAAATTCAGTAATCATAAATGACTTTAAAAGAAGAGTGTAAAAGAATTATAGAATCGCAAGATTGTAAAAAAGTAGGAATGATAAAAAAATGAAAATTTGTTGTATAGGAGCAGGTTATGTTGGCGGGCCAACGATGGCTATGATTGCAAAGCAGTGCGAATCAACAACGGTTACCGTGGTTGATTTAAATCAAGATAGAATTGACGAATGGAATTCGGATAAACTCCCTGTCTACGAACCGGGTCTTCTTGAGACTGTTAAATGTGCCCGTGGCCGAAATCTATTTTTTACCACTGACATTGATCAGACAATAAAAGATTCAGATATTATTTTTATAAGTGTTAATACCCCAACAAAGGACTACGGAGCAGGTAAAGGGAGAGCTGCTGACCTCAAATATATTGAATCATGTGCCAGAAATATTGCCAAAGTTGGCGGAGGTAATAAAATAGTTGTTGAAAAGTCAACGGTTCCGGTCCGCACTGCTCAAATGGTTAAGGAAATATTGAGTTCTGCGGACAACGGCTACTCATATCAAGTTCTATCCAATCCAGAATTTTTGGCTGAAGGAACGGCTATAGCGGATTTAGAAAACCCTGATCGGGTATTAATTGGAGGAGAAACTACGGATGCAGGGCTTCAAGCAGTCGACCAATTGGTTAACGTCTATGCTCAATGGATTGACCGAGATAAAATAATTACTACAAACCTCTGGTCATCTGAGCTTTCAAAGCTAACAGCAAATGCCTTCTTAGCCCAACGAATTTCGAGTATTAATGCAATATCAGCACTTTGTGAAGCTACTGGAGCAGATGTAGATGAAGTGGCAAATGCAATTGGTACAGACTCAAGAATCGGCCCGAAATTTCTTAAAAGTTCTGTAGGATTTGGTGGATCCTGTTTTCAAAAAGATATCTTGAATTTATCGTATCTTTGCCAGCATTTTGGATTACCTGAGGTTGCTGACTACTGGAATCAAGTTGTACAAATGAACGATCATCAGAAAAATCGATTTGTTCAACGCATAATGGAGGCGATGTTCAATACAGTTTCAGGTAAAAAAATAGCCATACTTGGATTTGCATTTAAAAAAGATACCAACGATGCACGCGAATCACCGGCTATTTCAATATGTCAAAAGTTGCTTGAAGAATGTGCTCATCTGAAAATTTATGACCCGCAAGTAAATAAATTATCTATTTTAAATTCACTTGGAATAAAAGAAAGTGATGAAAGGGTTCAGATTTACAATAATGCCGAACAAGCAACCAATGAAACCCATGCGATTGTATTACTTACCGAGTGGGATGAATTCCGTGAGCTTGATTTTAAGAATATTTTTTCTCAAATGCAAAAACCGGCCTATTTTTTTGATGGGCGTAATCATATTAATCCAGCAATAATCAAGGAAGCCGGATTTCGTCTTTTTCGAATTGGGAAAAATTAAATAAGGCTCAAATAGCAGGTCTTCTTGCCGGCCGGGGAATTTGAGTAAGAACTTTATCTAGAACACCGTTTAAAAACTTTTTAGAATTCTCAGTTGAAAACTCCTTACTGATCTCGAGTGCTTCATCAATAACCACAACTGGTGGAATATCCAACCGATATTGAATTTCATAAATTGCAACTCGAAGAAGGCCTAGATCCGCTTTCGCAATACGAGAGAATTCCCAGTTATCAACCAATTCCTTGATCATTGAATCGATTATGTCTTTTTTCTCTATAATACCATCAACTAATTCAATTGCATAAGAGAAATAATCCTCACTTTTACCTAAACGATGAATAAAATCATTTAAATCTCGATTTAAATCATCTGTTGGATTCATCTCCCATTGAAAAATAAAACGAAATGCGGTGGCACGGTTTTGCCTACGCTGACTCCATTTTGGATTGGTTATTAAATCTTCGTCCATTTTTTTTGTAAGTTTCCCATTTCAATTGCCGCCTGAGCAAATTCATGCCCACGATCTAATTTCCCTGTAATTCGTTCTTCCGCATCCTGCAATGTGTCAGTTACAACAATTCCATTGATGATAGGTGTATTATACCTGACAACCAAATCCTGGATGGCATTTCCCGCAGATTCTGCAACCAGGTGGTGATGAGATGTGGCCCCTTTCAGAACTACTCCCAGCCCTATTAAGCAGGAAAATTTATTTGCATGCAGAAGAAGAGATAATGCGGCAGGAATTTCATGAGCTCCTGGCACCCTTTCTATCATAAGAATTTCAGGTTCACCCTTTAAGGATATGCATTTCGTAACACGCTGAAGTAATGCTTCGACAAGGGTATGGTTGAACCTAGATGCAACAATTCCAATATGCAGAGAACTTGAAGATAAATTTGATACAGGCTGAATTTCTGAACTCATAAAAAACTTAATGTAATAAAATGTGTTCAACAATCTCTAAGCCATAGCCTTCCAGACCAACTACTTTCCTACGGTCTCTGCTAAGCAATCGAATTTTCTTAATCCCTAGAGCAACTAATATTTGAGCCCCAATTCCGTAATCACGAAAGTCCATTTTGGGAGTATGTGAAGCTTGCCTTAAATCAGCTCCACCTTTTTTATCGGCAAAATCAAGCTTTCGAGACTCCATGTAAAGCAATGTCCCCGATCCATTTTCAGCTATCATCTCGAGTGCCCTGTCGATACCGTTTGAATCATATCCTTTTTCAATCAAACCAAGTGCATCGGTTAGAACATTAGCACTTTGTACGCGAACGAGCGCGGTAGAATTATTCGGTTTGTCACCAAGTGTAAGTGCGTAGTGCATACGACTGTCTAAAACACTTCTAAATACATGCAATCTAAATTGGCCAGCCTTACAAGGGAAATCGGATTCAGAAATTTTTTCTATCAACTGGTCCCTTTTGTGACGATACTCGATTAATGATGCGATGGAAATTAGTTTAAAACCCCATTTCTCCTTGAACTTTATCAATTCGGGGAGCCTTGCCATGCTACCATCTTCATTTAAAATCTCGCAAATTACTCCACTGGGATGAAGCCCTGCAAGAGAAGCCAGGTCAACTGCAGCCTCTGTATGACCCGCACGTTCCAAAACTCCCCCAGGTCTTGCCCGCAGCGGGAATACATGCCCCGGTTGCACCAGATCCTGAGAGGTTGCATTGGGATTCGCTAATATTTCGATTGTGGAGGATCGGTCATAGGCACTAATTCCAGTAGAGATTCCTTCGGCAGCATCTACTGAAACAGTAAAGTCTGTCCGCTGGGATTCCCGATTATTCTGAACCATGCTTGAAATCCCTAGGCGACTCAATTGTTTACTCATTAAAGGCACGCAAATCAAGCCACGTGCATGAAGAATCATTTGATTAATTGACTCAGGAGTTACCTTAGATGCTGCCATGATAAGGTCTCCTTCGTTCTCACGCCCTTCATCATCTGTTACAATTACTAAATTACCTTTGGCTATTTCAGCAATGGCATCTTCAACAAGGTCAAAACCTGCTATAGTTTGATTAGGCATAAAGAACAATTATGAGATTAAAAAAAGTATTGTATAATATAAAGGAATACACCCTAATCACAACGCAATTCGATTTATACAGCGTGAATCTCTAAAATTTATTTTTCGAGATTAAGTAGATTAGCAAAATCGGCTTCGCTAAGGATTTCAATTTCTAATTGTTGAGCTTTTGCGAGTTTTGAGCCAGCACCAGGGCCAGCGATCAAAAAGGTTGTCTTTTTGCTAACGCTGGATGTCACCTTGCCCCCGAGGCGTTCAATTTGCAAACCTGCTTCCTCCCGGGTGAATTGTGTAAGAGTTCCCGTCAGCACAAATGTTTTACCCTGAAATGGTAATGGTATATTATCACCCAAAGGATCAAGGGAAAGGTTTAGTCCATGCTTAGCCAACTTATCGATCATGGAACGATTACCCTCATCGATAAAAAACAGATAAATGCTCTGAGCCATGACTGAACCCACACCATCAATTGAAGTTAATTCTTCATCCGTGGCTTTCATTAAAGATTCAATTGATCTAAACTCTCGAGCTAAATCCTTTGATGCCGCGGCTCCCACATGCTTAATTCCCAAACCGCAGATAAACCTCCACAAGTCCTGCTTTTTACTCTCTTCTATTGAATAAATTAAATTATCCGCAGATTTTTCTGCAAACCCCTCTAATGATAAAAGCTGATCTTTGGTCAAAAAATAAAGATCTGCTAAATCCTTAACAAGAGAACGACTCACAAGTTGGTCAATTACAGCTCCACCTAATGAATCTATATTCATACAACCCCTCGCTGCATAATATTCCAAACGTGCTTTTACTTGATCAGAGCAAAGATGATTAGGACATCGCCACGCTGATTCACCTTCGGTTTTTTCCAAAAGAGTTTCACAACATGGACAGATTGATGGAAAAATGAATGCCTGCGATGTCAAACTTCTAGAAGAAAGGACAACTTCAATTACCTGAGGAATGATTTCACCTGCTTTCTCCACCACCACCACATCTCCAATACGAATATCCTTTCTTTCAATTTCATCTGCATTATGTAAGCTCGCTCGGGATACCGTTGTGCCTGCTAATTGAACAGCTTTCAAACATGCAACAGGGGTCACAGCACCCGTTCTTCCAACTTGAAGCTGGATATCTTCAAGTATGGTTTCCTGCCTTTCTGATTCAAACTTGTAAGCAATCGCCCATCTCGGAGCTTTTGCAGTAGAACCAGCGCGTTCTTGCATTACTAGAGAATCAAGTTTGATAACTGCACCATCAGTTGGATATGTGTAAGAATCTCTAAGTTGATTAAGTTCAGAAATTTTATTCCATGCTTCGCTTGCAGAGGAAACCCTGCTAAAAAACTCTACCACTGGAAACCCCCAATCCTTAATCATCTCATGAAAAACAGAAAGGGAAGAAAAATAACCTGCGGGTTCGCATGCCCCCAATCCATAAAGAACAATCTTTAACTTCCGTTTCCTTGCCTCCCGAGAGTCCAAGAGTTTGACTGTGCCTGCAGTAAGGTTTCGAGGGTTGGCATATAGATCAAGGTCCTTTTCTACCCTGTGCTGATTAATTCTTTCAAACTCATCGTGCTCCATGAAAATCTCGCCTCGAATTTCTAATGAGTCAGGAAACCCATTCGCCGGAATTTCTTGAGGTAATTCTTTTATGTGCAGAATGTTTTGTGTAATCACATCTCCCTCCACTCCATTACCACGTGTAGTTGCCTTGGAAAGACTCCCGTTTTTATATGTCAGAGAAACAGCCACACCATCAATTTTAGGCTCAACTACATAGGACCTCGATTCAGAATCCAAAATTTTTGACAATCTTTTATCAAAATCAAAGAATTCAACTTCATCATAGGTATTATCTAAGCTAAGCATTGGAGATAAATGCTGATGAGATGCAAATTCTTCCAGTCGATCATCTCCCACCAAAGGGGATCCGACTGAACCTTTCGGGTTTAGCCCAGCTTCCGATTCAGTGAATAAGCCGAGTGGATCATCAATAGAAATAAGCGAGTCTAATTCAGCCTTCAATCGATCATACTCACGATCGCTTATCGTAGGTTTACCATGACGATAATATGCATCGTCATGAAATGATAAAATCTCTTTAAGCTCTTGCTTTCGCTCATCCCTTTTATTCATTTTAAAGCAAAAATGAAATTACAAGCCCGAAACTGCAATTTGCATTCTATCTATTGCCATCTCAAGCAAATCTCTGGTGCATCCAAGATTCAAACGAAGAAAGCCTGGAGCACCAAAATCAGAACCATCTGAAAGTCCAACTCCAGCATTTTCAAAAAAAGAATGAGGGGAATCGACACTTATTCCCCGTGCATCAATCCACAGAAGGTAGGTTGCCTCGGGAGAGTAGGGCGATAGACCCTCCATTTTCGATATTTCATTAAATGCAAAATCTCTGTTACTGCGCAAATAGATCAACAACCTGTCACGCCATTCATCACCATTTCGATATGCCTCTTCGGCTAACCTAAACCCCATAGCTGGGGGGTCTGGAACAATACCCTTCATTGAAACTTTAAAACGCCTCCTTAAGCCTGGATTAGAGATAACCGCAAAAGAACATCCAAAACCCGGAAGGTTGAATGTTTTACTAGGTGCCATTAGAGTTATCGTGCGATCTGCAATTTCCTCGCTCAATGACGCAAATGGAATGTGCTTTAATCCAGAATCTAAAATAAGATCACAATGAATTTCATCGGAACAAATAAAAAGGCCACGCTCGATTATATATTCTCCCAACTTTACCAATTCCTCTCTTGAGAAATTGGTACCCACGGGGTTATGTGGATGGCATAACATAAATAAATCTCCTTCTTGAGTCTCAAGATTATTTAATTTATCAAAATCAATTGTAAACCTGTCGTTTTCCAAAAGCATCGGAATTCTAGTTGAAGCGATACCAAAATTTCCGGGTGCAGACAAAAAGGGTGGATACACTGGGGTGTTTGTAATGACCTGGCTCGACTCGTTTTCAAAAGCACGACAGGTAACATTCAAACCGCAAACCATACCAGGTAGCCAAATGAGCCAATTTTGATTAATGGACCAATCGTAAAGTTCCTTGGTTCGGGATATAACCACATCATAAAGCCCAGAAGGACAAATCCCGTATCCAAAGTTTCCATCCGCACAAATCTCCTCAGCTAAATCTATGACACACTGCGGTGAACGGAAATCCATATCCGCAACCCACAAAGGTAAAATGTCTAAGGTATTATACTTAGACCATTTAAGGCTACTAGCCCCAAAACGATCTGGGACTACATCAAAGAATTTGTCTTTAACCCTCAATAAAGCCCGCCAGCTTTCAAAGTAATTTTATTGCCAAGAATAAAGATACTTAAGACCTATAAAATCAACTTCCTGATCAAAAGAATGGTTGTACTCTAATGCTACCCCATGAACATCATTTATCCACCAAGTAAGTCCTAAATCAAAAAGAAAGTCATTCTCCCCAAAATCAGACCATAGACCTTTAAACTTCCCTCCAAGTGACATTGAGAAATAATCTGTAAAAAGAATTTCTGTTCCAGCAAGAAAACTCCAAGTAAAGCCATCATCACCCAATCGAACCTTTGGACCATCATCTAGATAAGATAATCCAATGCCAGCAAACGGGCGAAACATTCCATTTTGAAAAATATAATCATCATAGTGATAGATATAATCTAAACCGAGTTCCCATGAGGAATCATCTGCATTGTTAAGTTCTACATTTCCATAGTTAAAATACAGGGAGAAATCTGCAGAATCGGATGCTGGACTGTTAGCGCTTAGGTTGAGGAAGTCACCTTCCATATCACCGGTCTTTCCTCCATCTGCCATAGCGTATCCGAATCCAAAATAATACTCGCCCAAGCGGGACTTTGAAAAAGATATGGAAACAATAGTTGTTAAAAGGATTAAGATAGAAGCACTAATTTTCATTAACTTAATAAAAAAGTTATTGAAGAGGTAGTCAACTAGTTATGAAATTAATATATCTGTTCACAATAGAGGTTTAAATATCATTCCAGTTGCCTTGAAAATACGTGTTGAAATTTGCTTTTTCGCAAAAAATGAAAGGTTGGGGAAATTACCAATATTTTTCCAATTTTGATAAAAATCTTTGTGACCAGGTTGGACGGGAGATTTACCTGATTTAAGTTCAAAAGAAGCATGTGGGCGAATGGGCCATAGATCGATAAATGGAATTGCCTCAGAGAAACGATATAAAAACTTGTTAAGAAGGCTTAATATAGGTCTATTTTTTTTGATACTGATTAAGTAACTATTTTCAGGAGAGATATCCGAAAGAATACGATGCCTCAATAAATTGGAAAACTGTTTATCGTGAATGATTAGACCAAGCTCAGTATTATATATTTCAGAGCGAGGATCTAAATTAAAAGAACCAACAAACGAAACTCTGTCGTCAATTACTGAAGATTTTGCATGCAGTGACAAAAAAGGAGCAGTTTCTAAAAAAGGATTCTCTCGACTCTGCCTTAAAGCCTCTGATTCGCCAAGACTTACCTTTGTCTCAAAAGGAAATTTCTTAATATTGAAGTTATTCCTACCCTGATACTCATATTCTCTCTCAAAAGGCTTACGTTGTAAAAGTTTGTCATAACTCATCATCTTTGAAATCTCGCTTGGGATGGGCTTGAATTCCCACATTTCAAGACCTAAGTCTTCTAGATAAATTCTCTTCTCATTATAGTTAGCCGCATAAGTAGCCCAATTATCTGTAGCCGCAAGGCTATTTGTAGATATAACAACTTCTACTCCTTTTTTCTTCAATTCACGAAACGCTTTTTGCGTATCACTACTTAAAACTACATACGGAGACTGAATTAAAATCTCTTCTTGAGCACCCTTCATCAGACCTAATAACCTTTTACTTACAGCTGAATTGTAATCGGGTGCTTTCTCGACTTTATTAGGTAAATCATATATCCACTCGATACGATCAACTTCAATTAATTCTTTAATAAAGAGAGAATTAATTAAGCTTTCATCAGATGCCTTGTTACTTATCTCATTAAAAATATTGTATTCAAAGAAACGATTTTTCTGCATTGATCTTGAAAATGTATTTCGTGAAATAATTCGGCTAACATCAACAAGCTCCCTCGTAGGGATTGATTGATCAGAGTACCAATATATTTTGAAGCATTTTGAAACCTCCCGTGCATCTGGTAATACAACAAGAACATCACGATCTTTATAATTCATTCCTATAACCTGATCAAAATAGTGGTTATTGATATTCCTTCCTCCAGTTACTGCAAAAACATCATCAATAAGGAAAAGTTTATTATGCAAACGGGCATTATAATCATGAAAATCTATAGCAAGATCTGAAAACTTTTCGAAGAATGAGGGTGCCAATTTTTTTGCACTTGGATTAAAGTATTTAATTTCAAAATTTGGATCAAGTGTTGAGAGGAAAGCAATCATCTCGGGCTGATGCTCATTAAACATATGATCGATTAATAATTTCACTTTAACTCCCTTTTCCTGATTTGCTCTTATCAATTCCCAAAGAATGAATTTTCCCACTTCGTCAAACTCCCATGAAAAAGTTTGAATCGAAATACTTTCTTTGGCCGATCGAATTAAATTTATTCTCAGAATTAATGCCTCCTCTCCATGATTTAATAAAAGTGCCCTAGGATAACCGGACTCGGATACCTTCGCTCGCTCCATTGCCCACAACTCACCCGTTCCATCATTACCCAAGTCTTGTCTCGGGACAGAATCAATAAAAGGTTCAAACTTTTGAAGTGATTGATTTCTACAGGAGCCCATGCTTAGAAGAGTACACAGAAAGCAAATAAACTTTGATTGTTGAAACAGGAACCTAAGTCGAAGGGACTTCCCATGAATGCTTTTCTTTTTCACACGCTTAGTCTGGGAGATTTTATTTCACTTAAAAAAATGAGCACAGAAGCAAGAATTAAAAACGATGAGCAATAGGTTACTCCCTTAAATCCAACTAACCCAAGGACAAAGTATCCTAAAAAGGGAGCGAGGGCACCTCTAATTCCAGTCATAAATACATGCGCTCCCATATAATCGGACTCGCGACCATCAGGTGCGATCTTCATAACCCATAAACTCCAAGCAATGGAAGCACCTCCAGTTGCAATCCCTCCAAGAATAGCACCCGTCGCCAAGCCCCAAAATGTTGTGGATGAAAAGAAGATAATAATCGAAAACAGCAAAAAGAAATTTAAACTCAATCGATAGGGCACGAATGAAATTTGATCGAAAAGTTTACCCCAAATTCGAGATGTTAGAACACCAGAAAGCATAGATATGCCAAAAAGAATTGCTATTTGCTTGTTGGTCATCCCCATTCCGCTATCTCCGGCCACATATTCGATTCGTACAGGAATTGTCATAATGACACCGAGCCCCATTAACATCCATCCGAACAACATTTTCCTGAATAATCGATCTTTATAAATATAAGTTAAACCTCCCAGTAAACTTGAAGATGACTCAGCATTTTTAACAGCTGTAGATGGAATTAAAAACAGGGCAACTGAGGAAGAAAATGCAATCAAGCCCATCCCCCAAAAAAGAAAGTTATAGTGGCTACCATTTTGATCTAAATACACACCAAAAAGATAGGAGAAAATCATACCAATGCTGGAAGCGAAAATAAAATTCCATGAAACACTTCTTCCACGATTACTAGAATTGTAATTTGATGAGTATACATGAATCATTAACCCGGGCATTTGAGATAAAGATATTTGAGCGACCAACAGGCAAGCAGTGTAAGGCAAAATACTTTTCACCTGAGAACAAAACATTAAACTTAAACTACAAATCAACATAATAAATCCAGCAATATGAGTAACCGGCTTTTGTAAAAGAGCAGAAAGTTTTGAAGTCCACGGCATTAAAAAAAAGCCAAATGCAGAACCAGCAGCTAATAATGATTTAAACCCCTGAGATGCATCAAGAAATCTAATTGCGATAAGGATTACAAAAACATTGAAGCCCACTTCCAAAATTCCGTTTAAAGAACAACGGAAAAGATCTAGCCTAAAGGTTCTTTGGCTTAAATCCTTCAAGCAAAGTTTAAGCTAAGAAAGTTTAAGTACAAAACTTCGCTTCAAATGATTTCTCCGCAGCTTCATCTCCAATTAATATAATTTCGCCGTCCTCGGAAAATTGATTGTCAGGTGATGGGGTAATAACCGTGCCCTCGTCTCCCTTGATTGCGACGATACTACAACCCGTCTTTTCTGTAATTTTGGAATCTTTTACTTTCACACCCACTAATGATTTTGGTGTTGCCTGACTAAAGACATCCAAACCCTCGGTAACCATTAAGATTTCAGCACGATTTAATAAATTAAAAATGGTATTAGCCCCCATATGATCTTGTGACATAACAAAATCTGCACCCGCACGATGCAGAGGCTCAATATTACGATGAAGAAAAGCACGAGAGATGATTTGTATATCTGGTCTGAGTTTTCTTCCGTAAATGGTCAAGTAGACATTAGTCTCATCATTATGACTTGTTATTATGATTGCAGGAGCTTTATTAATACCTGCTCTTTCGAGCACTGATTTCTCAGAAGCATCTCCAAGTATACAATGAGGAACCATGCCGGCTTTCTTTTCGTCAGATTCAATAACTCGAAAAGGGATATTTCCATCCGAAAGTGCCTTGGCAGTTTCACGACCAACTCGTCCAGCACCGATTATAATCACGGGCGAAGAATTTGTCTTATAATGGCGAAAGTCATCATCATACTTGGCAAAATGAGTCTCAGTGCCGGCAAGTAATAAAACGGTGTGATTATTGAGAATTGTATCTGGACCAGGAAGTTCAAAATGTCCACGCTCCCACATCCCAACGACATTCACGCCATAGTTTTCTCGAAGCATAGCATCCCTTAAACTTTGGCCAACAAGTGGGGTACCATGAATGGTCGCCTCTGCGATAAGTACTTCATCAAAAGAACCAATCAAGTGTGTGCTATTATCGGTACAGCAAATTCGACGTGAAAGAAACCGGCCCATCTGTTGTGCGGGTCTGATTACATGGGTTGCTCCAGCTAAAGTAAGAATCTCCTCAGAGGTTGTTCGGTTACACGTACTGACGATTGAAAGGTCAGGGGATGAATCTCGTGCCCGAAAAGCAATATTTACATTTCGAATATCATCGTCGGTAGTTACCACCATAGCAGCATTATCGATGGAGGCATCCACAAAAGTTTGTGCTTCGTCTAAGCTACCTAGCATGACAGGAAAATCCATATCATGTAATCGCAAGGCTTCCTTTAATTCGGGAACAATAAGCACAAATGGGTATCCAAACTGGCTCAATTTATCCATCAAAACATGACTAATTGAATCATAATGGGTTAAAATCACATGCTTTTGCTTCACGGCTTCAAACTTTCGGGCAACCCTTGCCCCTGTTTGATATTCCATAAATGGTTTGTAAAGAAATTCCATAAATACAAAGGGAAGCACAATAAACAAATAAAATACCCCGGTGAACATAACCATCATGGAGAACAAACGACCGGAATCCCCTGTAAAAGTAATATCTCCGTACCCAAGAGTGGACATTGTAGTCAAAACCCAATAGAAAGCCTCCACCCATCCAATCGAAACTCCACCTAATTCCTTAGACATCAAGTTCATGTACACTTGCATGTAACATGAAACGAAAAGAACCAGTACTAAACCGAAGCGAAGAAAACGGGTAACATTTTTCCTCTTGCTCCTGTGCTTAAAAACAGACGGGATGGATTGAATAACTTCTTTCACATTTAAAATTTAACTTTTAAAGATATAATCCATTACGGGCGAGATTCTTTTCACTCATTTAATCAATTGATTAAAAAGAAAGAAAATTGCTGAAATCTCACTTTTCCCAACATTTATAATAGAGCACTTCAAGTACATGCAACGACAGATACAAAAAATATTTTTCACCTTCCTAGTCTTCTTTTTTTCATTTTGGCTACAAGCCAAACAAAATGAGCTAAGTTCAATTGCATACAAATCTGTCCCCGCTCTCAATAAAAAAGCAATTACAACAGATTGGCCACGATTCAATGGTGCTTATGATAATGCATCCTCTACGGAGACCCACCTTCTAAAAGATTGGAAAAATGACCAACCAGAAACATTGTGGGAAGTCGCAAAAGGAGAGGGGTACGCATCGCCTGCTGTGTCGCAAGGAATTCTAGTTCTATTTCATAGAAAGGAAGGAATGGAATCAATAGAGGGATTAAACTCTGAAACGGGTCAAATGCTATGGTCTTACAAATATCCAGTCGCATATCGCGACCGCTATGGATACTCAAATGGACCCAGGGCAAGTCCAGTCATTAACGGCGATTTTGTATATGCTCACGGAGTAACCTCATGGTTGAGTTGCATACATTTAAAAACGGGCAAGTTGATTTGGCAAAGGGATCTAAAGAGCGAATTTACAATTCCTGATTACTTTTTTGGAAAAGGATCAAATCCAATCATTTATAAAAATTATCTTATTTTAAATGTGGGTGGAAGCGATGATCGGTGTGTGATAGCGTTTAATAAATTAAGTGGAAAGACTGAGTGGATATGCGAGGATACTTGGGGAGCGAGTTATTCATCACCGGTAATAACAAAAATTCAGGATAGAATGGTTTGCCTAGTCTTGACCGGAGGGGAAAGTCGTCCGCCAACAGGAGGACTACTTGTTATTGATGCCTCAACAGGAGAAAAGTTAAGCCGGTTTAAATGGAGATCATCAAGTTATGAATCTGCCAATGCCGTCCCTCCGGTTCCATGTGGAGACAATAAGGTTTTTTTATCTGAGTGTTATGAAAAGGGAGGGGTTCTATTACAATTTGATAAAGATTTTAAGCCCATGATCATATGGGAAAACCCGAAGGCAAATATACACTGGATGACTCCGGTCATTGATAATGGTATAATGTATGGAATTGCAGGAAGACACCAGCAGGGTGCTGAAATGTTTGCACTTAATCTAAAAAATGGGGATTTTTTCTGGAAAGAGCAAATTACTTGGGAACATCAATTAAATCAGAGATTAATTAACTTAAGTTTATTTAGAGGTTCTATTCTAAAAACGGAAGATGGTTATATTTGCCTTTCTGAACTTGGCACTTTGCTTAATCTCGACCTTTCCAAAAATGGTTGGAATATAAGAAGTAAATCACAATTATTTTTTGCGCCAGGAACTTGGACATTACCTGCATTAAGTAAAGGACTTCTCTATATTATGCAAAATGAAGCGGATCGGCAATCGGGAGCAAAACCTCGGGTAATTTGCCTAAACCTTCGAGAAAACTGATGCCTCCATCGACAACAACAAAAGTGGTCGAAGTTCAAGCCTTTGGTGGTTTTGAGAAACCTCTCTCATACTCTGTGCCCATTCAGATGATCTCGAAAATTCAAATTGGTTGCTTGGTCCGAATTCCATTGGGCAAAAGAAAAGTTATTGGAATTGTCTCATCACTCGCACCCAAAGAAAAACCCACCGAAAATAAGCTGAAAAACATATTATCCTTAGTGCAAGAAAAGCCCGTTTTGAACGGAGAATTAATCAAATTAGCAAGATGGATGTCTACTTACTATGCATCTTCAATAGATAATGTACTTGAGAGCATGATTCCTTCGGCCGTTAGAGATGGAATGGAAGAAAAAACAAAGCGATTTATCAAAGCTAACAAAGAAATTCCTTTCGAACAAACATGTGAAGAACTAAAAAACTCCCCTCAACAGAAGAAACTCTTTCTTTATTTAAATGACTCAAATTCCGAATTAGCACTGCACGACACTATTAATCTGTTGGGGGTTGGTATCTCTTCTGCCAATGGTCTTCTCAAAAAACAATTTGCGGTAGAAATTAGTAAGTCGATCAAGCGCGATGCCTATAAGGACGAGTTCTCTGACTCAAATCATAATGTTGACCAGAAAATTTCCCTAACCCAAGAGCAAGCACAAGCAACGAAGGAAATTAGTCATTCCATACAGAAAAAGAAATTCCAACCCCACCTCCTGCAAGGGGTAACAGGATCAGGGAAAACGGAGGTTTATTTCCAGGCCATGGAGGAAGTATTATCAAACGGTGGTGGCGTGCTCTTCCTTGTTCCCGAAGTGGCTCTTGCCCCGCAAACTGTTTCACGCGTCCGTAATAGATTCACCATTCAAAATGAAGATGTGGTTGTTTGGCATAGTCATCTGTCTGCAGGAGAGAGACTGGATGCTTGGAGAGCCGTAACTTCCGGGCATTCACGAATTGTGGTTGGTGCTCGTTCAGCAATTTTCGCCCCCGTGCAGAATTTAAAGCTTATCATTATAGATGAAGAACACGAACCTGCATATAAGCAGGAAGAAACCCCAAGATACCACGGGAGGGATGTTGCTGTTTATCGAGCGATGCTGAACCAAGGGGTCTGCCTACTGGGATCTGCCACTCCTTCATTGGAAACCTTACATAATGTCGAAATTAAAAAATATACCAAGAGTGAATTAACCAAGAGGATAGACGGTAGAGAATTACCACTTGTTCACTTGATCGACATGCGAAAAGAAGCACAAAGGGAAAAAAACATTCCCATTCTTTCCCAACCATTAGTCGAAGCCTTACGCCAAAGGTATTACGACAGAGAACAGAGTATCTTATTTCTTAATCGACGGGGCTTCAATACTACAATGCTATGCCCGGACTGTGGCAATGTGGAACAATGCAAGGATTGTAGTATTTCCATGACCTACCACAGGACGGACGGTTATTTAA
Organism: uncultured Opitutia bacterium; assembly: GCA_963934295.1. Taxonomy (GTDB): domain Bacteria; phylum Verrucomicrobiota; class Verrucomicrobiia; order Opitutales; family Seribacteraceae; genus Seribacter. The sequence goes on from CAWVXY010000016.1 coordinate 55,702, forward strand.
GGTGTCACATCTGTGGGTATCGTAAGCCCGCACCCAAATTTTGCCCAAGTTGTCGTTCCTTTGAAATTATAAAAAAGGGACACGGGACTCAAAGAATTGAAGATATTACAGAATCCCTGCTTCCACGCCGAGCAGTAATCCGAAGAATTGATGCGGATATGATGTCCAAAAAAAACTTATTTCGCCAAACATTGGATGAATTCCGTAGAGGTAAAATTGATATTCTTGTTGGAACTCAAATGATAGCTAAAGGGCTTGATTTCCCAAATGTAACTTTAGTTGGAGTTATAGATGCCGATTTACCATTGCGCATGGAGGACTTTCGTGCCTCTGAGAGAGCCTTCCAATTATTGACTCAAGTCTCAGGAAGGGCTGGCCGGGGTGATCGGGCAGGGGAGGTTTATGTTCAAACTTATGCCCCACATGCATCCTCTATCCAATTTGCAAGAAAAGGGGATGTAACCGGATTCGTTGAAGAAGAAATGGAAATGAGAAAGGAATATGCTTACCCGCCATTCAGGCATTTAGTAAGACATATCTTTAAGGGAAGAAGTGAGGATAAAACTTCATTCTATGCAGACCAATGGGCCAAGACTCTCGAGGCAAATCCTATTGAAGGCCTTGAGGTAAAAGGCCCTGCTGCTGCTCCGTTAGAAAAAATTAAAGGGTATTACAGATTTCATCTTTTTTACCTAACAAATAATGTAACTCGTTTTTTAAAACAATATCAGGAGAGGCGAAAAGCTTTTCCACTTGATCATGAAATTCAAGACATCATTGATGTGGATGCATTTCAAATAAGCTAAAGGCGGGATTCTAGAACCTTCTTACTGGATTATTTACCCTTATTAAAGATGATTGTCCATTCGGATGATTTCTGGTTAAAAGTATTCCAGATCCAGCGGGAACATTTGCGTCATTAAAAGGTGAATTCCCCGCACCTAGTCGACGCCACCCCCCTGAATAAATGATAGCTTTGGGAGGATTAACATACCCATAACCGGGGTTGGTAATGGTAACTGACTGTACGGAACCATTACTCACTTGAGCGATACCTTCCGCACCCTGACCACCTCCACCAACGAAGACCACATATGCATTTTTTTCGTATCCAGAACCAGGGTTTCCAGTTCTCCATGAAGCGGAACCGGTAAAATTACAATTTCCACTTTTACCTAAAAGTTCAAATGTGTTAGTTGTAACATTAGTAATTTCAAACAAACCATTTGCTGAGGAGAATATTAATAATCTGTCGGCATCGGTTAAAGCAATATTTCCATCTTCGTCCACTTGTTGCTTAGGAGTTCCTTGGTTTGTTTTATAACCATAAGCACCGGAAATAAAGACAGTAAATCCTCTTCTCAATGAATGCACCGGGGATGTTACGACAATATTTCCAGAATGTGGGTTAGTCATTCCCGTAACGGTTCCTGTAGACATGGAGATATCTTGTGACGTTATTGAACCAGCGACACCAGTACCTTTCCTCGCAGTCAGATAAGCTTTTTCAATAATATTCATATTTGTGCCATCGTTCCAATAGGTTGTCCAAATTCCATCTTTTAAAATTTCAATATTATCAGCATTCTCTTGATCTAATGAAACAAACCATTTTTTTGTTTCAGAAGTATCTTTGGTTAAATTTTCTGAAGGGATCAGATCTGAAAGCATAGCGTCAACTCCGAATGGATTATTCATTAACATCCGTTTTCCCGAAGGTGGGATTTGCACAAAGCTATCCGAAGTGTCTGCTGCTCCACTTAATTTTAAGTCCAATAGAGGGGATGATCGGCGAGCCACGATAAAAGACTCATCCGGGAATATAATCGTGCCAGAAGCATCAAGCACAGAACCATTTGTATCCTTCCATGTACTCCCGTCATGAAAAAATGCTTTATAATCAAGGTTGGTACCGTTTTGCTCGTTAATAGGTTTAATCAGATAAACATAATCAGCTACACTAGAATTACCTTCATTAAGTGAAGTGTTTGAATATCCTAATAAAGAGCCCAAAGTCCATGACTCGATGATCTCCACCATTGAATTTACGGAAAAAATTGAGCTAAAGTCATGGGATAATGAATTGTCCAAAGTTAATGTATCTCCTGTATTTGAAATAATTCGAAAAAACTTACCTTCATTAATGTTATTTTCCTCGATACATTTTAAAAAATGAACACCGCCCTCAATTTCAACTTGAGGAACAAATTGATATCCTTTACCCGAATAATTTGCATCAACAACAATCGAGGTTACGGAACCAGTATTCACGATTGCAGTTGCATAAGCAGGCTCATAATTATTCCAAGATTCATTCCCTTCCGATGGCATCGAAATATTTACTTCTGGTGCCTGCAGATAACCACTGCCCCCATCTGGAACATTTATTTGAAGCACTGACTGATTTGAATCAAGAATAGCTACGGCTCGTGCTTTTTCACAAGCGAGCATACCTGGTTTGAAAGGCCAACTTAAAATAGTTGGGACTAACTGGTCCGGAACGCGATGAAATGAAACATTATCACCGCTAGCAAGTTTTACTTGTCCACGGAATACCACCTTTCCTTTTACACTTGGTGAGATAATTTTATAAGTTGGGGAATCAGGTGTTCCGGACGGTAGCACAACAGACAAGGAACCCATAGGAACCCCCACTTCGCCTTGTTCAGCCCAAAGGCAGGTAACCCCCATCAAGCAAACAGAAAGTTTGAAAGAAGGAAAAAATAGTCGATAAGGAATAAACATGGAAAAAAACAAAATAAAAACCTTACTTAAGATGCTATTCTTTGTTAAATAAAGCAAAGCGAAATTTCTTTTTTTATTCTGATTAATTAAGTTTTATATCATTTCCAAGAAGAGGTTTTGCTGAAGGAAAATAAATGAAATACAAATTCTTGTTACTATACTTCTGGCTATTAACCTTTAAGTCTGCTCATGGAACTCAGGGTGTACTTGTAAACTTCATGAACCCTGTGCACTCTTACCTCGATCAATCCCCCCGTGACCCATTTTCTAAATTTGTAAAAGAACTCGAAGAGGGAAATATTAAACTCAATTTTAATTCTGAAAAAGAATATCTTCTTTCTCTTTTTAAAGAACTTGAAATAAGTCCTTATTCACAATTATTAGTATATTCAACCACTAGTCTTCAACTGAGCCGCATATCTCCTTCTAACCCAAGAGCCATTTATTTCAATGATGACATTTATCTAGGATATGTCCCAGGAGGGCAGATTGAAATCATTGGCATTGATCCTGACCTAGGAGCGATTCCCTACATTTTCAACCTACCCATGAGAGACGACTTAAAACACCCCTCTATTTACAGGTCTAAAAGATGCATGAAGTGCCATGCATCTGAAGAAACAAAGGGTGTACCTGGATTATTACTTAACTCTGTAATACCAGGACCGGGAGGAGGAACTATTGACGCATTCCGTAGAGGAACTTTCGGACACTCCGTTCCTTATGAAAAAAGATATGGAGGTTGGCATATTACGGGAGATCACCCTTTTTCTAATTCTTGGGCAAATTACACCGGAATCATGCAGGATGGTATCATTAAAAAAATTCCCAACCCTCCGGGTAAATACTTTTCATGGAATAAATATCCAACTCAGCAAAGCGATGCCATACCTCATCTAATCCTCGAGCACCAAGTAGGATTTTCTAATCTTTGTATCTCTATTACTTACCGTCTTCGACAAATCAACAACCAAGGCAGTAATAAAAATGCGACAGATGAATATTCCAAGATCATCAAAAATGAAACGGACAAGCTTCTTTCGTACATATTATTTCAAAAAGAAGCCAAGCTACCAAAAAATAGATTGAGCCTTGATTCCCAATTTATTGAAGATTTCAAAAATAATAGAAATTCGACAGCTCAATCTAACCTCTTACGCGAACTCAACCTCAAGGATAGATTATTTCAATTAAGATGTAGTTATATGATTTTCTCTAATTCGTTTCAGGGCTTACCTTCCGAAATCAAAAAACAATTACTCGAAAAACTCAGGTTTATTCTATTATGCGATAAAAAAAACCTCCCCGAAGAATATTCTTATTTTAATGATGAAGAACGACTAAAAATTCATTCCATCTTAGTCAAATCACTCACCGGTTACTCCCAAAAAAAAGGCATCCACTGATGCCTTTTAAAGTTAAAGATAAAAAAATAATTATTTTTTAGCAACATCTGCACCGGCTTTTTTCCATCCGGAAATCCCAGCGGAAAGGTGCTTAATGTTTTTATAACCTAATTTAGCAGCAGCATCTGCCCCTCTTTTATAAGCTCTGCAACCAGGCCCCCCGCAATAAGATACAACTAGAGTATTCTTATCTTTAGGCAAAGACTTGGCTAGTTTTTTTCCGGCACTAGAGAAATCGATTGCCGTTGGGATGTGCCCCTTACCATAAGATCGCGCTCCGTTCACATCGATTACGGCAACTTTCCCAGATTTTATAGCTTTTTGAAGCTCGTTAATACTAATATCTGGATACTCACCCGCAAACAAAGAAGAACCGAATAGACTCAGAATAAGAATTGAGATAATTTTTTTCATATTGGATTTAATTTAATTAGTTAAAGTTTCTATTTTCTATTTCAAACTTTACTTAGCAATAAATAAAAGATGGTTTTGATTTTTATTTTATCTAAACACATACCCAAAATTGGGTATATTGAAGAATCAAAATTATGAAAAACTGAGTTATCAGGGAGTGCTGATTCTTAAACGAAGGAAATTATTACTCCTGTATGATAAACCTTGCGAGAGAACCCAAGTTTGTCGCTCCATTCCCCCGCCCAGATAAATAGTCTTTTCCAACTCCACACCGCTTGAGCTCCATGTTTGAAGATTATCACTCTGCTCAACATGATAATTAAAAATCTCTCCGGCGGTATTTAGAGTTGAATTACTTTCTTCCTTATACCTCACAAAAGAAACCCTCGGACGATTGTCGTTCAATAAAGGCCGATATGGAAGATCTTGGGGTCGATCATTAGCTAGTGAATCAGACCCGATTGCTCTTTCAAAAAGATTCGAATATCCATCACCATCGGAATCGGTATAGTCTTCATTAAATATCTTTCGTGCTTGAATAGAATCAAGCAAAGGATTTTTCAATAAAGCTCTCTCCAAGAAACGATTTTGAATACCCAAATATCGAACATCTCCCTTCCGAAACTGTCTCCACACTGTTTTATTCACATCAATAATTTTAAACATTTTGGAAATAGGCTCAGCTGCTACAAAATAATCATTTCCAGGGACATTAAAAAGTAACTCCACTGATCCCGTTTTTAACGGAATTATTTGGCTCCCTCTAAATACCCGAGCGATACTCGGATCAGAGCTTGTTATTTTAATGGGAATGCCACTTGTTGAACGAACTCCCTGCAAAACTAATGGCCGGTGACCCCGAGGAGTTTCTCTTAATCCACCTGGTTCTCCAGGTAATGGAAAACGCACTTCCTGTCTTTGTTTAGAAGAAACATAAAAGACTTGGGTTACATCGGGAGCAGGATTTACATATGCACTTCCACTTTGACTTGCAGTGATGCTAACATTGCCCTCAAGACCATCGAGTGTAACTAAACCGACCGAGTTCACACTGGCAGGTCCAGAATTAACGGTAAAGGTTACGGGCAAACTGAAAACAGGGTGATTGATTCCGCTAGAAATCGCGGTTGCATTAAGTTCAAATGCAGGATCATCCCGAACTTTTCCTGGGATTAATTCAAAATTAATAATTTGGTCATCCTTTACACCGGGATGAATAACTGAAAGAACTCGACTGACAGGTTCAGCAGGGTGAAAGCGATCATCACCCAGTTGCATCGCCGTTATAGTGGTTGCCCCTACACCTGTTACAGTAACTAAATCTCCAACAATCATAGCAACTGCGGGGTTTGATGAAACATACGAAAGAGGAAGGCCCGAAGACGCAACTGCAGTTAATGGAAAGGAGTCGTCACTGGAAGCTTTATCAACAAGGGGGGGAAAAGAAATAGATTGAGCTCCGCCAAACGAGGGTGGGGTTATTGAATAGGGGTGTATCGGATCTAAAATAGTTGTTAATCCCCACTTATGTGCTAGGTATCCTTCCACTTTTTGACGGTTAACCGAATTTACAGATTCATCGTAAACAAGAACTTCAGCAATTCCCCCATCAAATGATTCACCAACTCTATCAAGTGCAGAGGCTGACGCTGAATCTGAATCCGAACCCACAATTTTCCCATTAATCCATAGTGATTGAGCATCAGGGATAACCCTCATGCTATTAACACTCCAATTTGACGAGGATTCATCGGAGAGAATATCAATCCCCCCGGATGCCGCCTCTAGGCGAAAAAGGCCATCCGGATTTGTTGTCGATAAGTCCCCACCTAGCACTTTTGATACCCCAGGTATATCTTGTCGATGAACTATAAATATAAATTGAGCATTCGGAACCGCAGATTGAATAAGAAAAGATTCTCCTGATCCAATTGAAGAATCGAATTCCATCACAGGCTTATTATTAAGAATATTAGGATTCCAGGTAGGCATACTATTTTCAATAGCCTGTATCGGGTTATTTGTATTCCCAGACTTATCTCCCCACATACTAACCCGATTACCGGAAATGAAGTCAAAAACATTATCCAATTCGTTGTCCGCATTAACATCATTCGCATCGAACCATAATTTTAATCCAGGAGCAGAATCTGAAAATAAATTGCCGTACCCAATGGTAAAATTTTGATCAACAGATACCGCGGGGTTAAAACGATTATCACCGTCCTGAAATGCGGTAATCGTAACATTTCCAGGTCCATGAATAGAAACTTTACTACCGCTAATAGTTGCCTTTGCTGGATCAGATGTGGCGAATTGCACCGCAAGTCCAGATGAAGAGTTTGCATCCAGATAAAACGGGAAATCACCCACAGATTGATCCACAATTGGGCCAAATGTAATACTCTGATATGCCTTCAACACATTCAAATAGTTAATAACAGGAATAGCGGGTGCAAACTCATCATTACCATCTTGTATTGCAGTTAACTTTGTCGTCCCAGCACCAATAATCTCGAGAGTTTTAAAATCACCGCCACCCATTCCATAAATTTGAGTAATCTCGCTTGAGCTGAGGCTACCGTCATAAATTCGAACATCATCTACTAAACCATTAAAGGGATTATTGGATCCTCCGATTTCTAATGCGGAGTATCTTTGTTTCAAAGGTAAACCGGATATTGAAATAGATGAAACTTGATTAGAAAGGTTGCCGTCAACAAAAAGGCTAGCCGTTCTGTTTGAGTCATTTGAATCGTCATAAACAACCGCAACATGAACCCACTGATCATGTTTCAACACAGGAAGCAAACTGGGTAAATTAACTTCGGTAGCATTCCCATCGGTAAACAAATTAAAGGAAATTCGTCCATTCCCGTTTTGCTTCTTAAGATTAAAGACATTCATTGGAACAAATCCATCTTTTGATATGATTAATGACTCAGAAGAGTTAAGATCAGATGAATTAAGCCATAGGCTTAGGGTAAAAGAACCATTCACTGGAACACTTCCGGTTACGACTCGCCCATTCATCGGACCTAACTTTAATCCATTGCCAAATCTACCTCGAACCCATGCATTTGAAACTCCAGTTACATTAAGATCAAGCAATGTACCATTGTAATTACCAGTTGTATCCTTAGCTGCATTGTAAAGTTTTTCATCAAGTTTCCAATAAGCGGTTAAAATATCCGCACGCGTAGTTAAAATTCGTGCTACTGATTCATCCTCAACCTCGTACAGCAATGGTAATTCTGTTAAGTTTCCATCCATAGTTCTTGAGTATCCCGTCATCAAGAGACTTGATAATGTAGCGGAAATGGAAGATAAATTTTGGTCAAAAATAAGTTCATGTTGAGTTTTATCTGAGACGGTCAATGTTCCATCAAGGTAGGTAACAAAGTATTTGTCAGAAATAACCCCGCCAGCATTAATTGAATAAAGTCCTTCTGAAGTTGGTACAGAAAGATTACCGTCACCAACTGAAGTCGAAACAGATACGCCCTGAATTAAAATGCTTTCATTATCATCATAGGCGAAACCTTCAAAGGAATAGGTAAAGGTTGGATTGACCTGATCAGATTTCCTGAATTGGTCATGAACCCGAACAATAAGCTCTTTTTTCATTATTTGAAAATCCAAATAAAAAGGCTCAGCCGACAACCAATTTGAATCACCACTCTGAGATGCCCGAATTCTTACTGTACCAGGGCTTAGTATGGTTAAGATCGAACCATTGAGGTCAACTGAAGAATTACCTTCGACTAAATCAAGGGTGACAGGCAGACCAGAAAGTGAAGTGAAATTTAAATCAATAGGAGAAACGCCGTAGGAAAGAACTCCTAAGTCTTGATTGAAAGAAATACTTTGCTGACCACGTAAAACAACAAGTTTGATAAGTTCTGAATCCCAACCGGAAATATTAGAAGCAAATAATGTGGAATTGTATTCTCCGACAGCTGTGGGTACACCGAAAATTAATCCACTTACAGAATCAACCTCAAGCCCTGGAGGTAAGTTCGTCGCATTATAATCAGTTGGTCCTTTAACCGATTCAATTTCATAAGAATATTCTTCTCCGTATCGGGCAATTAATGGAGAATTAGCAAATTCGTAAACAGACTGTCTTTCTTTGGGTGACAATCCTTGATCAAAAATTCTTAAATCATCAATGGAACCGCTAATGAAATCCATCAAGGGTGTTTTGCCTCCAAAATAGAAATCGGGATCCGTTCCATCTCCAGTTAAACCACCTTTTGCATTAAATGGGGCAACGACCTCCTCGGTGTTCGTGTAAATTGTTATCTTATTACCATCCCATTGATAAATGTAATGAACCCACTGCCCGGCAGTCAGAGGAAAAACATTAGAAAGTTTCCACGATCCGTCAATTCTAGCTTCGGCACTAATAAAACCATTTGAAATGTAAAACTTAATTCGATCACTATTGAAAATGTAACCATCCAAATCATCCGTATGTAACCAAAAACATATAGTAAAAGGACCCGTAAGATTAAACTTATTGAGATCATGAGGAAGAAGAACGGTTTGGTTTTCGTCAAACCTCAACGCAGTTCCATCTCGACCGGGCACAGAATGCAAATAGAGATTTGAAAAAGAATTGGCATTTCCTACATTTCCTTTTCCTGAAGAATCAATAATGGAGGTACCATTTAACTCATCAAAAGTCCAATGAACGATAGGATTACTCGGTAATAAAATCTCAGGTGAATTGTCAAAAATCGGACTATTTGTACTGTATGGATGGGCCCCAAAATCACCATTCCCTCCGCCAAAAAGCTCGTCCACTTCAGAAACTCCAAGCGTGCGACTATAGATCCTGAAATCATCTATTTTGTCAGAAAAACGACCTAAGCCCCCAGTGTGGTTCCCAATAGCCTCGACTGCTGATGCAACATTTGCATTAACCGAACCGACTGCAACACCATCAACCCAGAATGAAGTTTGTCCACCATTACCCATTGCAACTAAATGATGCCACCCCACACTCAGAGATGTAGCTCCAAAAGTTGTCATGAAATTCCCACCATCAAAAACACCCAACTCCTTGGCTCCTCCTTCGTCAAAAATGACATGAGCATTAGCTCCTCCACTTACAAGAGCGTGACTAAATAAAACATCATCATCAACAAGAGGAGTTGTAAACCAAGTGGATATTGTCCAATTAGTAGGAAGGGCAAGCTGATTCAACCCTAGGTTAATTTTCGTTTGTTCAGAATCATCAAATTCAAGCCCCGAACCGAACTTACCCGATGTGTTTAAATTTCCTTCCACAAGGTCAGCATTCCTTAGTTCAGGGGACGCATCCTGTATAGTTGTCCCGTCCGTCTCCTCGAACGGATAGTAAAGAACTAATCCGTTCTTAATTTTATAACTGCTGCCAGCCAGGTCTGGAACAATTCCCCATTTATGAGCTAAATAGCCTTCAACTTTTTCTTTTTCTGCTTGGGAAAGTAAACGGTCAAAAATTAAAACCTCTCCAATTTCTCCGAGTAACTGCCCAAATCCAGTACTGGGGTCGTTACCCAAAGTCAGTTGTTGAAGAACATTATATTCATTGGAATAAGAAACAAGGCGGGGTGCAGTTTTTGCATCCAAAGTCCAGCCTACAGCTCCATTTGTTGCCCCTACACCCACTCCCATCCCTTGTGCAACCATAAAAATATGAACATTCCCAACAATAAGATTCAAAGAACCGATATTGTAAGACTCTCCG
>CAWVXY010000017.1:0-65552 GCA_963934295.1 uncultured Opitutia bacterium
CAATAACTCTCCGCTGGCATCGGCAACTACATCTCCGTTTTTAGGCGTGTAACTAACACTGCTCGTCTTTCTTGAGGTTGCCACTGAAACGATTCCATCGATCGCTGACTGCTTAAGTTGTGCCTCGACCTTGTCCGAGCGTTCTACAGATGTACCGGTCAGATCCCTCAATCCCAATTGTATTTCTCTGGAGCGCCATGATGCATACTCGTAAACATTGGGATCAGAGCGAGTGGGTGCTACCGGAATCAAGGCAATCGTGTCGCTTGTTCTATCCATAGAGACCAGCAATAACTCTCCGCTGGCATCGGCAACTACATCTCCGTTTTTAGGCGTGTAACTACCACCGGGAGTGGAACTTAAATCCACAAGAAAGCCTGAAATTAAAATGGCATTGAAGGAAAGTAAAAAGCGAAATGAATTCATTTTTATTCTTGGTAAGTTTTTTGAAGGTTTTTAACAGAGGTGTTTTTTAGCTTAAATTATAACTTCTAAAATGAAATTATTTGGATGAAGGTTCTGAAATTATTTAATTGGATTATTTGACATTATGTTGACGCATTTTTACTCAAGATCAATCCCCATTAGTAAGTCAATACTTGTTTGGTCAATTTCAGAAAGATATGTATCTACTACATCGGGACAATACGATGAACTAAGATTAAATTGCGTCATTAGTTTCACTAAGTTTGATCAGACCGCCCACATAATTAAAACGCCGCGTTAAATTGTTTGGTCGCGTCTTGGAAATAAATCAACTCATTGCACTGGCAAGTAACCCAAACCTCAGCATCTAGTTACATATTGTAAAGGGAGAAAATTTACTACAACTTTACGTAAACTGATTTAGAATTGAAACGCGAGGCAGAAAGAAATTCTTCAACTTTTTTATATTTTAAAAGTTTAAATCATATATTCTGATACCAATCTCCCGAAAAGTACCAAGGACAAAAGAAGCTATCTATTGATTTTATGAAAAAAATTTAATTGTATACAAAAATGTTAAGAACTAAGCACAGATTGAATATTAGAAACCGAAGACTTTTAAGAAATAAGAAATCGTTCAAAAGAAATGAGTTGATAAAGGTTTCTAGATCAAATCAAAAGGAATGGTCAGAAGGTGTAACCCAGTGGTTTACGAGAAGGCAAATAAAAAGAATTAATAATAAGTATCGCCTCCAAATTATCTCTTACAGGCAAAGTTCGGAGGAGGAATGGAAAGAAGGTTTTGATGAGTGGAGTGATCAAAAAATTCTGAGAAAGGCAAATAGATGGCTTAACAGAATGCGAGCTTCTGGTAGGATTATTACAAAAAAAAGTATCCAACGAATAAACTCAAAAACTAGGAGAAAAATCTCAACAAACCACTATAAAAAGCAATCATACCAAAAACATGAAACAAAATCTGATTCTCACGAATTAAAAAATGAGAAAAAAAATACAGAAAACGAGTCCAATGATATAGATGAAGGCGAGTATTATCTGTACAGAGATGAAAAGCAATTTGGTCCTCATTCATTTTCCGAAATTCAGGACCTAGCAAGTAACGGTGATATATCGCCCAAGGATCTAACATTTTTTAAAGGATGTAATGATTGGGTAGAAGCAAACAATATTCCCGGAATTACATTCAGACTTACTGATAAGAGTAAAAAAGAAATTCAAGAAGAGGATGAAATACCCGCAAACCTAAATGCCCATAGTAATGATGAAAAACGCATAAAAACTTTTTCAGAGGTTCCTGTGTCAAATGATGAAAAACGCACATTAAGCCCAAGATTTTCTATTCTATCATTTATATTCGTCATTATGATTTTAATTGGAATTACTTTTATCATTTTTGATCGAATTCAATCTTTGGAAAATGAGCTTTCTTCAAGAATTGATGAATGGGATAAAGAATTAGCTTTTTTAAAAGATCGGCCCAAAAGAGCCCCTATTGAGGCAAATTCTACTATCCAATCAAAGGTTGCGACCCAGATGGAGGATTTAGGAGAAACTACCAACTCAATTCCCCAAGAAAATATTGCCAACCAAGTCTTTGAACTAGTTATAAATCCGGACTTGGACAAATTGCGCGAATTGTCTATTACCTTATCAAGATCAATTTCCGAGATCTCGAGCATATTAAAGAAATCCAACGAATCCAAAATAGAGAGGGACGCCCTTCTTTCTTTTCTCAATGAATTCGACACCCAGGTCAAATTAGTTTGTGCAACGACTTCCTCAAACGAAGTTGCCCTCAAACAAAACCTTCGAGCGTTCACCCAAACCTTGATTTTTTTAAAAAAAATCTCTGAGGAAGTTTCTAAAAATGGAAAAATGAAAGCAACGGATCTGAGAAAAATCTCTAATCAGTTAGAACCAGTAAAACAAGGTTTTCAAACTCAAGCAGTCAAAATGTTTGATGCTGCCTTTGGAAATTATCCAGAAGGTAAACATGTCCGGACATGGACTGATAAAGGTGGTAATCAAATCAAGGGCTATCTTTGGGCATATAATGCAGATGATGATCTAATGGTATTGGTAAAAGACTCATCAACAGAAAAAGAAATCCTAAAAGTTACCAGTTTGGAAATGAAGTTTTCGCAATTAGATCAGGATTATTTTAATTCTTTCCTTGCATGGAGAAGCTCCCGTTTAAATTCTTATCTGTTAAACCCTCCTGAAATGGTCTTCATCAAATCTGGAAAGTTTTTCATGGGAAGCTTTGCACTAGAGGAGAACAGAAATCAAGATGAATTAAGACACGAAGTCAATATAAGTTCAGATTTTTTAATGGGTAAATACGAAGTGACAGTTGGTGAATGGTTTGCTGTGATAGGTAAAACATACACAGGTCGAAACGATGAGAAGTTCTATTATCAATTTACTAGTCCGTTTTCGGAAAAAATTGCGGTTCAAGATTTATCAAGTCACTCAGGACTTAAATTTTTCCAATTCCCGGTAAATTACATTCCTATCGATCATGCAGAACTTTTTTGCAAGAAGCTTACGGACATAGAAAGGGGAAAAGGCAGGCTACCCAAGGGTAAAATCTATCGATTGCCAACCGAAGCAGAGTGGGAATACGCCTGTAGAGCAGGCACACAATCACCCTTTTTTTGGGGAGGGAATGCTGAAAACCTTGAAGATTATGTTGCCAAATCTATTTTGCCTATTGGGTCAAAGAAACCAAACAATTGGGGGCTTCACGATATGATGGGATCAGTTGGGGAATACTTGGCAGATCAACCAAGAATTTATACTAAGAACCTTGTGTTAAATCCTCAAGGCATACTAATTGAAAAAACAAAACCAAATCACAGCGGAATGATTAAAGGCATATCTTATAAACCAAGTTTTGCTAGAGGCCAAATAACCAACAAAATGGCCGACTTCAGATCGGCTAGAAGAGCATCTAAAGGTTATTCAAAAGTGGGATTTAGGTTTGTTCTTGCATCGCCATTAAAGTTGTAACTTCAAAAACTCTCCCAAACCGAATCAAACGCAGCATCATCTAGAAATTGAGCCTTGAGTGACCCATCGAGTTTAAACACTCGCCTAACCAAATTCTTCGCCTCCTCCACATTGCCCAGAAGTGCATGATACTTGTCCAAGCGAAATAGATATTCTGACTCCTCGCAGAACTTACCCTCGACCTTCTGCAGGGATTCAATCGCCTTCTCTGTCTTGCCCAAATTGTGGTATCCATCTGCATAGTTTACCAACCACGCAAGACTGTTAGGCTTTCCCTCATGCTTGAGCTTTGCCATGGTCATTGCAAGTGTCCATTCCTTGGCATCACGATAGGTATTCTAGCGAAAGAGATGGGTGCGAAGATTCATGAGACAATTTTTGTGATAGAATCCTCGTAACTATCCATTTGACCTTTGAGTTTTCGATTTGGATTAATTTTCATAAAGATTTTGTTGGAAAATATTATTGTAAGATGTTCATAATGAATCCCTACGAGCTTCAAGTTGAGTTTGAATTGAAGTAATTTGATCGACCAAAACAAACGCGGTGTAACAGCTCAGAATCGATAAAGCACTGACAACCATATCCAGTAAAGTAAGGTTTTCCATTACGGAAAATTCTTCTGCTTTTTCCCAAAGTTGCGTCGATGCATTCTCCGTAAAAAGACAGAGAACCCAGACAAACCACCACCGACTCACAATATTTGATTCGAGATTCTTTCTCCTCTGCCAACTTGACATATCATGAGATGCCCACCAAACCTCATTCATTGCTTCATACGGTTTCCACAGATTAAAGATGGGGATAAAGAAAAAACCAACTGCCCATGAGGGACTGATCTTAAAACCTTGTGCACCTAAAGCACGAATATTTACATTCGACCTGAATACCCAAATACAAAACAAAATCATGGTTATTACAAAGACAAAAAGGTCGACTACGCTTACCACCATTACCCTTAAATCGTTCGAATTGGCTCCCGCTTGTGTATGTGCACCCTGAGTCAGAAATTGATACTGTATAAGAGAAGATATGAAACAGAATACTTCAACCAATGCACCGATTCCCAAAAACCTTTTTACCCAGTTGCCCAAACCTGAGATTGTTTTGAATTTAAACGCGTTGTTCGAAGATCTGTGAGAAGTGATAAAATTCAATTTACCTATACTAGCAAGAATCTTCCCGTCCCCACCATTATAACATAAAACAAATTTTGTAATGGGATATTGAATAACCAAATTAATCAGCTAACTTTTTAAAAAGTGCCGTATCCCTTCTCTAAACTGATGTCGGTTTGGTACAGGTTTTTAAACGAAATATGAAAGAAGTATATTAAAAAACCTACACTTAGGTGAATATTTCATTCTCTTAGAAAAAAATAAAGAGCTCAACGAATTACCTAAGTTTAGGATTTGAAGAGAATACAGTTTTTAATCGAGTACCATCCTGATAAGTGACACGAAAATGTTCAGTTCCATCTGTACGATAAAAAATCCAAAGGCCATCCTTTTTTTCATTTTTATAATAACCTTCTTCCCGCACTTTTCCATTTGCATATCTTTCGACAGACCGATTTTTGATATTTTGATCAAATTCTTCCCGCTTACTTTCCGTTCCAAAATCGTCGTACAAGACCAATACTCCGACTCCATTAACCACCCGGGTGGAAGGACATCTTTCTCCATTTGGTTTCCATCCTATTGCAGTGATTATCTTACCATTCTGAAAAATTTGCTCTGAGCTTTTTGAGCCGTTTTTGTACCAGCGGATAGATAAGCCCTCCAAATTTCCATTATCAAAGCTTTGTTCTAAAACTTTTACATTTTCCTCGGACCAAGATTCAAATAACCCGTGTTTTTTTCCTTTAAAATAAAATCCCTGAAGAAACCTCAATCCGTTTTCTCGCCAACTGACTATAGGTCCATCTAAAAGACCTTCTTTAAAATACCGAAGGCTCCGAATTTTACTATTTTCATCCTCCTGTATGTAATATCCGCTGTATGGATATTCATCCGATCGTAAATATTGAATACCGTTTTTTTGGCGAAACTCATCAAATGGCAGTGTTTTATTAGTGAGTTTAGTCCATGTACCCAAAACTGCTTCTGCCCTAATTTTCGCAATCTCAATTGGATTATTAAAATCAGGATACTGTTCTTCAGCGGTAAGATTCATACTCCATATTAACAGGAGAATAACAATTCGAAGAAAGGATGGACTCATTCGAACATGGTAGGAGGCAATATTGGATCGAGTCAATCTAACAGAATCAAGAAATGTTTAATATTGATTGAGCTTAGCCCAGAAAAAGGCAAGAAGGTAGGAAGTCCCGAAAATTCGGGGATTAAAACAACTAATAAAACACCTATGCATTTCTTAGAGGAGATTACTATCATCGCAACCGTTAGCGTAATTGTAACCATTGTTCTGGGTCGATTTAAATTGCCTGTGGTTGCGGGATTGGTGTTATCGGGTGCGTTGGTTGGACCACATGCTTTTTCTTTGGCCAAAGATCTGGAGACCATTGAGGTAATTGCCGAAGTCGGGGTTGTCTTTCTTCTTTTTACGATTGGTCTTGAATTTTCACTCGGTCGTTTGAAACATATTTTCAAACAGGTTGCGTTGGGTGGAATATTACAAGTAAGTGCAACCGCTGGCATAACAACGGGAGTGGCACTGGCTCTTGATTGTTCCTTACCTGAAGCAATGGTTTACGGTTTTGTTTTTGCTTTATCGAGCACCGCATTAGTGCTCCGGACATTGAACGAAAGAAACGAATTAGACGCTCCTCATGGCCGATTTATTGTGGGAACGCTCATTTTTCAAGACCTCTGTATCGTTCCCATGGTCTTAATCATTCCATTACTTTCCCAGGGGTTGGAAAATTTATCCGTGTGGAAAGAGGTGGGGTTGGCAATGGGGCAAGCCTGCCTAATGGTTATTGGTCTTTTTGTATGTTCCAGAAAGTTGGTTCCCCTTCTCTTTAAATGGGTTGACGCCAGTCGCAGTAGCGAGGTTTTCATTCTGACTGTTCTTTGCCTTTGTATTGGTACTGCATACATAACTTCCCTCACTGGATTATCCTTGGCACTCGGTGCATTTCTTGCCGGCATGATTGTGGCTGACACTGATTTCAGGCATCGGGCGATGGGTGATATATTACCGCTTAAAGATGTGTTTGTAAGTTTCTTTTTTGTATCTCTCGGAATGTTTTTTAATTTTGAAGTTCTGATAAACCAAACCGGAACGGTCATTCTTTTATTATTGGCATTCCTATTTGGCAAAGGCCTTATCGCATCTATTGCCGCAATGTTTATGCGATTCCCTCCTCGTGCCGCCTGGTTGGCAGGGGTGGGATTGGCTCAATTTGGCGAGTTTGGATTTGTCCTGCTACAATTAGCCACAAAAGAAAATGTAGTCACTAATGAAGCGATTGCTCCACTTTTAAATGCAGGGATATTAAGTATGTTTTTAACTCCTTTAATCGTGTACAAGGCTCCACATTTCACCGCGGGCGAACGGGCACTTGACCCACTGGCCAAACTACTACGGGCTAAAAGTGCGGAAGATCTGGAACAGAAAACGGTTGGCCATAATGATCATGTAATCATCATTGGATATGGCATATCAGGACAACTTCTGACATCAAGCTTACGTTCCCTATGCATTGAAACCGTGGTTCTTGAAATGAACTCAGATAATGTGAGTCTCGGGCGGGAACGCGGGGATCCGGTTTACTACGCGGATGCAACCAGTGAGGAGGCATTGGGACACGCTCATCTCGAATCTTCCCGGGCGGTAGTGGTTATGATTAATGACCATTCGGCAACGGAGCGTGTACTCGCAACCATAGACAGGTTGAAGGTAAATGTTCCAATCTTTGTACGCACACAATATATGAATGGCGTAGAGGATTTTGATAAGTTCAATCCGGCTGGAGTGGTGGCATGCGAAGTGGAGGGCGGACTGGAAGTTCTCTCCAGGGTTTTACGTAAATTAGAGATACCCAGAAATTTAATCATCCGTGAAATCGATCATGCTCGCTCGCAAACGATGCACTCGGACCGAGAGTTCAAGGAAGCCCCCCTCCCCCTTCATGCTCACCAGGAACTTAAAAAATTAACGGTCGAAAATATCCTTGTCATAAAGGGAGCCAAAACTGTTGGAAAGTCACCCAAGCAACTTGATTTAGCAGAAAAAACGGGTGTGCTTGTCATTGCAATAGGAAGAGGGGAAGAACTGCTTTTACATCGGCTTGCTGAGACCGTATTGGAAGCCGGTGACATCGTATATTGTATTGGAAGAAAAACAGACTTGAGCAACATGCTAGGTTGGTTTGATCCCGCCTTGGAAAAAAATAACCTCCAAAAAGCCTGATTAAACTATTCTTCTTCAATCGTTGAGTCGGCCGATGCGTTATTTTCTAGAGGCTCAGTGATCGTTATTGTTTCGATCGCATTCGTTTCGTTTAATTCACTGGGCCTACCATAATCAATGTCTCCCAGATAAAAAGATTCATTTGACTCAATGATTCCATCTATTCCGTAATGAACAACAATACCCGTTCCGCCTTGCATTGTGGTAATTGGACATTTCGTACCATCTGGTTTCCACCTTGAAAAAGTTTGCATTTTCCCGGCAGTATACATCACCTCCGATTTCTTTTTACCGCCTGAATAAAACTCTTCAAACAAACCGCTTCTTACATTATTTTTATTGTAACCTCTCGATTCTAAACCTCCTGCAGCTGTCCAAGTTTTAAAAGGACCCTCCCTCACGCCTTCTTTCCATGTACGCTCTACCATTTTCTTTCCATTCTCGTACCAGGCAGTATGCAAACCATCCTGCCTCCCCTTTTCACAATGAAAAAGAAATCCAAGCTTTCCGCTGATATGGTTATTTTGTACCCATCCATTATACAATGAACCATTCTGAGTCCTGTATATCTGTAAGTTCCCTTCTGTTGTGACTGTAAGATCGGAAAGGGCTGTGGCCTGATTCAAAGCACTTTGTAAAACATCAAGCTGATTCAAAGGATTCTCAATTTCCGGAAACGAAGGAGAAGCCACTTCCTCATCACCACATCCAACAAACCAAAAAAGTAAAAATACAAAAACAGATAAATTTCTCATTTTTTTATTATGAAAGACTCCAAGGATGAAGGTCAAGTATTGGAAATACATATTAAATAAAATAGATTTCGAATAAATTAAATCAACTTTTGGAAGGATAACAAAAGGCTGAAATGATAAAATGAACAGAAATAATAACCTAAATTATCCCTTTAATAATTACAGATGAATTTTTACGCACAATTCACACATGTTTGAACTTCTGGAAAAGCATCCAGACGGTCGATGGAAATTTTTTTTGCACAAAAAAGACAGCTTCCATAAACTTGCTGCTCAATTCTTTTTAAAGCATTTTTAACATCAAGCAGTTGTCTTTTTTTTCGGCGCCGGAGTTCCAAAACCATTTGCTGATCCTGCATGGCTTCCATCCTGGACAACCTGCCCAAGCCTTTATCTGGTTCCACTGCGGCCGCAGAGTCTTCACTTTTCTTTAGGTAACTTTCAATATCAGAAATTAATTCCTCAAGTTTTTTTTGATATCTTTCTAAATCGTTCGGATTCATTTACCTAATAGCAATTACACTTACAGGCACCCTTATTTTCATTAAAAGGTCAAATGGATTAATAAAATTATTTCATAAAAATCTGTTTGAAAGTCTTGATAAAAACTAAATCTTAAGTCACAATAAACAATATGAAAAATATATTCACTCTATTCTTTGCCCTTCTTTTGACCAATGCCCTCTTCGCGGAGGAAGAAACTTGTGCGATTATGGTCGGCGACGAGATCGATACCGAAGAGTTTTCTGAAATCCTTGGTAAAAAAGTTTTCTTTTGCTGTGGATCATGCGTAAAAGCATTTGATGCAAACCAAGCTTATTACATCAAAGCTCTTCCTGCACTAGCAAAAAAATTCTCTGATGCTGAGCAAAAGAAATTAGGAGTAGACAAGGTTAAATTGTTAGATCAAAGAGTTTGTCCTATCTACCCAGAGAGAGTTGTTAATCCAAATTCCAAGACTCTTGAATATAAAGGAAAAACCGTTTATTTCTGGTCTTCAAGCGCACAACGTCGTTGGAAGAAAGATCCCGAAAAATATTTCAATGATGCGATGTCCAAGGGGCACCTTCCTCAGTTTAAATAATCCATTATTATCTTTCTAAAAAAGCCCTCCTCGAGAGGGCTTTTTTTTGGCTAAAAATAAATAGAGGACATTGGAGTGTTTGAATCATTCTATTTTTGTAAAAACACCAAAAGATTCCCAGACTGAACAGATATTTTAACTTCATTGGAAGCACACAGATTGCTTTGACTCACCTTGCCAACAAAGGAAAAATCCTCCTCATTAATTTCCCATTTCAATCCTGTACTAGAAACACCAAGACATGAATCCCTTGGTAAAAGGCTTATTGTCGCCCCCTCCTGTCCTTTAATAATTAAAGGAGTATCAACCGTCACACGGCAAACCCATTCCTTGCTTGAATCGATAATGACTTCAATCGCCTGTGGAATGGTACCAATATGAATTAAATTACCCAGCAAATGATCTGTACGATTCCCTAACCCACCTAGAATAACTAACTTGTTTACTGCTACATCTCGTGAGTCCATCAACCCAAGTGCTTTTTGAAAATCGGTGCTGTTTTGATCCTTATCCTCGATGAATTCAACATCATCAGGAACTTCTGCCTTAACTCCGGTC
Organism: uncultured Opitutia bacterium; assembly: GCA_963934295.1. Classification (GTDB taxonomy): domain Bacteria; phylum Verrucomicrobiota; class Verrucomicrobiia; order Opitutales; family Seribacteraceae; genus Seribacter. The sequence continues at coordinate 10,234 of CAWVXY010000017.1, forward strand.
CAACTATCCATGTCACCAATTAAAATATTGGGAAATACTCCAGCATGGCGGAATGCAAGCCAACCTGAATCCACTGCAATGGTTAAATCAGACTCCCCAATATACCATTTAAGAATTTCGTCACCAGGGGGTTCACCGCCTAGAACCATAAGTATATCCGAACGCGGCATAATTGTAACTATTGGAAAAAGCCCAACTGTTTTTCGCTTATACTGGCCCCGACATGCTCCATCACTTTGAGCATATCTTCCCATACTTTTCTTTTACCACTCTTGCTTGGATTATGAAGAAGGTAGGATGGATGATAGGTGACCATGAGAGGAATTCCATTATAATCGCTCCAATTGCCTCGAACATCTCCTAGTCTACGCTTGGAATCAAACCCAAGAAAACCATCGGTGGCACTCTTCCCTAAAGCTACAATTACTTTGGGTTTAACAATTTCTAGTTGAGCCTTTAAAAATGGCATCGCAAAATTGATCTCTGACTGAGTTGGCGGACGATGCCCAAAAGAAAGTTCGTACTTTGGTTTCCAATGAAGAATATTAGAAATATAAACTGAAGAAGTGGGAAATCCCATAGCTTCTATTATTTTACCAAGTAATTCTCCTGCGGGACCACCAAATGCTGAACCCGCTTTTTCATCCTCCTCATTGGGTGCTTCGCCACAGAAAAACAATTCCGAGTCAAGATCTCCCCTGCCAAAAATCATTTGACCATCAGGATCTAATTCAGAATTGGAAACCGTACAATTTCTCGCTTCTTGCTCCAACCATTCCCATTTAGAACGCTTATCTCCATCTGGTAGGGTTAAACTGGGGGGGGAAGAAAACTTGGCTGTATTTTCAGGGGTTACATCAACGCCGATTGCTTTTATTGTTTGATTTGGTTTTTCTTTCGCCTGAAATTCAGAAATAACCTTCTTCGGAGAATCCTTTTCTTGGTTAACAACAGAGGGAATTGATTTGGAAGCAATTACTTTATCTTCGGCAGGAGTCATATTATCAGAACACCCGAGGGCCTCCCCTAACCCGTCAATGGTTTCATCCTCAAGATAAACCTCACGCAAGCCTTCTTCTCGCATACGCTTAAGTTCCTCAAGAACGGCAAAAGTAGCTTCGGGCAAATTCATTTTATCGAATTTATCGATAATTTCTCAACATACTTTGCAAGTAAATCAAATTCCAAGTTGAGCAAATCCCCCGGTTTACGGCCTTCTAAATTAGTCTTTCCTAATGTATGGGGAATCAACCACACCGCAAAGGAGTCTTCTATCACATCACAAACAGTTAAAGAGCAACCATCCACGGCAATACATCCTTTATCAACTAAGTACTGCCTGTGGGTGGACGGAACTTTTATTTGAAGGTATAAATTTTTCCCACGCTCCTCAAAGATTTCAATTTCTCCACAAGCGTCAATATGTCCAGTAACAAAATGCCCTCCAACTCTTCCATTAGCGAGCAACGATCTTTCCAAATTGACTAATTGATCTTTCTTCAAGTTACCCAAATTTGTTTTTTGTAAAGTCTCATCCAATAAATCGAAAGAGCCTACTCCAGAAAAATCTTCCTTAAAAGTTAAGCAACAACCATTTACTGCAAGGCTCGCCCCAGCCTCCATTCCATCTGAACCTGTAAATGGTATATCGAGTTTCAAAAGCCAAGATTCCTTCTTTTCCTCAAGAGAAATGACTCGACCGACATTTTCTACGATTCCAGAAAACATAAATTTTGTGATTTTAAGATTGGAGATAACATTTGGGAAAATAGAAAGATAATTTGACCCTTTCGTATCGCAAAGTACTTTGATCTTATGTTTATGACAATTTCCATTTCAAAGAAAAGCGTACTTTTTATTCTAACAACACTTTTTGTTATTTTATTAACCCCAAGAATAACGAATGCATTGCCTAGTTCGACCACTCGGATTCCAGAGGATTCGTTTCTTATTCTATCCCTTAACTTAAACTCGATTCTAGAAAAGTCTCAAATTAAGGAGAACCGTGTATGGGAACCCATCGTTGATGCCCTCAATCTCGTGAACCCCGAGTTCAAATCACTTTTTTTTGAACCTGACCACAAGGGATTTAATTTCCGTTCACCCGTTCAATTATTCCTACGTTCGAGTAACTCAGAAAGAAACCCTCTACATTTTTGCTTATTGGCTTCAATTAGAGACACACAAAAGGTAGATTCGACCCTTGCCAATTTTGCCGAGTTACTCGGCTTTACCAAAAATAAAGGAAAAAGTATTCGATATAAAAAAGATAATCTGCCTATTGAATTCGGTCGCAAAGGAAAAATATTTCACATTCTTGGAATTGGCCCAGTTATTAGTGACCAAAGCTCGACAAAACAAGAACTTGATCAATTTTTTCAATTAATTTCAAAGCGTCCAAAGGTAGATCGTTTTCCAAATTCACTTACCGAACACTTTTCAGACCCAAGTGACTTATCGCTCTACATTGATGGAAGTGGTTTTGGAAAAATCTTGGAAGATAAATGGCCTGAGGACAGATGGAAACAACTCTTACCTCTCCTTGACCCTATCTTCGCCAAGCAGTTCGGTTTAAAACTTACTTCCAATGTAGGTTCTCTTAAAATTGAAGCTTCGGAATACTCGATTGAGAAAACGAAAAAAATTACTCCAATCAAAGAGATAACAATGATTAATAATATTCCCGGAGATTCTCCCCTCGTCGCTCGGTTTAGTATCCCAGGCATGGAATTCCGAAATAGTGCAATCCAAGCTGTGGAAAAGATCCTACAAATGCTCAGCGATGGAAAAATTAATAAAAATACCCCTCTTCCTGGTTTTAACGCCTCCCCTGCTGAACTTTTGGCTTCTCCAAGCGGAGACTTTGTCTTTGCCGGGGGATATTTTAAGGAAAAAAATAATTTCCTACCTAATGGTCAATTTCTCCAATCCCTTAGTCCCACGATCATGCTTGGGATCGGAATTGATAACAAATTTCACCTGAAACAACTTTTAGCAGGTCTGAATTCAGCAAATTCTTTAAAAGGTTTGCTAAATTCGAACCAACTTCATCTATCAGAACAAGAAGAAAAGCTATGGATCACAAGTGCTGAGTATCTTCGTGAAATAGAAAAAAACAAACCCCTTAAAAATCTGTCCCAAAATCGGAAAAAAATTCTCAATCAACATTCCTTCGCATTAGATCTGGATTTTGTTAGAGCAAGCCAATCAATTCGAAAAAAATCATCTCTTACTTTTTCTCAGCTAAAAACATTGAATATTATTGACGATCTTAAAAGGCTTACAATTCATACGAATCGGAATCAAATTATGGCTAACCTAAAGTTAGTCGATAACAATGAATCTGCCTTGGCAGTTATATTTGAACATGTGGGACAAGGCTTGATTGATCAAGCGAACCAAGCAATTTTCCAAGCAATTTCTAAAAACGACATCAATGCCGTAATTCAATCAGTGAAACAAGGTGCACTGATCAATGCCCCCGATCGATTTGGGCACACACCCATTCACTATGCAGCCTACAAAGGAAATGCTAGAATAGTTGATTATCTACTCAATAACGGAGGCAATCCAAATATTCGAGGCAGGCATGAATCGACCCCACTTCATAGTGCCGCTTGGGGAAAAAACATGCAGGTTCTCGAATTACTTTTGGAAGATGGTGCAGATGTGAATGCAAGGACAGATGAAGGAGAAACCCCCGGCATGACTGCGGCCCTGCGTGGTCAAAAAGAGATGCTCGAAATTCTATTTGCCCTGTCTGCAGATCCACATGCCAAAGATATCCATGGAACGAACATGCTCGATCTTGCCGCGGCTGGCGGACACAAATCCATTGTAGATCTACTAAGTCAAATGGGTGTTCAAAATCAAAATCCTTTACATGTTGCCGCAGGTTTGGGCGATTTACAAAAGGTTAAAAATCTTCTTAAACAAAAAAATCACATCAATTCCCGAGATCATTTTGGAGCAACTCCCCTTCTTGTTGCTATGGTTTCAGGGAAGGAGGAAATTGTTAATTTCCTTCTTTCTCGAAATGCCAATCCACTCATTTCAGCAAAAGATGGATATTCACTTATACATGCCGCGGCCTTTTCAGGGAAAAAAAGCTTGGTTCAAAAAGCACTCTCTTTTGATTTAGATGTTAATTCTAGATACGGTCCTGAGGGAATCACTCCGATTGATGTTGCGGAGGAAACTGGGGATGCACTGCCTTACCTTCGTTCTTTAGGAGGGAAAACAGCGTGGGAATTAGGAAGAGTAATTAAAAATTAAAATGCCCTAGGGTTGGCGCCCGAGAGAAATAATTAATTTACCCTCTTTTCTTAATTTTTTATCCAACAGTTTTGCGTCAGGACATATATTGTTCAAATGCTCCCAAAATTCTGATGAATGATTCAGGTGCCGCAAATGAGCAAGTTCATGTAAAATAACATAATTTCCTATTTCAAAAGGTAATAAGACAAGCCTCCAATTCAAAGAAATTGTTCCTTTTGCAGAACAAGATCCCCACCGACTTTTTTGATTACCAATTCGAACCTTGTTCCATTTCAACCCCCGTTCATCGGAAAGCGAGGATAGTCTTGCTATTAAATTTTTTTTGGCAAGGGCTCGTAAAAAACTAAATATTATCTCCTCAGGCATTTTATCAGCAGGGAAATATAACTTAATTTCTTCATTTGAAATTTCATGAAATACTTTTACTTGATCACTCATTTTTAAACAAGTAAGGAGATGAAAATTGTCACTCAACCAAACTCGACCACCACTGGAAAAATATTGAACTAACGAACAAATCGATGGAAACTTTCTGACATTTTTATCAAGCCATTTTTTTTGTTGGTTTAAAAAAGAATAACCTTCTCGTAAACTGGTCCAACGTGGAAGTGTAAGAACTACCTTCTCTTTAGAGCGGATCCTTAAATTAATTCGACGTGCACGGTTTGACTTTCGAATTAAACAGGCAATTTTCAAACATGGATCAATTGAATCTAATATGATTTCTTCCGTTCGATCCTTCATGGAAATTACCAAGAATAATTAAGGCTTTTTGTTATTATTCAAATAATCAACTTGAGAGGATGCAAATTTTCGTAATGCAGACTCTGGATCAATTCCATTTTCACGACAAGACGCCACTAATTCGAATAAATTTCTTCCAACCTGTTCCTCGGTTAACGCTTCACATTGTTCATCCACATTTTTCTGGGACCACTCTCCTTTTTGTGAAAGTCCATTCTTGGCCGCTCTTTTATATATATCGTTTGCAAAGAGCAAGGCGGGTAATTGGGGAGGAAGGTTTTTAAAAATACTCGTTGGTTCTTTTTCGCCTTTCAATTTTTTCTCCTGTGCCTTGATTAGTTCCCATCGATCAATCACTTCTCCAGATGATTCAATCTTATCTTTATCCTCTCCAAATACATGTGGATGACGACGAATAAGTTTCTCTGAGATTCCACGGGCAACATCATCAAAGTCAAAATGTCCCTCCTCTTCAGCAAGACAAGAATGCATGACCACTTGCAATAAAAGATCACCCAGTTCCTCTTCCATTAATTCGAAATCATTATTATCAATAGCTTCCAAAACCTCTGAAACTTCTTCAATTAAGCATCGAAGAAGGGTTTGGTGGGTCTGTTCACGATCCCATGGACAACCATCTGGGGCACGAAGTTGGGTTACAATGTTTCTTAGTCGTTGAATTTCGTTCACTCTCGCGCATTCTGTAGGAGTTACAAAACATGGCAATTCAATCTCTTAATAAATAATCATATACCTTATCAATTAAATGGATAAATTAGCAGAAATTATGGACTGGAAAAGAAGGGAAATTTCTTCTCTCATTCGCCCAGTTAATTTAAACGATTTGGAAAAAATCGGTAATCGCATGAAAACTGATCAATCTTTTATCGAAGCACTCGCTACTGATGAACTTTCTGTTATCGCCGAGATTAAAAGGAAATCCCCATCTGCCGGAGATATTGCTGAAGGAGCCTCGGCTGTAGAACAAGCTCGCACTTATCTCAACGCCGATGCAGACGCATTGTCCATTTTAACCGATAAAAAATTCTTTGGCGGGGAACTGGAAGATCTTTGGGAGGTGAATGATTTTCTCAGTAATCATCAACGAAGTATCCCAACACTGAGAAAAGATTTCATGATCCACCCGGTCCAAGTGTTAGAAGCACTCGAAGCAGGTGCACGGGCCATCCTTTTGATTGTTAGGGCATTATCCGATGACGAACTTAAAAGTCTTCGGGAAGCGGCAAATGCAAGTGGACTCGACTGCCTTTATGAAATCCATGAATTGAAAGAATTAGAAAAAGCCCTTAATCACGATCCAAAAATTATCGGTGTGAATAACCGGGATCTCACCCGCTTTGTCACTAATCTTGAAATCTCGGAAGAACTTATCCCACAAATCCCAAACCATATTATAAAAGTAAGTGAAAGTGGAATTTTTTCACCTGAAGATGCATGGCAAGTTCGAGCAACGGGAGCCGATGCTGTTCTTTGCGGTGAAGCCTTAATGAAAGCAGAGCATGTCGAAGCTCTCATTCATGAAATGAAGGAAAGAGAATAATTATATTCTTTCTCTCGCCTGATTTTAACCATGCCTCTTTCCCCTTCAGAAACATCCAGGTTACTTGAAGAGTTTAACCATCGTCCAAAGAAAAAACTTGGACAGAATTTTCTAACGGATGGTAATATTGTTCATAAATCGATTGCGATGGCCGATCTACCCGCTGGTATCCCGGTGGTTGAAATCGGTCCGGGTTTAGGTACTCTAACCCAACAATTACTACTAAAAAAACATCAGGTCTTTGCCGTTGAAATTGATGAAAACCTTTTTGAAAACCTTCAGAAAAGCTTCGACTCTTTCATTCAAAATAAACAATTAAACCTTATCAAAGGAGATGCGGTCAAAAAACCTCTTGCTCAATTACCAGAAGGAGTAAAAGACTTTGCCGTGGTGGCCAACTTGCCTTATGCCATTTCATCTCCTTGGATGGAATCTCTCCTTCACACCCAAAGGATTCCCATTAGAATGGTTCTCATGCTCCAAAAAGAGGCTGTCCAAAGGATGGGAGCAACCCACGGCACCAAAGAATACAATGCCCTCAGTATTTTTATTAAAGCTGCGTTCCAAAATAGTCATATTCATCCCGTACCCCGCCAATGTTTTTTTCCGATTCCAGGAATTGACTCGGTATTGGTTCAAATGAACCGGTTACCCGCCCCATTTTTGTATAATCAAAAGACCAGAACACTTATAAGAAAGATTTTCACTCAAAGAAGAAAGCAAATAGGATCATTGGTAAAAAAAGAAGAACCTGATACAAAAAAAATATTGGAAATGTGGATCTCCGAGCAAAACTTATCTAGAAACTTGAGACCCGAACAAATAAGCCCGGATCAATGGAGAGCACTCGCTGAATCTAATCCCTAAGCAGAAACTCCTACACCACAACATTTCTTATATTTTTTTCCACTCCCGCATGGACATAAGTCATTTCGCCCAACTTTGGGAGTTTCTCTAACTTTGGGAACAGGGACTTTTGGAATTTCTGGAGCTTCTTTTTGACCACTATTAGATTGTCCTGGAGCACCCCCTGAAAAACGATCAAAACCTCCACTAGCCGAAGTATCTGGACCTGTAGCCCGGGCAACATCATTTAGATTGGAAAGCATATTTTCAAAAGCAGCTAAATTAGTCGAAGAACGGAACATGCCTGAACAGACATCTGACCGCATAGAAACCATCATTTCTTCAAACGCACGAAATGCCTCATTTTTATACTCACTTAAAGGATCTTTTTGCCCATATCCACGGAGCCCAACGCTGCGTCGGAGTTCATCCATCTCCGTCAAGTGATCCTGCCAATGAACATCAACAGCATTAACCACAACATATCTTTCCAAACTCTGTAATTGATCTGGATTCTCGAGTTTCCTTTTCGCTTCATATGCACCGGTTATCTTTTCCAAAAGAAAGGCTTTTACTTCATCTTCGCTCTTTTCAGTCAATTCATCTAGGCGAATGGTAACGGGAAAGGTAATATTGACCCAAGAAGCTAACAGGGACTCTAGTTCAGGCATATCTTCCTCACGAGAAGCCTTGAATTCGGTCAATGGAATTCCCCCAATCCGTGCCTCTATTTCCTCTTCAACCAATTCGAGAAGAATTTTCCCGGGGTCATCTTCGAGCAAGACATCATTTCGTATAGAATAAACAATTTCCCGCTGCCTGTTTAAGACATCATCATATTGTAAAAGCCGTTTTCGAATTGAATAATTTTGTTGTTCAACTTTTTTCTGTGCATTCTGAATGGACCAATCCAATGTTCCATGCTCTAAAACTTCATCATCTCCAAATGACTTCTCCAGCATTTTGGAAAGCGCACCTTGGTTCGCAAATAACCTCATTAAATCATCTTCCAAGGAAACATAAAACCGGGATGCTCCGGGATCACCCTGACGGGCACAGCGTCCTCGTAGTTGGCGGTCAATCCTTCTAGACTCGTGTCTCTCGGTTCCAAGAACAAGTAGACCACCAAGTTCTTTTACGCCTTCACCCAGCTTGATATCCGTTCCCCGACCTGCCATATTCGTTGCAATCGTTACGGCTCCTCGCTGCCCGGCCTCGGATACGATTTCCGCCTCCCTTTCATGAAATTTAGCATTTAGGACAGTGTGCCTGACGTTGGCTCGCTTGAGCATCCGACTAAAGACTTCAGATGATTCAACTGATGCGGTTCCGACAAGTACAGGTTGGCCTTTCTGATGAGCTTCGCTTAGGTCCTCAAGTACCTGATTAAATTTTTGACGACGTCCTTTAAACATCAAGTCATTTAAATCCTTACGCACACAGTCACGGTGTGTAGGTATAACCATTACTCCAAGCCGGTAAATATCGTGAAATTCTCCTGCCTCGGTTTCAGCAGTTCCAGTCATACCTGCTAGTTTTTCATACATTCGAAAGTAATTTTGAATGGTAATGGTAGCATAGGTCTTAGTTTCTTTTTCTATTGTCACTCCCTCCTTTGCTTCAACTGCTTGGTGCAAACCATTACTCCACCGACGCCCGGGCATAAGCCGACCCGTATTTTCATCAACAATCATAACCTTCCCACCTTGCACCACATATTGCTTATCTTTTTCGTACAATCCAAAGGCTCGAAGAAGTTGTGAAACAGTATGAATTCGTTCACTCCTAACCTGAAAGTCGTTTTCAGCTTGCTCCTTTTTTTTACGCTTTTCTTCGTCACTATCAGTTGGTTCCCGATCAATTTCAACATAAGTTGTGGCAAGATCAGGAATAACAAAGCCATCCGGATCTTTGGGGCTTATAAGAGATCTTCCAATTTCAGTTAAATCAGCCTGCTGGTTTTTCTCATCGATTACGTAATGCAAATCCTCTTTTAATTGATGTGCTCTTGCTTTGTTGTAATCAGAATTCATCTCCAAATCAAATTTCTCAAATTTCTTTCTGATTTTTGCATTCTCCATCATTCGCATATATTGCCGATGTGTAGGCATACCTTTTTTAACCTGATAGAGTTTTGCCGTTGCTTCATCTGCCTCCTCATCCGAAATTTCCTCATTCGAAAATGATTTCTTTGCCTCTTCCGCCAGTCGATTACACTGCCTGAGTTGAGTATCAAAAAGTTTCATCACCAAAGGCTTCATCTCCCCAAAAGGAAGAGGGTGATCTTCTCGCATAGGACCGGAAATAATTAACGGAGTTCTAGCTTCGTCCACTAAAATAGAATCCGCTTCATCAATGATACAAAAGAAATGATCTTTTTGAACCTGATCATCCTTACAAGTGGCCATTCCATTATCTCGCAAATAATCAAATCCAAATTCAGAAGCCGTGCCATAGGTTATATTTTTCTCGTACATGAGACGCCTTTCAGCAGAAGGCATATTATTCTGAATACATCCCACCGACAGACCAAGGAATTCAAATAAGCCTCCCATCCAGTGGGAATCTCTTCGAGCAAGGTAATCATTGACCGTAACAAGTTGACAATTTTTACCGGAAAGAGCGTTAAGATAAAGCGGGCAGGTTGAAACCAAGGTCTTTCCTTCCCCCGTTGCCATTTCAGCAATATGCCTATCATGCAATGCCATTCCACCAATTAACTGCACATCATAGTGAACCATTTCCCATAAAATTGGATGTTCACAAACTTGAACATCTGTACCACATAACCGACGAGCTCCGTTTTTAACGACCGCGAATGCTTCCGGTAATAAATCTTCCAAGCTTTCTCCCTTTATAAAACGCTCCATCAATTCGGGAGTCTTGGCCTTTAATTGTTCATCGCTTAAACTTTGGTACCCCTCCTCAATACGATTAATTTCTCGAACCACAGGAGCACATTTCTTAATGTACTTTCGGTGGTTCCTTCCTTTCAGGCTTTGTAGGATCGATTTAAACGGAGCAAGAGGATTCATATTATAGAAATTTAAATTCCAAGAATTTTTTGAAAATAAGGAATGGTTTGATCGAGACCTTCTTCAAGTTCAATCTTCGGGGACCAATCCAATAACTTTTGGGCTTGAGAAATATCTGGCTTTCGTTGCGTAGGATCATCCGAAGGCAAAGGTAGTTCGATTAGAGTGGAACTGGAATCGATCTTCTTTAAAACGGTCTCAGCAAGTTCACGAATAGTAAATTCTTTGGGGTTACCAATATTAATTGGTCCAACACATTCTTCCTGCTCCATCATACGAATCATTCCTTCAAGTAAATCATCCATGTAACAAAAAGAACGAGTTTGCGAACCATCACCGTATAAAGTAATGTCCTCACCCTTCAATGCCTGTACAATAAAATTTGAGACTACCCTTCCGTCATCCGGTAACATTCTCGGTCCATAAGTATTAAAAATCCGAACAACCCGAATATCGACTTTGTTCTCTCTGTAGTAATCAAAAAATAATGTTTCCGCACATCTCTTGCCCTCATCATAGCATGCCCTCAGCCCAATGGGGTTAACATTACCCCGATAACTTTCAGGCTGCGGGTGGACCTCAGGATCACCATAAACCTCCGAAGTGGAAGCCTGTAAAATCCGAGCTCCCACTCGCTTCGCCAAACCCAAACAATTAATAGCTCCCATGACGGAGGTTTTAACAGTTTTTATTGGATTATATTGATAATGAACGGGAGATGCGGGGCAGGCTAAATTGTAAATTCGATCGACTTCAAACTTAAAAGGATCCACCACATCATGGCGAATAAGCTCGAAATTAGGATTGTCCATTAAATGTGAAACATTTTTTCGCCGCCCAGTAAAAAAATTATCCATACACAAAACTTCGTGCCCTTGACCAAGCAAGCTTTCGCATAAATGACTACCGAGAAAACCGGCACCTCCTGTAACAAGAATAACCATAATTTTATTTTAAATAATTACTCTACTGATTCTTGGGAGTTTGGAAACAATCTTTTAGTGGAATTAAGGCGTTCTTTTATTCATAGACCTTAAAACCTTCAATAATACCTGAGTACCTTTTTCTGGATAACCCGCACTTATTACTTCGGAATAAAAGCATTTTGCCAACTCTAACCCTTTTAATTCCAAGCCCATTTTTTCTGCATCGTCCAGAGCAATCTTTATATCTTTAATAAAATGCTTAACATAAAAGCCAGGTTCCCAGTCTTCCTTGATCATTCGGGGTCCAAGTTGATTCAAAGACCAGCATCCCGCAGCACCCTGTCCAATAAGTTGAATCACTTTCCCCATATCAAGATTTGCTTTTTCTGCATACAGCATCGCCTCCACCGTTCCAATCATAGTTGATGCAATAAGAATTTGGTTACTCATTTTCACTCGCTGACCCGCACCTGCACTACCAAAATAGTCTATATTCCCTCCCATGATTTTAAATAAATCGAGGGTTTGATTATAAGCTTTCTCATCACCACCACACATAATTGCCAAACTTCCATTTCGAGCTCCAATATCTCCTCCACTGACTGGAGCATCCAATGAATATGCACCCATATTACGAGCACGAGTGGCAATATTTCCAGCAAGTTCAGGACTTGAAGTCGTCATATCAATAAGTACGGTGTCTTCGGTTACGCCTTCGAAAATCCCGTTTTGTTGAAAATAAATGTCTTTAACATCCTTAGGATATCCTACCATAGAAAAAAGAAAATCAACTCCTTGCGCTAATTCAGCGGGATTTTCTTTCCAAGTTGCTCCCTGCTTAAGTAAAGGCTCAGCTTTTTCTCTAGTTCTTGAAAAAACACTGACCTCAAGATCTGAATGCAAAAGATTTTGAGCCATTGAAAAGCCCATTACGCCCAAGCCTATCCATCCCACTTTTGGTTGATTTGAGATCATAAAATTTTCCAGCCTATAAAAATTAAAATGGTCGGGACGACAGGATTTGAACCTGCGACCCCTACACCCCCAGCGTAGTGCGCTACCAGACTGCGCCACGTCCCGACCTCAGGTAATTTGCCTAAGCAAAGGAGTAATGGTGATTAAAACAAGATCTATAGTCAAGACAAAGGGGTGAACCTTCTTTTCAAATCTCAAATAAAATATTTAAAATTTGTTGCGAAATCTCATTCTTTTTCTATTAGCTATTAATACTTACATGAAACCAATACATAAAAACATCATTCTATCTAGCCTCGCATTTTTAATCACGGGTATGCTCTTCGCCGACAAAGTCGAGCCTCCCAAAGACTCTGTACCTTTTAGAGGCAGTCACTATAAAGCGTTTCTTGATACCAACAGCACATGGTGGGAAGCTAAATTTGCCTGCGATGATATTGGAGGTGAACTTGTCGCCATTTCCACCGATAAGGAAAATGAATTTGTTCGAAGATTAGCCAAGGATAATCTCATATGGTTAGGTGGAACTGATGAATTTGAAGAAGGAAAATGGACATGGGATAACGGAGAACCTTTTAAATTCAAACATTGGGGAGATAAGCAACCTGCAGGTACAAATGGGTTTAATTTCCTAATTCTTGATGGCAAAACCGGTAAGTGGGCAGATACCACCGATTTTTCAGGAAAAGTTAAGGGCTATGTTTGTGAGTGGAAAGGCTCTGCACCTAAGAACGCAGGTCCAAAAGATTCAGAACTCAAACCACCCTCAAAAAAGTAAATTTTTTAATAATTTCATCTGTAAAAGGCCGAGGCAACTCGGCCTTTTTTTATTGGCTCATGCCGCGGTTATATCGTGCAACCCATTCACTTGCCCATTCAGAATAAGTACCGGAATTAATCTGAGCCCGTGCATCTTCCATAAGTTTCACAAAAAAACGGAGGTTGTGCAAAGTAAGTAAAACCCCACCTAACGATTCTTTGGCCATAAAAAGATGGCGTATGTAGGAACGGGAAAAATTTTGAGATGCAAAACAATCTGTTTCCTTATCCAGTGGATTAAGATCAAGACGAAACTTTTCATTTCGAATATTTATTGTACCCGTAGATGTATATGCGGTGCCATGCCGAGCAGCACGACTGGGCAAGACACAATCAAACATATCTATTCCATATCCGACCATTTTTAGTAACTGCGTAGGCGTCCCCACTCCCATTACATATCGAGGTAAAGCTTCAGGCAAAAATTGGACGGTTGAACTAACCTGTTCGAGCATTTGCTCTTCGGATTCCCCTACACTCACTCCTCCTATTGCATATCCCGGAAATCCAATCTCCTGCAATTCCTCGGCTGAACGCCTTCTTAAATCTGAAAACCTGCCCCCTTGGACAATGCCAAAAAGTTTTCGTCCATCTTCCATCGCGTTTGTTTCACTCCAGGCATTTAAACAAGACCTTGCCCAGTTGGTTGAACGATCCACAGCTTTACCTATTTCGCTTTCAGTCGCTTCAGCAGGGGGACACTCATCCAAACACATTGCTATATCCGACTTAAGGGCATCTTGAATCTCAATAGCTTCCCTTGGTCCTAGAAAAACTTCTCGTCCATCAATATGAGAGTGAAAAAGAACGCCATCATCATTTAATTTTCGTAATTTCGCCAAGCTAAAAACCTGAAACCCACCACTATCCGTTAATATCGGACCATTCCAATTCATAAAGCGGGCAAGGCCACCCGCTTCTCGAATAACCTCAACACCAGGTCTCAAATTCAAATGATATGTGTTCCCCAAAATAATTGAAGCCTTCACAACCTTGGTCAAATCTCTAGGTAGAATACCTTTAACTGTAGCCTGTGTGCCAACCGGCATAAAAACCGGAGTCGAAACCTCACCTCCAGGTAAAAAGATTTTACCCGTCCTTGCATGCCTAAAGCATTCAGGTTCAATTGATGATGATGGTTGCATAATAAATCAAAAATTTGAAGGACCCATTTTTTAAGTTAAGTCCATGATTAGCTTATAAAGAAAGTCTTTGAAATTGTAGAGTCGAATTTCTGGTGAGGAGTATCATTACATAGAAATATGTCGTAACATATTCAAATATTACCATTTGTGTATTTAATTTTTTAAATACCGAAAATTTTTAATTTTCTAGTTTCATTTTAGAAGTCTGATAATATAGATGATGTGCCATGGCAAAATTCAAGATTTTCAAGTCGAAATAATCCATGAATGGCTACGATATTATCGGAGATGTTCATGGGCATGCTTTTTTACTTGAGCGTTTACTCAGCAAGCTTGGTTATAAACAAAATGAAGATAGTTTTTTTCACCCCAATGGTCGCAAAATAATTTTTCTCGGTGATCTAATTAACCGAGGACCAGATTCTGTTAAAGTTTTGAACATAGTTCAAAAAATGGTCTTACAAAAACAAGCCTATTGCGTACTAGGTAATCATGAATTTCGCTTATTACAAAAATTTATTAACGATCCAGCTTTAATAGAAAGTAAATTCCTAAGCTTTATTCCTTGGATCCAAACCCTGCCATTTTTTCTTGAATTCCCAGAATTCAGAGTGGTTCATGCGGCATGGCATTTTTCATCAATTAAAAAATTAGAAAATCAGAATGTCCAAAATGAGGATTTTATCAAAGCTACCATGCGCCCAGATTCAGAATTTAAAAAAGCGATTCAAAATATCTTGCAAGGTATCAAAGTACCTATCCCACCTGAATTATCATATAAAGATCGTTTTGGAATAGAGAGGAAAAGAGCCCGGATACGATGGTGGGAAAAAAAAAGAAATATTTTGACTGGAACGAATATTTTTCCTCGATGCAAAGAATTAATTCAGACTGAATTCACCAATAAGGGGGATATTGATTGTGAATTCTATTCCCAAAATGAAAAAATAGTTTTTTTTGGGCATTATTGCCTACCAGAACCAGAACCTAAAATAATTACTAATTTAGTTTGCTTGGACGGTTGTGTAACTTGCGACCATGCACTTTGGGGATATCAGTATTATGATGGAGAAAAACCAAAAACTAAGAGATTGGTTAAGGTAAAATAAATTGTTTAATTTAAAAAAAGTTCAGAGTCTTTTACAGCAACTCTTTCCCAACTATCTTTCCATCGGTTCCATTTTTCCACTTTGTCCAAATGCGGGTGTAAATGTCTTTTACAACATGCGTACTCAAACATTTCTTTGGCCTCAGAGAAATCATGGGCCATAAAATACTTATCTGAAAAGCCAACTGTATTATCAAAATGATAATGAAACTTGAACTCTTCCAAATCCGGTTCCTTTTTTGCTCTCATGTTTTCAATATACTCCCAAAAGTTGGAATTTTCAAACTTCGCAGTTTTTTAATTATTTTACCATTCGCATGGGTTTGTAAGAAAATTTACAGAACTGAAATGAGAGGAAGTAGGAAGAAAAAAGTCAAAGACAGAAAAGAAAACTTTTAGTTATTATCTTCGTCCTGAATTTCCCATTTTGAACTCCAACGGTTCCATTTTTCAATTCGATGTACTGTTGAAATTAAATCATTTTTCTCGCATACAAAAGAAAACATTTTTTTTGCATCTTCCGTCTGATTTGCCATAAAGTACTTAGTCGCAAGGTCTACCGACCCCTCCAATTCATAAACAACTTTAAATTCTTCAAGCTGAGTATCATTACTTTCCTTCATGTATATCATAAATTTAGGTTATGAACCTATTGGAAGCAAGTTATTTTCATGTTATTTCTAATTTTTATTTTGAAGGTATGAAAATTTTTAAATGGAACCCATGATTGCCATTGATTTTACTTTAAGGTATCGAATCATTCTTTATGCATCATTATTCATTTTTTCAAAAATATGTGAGGGTTCGAATGCGTCGTTTTTTCGATGGTCAATTTAAGCATATTTATATTGGTAAAGTCATTTCCGAGACACCACATTGTCTTATTTTGTTCGCGAGGTCATTTCACTTTAGGAAAATTACTTCCAATCATCCAACTCCTGGTCAACGAATCAAGGAAACTTCGGGGTTAAACATTGAAGATGTTTGCGAAAGAGCTATTCCATGGGCCTCAATAGAGTTTGCCCAAATTATTGAAGAACCTATTAATTACGAAGGTCCAGCAGTTTGGGCCGAGTGTGGAAAAATTGTTCTCGATAACAAGCAAAAGACATTTATTACATCAACCCATGACCATGGGGAATAGAAGCAAAAAAAGTCATATTTAAAATTTTAATTGTCCCGTCTTTTCAAACTTGCACCTTTTTGTTTCTTGAATTGCTTTGGGAGCATGAAGAAAAGTTTAAACGAAAAATCCCGTAGATCTTTTTGCCTAAAGACTGCCTCCATTCTGGGCTCAACTTTCGCAGGCAGCAGTTTATCTATGGCTAAAAGCATCAAGAGCTCACGAATCCCACTTGGGTTTGATAATTTTTCGATTCGAGCATTAGGTTGGAAAGCGCCTAAGCTTTTGTCTTATGCAAACTCCCAAAAAGTTGACACCATATTATTTTCTGATCTGGGTGTGTATGAATCATTTGACAAGGGCTATTTAAATGAAATCAAGCAGGAAGGTAGAAGGTTAGGTATATCCATTCAAACTGGCACTGGTGGAATATGCCCAACCTCAAAAAGCTTTAATAATAAATATGGCAGCGCAGAAGAGCACCTAAAACTTCTCATTCAAGTTGCCCAAAATGTGGGCTCAAGTGTGGCAAGATGTTACCTGGGAAGCATGAAAGATCGTCTGGGAAAAGGAGGTATTCAACCACATATTTCAAAAACTATCCAGGTGCTCAAAAAGGTTAAAAAAGAAGCACTCGAGGCGGGAGTTAAAATTGCTATTGAAAATCATGCCGGAGATTTGCACAGCCTCGAACTGGTACAATTAATTGAACTTGCAGGAAAAGACTATGTCGGAGCCACCATAGATTCTGGTAATGCAACTTGGACTTTGGAAAACCCAATTAACACCTTGCGCAATCTTGCTCCCTATGCCGTATCAAGTGGCATTAGAGATTCCATGGTTTGGAAAAGTGAAAATGGGGTAAAGGTACAATGGACCGCAATGGGGGAAGGTTGTACAGATTTAAACACTTTTACCTCAGAATGGAAAAGGTTATGCCCTACCCTCCCAATGCAACTGGAAATCATTTCAGGATTCGCCAAAGAATTTCCTTATTTAAAAGAAGAGTTCTGGTCCCCGTATTCCAACATTTCAGCCTCTGGATTTTCTCGATTTATTTCCCTCAGTCGAAAAGGAAAAAAGATTAAACCTTTTACTGTAAAACCTGGTAAAGATCCTCAAAAAGCAAAACAAGAATACCAATTAACAGAGTTGGAAAGAAGTTTGAAATATTGCAAAAATGTCCTTGGATTTGGGCTTGGTTAATTAAGGGGTAACGAATGAGAACTTTCTCCCCTAGAGAATGGAAAAATAATCATGCATCATCCAGAGAGTCCAATTCTTTTAAATGAGCCACATCTCCCCAACTTACTAAATTCCACCCTTCTTCCTTTTTTTCAATTCGATTAAGGGAACAGTTTAACAGAACAAAATTTCGTTCTGATTCAAGAGAAAGATCTAAAACATATCGAAAAACGGCACCAAGAACCCCTCCATGAGTTACAAGTGCAACTTTGGAACCTTTATGCTTAGTAGCAATTTCTTCGATCGAGCCAGCACATCGTTCATAAAACTGAAGAAAACTCTCTCCGCCCGGAACTTCAAATTCCGGACCATCATTTCGAAATGAAGCATAAATCTGTGGGTGTGTTTGTTCCATCTCGTTCGTGTTTAATCCTTCCAACACTCCAAGGTCGCGTTCTCGCAATCCAGCAAAAGGTTCGGCAACCATACCAGAAGGAGAACCAACTAATTCCGATGTGTGGATTGCTCGACCAAGATCACTTGAATAAAAAAAATCAAATTCTTCGGTTTTGATTCTTTCTCCCAGTGCTTTGGCTTGTGCAATCCCTCTTGAACTTAAAGGTGAATCGGCATGCCCCTGCCACCGACCGGATAGATTCCACTCCGTTTCACCATGGCGAATCAAAGTAATACTCGTAAAATTAGACATCCTTTTTACATAAACTTAAAGTTCAAGTGGGTCAGTACAAATTTAAAAATGAAATTCTTCCCTAGGCTTAAAGGCAGGTGTATTATTAAAAGAAAAGAGCTTAAATCAACTTTCAAGGATTGTAATAATTCATTCCATCAAACAATTTCTACCTTATAACCCTCACTAACGCAGCCATGAAAACACCTTATATTTTCCTATTCCTTACCTTCCCTCTCTGTTGCATTTTGGCGAAAGTTGAAATCATTGAGATTTCCCCCGGCAATGTGAATCTCTTACCAAAAGGTAAAGAAGCCGACGGTATAATTGGGGACTTCGTGCTCAGAAATGAATTCATAGAATGTGTGGTCGGGGGTCCAGCAGCGAACCGGAAAGCAAACATGGGAGCCTTTTGGGGAGAAAAAGGAATGACACCCGGATGCCTTTACGACTTCTGCCTTCGAGGAACCGGGAACGATCAATTGACCATCTTCTCGCCTTCCCGACAGCAAGGAGAAATTTCATACATTCGTAAAAAAGATACTGGAGACGGAATTGAAGTAGTAACAACAGCAGCTAAATCTGGAGGCCTTTTCAAAAAACACATATACACCATTAAAGAGGCAGAATATGGGATTCATATCCACACCCTCATTCGGAATGAGGGAACAACTAAAGTAACCGGTCCCATAGACGACCGGTGGACCCGCTTTAGGGAATCCGGACGATGCGACAACATAGAATGGGCAGATTCAGTGGATCCAGCAGATAAGCTTGGATATGCCTTTGCATGGTTTCTGGATAAAAATGGCAAATTGCCTCCCCGTTCTAAAACGCTACATCCGGGAGACGAAATTGAAATCCATCGTTTTATTGCAGTGGGAAATTCTCCCATACAGGCATATGGGCGGGTAGCCCAAAAAATGGGCAACATTCCCGTAACAAAATTTAGTCACATCAGAAAATTAAAAAGTGGTCCCGCCATTACAACGGGACGGTTTGAATTTAAAAGAGATGGTAATTTGATCCCGGGGTACCCAGATCAAAATGGAGAAACCGTAGCAATTCTCCCAAATGGCAAATGGGAAGTTTCGATAATTGATCATGGGCGTAAGGATGAAACCCTTGAATTTGATCTAAGCAAGGAAGAGTTTATCCATAGCGATATCCAAATCGAACCTTCATCCCAAATTAGCTTTAAAGTGACCACTGAGAATAACGAAGATATACCATGTAAAATTCAATTTATCGGACTAAAAGGAACTAAAGACCCGGACCTCGGACCAATAGATCGGGCTCATGGATGTAAAAATCAGTATCATTCGGAAACGGGAAGGTTTTCTGTCGCTCTGGATCCAGGTGCGTATCAAGTCATTGTTACCCGAGGAATCGAATTCGACCATTTTTCTAAAGAGATTAATCTCCTACCGAAACAGAATTTGACTCTTATCGCCAAGCTCAGAAAATCTGTAAACACAACGGGCTGGATCAGTACAGATTTCCATAATCACTCAACTCCAAGTGGAGACAATGTTTGCGGAACGAATGATCGAATTATAAACCTTGCCGCCGAACACATTGAATTTGCTCCCACTACCGAACATAACCGCATCTACGATTGGCAACCCCATATTGAACAACTGGGACTTACCGAAAAAATTTCAACTATTTCAGGAATTGAATTAACTGGATCAGGAGCACATATCAATTCCTTTCCTCTTACTCCCAAGCCATTTTTACAGGACAACGGATCTCCCCAGTGGGTAAAGGATCCTCGAATTAACGCAATTAACTTACGAAATCATCATGGGCATAAAAAGAATCGTTGGATCCATATTAACCATCCGGACATGGTCGAAAATTTCATCGATAGAGACAAGGACGGGCATCCAGACGGGGGCTATGAGGGAATTATTTCACTGATCGACGCCATTGAGACTCAAAACTACAGAGCCTCCGACATCTTAGCCCAAGCCCCATTCAAAATTACCAGACGAGCAAGTCGTGAACAGGTTTCTATCCTTAAGGAATTTGTTTGGCTTCAAATGCTGAACCAAGGGCGTAAGGTATGGGGAATCGCTGTAAGTGACGCTCATACAGTATTTGGAAATGGTGTTGGTGGTTGGCGCACATATATACCCTCTGCTACAGACGAACCTAAACATATTGATTGGGAAGAAATCAGCAGACGGGCTAAGGCAGGTCAAATGATCCTAACTACCGGACCCTACTTAAATGTTCACACACAAGATGGTGTTTTACCTGGTGGAAACGCTCGGGCAAATGATTCGATAAAATTAAATGTACAGGTCCAATGCTCTTCTTGGATAGATATTGACCGAGTACAATTGCTCATAAATGGAAGGCAATCTAGAGAGCATAATTACACGAGGAAAAGTCATCCAGATTTTTTTAAAGATGGCGTAATTAAATTCAAACAACAACTTTCAGTTAATTTATCTGAAGATGCTCATCTTATTGTTATTGCTTGCGGAGAAGAATCCAACCTTAAGCTTGGATACGGAAATAGTTCGCAAGCACCAATCCAACCGTGTGCTTACAACAATCCAATTTTTGTAGATGTAAATGGCGATGGATTCAAACCAAATGGCGACACCCTTGGCTTCTCACTTCCGGGTGGAAAAATTACGGTCGCACAAGCAAAGAAACAACTAATTAATGCAGGTCTCTCGATAGAATGAATAAATATATACAAACTACTATTTATTTCATTTTATTACTTTTAATATCGTGCACAGCCCAAAAAAAATTTGATTCGCCCGTTGAAAAAGTTAAGGCATATGAAAGTAGAGCAAGAACTTACCAAGCACTTGCTGATGCCCAAAGACTGAGCCCGCCATATTCCACCTCAAGATTGAGAGGGGCAACGGGAATTCATAATCCGAGCATGAGAATGACCTATTTAAGCGAAGCCAAACGATATCGAGCTTTGGCAGCTCAAGCTAAAAAAGAAACGATCGAGGGAAAAAAACAATAAACTAGAATAGTTATTTCTTAGGTGAAGGCCGAAAAGACCATTTCGGAGTGCCTTGAGGATCGGGTGCATGTGGTGTCATACCCAGTCCGTAATCTTCTGCCTGCATGTCTTGACCCGGCCAAAACTCTTTGTCTCTTATGAATCCATAAAAGGAGGGATAAAATGGGTCAACATATTGAACATCTGCTTTTGCAGGAACTTCCAAATCCGTTAAAAAGTATACTGCATTAACTAGCATGCGTCGTAAATCCTCACTTACCAAGTCTACAGAAGCTCCCATGGTCGTACAGAATGTAGTGCCCTTCTCACCATTCGGTGAAGTGTAAGGGTGCAACCAGGCCAAAGGTTGCATAGGTTGATTTTTCTTATCAACGAAAGAAGACTTGGGCTCTAGAGATGAAGTCACTGCTCCCCTCATTAAAATAGTATCTTTATCAGTAAGTCTTTTAATACCGTAAACATCAGAGGGTCCAAAGACATCCGTCACGCTCTTAAGAATAGGATGAGCCGCGTTTTTGGTCTCTATCATTCCACGAGCTCCTTCTACCTTATGTTTTCCATGATGGCTGACCCATCCCTCTCCCATAATAAGCGGACCGAACTGACCATAAGAAATTTTCCCACCAAACTTTTCCCCACCATTAAATGCATGGGTTGAGGTACGAATACCAACAATTGGCTTACCTGCATTAAGAAAATTGGTAATATGCTGAGCATCCTTAGAATTTGGCTTGCGAAAGCGGGTGCCGATTAACATTAAATCAGCCCCATTAAGATGTTCCCAACCAACAACACCGTGTTGGTTATTCGGATCTATATATTTACTATCTTTATCCCAAGCAAAAAGAACCTTGCAGGTGAAACCATGTTTTTGGGAAAGAATCTTGGCCAACATGGGCATACTTTCCTCCGTTCGGTACTCCTCGTCTCCGGCTACAAGAACGATCGTCTTACCTTTACCAGGACCATCCTTACCCTTCAAATGCAGAACCTTTGATTCAGCTGCTGATAATAAACAGGGAAAGAAACTCAGCGTTAATGTAAAAAGGAGAAATTGAATTATTTTTTTCATTTTATAAAAGTTGAGGAAGAATAAGGAAAAATTTATTGAGTCAAAATTTTCAATTAAGTCAAAACTCATCGGGCTAAATTAGCAATTTAACAAATTACAGGCAGATAAAATAAAAAAATGGTTCGTAATTTTACGAATCAGCCTTAAGATCATGTACATCATGTTCAAAAATATTCCTTTCAATCGAGTAGAGTGGGTAACGAGCAGTTTTTTGATCATTACCGCTATACTTACTTTCACTGTAGTTCCTGCCTATTTTTACTTTTTTGGATGGGACTGGTTCATCTTTGGCGTATTTTTATTTTATTACCCGGCAACTGGAATGAGTATTACCGTTGGGTATCATCGACTATTTTCCCACAAAGCATTCAAGGCGAAATGGCCAGTAAAATTATTTGTACTGCTTTTTGGAGCTGCAGCGTTTGAAAATTCAGCCCTGTGGTGGAGCTCTGAACACAGGAAACATCACAAACATGTTGATACTGATGATGATCCCTATGATATAACCAAAGGATTCTTTTGGGCTCACATGGGGTGGCTTATGTTTAAACTTAAACCATCAAGCCCCATGGATAATGTTCAAGACTTAAAGAAAGATGCCTTGGTCATGTGGCAGGACAAATGGGTTCATGGTATTGCTTTTTTTATGAGTTTTATCTTACCAACCATTATTGGATATGTTTATGCTGTAACCACAGGAAACCTGAGCCCTATGGCTGGAGCTTTAGGTGGTTTATTGATCCCGGGCGTGGCCCGTGTTGTTATGGTTCAGCACGCAACTTTTTGCATTAATTCTCTTTGTCATATGATCGGCGAACGCCCTTATTCAACAAGTCACAGTGCACGTGATAGTTGGATCGCGGCAATATTCACCATGGGGGAAGGCTACCACAATTATCACCACGAATTCCAATGGGATTACAGAAACGGGGTCAAACCTTGGCAACTCGATCCCTCCAAATGGATTATTTGGTTCCTCTCTAAATTTGGACTTACGGGTGACTTAAAAAGAGTGGCAAACGAAAGAATACTGCTTGCCGAAACCAGAGAAACGAAACGACAGGTCACTGATCAAATTTCTCATTTCCAACAACTTGCCACATCCTCAAGCGAAATTTTTGACCAAAGCCTTGCTTCGTTGGAAAAATGGAGTGAACGCTTAACTGAAATCTGCGAAGAATTGCAAAAGGCTGCACACGATAAAATCAATCTTTCTAAAGAAAAGCTTCGTGAGGTTAGAACAGAAGTTCAATCCATCGTTGACCAAATTCATTTAACTGAAAAACGGGTCGTTATTTAACTCGATAATTATCTTGTTCCTAGCAAATTTGTCTAAGAAGTATGTGGATTTAATTAAGTTCTTAGAACTTTTTTATATTAGTTGCTTATTTATTACTTGGGAGTGTTTTAAATTGGCTCAATAAAAGAATTTATCATATGTCATGGGACTCGCCATCACTACAGTAAAGTTATAAAATTCATGAACTGCACCGGTAAATAGCAGGGCATGAAGAAAAGACTTTTTTCTTTGGGCTAAATACAAGACCGTCATCGATATCATCGTCGGATACAAAACGAGGTGCCCCAAAATTCCCCTCTGCGTATGAAGAAGTTCAAAAAAGAGTGCAAACCCAAGAACTGTCCATGTTGGATTAACTTTAAAAAATCGGCAAATTTCCAAGATTGGAACGAAAATAAAAATGGTTTCAAAAATAGGAGCAAAAAAGATCGCACCCAAACCCATACTGTAATCAACTAATCCTTCTCGGTGAATTCGACCATTACTCACCATTATCCATTCTGGAAGAATATAAAATAAAACTGGTACCATGCTGCAGAGTAAATAAGACTCTAATAAAACTCGCCCCTCCCCGATTCTATACCATCGTATAATATTTTTTTCAAAAAAAGAGGATTCTTTAACCTGCTTCTGCTCAATCATGAATAACTATTATAAAGCACTTTAGCCCCCATTCCATTATAAATTCTGAATTTTGTTATAAAACTCAGAGATTTCTAAACTATTGAATTTCCATCTGATAACCAAAGCCCGGTCCCATAATCGTTGAAAGATCAAGCATTCCCTTTTGCCTTTGATAAACGCCCGGGTGAACCGCTGCTTCGCGCTTGGAAGCATCTGGGTAGAACTGCATACCATTACTCTCCACACCCATTATCGTTCCCGCATGGGCTCCCAGTAACACATGCGGAATTTGGGCAAGCATAGGATTTGTCAAATCCTGTACCATGACATCCATCCCATGTGCTTTTGCCCAACATAAAGAAAGCAGTGCCCCGGTTTGAGTTTTGCAGGTTTTTAGAGCCACCCCAGTCCAACCTAATGCCAAGCCTGTTCGAACATGTTTCCAATCATGGGCGCTTTCGTCCATAAAGAGAGGTTTCCTTTGAGAAAGAGAGTGAACTTTTATGTTATGTTTTTCTAACTCATAGGGAAAAGGCTGTTCGACATACAAAATTTTCTTCCACATTTTATAATGATCCAATTTTAACTGATCCAAAATTTGATTCACATATTCAGGATTTGTGACGGTGCAGTTAAAATCTGTCGTAAGATGCTCCACGTCCATTGAATGAGCGATCTCCCCCACCGAGACCAGACGTTTATAATCCCAATCGTGATCATTCCCTCGCAGTTTTATTTTTAAACAATTTAACCCGTCCCGATCAATCCATTCTTCTAAGTGAACTGGATAACCATCCTCGGGTTCATCTCCGTTCAACTCGTTTTGATTAAGGGGATCCAAACCGCCAACCAAATGCCAGACAGGAATGTGATTCGGTGGGTTTAATTCCAAATAATCAGAGGGCATCTTTCCAGCAAAGGAAACATTAGTACCCTCCGCTGGTTCCAAAAAACTTTCCAAGCCCTGATCCAGGAAATTTGAACCGTATGATTGGTAAACTGGAACTTGATTAACAACTCCGTAGGCATCGTGCAGAGCAAGATCAAAAGGGGATGCACAAACGAGTGCGGCCAGCCAAGGCATAGGCTCCGTGCCACCTCTGTTTTCTTTGTTAAATTCATCAAGTATTTCGGGTACTAGCTTAAATACAAATGAATGACCAATTTCTAAAGCATGCCCTCTAAACGAAAAAGAACGGCACACTTCTAGTAGTTTCTCGGAAAAAGCTAACATGGCATCAAAACGTTCACTATAAGAAATAGGGGAAGGCCAAACCCATTGTACACTTAGGGGTGTCTCGCCCCACCCTTTTGCGGTAATTCCATTTGCTTTTCCAACAGTTAAATTCGCTCGGGCACAGGTTACAGAATTGAGCACTTCTGCACCAAATTTTAAAGGTACACGCGTCTGGATAGGTATAAAGCTAAGACCCGCATCTATGATTTGAATGTCTTTTTTATTATGAATATTTCTATATAAGGAAGAAACATTTAACCGGGTCAAACCCGATCATATAATCTTTTTTGCTTTTCAAAAAGATAAAGCATGGAAAGATGTACCATTATGGACGGAGATTTAATTGGATTATTTGCATTGCTTGTCGGACTCGAGTTAATTCTTGGAGTCGATAATGTTTTGGTGATCGCTATTTTGGTAGCCAGGTTGCCTGAAAAAAATCGAAACTTCACTCGTAACTTTGGCTTAATCTTAGCCTTAGTCGCCAGAGTTTTAATGGTTTTCGGCGGATTAAAACTTATTGAACTAACTAATCCGGCATGGCCCAGCGGTCCGAGTTGGTTTCAATTTTCTTGGCGTGATCTTGCTCTTTTGGCAGGTGGTCTCTTTTTAATTTGGAAGGCAATCAAAGAAATCCATGCAACAGTTGAATTGGAACACCACGAATCAAAAGGGAAACCCAAAGCAAGTTTTGCCAGCGTACTTGCACAAATTGTGGTTCTCGATGTGGTTTTCTCTCTCGACTCTGTCATTACAGCAGTTGGACTTACCAGCAACAGATGGATTATTATAACTGCAGTCATTTTTTCTTTCATCGTTATCCTTTTTTTTGCGAAACCAATTGGAGATTTCATTCTCAAAAATGCCGCACTCAAAATTTTGGCTCTCTCATTTCTAATCGTTATTGGAATTACTATTTTCATGGAGGGCATGGGAAAAGAGGTGGAGAAGTCGATGATCTATGTACCCATGGGGTTTGCCATGGCTATTGAACTCTTACAAATGCGGCATTCTCATAATCAAAAAAAAGTAAAAAATGGGGATTCTTGAATCACTTGGGAATCAGTCCGTTTTACCCATTTTAAACTTTCAAAATTCAAAATTAGTACTTCAAACTGTTGAAGCCCTCCTCAAAGGCGGAATAACAAACTTGGAAGTTACTCTCAGGAGCAAAGACGCACTTCCCACACTCGAAGAAATTAGAAAAGAATTCCCGGAACTCCTGCTCGGTGCAGGAACAATTTTAAAAGACGAACAAATTGACCAGGTTCAGGACATTGGAATAAATTTTGGAGTTTGTCCTGGATGGGATGAATCTATTTGGAAAAAATCACAGAAAAATAATTTTTTTCTCATTCCCGGGATTCTAACCCCAACCGAATTAAACCGGGTTGCCAAATTTAACTGTCCCGCCATTAAAATTTTTCCTATCGAACCCACAGGTGGTTACCCCTACATGAAAGCTTTGATTGCTCCTTTTCGTAATCTTGGCATAAAATACCTACCAACTGGAGGGGTAACCCAACATTTAACTTCAACCTATCTCAATGACCCAGACCTATTGACCATAGGTGGATCATGGGTCACGCCACAAGATTTGGTACATAATTTACAATTTTCACAAATTACTAAGCTTGCCAAAGAAGCAGTTTCCTTGGGTAATTAGAAAAGTGAATCAAAATATTCCAATTTTTTATAATAAACCTGAAAGTACTTAAAATAACAATTTGCCAACCTTTAGGTATATTAAAATGTTATTTTTCATTTTACACCTAACTTTAAAACAGAATACCAAACACTCGAATTAAAAATTAAAATGATGAACTCTCATCCATTTTTGGAAACATCGGACCTTCCTCATTGGTCTTCACTAAAGCCCAAATCTATTGTTGATGATATTACGATCGCATTAGAAAAAGCAGAACAGAACCTGCAGAACATTCGTGATATTAATAATGAACAGGTTACTTTTGCCAACTCCATTAAAGCACTCGAACAATCCACTCAAATTTTGGATAAAGCGTGGGGTTTGGTTTGTCACCTTGAATCGGTATGCAACTCGGAGGAATTACGGGACGCCCACAACAAAATTTTACCGGCGGTTTCAGAATTTGGGGCCAAAATCCCCCTTGACCCAGAACTTTGGTTTACAATTAAAGCATTCGCCGAGAGCAAGGAATCTAAAAATTTAAGCCCCATTGACCAAAGGCTATTTGAGGAAACGATGAAGGACTTCGAAGAAGCGGGTGCAAACCTACCCCAAGAAAAGAAGAAACGATTGGAAGAAATTTCAAGCGAACTAGCAAAAGTCACCCAAAAATTTTCTGAAAATGTTTTGGATGCAACCAATGCTTGGCAAATGATTGTGAAAGAGGAAGAAAAACTGAAAGGACTCCCCCCTTCCGCTAAAGCCTCGGCAAAACAGGCAGCCATTGAAAAACTGGGGGAAGAAGAAGGTGCCGACTCGTGGATCTTCACCCTTCATGCACCTTCAATGCTTCCGGTCTTACAATACTTGGACAATGAAGAACTGCGAAAAGAAATATGGTCTGCAAGTGATCAACTTGGTACGCAAGTCCCACACGATAATGGAGAAATCATTCAAAAGATCCTCGGATTGCGGCAGGAAAAAGCGGAGTTATTAGGTAAAGTGGATTTTGCGGATGCAACCCTGAGTAGAAGAATGGCAAAAAATGGGCAGGCAGCAGATTTGTTTATTAGTGAGTTACAAAAACAAACCCTTCCCTTCTTCACCAAAGAAAATAGGGAACTTGAAAGCTTTAAAGCTGAAAAGAATCAACAGGAAGTTGATCTACTTGAACCTTGGGAAGTAGGATATTGGTCCGAGAAGTTGAAAAAAGAAAGATACGATTTTAACGATGAAGATCTTCGACCTTACTTCCCCATTCAATCGGTCCTTCACGGAATGTTTAATTTAGTAACTCAAATATTTGGCTTAAAAATAGAAGAAAGATCAACCAAATTTGAAGGTGAAGTGTTTACTAATGGAAAGGATGGAGAAAATCCGCTCGAAGTTTGGCATGAACAGGTACGATTTTATGATTTATACGACCAGGAAGACAATAGGTTACTCGGGTCTTTTTATGCAGACTGGCATCCCCGTTCTTCTAAGCGGGGTGGTGCATGGATGAACTATTTGAATACAGCAGAACCATCCGAAGAAAAACCACGGGGACCGCACCTTGGTCTAATATGCGGTAATTTAAGTGCTCCCACAACTGATCAACCTGCTTTATTAACCCATTATGAAGTGGAGACCATTTTCCATGAATTCGGACACCTTCTTCATCATTTATGTGGGGATGTACCCCACCGTAGTTTAAACGGTGTCAATGTAGCTTGGGATTTTGTTGAACTGCCATCCCAAATCATGGAAAATTGGTGTTGGGAAAGAGAAAGTTTGGATTTATTCGCCAGGCACCATGAAACGGGGAATCCAATACCCGAAGAATTATTTCAAAAAATGCTAAGGGCCCGGAACTTTATGGCTGGTAATGTCATGATGAGACAACTTGCGTTCTCAAAAGTTGATCTCTTCCTACACCGTACCCTGGCCCACAAAAAATTTGAAAATTTGGAAAATGAGATTCAAACAACTCTTGTTGATTATTTCCCAAAAAGAAAATCTCCTGCTCGTACCATTGTTCATCGATTTAGTCACTTGTTCAGCAGTCCAGTTGGATATGCGTCTGCCTATTATTCATACAAATGGGCAGAAGTATTAGACGCAGATGCTTTTACCCGTTTTAAAAAAGAAGGAGTTATGAACGGACAAACCGGGCGTGAATTCCGCGAAAAAATCCTCAGCCAAGGAAACGCATTCCCCCCCGATGAACTTTTTCGATCATTCATGGGACGAGACCCAAATACGAAAGCTTTGTTAGAAAGAAGCGGGTTGGCATAGCTGATAATATAAACCTCTACAAACACATTTATGTCTACAAAACCACAAGTTCTAGCCTGGATAACCTGCGACTCGGTGTATGTCGATCCAGCGACTGGAAAAAACACCCTTCTCGGAATTTTTTCTAATTTAAGAGCCAAGGAGTTTCCTGTTGTTCACCCTCGTATGATCTGGTTTCTGTCTTTCTCCGATCTGACCAAAGGAAAACATATGCTAAAAATTTCCATTGGAATCCCTATGGCCGAAGATGAGCCAAGAACCATCATTAATCGAGAATTTGAATCCCCCGGCCCTCAGCATCGAATTAACCTAATTAATGATATCCAACGTTTAAAATTTGAAAATCCAGGAAATTATTCAATCCTTATTGAAATTGACGATCAAGTTGTTCTTGCCAGCACTTTTCCCATTACAGAGGTTTCTTAATTATGTCCTTACGCATTGTATTATCTTCCATCGCACTCAGTTTATCTTTCTTTGTTTATGCCCAACCCACCCCTCAAACAAGCGAAAGCTTTCCAGAGCCATTCCTTCAACATGTTGAAGGATGGCCCGTTGAATGGAATCCCATTTTCAAGAAAAAAGAATATAATAAAATATTTCGGGATGTAAAAAAAGCATTAGCCAACCACCTCCAAAGAATCACTTACATTCTGGATAAAAAAAAGGTTCAACAATTACGGAACCTTGTCATACGGGTTGATCTCGATCACAAACTTGGCAACATGCAATACCATCCAAGCAAGGGTTGGTTAACCAGTAATCATTACGACCCGAGCCTGGAAAAAAGAGTCCATATACCAAGAGCCCGACAATTGTTAAGTAGAGATCAATGGGCAAAGCATCCCTATGTAATATTACATGAACTCGCCCACTCCTATCACGATCAAGTTTTAAGCTTTGAACACAAAGAAATTTTAGCCGCATACCAACGGGCAGAAAAAGAAGGTCTCTATGAAAGAGTCCTTCTTTTCAGAGGTGGAAAAACAAGACATTATGCACGGACAAACCATAAGGAATTTTTTGCTGAAATGACCGAATCGTACCTTGGAGTTAATGATTTTTTTCCTTTTGTCCGGGCTGAACTTCAGGAACATGATCCCGAAACATATGATCTTATGCAGAAAATTTGGGGTAAAATATAATTTACTCCAAGTTGGAAAAAAATTTGGAATCTACTCTAGTTTCATTCCACTCTTTTTCCGTTTTTGCTAAATAGAAAAGGGAGTTTGAAAATTCAGCTCCCCTTTAGAAAATGAAATATAAACGGATTAGAAGATAAAGACTTCAAATGTAATGGTTCCATTGATCACAAAATATCTTTTAATCAAGCATAACCTTTTATAACAGAAACAAATGCAATAAAAATTGAAGTAATTCGAGTTAAAGAAACTTCCTGTCAGTTCATATATTTTATTCTTTTCATTCCAATCGAAGCGGTACTTGTTCGCTTGAGCTAAATTCAAAAGTATATATCATAATTAACTTTATGTCCGATCGTATACCATCTGATTCTTCTTCAGTATCCCCACTCCTTGTTGTGGGTTCTGTTGCTTTTGACAACGTGATCACTCCTTATGGAGAAAAAGAACATATCCTTGGAGGAGCTGCATCGTATTGTTCATTTGCCGCCAGTTATTTCACTGATGTACAAATGGTCGGAGTAATTGGAAATGATTTCGGAGAGGAACATCTAAACCGACTTCGCTCCCGAGGGATTGACTTGGAAGGCGTGCAAAAAGATGAAAGCGGCCCAACTTTTTTTTGGAAAGGCAAATATCATGAAAACTTCAACCGACGAGACACTTTAGACATTCAATTAAATGTTTTTGAAAAATTTCGCCCCGACCTTCCAGACTCATATAAAAACACACCATTCGTGCTTTTAGGCAATATTCACCCAGCTCTGCAATCCCACGTTCTTGATCAATTGGAGGGAGAGGCTTATGTTCTTGCAGATACAATCGACTTATGGATTGAAATCGAGCGGAATGCTTTGCTTGATCTTATAAAAAGGGTGAATTTATTTGTAATTAATGACACCGAGGCCGAGGAATTAACCGAAGAAAACAACATCATTCTGGCCGGTAAAAAGCTCAGAGAAATGGGGCCTGAATCTGTAATTATAAAAAAAGGTGAGCACGGAGCTATTCTTTTTCATGAAAATGGAATGTTTGCCCTTCCGGCTTTTCCAGTGACTGAACTTAGGGATCCGACAGGTGCAGGAGATTCTTTTGCCGGTGCCTTAATTGGACGGTTGGCTTCCAAAAAGACTTCAGATTTCTCTGCAATCAAGGAAGCCATGCTTTATGCAACTTCCACAGCAAGCCTGACTGTGGAGGCATTTGGGTGCGATCGATTAGAATCCGCAGGTGCAAAAGAAATTCAACAAAGAGTTGATAGCTTAAAAGAACTGATCTCATTTTCGTGAACATAGGCGATGGCCTGGTTCACAAACGATTGAACAAACCGTTATTCGTGAACCAGTCATTTCTATATGCCTTCCCCCCATTCTTTTTTGCTCTTCTTTTCCTTTTCTTTGCAGGTTGTGAAGATCTGCCGGTTGATTCAAACTCCTCCCCCACCCTTAGGAGCCAAAATGTTCATTCCTTAGCTACCTCCGAAGAAAGAATTCATTCAATAAGAAAAGCACTTCCCGACACATCGTTCATTTCAGAACTTCCAGCAAACGGTGGAGATGAATTCAATCGTTTAATTTTCGAAAGTAGCCCCTATCTTCTTCAACATGCACGAAACCCCATTGATTGGTATCCATGGGGAGAAGCGGCATTTAAAAAAGCATTGGATGAAGACAAGCCTATCTTTATGTCCATTGGATACACCACTTGTCACTGGTGTCATGTCATGGAACATGAATCCTTCGAGGATGAAGATGTGGCCGCCCTGATGAACCGGGATTATGTCTGCGTAAAAGTCGATCGTGAAGAAAGGCCTGATATTGACAATGTCTACATGTCGGTAACCCAAATGATGACGGGACGCGGTGGTTGGCCCATGACGATAATCATGTCCCCTAAAAAAGTTCCTTTCTTCGCTGGCACCTACTTTCCAAAGAGTTCGATGACTCAATTGATTCCTCACTTTGCGGATATTTGGAAAAACCAAAGGTACAAAGTGACTGAAGTAGGGGAATCAATTATGAAAAGTCTTCAGGAAATGCAGGCAAACCGAAGCGGTGGTGATTTAAATGGAACCCACTTGGATGCATGTTTTAAAGGACTCCGTAAAAATTATGATTCACAACATGGTGGATTTGGCCAACAGCCAAAATTTCCCACCGCTCACACCCTGAGCTTTCTTCTCCGTTATTACCACAGAACTGAAAACAAAGAAGCCCTTGAAATGGTTAAGAATACATTAAAAAAGATCCACCAAGGCGGAGTTTATGACCAAATAGGATTAGGTATTCATCGATACTCGGTGGACAATGAATGGTTGGTTCCACACTTCGAAAAAATGCTCTACGATCAAGCACTTTTTGCACAGGCAAACCTGGAATGCTTCCAAGTTACAAAAGATCCTTATTTCTCTAGAGTTGTGGATGAAATCCTTACTTATGTAACTCGGGATATGACTTCTCCTGAAGGAGGATTTTATTCCGCAGAAGATGCTGACAGCGAAGGAAAGGAAGGAAAATTCTATGTTTGGACACAAGAAGAAATCGAAGAAGTTCTCGGAGTAAAAGATGCTGCTTTATATTTGGAGATATATCGATTTGAAAAAAATGGTAATTTTCTAGACGAAGCTACAAACGAAAAAACGGGAACCAACATTCCACATCTCCGAAAATCTATTGATCAACATGCACGGGATAAAAACCAGAATCCCGAGGAGTTCAGACAAAAAATTAACTCCTTTCATTCGAAACTCTTTACTTACAGGGAAAAAAGAATTCATCCTCAAAAAGATGATAAAGTGCTCACAGATTGGAACGGTTTAATGATCTCAGCCTTTGCTCAATCGGCCAAAGTATTAAAGCAAAAGAAATATTTAATGATCGCCCAAAAGGCTGCTGACTTTTGCCTTTCCGAGTTAAGACAAACAAACGGACGACTTCTTAAACGATGGCGTAAAGGAAAATCCGGACTCCCAGCACATCTCGAAGACTACGCTTTCTTCACTCAGGCATTACTTGATTTATACGAAGCCAGTTTTGAGATTAAATATTTACGGGCAGCGATTGAATTGGTTGATCTAACAATCAAGCATTTTGAAGATATCACAGAAGGCGGATTTTACCTCACTGCTGATGACGGGGAAAAACTCTTAATTCGTGCCAAAGAAATTTATGATGGTGCCATACCATCAGGGAATTCCGTCATGGCCCTGAACCTCCTTCGTGTTCATAAAATAACCGGACAAGAAAAATACCTAAATTCTGCCGAAAATTTATTTTCAGCTTTTTCCGGATTCATTCAAAAAAATCCACAGGGTGCAGAGGTTTTACTCCAAGCCTTGGACTTTGCCCTTGCCCCGGCAAAAGAAATTGTTATCGCAGGTGAATGGGGTTCCATTGAAACAACGAAATTAATAGAAGCCGTTAACCAGCCCTTCATCCCGGCAAAAGTTCTTCTATTTCGCCCCACTGAAATAGAGGAACCAGAAATCACAAAGCTTTCTCCTTTTTTAATTAATCATGGTTTGTTCAAAGGTAAGCCTGCCGTCTACATATGCGTGAATCAAACCTGTCAACAACCCCAGACAGATTTAAAAAAACTGGCTCAGGCATTAGCCAAGTAAAAAAGATTAAGTTTTATATCCGTAATGGAGGGAAACGATTGAAAAAGTCATAGCTTCAGACATGACTTTGGCAAAGCCTACCGCTTCCAACTCCTTACATAAGGCCGGACGATTGGGAAAATTCGAAATACTGGTACCCAAATAAAGATATGCTTCCCGGTCTCCGGTAACAAAACGGGCAAGCCATGGTAAAATTAAACGAAGGTAAAAGTAATAAATAGGACGAAACCACCAATAAGGTTGGCTGAATTCTAAAACGATTAATCTTCCTCCAGGTTTAAGAACCCGGTACATTTCTGACAATCCCTTTTCCCGGTCAGCTAAATTTCGAAGCCCGAAGGAAATAGTCACTAAATCAAAAGAATGATCAGAAAATGGAAGCTCCAAACAATCCCCTTCCATAAAAGGATATTTTTTTGCATCTAAACTGAGTTGGGTTCTTTTTTTTCGAGCCTGAATGAGCATAGGTTCACAAAAATCCAACCCGGTGATCTTAGGCTTGGAAGAAAGCCCCCGTTGTAAAGCGAAAGCGACATCACCGCTTCCAGTAGCAAGATCAAGAATGTGACTACAAGGTTCACGATTTGCGAGACCAACCAGTTTTTTTCTCCAACTGAAATCAACTCCACCCGAAAGCACATGATTAGCCAGGTCGTATCTGTGTGCCACCCGGGTAAAAGTTGCCCGGACTGAATCGGGGTCGGGTTTGCTCACCTTCTAGGAATCCTGCTGTTTTCCAAAACTTTCAACTACCCATTGAGAAAGTTCCTTGTCCGGATCATCCACCACTTTTTTATCAATTATAAATTCTTTTTTTCCCGTTCGTTGGTTTAAGATTCCAAGTCCATGAACAAAATCAGAGAATTTTCTTTCGCAAATTGCTCGGACCGAGCGGTTTTCTTTTATAGATTCTTTAACAATTGCAACCTTTGCCGCTTTTCGAAATTTAAGAGTGAACCCACATTCCTTTTTAAACTGATCAGAAAACCGGTCCACATCCTCCAATAAAGAATCGTCTAACTGATCTCTTTTTTCCTCAAGTAATTTTTCTAATTCAACTCCAGGATTTTCAACAGTATCCGCATTTACAGAAAAATCTCGAATAGCAGTGGAAGGTAATTCAAATTTGAAATCCCTAAAAGTTTTTTCCAAAATTGTGACCAACCCTCGGGCCCCGGTTTTTTCTTTCGCGGCTTTTTCTGCAATTTTATCAATTGCTCCTTCGCCAATTTTGAGGCTGATATCATATCCCGCGAAATCATTTTTGTATTGTTCTAATACATTGCCCTCCGAGGAATTTAAGATCTCGGAAAGATCCTCCCTTGTAAGTTCTTCGCAAGCAACCCGTACGGGGAGACGGCCAATAAATTCGGGTTCAAACCCATAGTCAATAAAATCACGGGTTTCTGCTTGAGGCAAAAATCGATTCGCCGATTCACTTGAAGAAGTATTTTCCTCGGCTGATCCAAAACCAATCCGATTTAGATCCAGTCGCTTGCGAACATTTTCTCCCAATTGATCAAAAGCACCACTTACGATAAAAAGAATATTTCGGGTACTTACCGTTGTTTTTTTAGGCTTCGCTCCCTTTTGCATATCCATAAAAGCTTTCATTTGCCCCATCATATCCTGAGGTGCATGAAGATTTACTTCCGTTTCCTCCATAAGTTTGAGCAAATTAATTTGTACTCCCCTTCCGGAAACATCCTTTCCATTTCGTGAAGACTCCGATGCAATTTTGTCAATCTCATCAACATAAACAATTCCAAATTCTGCTAACTCAACATCACCGTCGGCCGTTTTCACGAGATCCCGAACAATATCATCAACATCATATCCAACATATCCCGTTTCTGAAAACTTGGTCGCATCTGCCTTAACGAAAGGTACACCGATTAATTTTGCCACATTTCGCATAAGAAAAGTTTTCCCCACTCCAGTAGGACCAAGCAGGAGAACATTTGGCTTTACATATTCCCCTTTGGCTAACTTTTCATCTTCTAAACAACGGCGAATATGGTTGTAATGATCACACACAGCTACGGATAAAACTCGTTTAGCCTGTTCCTGTTTGATTACAAATCGATCCAGATAATCCCTGATTTCCTTGGGTCTTCTGTCAAAGGAGCGTATCGCATCCAACCTTTCATCCCTTGAAGAATCATCCGGTGGAGGGGTTGCTCCTTTCTCCACTTTTGCTTTCTTTGTGTCTTCATTTTTTGATTTCATTTGCTCCATAAAAGGAGCAAAAGCAACTTGAACATTTTTATTGTTCATTAAATCGTGAAGTTGTTTTTGGATTTCCTCCAAAGGATTATCATCGTCTTTTTTAGTCATTTTTTTCAAAAATGGGTTTGACAGGTCATTGAGTAACAGGAATCTATGAATTACACAAACTAACCCTAAAGTAAAAGTCTTTCAAACTGAATCCCCCAATCATGTCCAATAATTTAACTAAACGTCATATCGTACAGAAAATTTACGAAAACTCGAACTACAACCACGAAGATGTTCGTAATATTGTTCAAAGTACCCTCGACATCATGCAACAAGCTCTTTCAAACGGGCAAAATATTGAATTACGAAAATTTGGAGTTTTCGAACTCCAAGTCAGAAAATCCAGGGTTGGGCGAAATCCTAACAAACCAGAAACAGATGTTATTATTCCTCGTCGTGCCGTGGTTAAATTTAAAGCGGGCAAAGAAATGAAAGAGGGATTAGAAAAGCTCGACTTGGAAAAGCTCGACCCATCCTCCTAGGCAGGAGTTGAGCATGTTTGAAAACCTGCCCGGTTTTCGGGACTTCCCTCCCGAAGCCTGTGCTCGACGTAATCATCTTTTTCGCGTTTTCCGTACTGTTGCGCGTGCCTTTCATTTTTCTGAATATGATGCACCCATATTGGAACCCTTGGATTTATATGTTGAAAAATCGGGAGAGGAAATTGTCGGGCAACTCTTTCATTTTGAAGATAAGGGTGGACGACGGGTGGCCCTACGTCCCGAACTCACACCAACCCTTGCCCGGATGGTTGCTTCCCGGGCAAACGCACTGCCTAAACCCATAAAATGGTATAATATCGGGGAACACTTTAGATACGAACGTCCTCAAAAAGGGCGAGGACGCTCATTTTATCAATTTAACGCTGATTTACTTGGTGAAACAAACCTTCATGCAGATGCAGAATTAATTGCATTGCTAGTGGGTATTTTTGAAACATTGGGTTTAAGTTCCAAGGATTTTAAAATTCGATTAAGCGATCGGACAACATGGGTTCTTTTTTTAAACAACCTGGGAATCACTGAAGACCAAAGACCCTCTGTCCTTGACATTATTGACAAGAGCGAAAGAAGAAAACCTGAACAGACTATAGATGATTTAGAAAAAATTCTCCCCAATCAGGGTAAGGAGATTTTTAATGAAGTTAATAAAATTAAAGAAATCAATTCCCTCGATGACCTAAAAGCAAGATTATCAGGATGTGGCGATGAAGGAGAAAGCAGATTCAACGATTGGTCATTATTACTTCAAGCCTTAGGGGCACATGGAGTGGAGAGTTGCATAAAGATTGATTTATCTATTGTACGGGGTCTTGCTTATTATACAGGTTTTGTCTACGAGGCTTTTGAGGCATCAGGAGAAGGACGGGCTCTTGCCGGTGGTGGTCGTTACGACCACCTTATCAAAAAACTTTCCGGTAATATTGATGTTCCCGCAGCCGGTTTTGCTATTGGAGACATGACTCTGAGTGATTGCCTAGAATCAAAAGGATTACTGCCCACCTATGTGATTGCCCCCGATCTCTATCTTTTATGCGGTCCTGAAGATAAAAAATTTGGACTACCCATTATTGCACGATGCAGAAAAGCCGGTTTCTCGGTTTCCTATTCACTCAAAAACGCTGCTTTTGGAAAACAATTTAAAGAGGCGGGAAAAAGTGGTGCTCGATTTGGGCTTATTTTAGGTGAAGATGAATTGTCCAAAGATGAAATCAAAATAAAGGATTTTAGAAGCGGAAATGAAAAAACAATTTCTCAAAAAAGCCTTATTGAACAATTGGAAAATTTTGATGAAACGGGAGGAATTGAATAACCGAGAGAATCCATGGAAAGAGAAGTACCTGACTACATTCTCGACGAAGAAAAAAGAATTCAAAGAAGGAAAGCTCATCAGCGAAGAAATTTCTTAAAAAAATCCTTTGCTTGGTTGATAGGGCTAATGGGATCTATTGCCTACCTCAAATTTGAAGCGAACTGGTTGGAAGTAACTCGAAAAAAAGTTTTGATTCCAACGCTTAAAAATAAAAGCCCTATAAGGTTATTACACCTTTCAGACCTCCATTTTTCATCAAGTGTATCCTTACAGGAAATTGAAATTGCGATGAGGGAAGGGTTTGCCCTTACCCCCGATGCCTGTGTAATAACTGGTGATTTCATAACCGACCAACAAACAAATCAGGAACTGGAAGAATTCAGTAAATTATTGGCAAAATTTGCTCGAAATGTTCCGATATTTGCATCTTTAGGTAATCATGACGGGGGAAAATGGGCCGGGACCCATGGCGGTTATATGAATAGCAATAAAGTTCAAATCATGCTCAAGAACGCAGGAATTAAACTTTTAGATAACCAACGGGAATCAATATATTTAAAAGGAAATGCACTCTCCATTGCCGGAGTTGGTGATTTATGGTCCAATACTTGCCTGCCTAAAAAATGCCTACCTAAAAGATCCAGTCGAAACATTTCAGATCCTTCCATTTTACTTTGCCATAATCCGGATGCCAAAGAATTATTGGCACCCTATCAATGGGATCTTATGCTATGTGGGCATACTCACGGGGGTCAATTCAAGGTTCCATTTTTAAATTGGACTCCCTTTGCCCCAGTCAGGGATCACTCCATGGTCGAAGGCCTACATTCATGGAGAGGGCGGCAAATTCATATTACCCGTGGAGTGGGAAATCTTTGGGGTCTGCGTTTTAATTGCCGCCCCGAAGTCAGTCTCCTTGAACTCAGCGCCGTATAAATTGTGTCTAAAATCTATTTTCTGGACGATCGAGATCCGCCATGGTTTCCAGATCCTTCCTTGAGCGATCGCGAAGGTTTGGTCGCAGTAAGCGAAACGCTCGGTAGTGAACGATTAATCCTCGCATATCAAAACGGAATTTTCCCTTGGCTCAAAATGGGAGAATATCCCCTTTGGCATTGGTTTTCCCCCGATCCAAGGTTTCTACTCTTTCCCTCAGAATTTAAAATTTCACGCTCCTTAAAAAAAGCGATTAAAGAAAAAATATTTGAAATTCGCATCAACCATAACTTTAGGAAAACTATGGAATCCTGTGCTCAGTCAAAACGTCCAGATCAGGAGAGCACTTGGATTGAAAGCGATATGATTGAAGATTATTGTAAGCTTAATGAAATGGGTATTGCTCATTCCATTGAAGCTTACCACAGAGAAAATCTGGTAGGTGGTTTATACGGACTATGCATAGGTCAATCTTTCTTCGGTGAATCCATGTTTTATAATTTGCCGGAAGCATCCAAAGCCTGCTTGGCTAAATTAGTCGAAATTGCATTAAAGAACGATTTCCATTTTATTGATTGTCAGGTCCCCACTCCCCATCTTCAAAAGATGGGTGCAGGTGAAATCCCACGCGAAAACTTCCTCGCCAAACTTAAAAATAGTCTTTCAAACAAACCAGTTAATTTAGATTGGAATAAAATTATCTAACCTTTCAGAATTGCTCATCAGGCAAACTCGTGAGAAAATAATTCTTTATGAATCAAACAAATCCAGAGCACGAAAACCTGACTAAACTTGGAGAAGGTGGAACTCACCCCAATCGAACCCTAGAGACCTTTCCAAATCGGAATCCTGAACGTGACTATGTAGTAGAATTAAAGACCAGTGAATTCTCCTGTCTTTGCCCAAAAACGGGACAACCCGATTTTGCCGAAATTTTCATTCGCTATGTACCCGATCAAAAAATCGTAGAATCCAAATCCCTTAAACTATACCTCTGGACTTTTCGGGACGAGGGAACCTTTCATGAACACTTTGCGAATCGACTGCTTGATGATTTAGTCGAAGCCCTTGATCCAAGATGGTGCCGTGTGGAAGTTGACTTTAATGCCCGCGGGGGTATCGGAATTATCGTATCAGCAGAACATGGCACTCCCCCTTCCGTTGCCTTCGTATGAGTGAGCAAATGACAATCCGTGTTGGAGATGTCGAAGTTTCAAACGACAAACCATTCACCCTTTTTGGAGGTATGAATGTACTAGAATCTCGGGAACTTGCCCTTGAAATTGCAGCCTATTATAAAGAAATCACCACAAAATTAGGAATCCCCTATATTTTCAAAGCATCCTTCGATAAAGCCAACCGTTCTTCCATCACCTCTTTTCGAGGTCCGGGTTTGGAAAAAGGTCTTGAAATTCTGGCTGAAATTAAAGAAGTCTATCAAATTCCAGTCATTTCTGATATTCACGAACCGACGCAGGCAAAACCCGCTGCCGAAGTAATTGATGTTCTACAACTACCCGCTTTTCTCTGTCGGCAAACCGATCTGGTTGTGGCCCTTGCTGAAACCGGTCGGCCAATCAATGTCAAGAAAGCTCAATTTCTCGCAGCCCATGAAATGGGACATATCATTAATAAATTTAAGGAAGCAGGAAATGAGAAGATAATGCTCTGTGAGCGCGGAACTTCATTCGGTTATAATAATTTAGTAGTTGATCCACTCAATTTTGGAATTATGAAAAAAACCGGTTGTCCGGTGGTTTTTGATATTACACATTCTCTCCAGATCCCTGGAGGGCGAAGTGATTCTGCGGACGGAAGAAGGCAGGCGGTTTTTGAACTCATGAACGCTGGTATGAGTCAGGGAATTGGTGGACTCTTTCTTGAATCCCATCCTAATCCCAGCGAAGCAAAATGTGATGGCCCCTGTGCCCTACCCCTCGATAAACTGGAGCCTTTTTTAAAACAGGCAAAAGCCATAGACGATTTGATCAAAAGCTTCGAACCTGTCGTAGTTCAATAAACCATTCACTGCAATCCATGAGTAAACCAGAAAAATCATGGGATTTGCTCAAAGAGTGGTTCCCTAAATTACCAGAAGAAAATTGGGAGAAACTTATGCAGTACACGGATTTGCTTAAGGAATGGAATGCCAAAATCAACCTGGTCTCTCGTAAGGATATGGATCGCTTGGAAACCAAACATCTTGCCCATTGCTTAACCATCACCCACTTTTTACGCCTCATGCCTAAAACCCGGATACTTGACGTGGGAACCGGTGGTGGTCTGCCAGGAATCCCCCTTGCCATTTGCTACCCACAGGCACAATTCACTCTGATGGATTCGATTGGGAAAAAAATTATGGTGGTGGATGATATGGTCAAGCGTTTGGATCTTAAAAATGTAGAGATAAAAAGGGGGCGTGTTGAGGAATTACCCAAAAAGCGAACCTATGACTTTATTATCGGTCGAGCAGTTACTGCCCTTCCCACTTTTTTTGAGTGGGTGAATAATAAAATTCGTAAAGGTGCCAGAAATTCTCCCGCAAATGGAATTCTTTATTTAAAAGGAGGAGATTATACCGAGGAATTAAAATCCTCTGGCCTACATCCAGCTAAAATTTGGAATCTTGACGAATTATTACCCCAAGCCGAACTTGGGGAAAAATATTTAATTCATTTTAAAATATAATCCTTGTCTCAAGGATTATAGATTTTAAAAAGTGCTTCAGCAATATGCGACGGAGTCTCGGCAACAGAGATTCCTGCATCTAACATTGCCTCCACTTTTGCTTCTGCAGTTCCTTTACCCCCAGATACAATCGCACCGGCATGCCCCATACGACGACCAGGCGGAGCAGTACGACCGGCAATAAAGGCAGCACAGGGTTTATCCACATTTTCCTTAATAAATTCGGCGGCTTCTTCCTCGGCAGTTCCACCAATCTCACCAATCAAAATAATGGCATCCGTATCGGGATCTTCGTTAAAGAGTTTCACCGCATCCAAATGGCTGGTCCCGTTAATCGGATCTCCACCTATACCAATACAGGTTGACTGCCCATGTCCAGCCTGAGTGATTTGCCAGACAGCTTCGTAAGTTAAAGTACCTGAACGGGAAACGATACCAACTTTTCCAGGCTTGTGAATGTAACCGGGCATAATTCCGATCTTACACTCACCGGGAGTTATAATTCCGGGACAGTTCGGACCGATCAACCGGGTATTAGAAGTGGCCAATCGGGCATTAACCTCTGCCATATCACGAACTGGAATGCCTTCGGTAATTGCAATCACCAGGGGAATTTCTGCGTCAATGGCTTCGAGGATAGAATCCGCAGCAAAGGGAGGAGGAACATAGATAGCAGCTACATTAGCTCCTTCTTTATCTACTGCATTTTGAACGGTGTCAAAAACAGGAACGGTATCCTGAAATTTTTGCCCGCCTTTACCTGGGGTTACACCGGCAACCACATTGGTACCGTATTCCATGCATTGAATTGTGTGAAAGCTTCCCGCACTACCGGTGATTCCTTGAACCACGAGTCGGGTATCCTTATTTACTAAAACGCTCATTATAAATTTTTCTGTTTAAAGATGTGATGGTTAATTAGCTTCTGCGGCCAATTTTACGATTTTCTCAGCCGCTTGGGCCAGGGAGTCAGCTGGTTCAAGAGCAAGTCCACTGTCAGCGAGAATTTTCTTTCCCTGTTCAACATTGGTACCTTCCAAACGAACGACTAAAGGAACTTTCATATCCAACTTACGGGCTGCATTCACAATTCCTGTGGCAATGACATCGCACTTCATAATACCGCCAAATATATTAACCAGGATAGCTTTGACCGCATCATCGGAAACCAATATGCGGAATGCATTTTCAACCTGCTCTTCCGTTGCTCCTCCCCCAACATCGAGGAAGTTAGCGGGTGATCCGCCATAATGTTTGATGATGTCCATCGTAGCCATGGCCAGACCAGCACCATTTACCATACAGGCAACATTTCCATCCAAAGCGATATAGTTTAAATCAAATTTAGAAGCTTCCACTTCCTTTGGATCCTCTTCACTCAAATCACGAAGTTCAACCACATCGGGGTGACGAAAAAGTGCGTTCGCATCAAAATTAACTTTGGCATCCAAGGCAAGTACATCCCCGTCCGGTGTGGTGACTAAAGGATTCACCTCAACCTGGGAACAATCCTTTTTCCAGAAAAAAGCATAAAGTTTAGTTACTAATTTAACACACTGTTTAAAGGTATCCCCGGTCAGTCCAAGACCGAATGCAATCTGACGGGCTTGATAGGAACGCAAACCCAAGGTCGGATCAACCAGAACCTTGAGAATCTTTTCGGGTGAACTTTCAGCGACCTCTTCGATATCCACTCCACCTTCTGTCGATGCAATAATTACCGGCTTGGATGTATCACGATCCATTAAGATTGCAAGGTAGTACTCTTTTTCAATGTCAGTGGCTTCATTAAAGTAAACCGTACTGACTTCTTTTCCTTCCTCTCCGGTTTGCTTGGTTACAAGAACATTACCAAGCATAGCCTGAGCCTTTTCCTTCGCTTCCGTCGAAGAAGACACCACATGAACGCCTCCCTGAAAACCATCTTTAAACGTTCCCTTTCCTCGACCGCCCGCATGTATTTGGGCTTTAACTACAATAGCCTTACCTTCAGGCAAGGTAGAGAGGGCGTGATCAAAGTTTTCTGCGGATTGGGCGACAGTTCCATTGGGAACTGCAACGCCAGCCTCTGCAAAGAGTTGTTTTGCTTGGTATTCGTGTATGTTCATGGGAAGAAGAAATTATGCAGACTGACATGCTTAAAAATCCATTCAAGCCTTTTCGATTTTTTACAAAAAAAATATTTTTTAAAATGGACCGAGTCGGGGTGGGTCTGGATCCATAGAGAGAACCGAAGCATCAAAACATTTAATGATATATTGCTGCTTTTCTTTCTCAAAATCGGGTTGATCCCAAAGATTAAAAAATTCTTCTGGGTCTTCTTTTAGATTATAAAATTCACCCTGATTGGTTCCATGGTAAACCACAATTTTCCAATCCTTGGTTCGAAGCATTGTTCCATAAGCATCATTGTGAGTCCAGGCATTGTAATACTC
This sequence comes from uncultured Opitutia bacterium, assembly GCA_963934295.1. Taxonomy (GTDB): domain Bacteria; phylum Verrucomicrobiota; class Verrucomicrobiia; order Opitutales; family Seribacteraceae; genus Seribacter. The sequence goes on from CAWVXY010000017.1 coordinate 54,732, forward strand.
AGCATAGACCTGCTTTTTACAAAGATTCTGTTCATCCCCTCCTTGCAGTAAGGGCAATAAACTTTTTCCCTGAACCGCGGAAGGAACTTTCAAACCGGCGGCATCCAAGAATGTGGGCATTAAATCAACTAACTCAACAAAGCCATCTACCTGCCGGTTTTTTAAAACTCCACCACGGGGCCATTTCATGATTAGAGGCACTCTCATTTGACAGTCATAAAAATGAGGTCCTTTGAAATAAATCCCATGATCCCCGAGCATTTCCCCATGATCGGACATAAATACCACAAAAGTATTATCCGCCTGTCCCGTTTCCTCCAATGCATCCAGAATTCGTCCAACCTGATCATCAATAAGAGAAACCATGGCCATGTAAGCTGCGTAAACTGTTCTTCGGTCTTGATCAGTCATTGCCTCAACCTCAAATTCTCCCGGATTATTGTGAGCCCAAATTCGATCGAGTTTTTGAAATGTGGTTTTCGCATCCGCCTCTTGTGAATGCATACTGGGTAAGGGCATATCATCAAAGTTAAATCGTTCCAGATATTCCTTGGGTGGATCAAAAGGATGATGCGGATCAAAACAATTGAAACTAAAAAACCAAGGCTTTCCCTTTTCGTTCTTTATAAAGTCTATGGTTTTTTCTGCACACCAAGCAGTCTGGCTATACTGAGCAGGAGGACCATAATGAACATAGGGATTGATTGCCTCCCCCTGCAAATCAAACCAATCCTGTCCTTTTTCGGTAAGCCATTGCGTGTATTCATTTTCCTCCCAGTCCGGTTGCGGATGATGAGACCAATGAAAAGGATCGTACCCGTCATCTGTTCTCTTTTCGACTTTACCATCTGAACAGGAAGCTAAATGAAGCTTACCCGCCAAGCCACAACGGTAACCCGCATCAGAAAATATCTTCGAAATAAGAACTTCATCTGCGGGTATAGATTGTCCATTTTGCCTACAACGAGTGGTACGTGGATACCGACCGGTTAAAAAAGATGCACGACTGGGAGCACAAACCGGACTTTGACAATAAGCCTGATTAAATGTGGTTCCTTCTTCAATAAGTTTGTCCAACCTTGATGTCTGTGCATGTGAATTACCCAGAGCACGAATGGTGTCGAACCTCTGTTGGTCGGTACAAATCCAAAGAATATTGGGTGAATCTGACATAAAATAAAATGGAGAATCTTCTTGCCTGTTTCATGGCAAGTGAATTTTGAGTTAGCTTGTCTTTTTTACAAACTGAATAATTACACCTGATTTCCCCCAACCGACAACCATGAAAATTAAGGAAGCGAAACAAGCAGCCAAGCAAAACCTTAGGCTCTTCATCTGTTTCCGTATGCTTTTCAATGCCCGTTTTTATTACCCTGTATATGCCCTCCTCTTCTTAGAACATGGTCTTAGCTGGGAAGACTTTGGGATTTTGAACGGGATTTGGGCCATAACCATCATTTTACTTGAGGTTCCCTCCGGTGCACTGGCAGACACATTGGGTAGAAAAAAACTACTGGTCCTTGCCGCAATTTGTATGGTGGTGGAAATGCTCGCCCTTCTTTTTGCCCCGATGAACGGAAGTGAATATGTATTCCTGCTCTTTGCCCTCAATCGAATCGTTAGTGGGTTAGCCGAGGCAGCTGCCAGCGGAGCGGATGAAGCCCTCGCCTATGATTCCCTCAAGGAAGCCGGTATGGAAACCGAATGGAATAAGGCATTGGAAAAAGCACAGAGATATACTTCACTCGCCTTTTTCTTCGCTATGATGACAGGTTCCGCATTTTACGATGCCAGCTTTATTAATTCATGCATCCATACAATCGGCCTTGATTTTACCATGACTTCACAGGACGCAGTTAAGGCACCGATCTTCCTTACCCTTCTTTCATCCTTAGTTGTTCTCGGAGCTGCCCTGGGAATGAAAGATTCGTTTGCCCGCGAAAAAATGGGAGCCTGGGAAACAATGAGAACATCCTTTAAAAAGACAGTACAAGCGGGATCATGGATTTGGAAAACGCCTTTACCATTTGGTATCTTGATCGGTGCCATGGCACTGGACAATGTGATCAGGCAATTCCTCACCATAGCCAGTGCGTACTGGAATGTGATTGAACTCCCCGTTGCCACCTTCGGCCTGGTTGCCTCAGGCATGTCCCTGATGGGTATTTTTATTCCCCGTCTTGCCCGTCACCTAGGAGATAAATTTTCACCACAAAAAAACTTTCTTTTTCTCTGCCTCATTTTAACCGTGGGTTTGTGGGGTATTGGATTCGCTATCCCCTACTGGGGAATCCTCCCCGCAGTTCTACTCTATGCAACCATGCAGATCATGAATTATTTGGTCAGTCGTTACCTGAACGAAGAGGCTTCATCAGAAAGAAGAGCAACCGTCCTTAGCTTTCGTGGATTGACTACTAATATATCCTACGGAGCGGTTTCCCTTCTTTATTCAGGATTAATCGCATGGATAAAACTTTCTGAAATCGACCCGATCGTCATGGGCAGAAAAATGAATGAACAGGATTCAGTTTTTGTACAGGCCCTGGGATGGTTTCCGTGGTATTTCATATTCACCATCTTCTTAGTAATGGCTTTCTACAGTATACGCTTTCGAAAAAAATAACCTTTTCTTCCCTCTTCTTTCTTGTCTCAATCAAAACAAATTAGACAATACTAATTACACCATGAAAATTTCTATACATTCAATTTTTACCATAATCATATTGGGGGCAAGCCAGCTTCAAGCGATTGACTGGAATCAATACCATGGCCGTCGCTCAGATAATAAAACGGACGAACTCATCACCTCCACGAGTTGGCTAGAAAAAAGGAGTGCTCAAAAGTGGAAAACCCCAACCCCTCTGGGATTTAGTTCCTTTTCCTGCGAAGGAACCAAGGCATTTACTCTCATTGCAGAAGAAGACGAAGATGGCTTGATGCGTGAGGTTTGCATTGCACTTGATACCCTTACGGGCAAACAATTATGGAAGACATGGCTCTGCCGGATGGATTATAAAAGCGGTGGTGGAAATTCAGGTGCAAGTAACAACAGTGGTGGAGATGGGCCCCGTTCAACTCCTTCTGTATTTAACGGAAAAGTCTGGGTTTATGATTCCGATATGAATCTATATTGCATCCACGCAAACACTGGGAAAATTTTATGGGATGTCCAAGTGTTAAAAGAACATGCGGGAAGAAATATAAAGTGGAAAAATTCTTCAGCACCTTTAATTGAAGGTGATTTAGTCATTGTATATGGCGGAGGAGCTGATCAAAGCCTACTCGCATTCAATCGCGAGACCGGGAAAATCGTATGGAAAACAGGGGATGAGACCGCAACACACGCCACCCCGATTGCCACAACAATTCACGGCGTCCGTCAGGTTATCTTTTTCTGCACCTCGGGTCTGGTATCCATCGCACCCAAAACCGGAAACGAACTGTGGCGACAAGCTTTCCCGTTTAAGGTATCAACCGCGGCATCTCCCGTGGTCGCAGGCGACTTGATCTATTGTTCCGCTGGATACGGTGTGGGTGCGGGGCTATACAAAATAAGCAAGAATGGATCTCAATTAACAAGCTCTGAAGTTTGGCGGAAAAAAAATGATATGTTCAACCATTGGAGTACCCCCATATATCACGATGGACACCTCTATGGTATGTTCAGTTTTAAAAAATACGGAAATGGACCGCTTCAATGTATCGAATTAAAAACCGGTAAAATCAAGTGGAGCTACGATGGCTATGGACCTGGCAATGTAATCTTATCAGGCGATAACCTTATTGCCCTCGCGGACAACGGCGAACTCTCCGTGGTTAAAGCCACCCCAACCAAATACCAAGAATTGGCACGAAGAAAAATACTTAGCGGAAAATGCTGGAGCACTCCAATCCTAAGCAATGGACTTGTATTGGCACGCAGTACAGAAGAAGCTGTTTGTATTGACGCGAGGGTTCGCTAATTTTTCTATTCGGATCTTGATATTCGATCCACCTTACCATTGGTGGTCTCGATGATTAAATCGTGATATCCACCATCCAAAATATAATCACGCCAAATATATATTCTCTCCCTGTACTCGGAACTTGAACCTCGTTTTGCAGAATCAGGCTCTCGTCCAATCAATTTAAAAATCTCGTCCTCTTCCACTGCACGGGCAAACATACCCTCCCCTCTTAATTTTGCGTCCCAGAGACGAACCGTTCGGGCACTCTTACGATTGGTAAGGACTGCTATCTCCGCAGTATGAAATTTAATCCGCGATCGAGCCCGTGAAGAAATCGGACTATTGGGAAATTCTTCAAGAAATTCCTCAAAAAGGAAAATTGCTTTTTCATGATCCATGTTTTTCGATTGTTCATAAATCGCCTTGTATTCCTTCGATCCAATTTTTTTAATCTCCTTCAGGGAATTCCTAGATTCCGAAACTTCAGCTCGATACTCTTCAAGAGAATGATTCAGGCTTACGATTCGGTTCTCCAATTCCTTTATAATTTCAGCGTCCTCAGTAGCACGAATTTCACTTTCTCCAACCACTTGGTCAAATCGCTCGCGTAAATCGACCAAGCGGGATTTTTCTTCCGCCATCAATTTATTATGTTCACTCAATTGAATAGTTGCGATTGTTGAGGATGGTTCGACAACTTGCTCCGAAGAATGGACAGGTTCGTCTGTCTCGCAACCAAGCAGAAAAAAAAATAGAGGGAAATGCAAAGCGAAATTCTTCATAATCCCTTAATAACTTCAAATGAAAGGGTTAAATGCAATGTCCAAAATCTATGGAATCAAAAAAAATAGCCTAGAATTGTGCTGACTATTTAGACATCCACATTCGCGTATAAAATATTTTTAAGCACCTATTCATGCTTGCGCATTTAGATGGATGAATGAAATTTATACTAAATGAAAAAGAAAACCAATTCAGGAGAAGAAACCCTTCGATCCATAAGAAGAAATTCGGCCTATCATTCCAGCCGGATGCTCTCTCTTTTTTTTGCCGTGGCCATAGTGTTCAGCTTTATTTCTTTCGCCTATTTAATTTCCTTGGAATTCCCCAAAAGCGAAAAAGCGATTATTCTACTAGCAGGTGCATTACTTGGAGGGATAAGCGGAGTAAGCATATTTCACTTCCTTCATGCTCATTATGATCAAAGCGACGCCCTGATTCAGGTGGCCAAATTTCAGGAACGATCTCTTAGGCGAAGAAATGACGCCCTCTCCCTGGTCGAGAAAATCAGGGAAGAAGTTGAAGAAGAAAATCGAGAAGAAATCGAGGAATCAAAAAAAGAAATTTCGGATCCAGATGAAACAGAAAAGAAAACTTCCTCAGACTTGAGTGAGGAACCAAAGTCCACTGGTTGATACGCTTAGGATGACGAAAAAGGAGATTAAGTTAGTTATCATATTTATATAAGGGATTTATAAATGTATTTAAACTAAATACATATTTATGTCAAATAATTATGAGCTTTTTTTAAAAAAAGGAATTATTACCCGGCTAAATTCGAAAAATAGGCCAAAGATTGGCGTACACCTTCATTCAATGAAGTTTGAGGCATTAGCGGAAAAGCTTCCTTCGTCGACTCATCATTCAAGTCATAAATGAACGGAGATTTTTCAGCATTAGCGGAAAACCTGATCTTTGCTTCATCGCATTCAAAATGAACCGCCTCTTCCTTGATCGTAGAAATAAAATCCTCAATCGCATATGTTTGGCCAAGTAGGTTGAAAACGCCATAACCGGAAAACGGATCGATCGCGGCCCGGGCAAAACCGGCTCCCACATCAAGAGAAAAGTGATAATGTTCTTTGCCGCGATATGGAATTTCAAATGACTCTCCCTTCACCACAGCTTTCATAGCCGAGGTCATCGCAGCAGTAAAACCGCGATCACGCCCAGGACCGTAAGTGGTGGCTAACCGAAGGGAAACCGTAGAAACACCTGAAGCTTGATGAAATGCCTGAGCCATTCCCTCTCCTGCAACTTTCCAATAACCATACAAGTTAAAGGGATGATAAGGATCTTTTGGTCGAACCCCATCTTCTCCATAGAGAGATCTCGCTCCATTTACAGCACTGGAACTGGCAAAGACAAAACGTTTAAGGGGCCGGTTGAGCTGTCCACAGGCTTGTAAAAGGTAAGCGGTACCCAGAACATTTATGTCCAACCCCCTCATCGGAAAGTCTCGACAATCGGGAGTCTGCAAAGCTCCGAGGTGTATAACATGAGTTGGCTCTATTTCCTGAACCGCCCGCTCAATACTTTGAGCGTCAGAAAGATCCCCTGCTATAAAATGAAAACCCGGTTTCTCTTCACTGCCAACTGGGTTAGAGCGATTAAATCCAAAAACCTCCCCTGCTCCTTCAGACAATAAAAGATCTACTGTATGTGTTCCGATACATCCGGTTGAACCGGTAATTAAAATTCTACGATTTACTTCACTCATATTAAAATAGCGGCAGCTAGGCCAAGAAATGCAAAAAAACCAATCACATCTGTTACCGTTGTCACGAAAACTCCTGAAGCCACTGCCGGGTCAATGCCCATTCGGTCCAGAGCCAAAGGAAGCACCACTCCAGCAATTCCCGCCACAACCATATTAATTATCATAGCTCCCGCTATAATACCACCAAGCAGATAACGGTCATCCAACTGATTAAACCAAAGAACCACAACCAATCCGGCAAGCAGTGCAAAAATAACCCCATTTACAAGCCCTACCGCAAATTCCTTTCGAAAAGTACGGAACGCATTGTATCCAGTCAGCTCTTTGGTTGCCAAGGCACGGACGGTAATGGTTAAAGTCTGCGTCCCGGCATTCCCGCCCATCGAGGCTACAATCGGCATTAAAATAGCCAACGCAACCATCTCCTCCAAGGTTCCGTCAAACAAACCGATAACAAGCGAAGCCAGTATGGCTGTACCCAAATTAACCAACAACCAAGTAAAACGTTTCAGGGAAGCTTGTACAACCGAGTCATCCACTGTCTCCTCACCCACTCCACCCAATAAAAGAATATCCTCCTCAAATTCTTCCCGTGCCACTTCCATAACATCGTCTACCGTAATCATACCAATCAACTTACCCGCATGGTCGACCACACCGGATGTGGTCAGGTCGTACTTTTCAAAGAGAAGAGCTACTTCTTCCTGAAGCATTTCGGCCGGAACAATGACCTGGGTCTCATCCGCAATTTCTCTCATGAGAGTATTCCGGGGAGAACGTAAAATCCGTGAAAGGGAAATAATACCCACAGGTTTTTCATTCCCATCAATTACAAAAAGATCGAGAAACTCTTCGGGCAAATCATCTTCCTCACGTAAAAAATCAATGGTCTGGCCTACCGTCCAGTCTGTGGCAACGCTGACCAACTCTGTCTGCATTCTTCGCCCCGCACTATCCTCCGGATAAGCCAATCCAGTTTCAATATCCTCGCGTTCTTCCTCCGGAACTTCGCTTAAGACCTCATTCCTCTCCTCCGCCTCCATATCCTCAAGAACCTGAACCGCTTCATCGGACTCCATCTCAGTAATGACCTCCGCCATTTCCTTGGGCGATAATTGATCAGTCACCTCCTTACGAAGATGATCCTCCAATTCAAAAAGCAGATCATGATCCAAATCAACCTTGATCAAATCGAGTAATCTTTTCCTCAGACCACCCGTCAGCAAACCGATTGCATCAGCCAGATCGGAATGATGAAAAGTATCGACATGGCCAAGTACCCGCTCATCACTTTCATTCTCCAGCAAATGTACAAGTTCCTCAAAACGCCCCGCAATCTCGCCTGTGCTTTCGGGATCAATGCGATGGATCGACTCGATATTTTCCTTATTTGCTTGCATGGAATGATGGGTTGAGTTCCGGCATTTCAACTCTTTAACAGGCAGGAACGAACAATGTTACATTTTTCTTTATGCCACTACCCAAAAAAATCCGCAATCGTAAAGGATGTGCCATTCAGAAAACCGTGAAGAAATTCATGTAAATGATTTATGACTTAATCCAAACTTTGAGTAACAAGTTCATTCGTTTATTTTAGTTTTAATTATGATAGAAAACTACGCAGAAATTATCGACAGGATGACCCAAGAAGAAGCAATGGAAGTTGTCTCAAAGATGGGTATGAATATGACCGATCACCCTTACCTTTCGGAAGAAAGAAGAAAGGAATTAAAAGATGAGGAACAGAAAGAGATAGAGGAATACAAAAATAAAATTAAAAATCCCCCTCTCTGACAGTAGGACAATAGACCAATAGGAATCGATTGTAAGCTTAGTAAAAGGAATTATTTTCTGCGGACAACGATTACCCCAATGCATTGACAATTCAGTATAATCGTTCAATCATGCAAAGCATGAAGTTTATCGGGCAGGTATTGGTTATGTTTTTGATTGCGGTTTTATCTGCTTATGCGGCCACTCCAGTACCGTATTCAGGCAAGGTTGCAATAAACGGAGTTAATTATTTTGGAGAGGCTCAGTTTGCATTTTCTTTGCACGATGGGAACGGTACAACTCATTGGAGAAATGGTAATCAACCAGGAGAAACCATTAAGGTCACGATTCGTAACGGGAGATATACTGTTCTACTTGGCGGACAGGGAATGAATTCATTGCAACCGGAATTATTTCTCAAACATGATAAGCTTTATTTAAAAGTGGAATTTGATAACGAGGATGGCGAAGGACTTCGTCATCTTACCCCTGATCAATTGATAACAGCTACTCCACGTGCTTTGGTTGCGGACGTAGCAGAGGTTGCTCAGGTTGCCGAAAAGGTGGGCCATGGAGCAATCACCCGCGACATGCTTAGTCAAGAAGTCCTGTCTCAACTGGATGCTAATGCAACTGAAAGGCCATCTACTCCTATCACCATTACCCGTGACATGCTACCTGCGAGTGTATTGAATGACCTAAGTAAGACCGTTAGCATCACACGCGATATGCTTCCTCAGGATGTAAGGGATGATTTAAACAGGAGTGTCACGATAACCAGAAGTATGTTGCCCGCGGATGTACTTGCCGACTTAAACAAATCTTCCACAACTGCTTCACCTATTACTTTATCGATGCTTGCCCCGGAAGTGACCGCCAAGTTGGGTCAGAATGCAGCGACTGAAGCTAATACAAGCACACTTGTCGCATTCAGGGTAAGAAAGGAAAATGATCAAACAGGTCTTACAGATGGTAATTACAGCAAAGTAACTTGGGAGAGTTCAAGTTTCGATCAGACTAACAATTTCGATCTTGCTCAAGATGCTTTCATCGTACCTGAAGATGGAATTTACGCGATTTCCTCATCTGCTCGATTTTCCTTTATAGAGACTGGAGTTTTTGCAAATTTAGTTATCAAGAGGAATAATCAATCCATAAATTCTGGAATCACTATTCGGGCAGGTGGAAATTCAGGAGTTTATATCTCATCTGTTTCTGCAATTGTGGACGCAAATAAAAGCGACATCTTAACAATCGTAGGTGGACAAAGTGGCTCTGTCTCGCCAGTAAGTATTATTAATTCTAGTGCCACTTATTTCGAGGGATTCAAAATAGCAGGAAATTATTTTAATTCTATCCAACCAAAATCGATTACTAAGTCGATGCTTGGAAATGATGTATTAACTGACTTGAATGCTTCTATTGGAATGAATCGCTTGTCTTCGGAAATAAGAGCTAAGATAGATTATAACACCACTGTCGCCGATGGATCAGTGACATCATCCAAGATTGCCAGTAACACGATTACCACATCCGACTTGAGCGAACAGATCCTAAAGTACCTTAAGCCTGAGATTACTGCTCAGCCTCAGGCTCAGACGGTTTATGCGGATAGTAATGTTTCCTTTTCGGTAACCGCCGAAGGAAAATACCTCACTTACCAATGGAAAAAGGACGGCGTGGACTTAACGGGCGAAACCAATGGCAGCTTTACTATCACCGATGCCAATGCCACCCAACACGACGGCAATTATTCCGTGGTGGTGAGCAATGATTTTGGGAGTGTGGAGTCGGTTTTTGCCGATGTGAAAGTTTCCTCTCTTATGAATGGCTTAGTTGGTTGGTGGCCTTTTGATGGTAATGCATCTGACATGTCTGGGAATGGGAATCATGGTATCGTCACAGGTGCATCAGTAAGTAGTGACAAAAAAGGTCATGCTGCTAAAGCTTATGAGTTTGATGGTAATGGCGATTATATTGTACTACCGAATTTATTTTACGGTAATGAAAACTTCTCATTGATCTATCAAACTAAAGTCATTTCAAGTGCGAGACAATATAATGTTCAATTGTCTATTGGTGGCGTTGGTACTGAAACAATTTTGGAAATTGGTTATTCTTCAAGTCTAGCTTTTTCATTTAGATCACCTAATGATATTGGTGAAAATTTTAGTATCTCAAGCGGTGCAAATTCTCTACCACTTGATCAATGGAAACATTTTAGTTGGGTTTTTAAACCAAATGAAGCTCAAATTTATATTAATGGAAATTTAGTTAATAGTAAACAATCCGTGCCATCAAATTTAGCATATTTAAATAACTCTTTTAGCGGTCATAAACTTATTCTTGGTAGCAAGTGGGAAAATGGCGTTTACCCAAACGGAAATGACAATTGGGAGATGAACGGTTTATATGACGACCTCCGCATCTACGACCGGGCATTATCCGCCGCTGAAGTGCAGGCTCTTTACAACTTGGGGCAGTAGTCCCTCATGAACCTCCGCACTCGCCTCTCCCGCTCGAATAGATACCGTGAGTTGGACATAAAAGCTATTCTATTAACTCTGTTTGTCATTTGGTAGGGATGGAAATTGTAGGTAT
>CAWVXY010000018.1:0-64931 GCA_963934295.1 uncultured Opitutia bacterium
TCTTGTCATCGCGAGGGCGTAGCCCGTGGCGATCCACTGTGAACCAGTAAGCGAACAGACAAACCCGTCTGCGTCCCTCAAGCCACGATGGATTGCCGCGTCGCTCACTTTCGTTCCCTCCTCGCAATGACAAATTGGCTTAATTTTATTGTAAGTACTAAATTAAGCGCTATATTTAGATTTAAAATGAATACATTATTAAGTACTTTTTCGGCCAGTGTTTCTGAACTTAAGAAGAACCCCAGTCAATTGATTGAGGAATCTGAAGGCGAATCAATTGCGATCCTGAATCATAATAAACCGACTGCTTACTTGGTGCCTGCCGAGAAATACGAACGGATGATGGAGGAGTTGGATGATTTGAATATTTCCCGCATCATTCATGAGCGAGAAGAGGAGAAGAAATTGGCCAAGGAAGTAAGTCTGGATGACTTATAAGCTAAAGTTTCTTCCAAGTGCCTGGAAGGAGTGGAATAAAATAGGAGATGTTATTCGGGAACAGTTCAAAAAGAAGCTTGGTGAGCGAATGGAGAACCCAATGGTTCAGGCTGATCAACTGAAAGGTTTTAAAAATTATTATAAGATCAAACTCCGATCCGTAGGTTATCGACTGGTCTATGAAGTGGATCGAAATGAAATTGTCATCTATGTGATTACAGTAGGGAAGCGGGAAAATGATTTAATTTACAAGAAGGTACAAAAACGAACGCGAAAAGAGTAGGGATACACTGTTCCTCATTAACCGAACCGCATTCTAAGTCGGCGTCCCGCGATACGCGATGGATTGCCGAGTCGTCCGCTGACGCCTCCCCCTCGCGATGACAAGAATCCCGTTTTACCAACTATAACAGGCAAGTGCTTCGAGTTCGCGGACAAATAATTGATTACCTGAAACCGCGAGGTGTGCCCAGGTGGGGGAGTCGGAGATTTTTCGGCTTTCTTTAATAACAAATTTTTCTGGATTTGGGTCGATTAGGTAAAGGGTTCCATCCTCGTCGAGACCGAGGATTTCATTCCCATTGGTGACCATCGACATATACTTACCAAAGGATTCACTACTTATCCACTGGGTCTCTCCAGTTTTCATATCGAGGCAGGTAATCCGTTGTTTACGAAGATGAATGTAGCAATAACCATCCAAAATAATCGGGCCGGACATGTACCCTTCCTGCTTATTTTCCCAGTTCTGTACAATACTTTGTTTTTTGCCCGCTTTTGGAATGTCAAATAATAGTGATTTTCCACCGTAACTGCTGGTGAAAATTTGATTATTTAAAACACTTGGTGTTAGAATATTCATTCCACGGAATGCTTTAATTGGTTTGGACCATAGTTTCTGACCGGATTCCGGATCCACCCCGGTCAGGTCGGTTCGTGTCTGAACGATCAATTGTTTTTTCCCGTTTATTTCTTCCATTACGGGAGAGGAGAATGCACTGCCAAACATTCCGCCTTTATCAACAAGGGAGCGCCAAATAGATTGGCCGGTTTTTTTATTGAGTTTTACAAAACCAGACCCCGCTTGGATGTATAAATATTTTCCGTCTATGAGGGGTGAACAGACCATACCAAATGCAGGTAGAGGTGTTTTGTAACGCTCCACAAAATCAACTTTCCAATTAACATCTCCAGTTTTTGCATTGAGGGAATGGAGGACATCTCTCATTCCACAGACATATAAATTCTCTCCATCATAGGCCGGGGTGGATCTTACCCAACTCCCATTTTTAGCAGCGAAGAAAGGGACTTTCATTTGACCCTCCCATTGAAATTTCCATGCGACCTTCCCGGTTTTACGATCCAAGGCATGGACGACTTCGTTGCCATCTACTGATTCGATGGTGAATACCAATTGATCGGACAGGACCGGCCCTGGGTAACCTTTGCCTAATGTTGCCTGCCAGGACTGGGTGAGGGACTTTTCATTAATTGTGGAGGGCCAGGGTGAATCTTTGGAGATAAAGCCATCGCGGTTGGGGCCACGCCATTGGGGCCAGTCCATTCCGATTGGCCGCTGTTTCTGGGCAAAGGTGGCAGTCAGGAAAAGGGAGAAAAGAAGAATAAGTGTGTGGAATGATTTCATGGTTTTTTAAATAAGTAATGGCTAACCCACCATTCCTGTCCATTCCGAAATCGAAATGTTTCCGCACAGGCGAGAAAGAAGATACGCCAGCGATAAAAGGTTCGATGGGCCTCAGCCATGGAGAGATCACGATGAAAAAGTTTGAGGATTTCTGCTCTTGCTTGGTCGATATTGAGCAGCCAGTCCTCGGATGTTTTCGCATAGTGAGTCCCCGCCCAGCGCCAACGGTGTTCGAGTTCGAGTTTACCGGAAATGCGTAGAAATAATTCATCCGCGGGCATCGTGCCTCCGCTAAAAAAATGTTTGGACATCCAGTCATCCTCTCCTTCCACTTCAAAAGGATAGGAGGTGGAACGATGGCAAAAGACATGGGTGAATAGTTTACCACCCGGTTTAAGCCAACCGTGAATCCGGCTGAATAATTCACGATGATTGCGTACATGTTCGAACATTTCCACTGAGACCACCCGGTCAAATGTGGAGTCTGTTTCAAATGCATTCACATCCGCGGTAATGACTCTGAGGTTTTCCAGCCCACGCTTGCGGGCCTCTCCGAGTATGTACTCTCTTTGTGAATGGGAATTGGATACAGATGTGATATTTGAATCAGGGAAATGTTTAGCCATCCAAAGCGAGAGGGAACCCCAACCACAGCCCAGTTCAAGAATATCCAGGCCATTTTCCAACTTGGCATGTTCACAGGTAAGACGGAGGGCGAGATCCTCGGCATCACTGAGGGATTCGGTTTCTTTGTCGTAATAGCAACTGCTGTACTTGAAGTTTTTTCCCAAGGCGTAGCGGTAAAATTCAGCAGGTACTTCATAGTGTTGTTCATTTGCTTTTTCGGTAAGTACGGCCATGGGAGAGGCGTCCGATTCCTTGATATATTTTTCCGCCAGTTCCGCATTGGCTTCGCAGTCATCGGATAAACATTGCTTTAATCTTTTTTTACAAAGATTGCGTATACCTGCCCGGATCAAAAAATCGGGTACGAGGCCGCGTTCTGCAAGGTCTATAAAAAAATTAGTCAGGCTCATGGTTTTTAATTCAGTTTTTTGAGAGAACCAGGAAAAAAGGAATTGGTTTGTTTAATGTATTTTTTATATTCTTCCCCACTCGCTTCGAGCTTTCTCGCTTCGACAAAGGGAACACCGGTTATTTTAGTTAAAAATATGTAAAGGATGACCGGAATAAGTAAGAGCCAAGGTCCATGGGGTGCCTGCCAACCAATAAAAATATATCCGATCCATAGGATCCATTCGAAAAAGTAATTGGGATGGCGGGAGTATTTCCATAGTCCCGTATTGCATACTTCAGCACGGCTTCGACCGGGTTTTTGTTTAAATATTTTAAGTTGTTTGTCGGCTAGATGAACCCCACAAAATCCAATCAGCCAAATGATCAGACCGATATGATCGAGTGTGTGGATCGGATTGGGATTGCGTACAAGAATGAGGAACGGACAGGCGAACAGAACAACCCAGAAAGCCTGAACCTGAAAGAAGATGAAAAATCCGAAATTTGCCTTTTTTCCCATGTATTCCCGAAGATAAGCATAGCGTGCATCCTCGGGTTTACCGCGGCATCTTTTAAAGAGATAGGTACCTAGGCGAATGGACCAGGTCAGGAGCAGGGCTTTGAGTAAAGCCATCCTTGCCGGGTCGGTATTCTCATCGGCTAGAACCAGGTAGATAAATCCAAGCACTCCCACACCGTAGCCCCAGAGAACATCGACATAGGATGTATTTTTAATCAACAAGGCGTGAACCCAGGCAAGTGCCATCACTAAAGAAGCACCCAGTTGACCATAGAGAAGAAGTTCTAGCGTACTCATTCGGACTTGGATGAAGGAAATTTGAGATGTAGGTAGTGAAGGATGAGTCCGGCAATGCCCCATTCCACGGCCACACCAAGGTGGGATTGAAGGTCAACACTGAGGGTAAGCACCTCCAGTTTTTGCCCGGAATAATAGGCAATCACACCTCCAGCTGAAAAGCCAATGATTGCCCGCCAATAATGATCGAGAAACCAGGTGAAGAGAGGTCTGAGCATAAGACCAAAATTAAGCCAGAGGGTAACCATCCAGAGCGGGGCCCCGAAAAGCGAAGGGTAATGTTCAAAGGAAAGCAGGCCAAGATGAACCAGAGTTGCATCTCCCAGAACTCCCATGATTAAGCAGGCTAAAGTGAAGGGGAGTACCGAATTCAGCCCACGAGTCAGCAGTACGCGAACCACAACAAGCATAAGGACCAGAATGGGAAGAAGATGCGGGAATGGACTGCGGGTGGCGAGGACACAGCCAAACCAGGCAACCTGAAAGATTGCCAGGTCAGTAATGAATGAGAGTCGGGGACTCATTGTGGAAAGCCTCGGCAGAGTTTGCATTCCGGTTTGGCGAGTAGGAGATGAATATCTCCAGTGTAGCCTTCCTCAAACCCAGCTTCGCAATAACTAAGGTAATAAAGCCACGCCCTGCGGAAATGTTCGTCATAGCCGAGTTTTTTAATTTGATTCTCGTTCTCGAGGAAGCGTAGGCGCCATTCCCTGAGTGTACGGGAATAATGGTATCCAAAATCATGAAGATCCGCGGGGCGGAGGTCCGAGTCTTTGACCGCAGCAGCAATCATAGCGGATGCAGAGGGCACACAGCTCCCCGGGAATACCCGTGTGCGAATATAATCCACTTCTTTTAAATACTGGGTGTAGCGATGGTCGGGCATAGTTATTCCTTGAATCATAGCCGCACCTGTTGGAAGTAGGAGGTCGGAAATTTGTGAGAAATAGGAAGGTAAAAATTCATGCCCCACTGCTTCGATCATTTCAATGGATACAATCCGGTCGAATTGACCAACCAAATCACGGTAGTCTTTTTTTATGATGGAAATCCGATCGTTGAATCCAGCTTTTTTTATTCGCTCCTGAGCATATTCGTGTTGGCGGTCGGAAATCGTGGTGGCAGTCAGTTGTGCCTGTGTGCGTTCAGCCAATCGATGAGCGAATCCACCCCATCCACATCCAATTTCAAGAACCTGGTGGTGGGGTTGGATTTCAAGTTTATCTATAATTCGGTCGTACTTAGCAAGAGATGCCTGTTCGAGTGTGCTTTCAGCGGAGGCGAAAATACCACACGAATAGGTCATCGTCGGATCGAGCATAAGTTCGTAAAAATCATTGCCCAGGTCGTAATGAAGAGCGATGTTCTTACGGCTTCCCTTGCGGGTATTTTTTTGACTGAGCATATAGGTCCATCTTGCCACCCGGTTGAGCAGGGAGGCCCAGCCACTTTCCATGCCGTCCATCACATCCTGATTTTGAAGGAATAAACGAAATACGGCAACCAAGTCCTTGGTATCCCAGTCTCCATCTGCATAACTATCTGCCACTCCTAGTGAACCACCGAGGCAGGTCTTACGAAAGAAGGATTTGTTGGTTATTTCAATATCCGCAGAGATATGATTACCTGAGGGGGTACCGAGGGTGAGTTGCCGTTTTCCCATTTTGATTGAGAGAGAGCCCTGATCAATTTTTTTTAACTGACCAAGCAGGGTACGTTCCCAAAAACCGGCATTCCCGTTTTCGGACAGTGTGAACTGGCTGGTTTGTTCTACCGATTGGTTATTCATTTATGTGGTGGAAATTGAATTTTTAGGATGCGGATAAAATCGACACCCTTTTAAACGAAGGAGTAAGGCATGCCAATAAATTCCGAAGGTAATACGAAAAGTAAGCAGGGGAAAGCGAACCAGTGCCCAGATAGAATTTTTCAGGTTAAAGGGTTTGTGGGAAAGGTTCAGGTGGGCACTGAAGATCATCTTTTTGTCTTCGCTCAGGATCATATCCACTTTAAACTTTTCGGCCGGTCCATGAAAACGCCAGTCGTATTCAATGTTCATTCCGATGAAGGGAGAGACATGGAATTCTTTGTCAAAATTATGCTTGGACTTTTCATTTTCAAAGTCCTGTAAATCAAAGCATTTTGTATAGCGTTCATGCCAGGGGGTATTGGTAATTTCCGCCATCATGGCATGGGGTTTTGTTTTCTCTCGGTCCCAGCAGTAGTAAAATGAAACCGGGTTGAAACAATAGCCAAAAGTACGGAGATGGGTAATGATGGATATTGGCCCTTCGACCGGCCGGCCGAGCTGTTCTCTCATGGTTGACTGGACGGCTTGGGTTAAATCACTGGTTTCCGGTTTGTGATAGTCGCTCCGATAGTAAGAGGAGAGATTTTTCTGATTAGCCGACCAAAACCAATTTCTTTTAAAGATTTCCATGATTTCATCCATGAATAAATGGCACATGAAAACGTTATATTTAAAAGCGTGTTTCTTTGGGCTTTTTCGCTGATGACGAACTTCGCCAAAATAAAGCGAACTGTACATTAGAGGGATTCTCCAAATGCTTCGCAAACTCGAAGCCCGCTGTTTAATCCATCTTCATGAAAGCCATATCCCCAGTATGCTCCACAAAGAGAGATACCCCGATTTCGAATGAAGGAGGAGTGCTGGCTTTGGGCTTCTTTTCGACCGGGGTGATAGGTCGGATGTGAAAAATCGTAATTTCCATGAATCAGTTTGGAGTCAACCAGATTTTGCTGGTTTAAAGAAACGCAGAATGGTTCCCGGGTGGGCAGGCTTTGTAAAATATTCATGTCGTAGGTAACCAAAGCATCAGAGCTATTCTTTTTGGGCAAGTACGCATTCCAACTCGCCCGGGCAGATTTTCTTTTGGGGATTACCGAGTCGTCGCTATGTAGAGTGACCCGGTTTGCCTGGTAGGGGAATCTTTTCAGTAAGGCTTTTTCTTCCGGGGTCGGGGAAGAGAGTAGGCGAAGAGACTGATCTGCATGGCAGGCGAGGATGACTTCGTCAAAAATCTGTTCAGTGCCGTCAGGCAGGGTTAGTTTTACCCGGTCATTACTTCGTTGAACCTGCTGGATGGGAGTGTTTAGTTTTAGACGGTCGCCAAGAATATCGACTAATTTATCCACATAAGTGCGTGAGCCTCCTTTGAGCACCCGCCAAATTGGCCGATTATGTGCCTGTAGCATTTGATGATTGGAGAGAAAGTCAGTGACAAACTCCATGGGGAAGTTCCCAAATTGTTCCGTTGAGCAGGACCAAAGGGCTGAACCAAGCGGAAGCAGGAAATAGTCGGAAAACCGCTGGCCAAATCGATGTCTTTCTAAAAAAGAGTCAACCGTTTCTTCTGGGTTGCTGTTTTCTTTGGCAATATCGTGAAAGCGAAGAATATCCCTGACCATATACCAGTGCTTTGGATCAATTAGGTTGCGGAAATGGCCGAACAGACCAATTGCACTCTCACCACTGTATTCAAGGTTTAAAGCGTCTGACTGGACGGAAAATCCCATTCGGGTAGATTGAGAGGGAACATTTAACAGATCGAGCAGTCGGACAAAATTTGGATAGTTTTCCCGATTGAAAACAATAAAACCGGTATCGACCTGAAACTCTCCAGTCTTCCCCTGCGTTTTAACGGTGTTTACATGGCCACCAGGTTTATCACTGCTTTCGAATAGTGTAATGTCATGGTTTTTGCACAACAAATAGGCACAGGCTAATCCGGAAATGCCGGATCCAACCACCGCGATTTTCACAGAATGTTACCTGCCCGAGTGAGTAGCTTTATCCTTCACCCAAGCAGGAACCGGGCGAAGATCACGAACAAGACCAAATATAGAAAGAAATTTGAGTCCGTAGTAAGTAAGATCGAATTCACCTTTAAAAAATCCTTGCCTGGCGGATCCCGGAAAGAAGTGATGATTGTTATGCCACCCTTCACCAAATGCAAATATTGCCACAATCCAATTGTTCCGGCTTTCATCATCGGTTTTAAAACGCCGAGTTCCGAATAAATGAGTGATTGAGTTAACCGCAAAAGTTGCATGGTAGAGCAGTATGGTTGGAACAAAAAATCCCCACATTAATGATTGCATATTGGATAATCCAGTTAGTTCAAAATACAGTGGAAATTCGGGAGCATAATAGCATAGAAAACCAAGCATTATGAGCGGAATCCAATCATATCGGTTTAAAAATGTAAGTTCCTTAAATTTAACCAAATCGGGTATTTCTTTCAAAAAGGTGGGGACAGAATATTCAGTCATAAACCATAAAGTATGACTCCAGAAAAAGCTTCTTGTTTGTGGTGAATGAACATCTTTTTCCGTGTCTGAATGCCGGTGGTGCCGGCGATGATGGGCTGCCCACCAAAGAGGACCACGCTGCCCAGAACTACAAGCAATAAAAGCACCAACGAACTGAAAAAGCCGCGAAGTTTTAAAAGTACGATGAGAAAAATATCGGTGATAAAAGGCGGTAATTGAAAACATACGTAAACTGTATGAAATCAAAGCAATTACAAGACACGGCCAAGTAACAGGGTAAAAGAAGGCACAAAGGGCAAGGAGATGAATAATGATGTAGGGGAGACATCTAAACCATTCAACATTTCCCTCAGTGCCTTGAGGTTCATCGTTTATTTCAGGGGGTGGACACACCCATTTAGATAGAGAAAATGACATATTTACGTAGCTGGATCTAAAACGAGAGAGAGTTCTAATGGACTCATCTTAGTTTTACCACGTAAATCTGTACTTACAAGCTGATCTAGTTTTCTAAAGTCGATTTTACCATTTTGGAGTAGAACGGCGCGAAGTTTTCTCAGGCCTAAAGACTCGAGTTGGCGAACCCGTTCGCCTGAAACATTCATGGAATCAGCAATATCGTCTAATTTCATTGATTCGCCTTTTTCCATACCAAATCGCATACTTAATACTTTTCTTTCCCGTTGATCGAGAAAGGAGAGAGCGACTCCTATATCGTCTGAGAGGGAACCATCCTCACGATAGGATTGATTTAACTCTTCCTCAGCTGTCATGAGGTCAGCCAAGGTGCTGTCAGTTTCATCATTGAGAGGTTCGTCGAGAGAGAGTGAACTGGTTGGTGCGA
Source organism: uncultured Opitutia bacterium (assembly GCA_963934295.1). GTDB lineage: Bacteria > Verrucomicrobiota > Verrucomicrobiia > Opitutales > Seribacteraceae > Seribacter. The sequence continues at coordinate 9,055 of CAWVXY010000018.1, forward strand.
ATTTTACCCGGTTGGTTAAATTACGATCCTGTCCCAAGGCAGTATTAACCTCGTCATCTGTTGGGTTTCTACCAAATTCGATCTGTAATTCTGATCTGATTTGTCCTTCTTTGCGTTTTCCTTGGGAAACATCATGCGGAACCGCAACGGCTCCAGACATTTTACCAATCAATCTTTGAATACGCTGACGAATCCACCAAGCAGCATATGTGCTCAATTTAATACCACGAGTATAATCAAATTTATCTAGAGCAACGACAAGTCCTTGAATACCCTCGGCCATGATATCCTCCATTTGTACATTGGTCTGGCGAAATTTGAGGGCAATGGAGGCCACTAATCTGATATGTCTTTCGATAAGTTCTTTCCTGGCCTCATCTGAACCTTGTGACATTTGCTCGAATAGTTTATCACACTCTTCCTTGGTTGGGGGAGCCATACGTGAACGATCGGAAATAAATCTGCCCACTGGGTCAGGATTTTCATTTCTTGAGGTTGTTGGTGTATTTGGTTTTACCATTATGCAAAGTATAACGAAGGAATTGAGTGGAGAGATCATTGAAAATGTATTTTTTTTGAATCGTTTTAATTTCAAACGATAAAACCCGCTTAAAATTCAAAACTTATATGTTCATATGGATAAAAGTTTGTCCTTTTCCTTCTTTAGGAATCAGATGATTGAGAAGTAATTAAAAATGGAAAATAATATACTCACCATTCGAAAAGAGGGATTATATTGCGAAGCAGGAGATTTTTATGTCGATCCACGCGGTAGGGTGGAACGGGCCATTATAACTCATGCTCATAGCGACCATGCTCGTGCAGGGCACAGAAATTACCTTTGTTCGGATCCATGTAAGGCATTACTCCAAGTAAGAATCGGGCAAAAAAGCCCAATTGAATCTATTCCATTCGGCCAAGAGCAGTTGATTGGGGAAGCCCGGGTCTCTTTCCATCCGGCGGGGCATATTTTAGGGTCGGCTCAGATAAGAATTGAAGTGGGGGGATATGTCTGGGTGGTAAGCGGGGATTATAAGCCCCAGTCTGATAAAACCTGCGAAACTTTTGAATTGGTTTCCTGTCATGGGTTTATATCCGAATGTACTTTTGGGCTGCCGGTTTATAAGTGGCAACCGGAAGGCGAGATTCACCATCAGATAAATCACTGGTGGGAAAAAAACAAAACGGATGGCCTGGGATCACTGTTATTTGCATATTCTCTAGGCAAAGCTCAGCGCGTTTTAGCCGGACTTGATCCTTCCATTGGCCCGATTTACGCTCATTCTGCAGTACATTCTTTCCTTGATCATTATAAAAATGCGGGCGTTGTTTTGCCCGATGTCAAAAAAGTGGACAAAGAAAAAGATTTTACGGGAGCCATGGTTATCGCCCCTCCTGCAGTAGAGGATAGCAGTTGGACAAAGAAATTTAGACAGGTGAAACGTGGTTTTGCATCGGGATGGATGGCTATAAGGGGGCCACGTCGAAGAAAGAATTTGGATCGTGGGTTTGTCCTTTCCGATCATGCGGATTGGGCCGGTTTAATCGATGTGATTACAGGAACCGGAGCAGAAACGGTTAAGGTGACCCATGGAAATGGAGACGCACTAAGTAGATTCCTTCAAGAGAAAGGTGTAAATGCATCGGTTTTGAACGAGTCCAGTTTCCGGGGAGAGGAATTGGATTGAGGGAATTTTCGCAACTTTTTCATGACTTGGATGAGTCCACTAAAACGAATGATCGAATTGATCAATTGGTAAAATACCTGTTGGAGGCATCTCCGGAAGATTCAATTTGGGTCTGTTGGTTTTTAGCGGGTAATCGGATTAAAGGTGCAATTAAAACCTCGGAACTGCGTACTTTTGCTTCGGAGCGGAGTGGTCTTCCGCAATGGTTGCTTGAGGAATGTCATGATCGGGTGGGCGATTTAGCCGAGACTATTTCCCTACTCGTTGCAACGGAAGGGAGTGGAGAAATATTAAGTTTATCTGAATGGATCATTAAATTTATTGAACCGATGATTGGGATGGATACCGAGGAAAGGAGAGAAAATATTTTTAGAGTTTGGGACTTTCTGGGTGAACAAGATTTTTTGCCTTTTCATAAATTACTCACCGGTGGATTTCGAATGGGTGTTTCCAAAGGTAATCTATGCAAGGCTCTTGCACGGGTAGGAGGAGTACAGCCCGCCATTATTGCCCAACGCCTAACGGGTAACTGGTCGCCCAAAACTTTAAGCTTGGAGGGAATCCTGAATCCCGGTGATGATGAGGATCGATTATGCCAACCTTTTCCGTTTTGTCTGGCGAATCCTCTGCAGGAAGAAGCCGAGAATTTGGGCAGGCTTGAAGATTGGCAAGTGGAATGGAAATGGGATGGTATTCGGGCACAATTAATTAATCGTGGAGGGACTTGTATGATTTGGTCGAGGGGGGATGAATCTGTGGGGCATTCCTTTCCTGAAGTTATGAATGCGGGTAAATGGCTTCCCGGTGATCTTTGTATGGATGGAGAAATTCTTGCCTGGGGCCAGGATGGACTACGCTCTTTTTCGCGTCTTCAGGCAAGGCTCGGGAGGAAAGAACCGGGGCCGACCATCCTGAAGAGGGAACCCGTCCGTTTTCAAGCCTACGATCTTTTGCGACTGGATGGAATGGATATGAGAAAGGTCTCGCTTGAAGAAAGAAGGAAGAAGTTGGAAGCGATCCTTTCGTCTCTACCTCCAGATTTCCCAATCGGATTGTCTCCTCTTGTTGAGGAGAAATCATGGGCAAGTTTAAGGAAGCTCCGCGAAGAATCGCGTAATCGGGGAGTCGAGGGCTTTATGCTTAAGAAAAAAGATTCGTCTTTCGAATCTGGACGGGTCAAGGGATGCTGGTATAAATGGAAAGTTGATCCTTATTTGGCCGATATGGTTGTGGTCAGCGCCCAGCTTGGACATGGGAAACGATCCAATTTATATTCTGATTACTCGCTTGCGGTCTGGGATGAGCAAGGTGAACTGGTAACCGTGGCCAAAGCGTATTCCGGATTAAGTGATAATGAAATTGAAAAAGTCGACCGGTTTGTGCGTAAGAATATAACCGGGAAATTCGGGCCGGTTCGTTCAGTTAAACCGAATCTGGTATTTGAAATCGCTTTTGAAGGAGTCCGTTCTTCAGGGCGGCATAAATCGGGTGTGGCTTTAAGATTCCCCCGTATTAATCGTTGGCGAACGGATAAAAAGATTGAGGATGCGGATACGCTTGAAATAATACGTGGGTTTACCGGGATAAAAGAAGAAACAAAAATGGCGGATGGTACCAAGGTGGATCAGGAAGGTAACCTGCTACTCTTCTAAAAGAATCCAAACCGTAAATTTTGTAAATTCAGTCTTAGGCGGATTTCAGGCGTGAGAGACTATTTTTAAACCGGGCAAGGTTATCTTTGGCACTTTGTTTTCTATCCACCATTGGATTTGGATAATCTTTACCGATCATACAGTTGGAATCTACCTGAATTTTCTCAGGTGCCAAGTGGGGTTCGTAGATGTACTTGGGTGGGAAATCTTTTAACTCAGGGACCCAGTATTTTATAAAATCAGCAGTTTCTGCCTCTACATTAAGGCTGGATTTTCCATCCGGGCATGGATTGTAGAGTCTGAAGTAGGGCATGGAGAAAGGAGCTACTCCGGCCAGCCATAACCAATTTCCATTGTTTAATGCCCAGTCACTGTCGAGGAGTTTCCGGTCAAATACATCCCTTCCAAATTTCCAGTTTTGCCAGAGTTGTCCACGGGTCAGAAAACAGGAGACTGCATGTCTGGCCAAGTGGTGCATCCAACCAGTGGTATGGAGTTGTCTCATCATGGCATCGATTAAGGGAAATCCAGTCTGTCCCTTTTCCCATGCCTCCATTTTTTTCTGATCGAAGTCCCCCCATTCAATTGCTTTGCACATTTCATTGGATTGATCCTCATCCCAATGCTCCACGCTTCTTGATAATAGGTAGAACATTTCCCTGAACATCAATTGACCGTGTAAGGATTCAGGCGGTTGTGAATGGGCACCCTGACGTTGGCATTTTTCACATTCCTTCCATAATTTTCGGACCGATATGCAACCCACACTTAAATACGGTGACAAACCCGTGGTGCTGGGCTCCATGGGCTCACCCGTTTGGTTGGTCGAGATAGTTTTGGGTTTCCTAAAGGTGTTTACATAATCCGTTTGCCCGGAAACTTTCTTTTTCAATCTGTCCAGTGCTTCGGTTTCCCCCCCGGGGAAATAAGATTTTACAGACATGATATCTGTCTTCACTTCCCGGGAGATCTGCGTGGACAACTCTTCCATTGATAACGATTGGACATTGGCGATTTGAGGTAAAGGTTTGATTTTACCCGGTGCAGGAATGGGGTCCTCAATTTGGTAAAACCCATGTTCATCTTTATCAAAATGCGAAGAAAATATTCGATCGATATCTTTCATCGATTTTGGATTTCGGTAATCGGTTGAAGAGACTGTATTTTCCACATCAAGAATAGTCTGAAAGGCACTGAATGATTGAATCCGTATCGATGCATTTTTTTCCTCAAGTGCTTTTTGCAGGGAGGATAAATTTTTCCGATCCCAAGGTTCGGAGCAGTATTCGCAGTTGATGGAATGAAAAGTTTGACCGAGTTGATCGGCAATATTTTCAAAAATTACATTCGGATTACCCTGCAGAATAAATAACCTACTCCCGTACTTGGAGGAAAGCTGGTGGTCGAGGTCGGATAAACTTTCGATTAAAAAGCGTAGTCGATTAGGGCTCCATTTTTGATAATTTTCTCCGAGCGTATCGGGATCAAGTATATAGAGCGGTAAAATCGAATCGATATTTTCGTTTTCACAGGCAGCAGTAAGTGCTGGATTATCATGCAGGCGCAACGATTTTCGAAACCATATAACGGAGGTTTTCATGGACGGTGGGTAAGAAGTAAGAGGTCAGAAAAACAGGGAAATAGTATTTAAAAATTCCCCTTAATTAGGGTTCCTTAATTGAAGCAAGAGCTTCGAGTGCACGGGCACGGCCTTCCTTATGATTCACACAGGGATGGGGATAATTATTACCCAAAAAAACATCACTCACCAGCAAAAGATCAGGTGGGGCTTCCCAGGGTTTAAATATCCATTTCCCGGGCAATTCTTTTAGACTGGGAATCCATTTTCGGGCATATTCTCCTTTGCCATCAAATTTTTCTCCCTGCGTGATTGGATTGAAAATCCGGAAGTAGGGTGCCGCATCAGCTCCGCAACCCGCTGCCCATTGCCAACCCTGCGTGTTACTGGCGAGGTCGGCATCCACTAATGTATCCCAAAACCATCGTGCTCCATCCTGCCAGGAAATAAGCAGGTGTTTTACCAGGAATGAGGCAACCACCATGCGCACCCGGTTGTGCATCCATCCAGTTTCATAGAGTTGCCTCATTCCGGCATCCACCATCGGATATCCGGTGTTTCCAAACTGCCATGCATGAAGGGACTTTTGATCATTAAGCCAAGGAAAAGTAGAATATTTTTCCCGAAGGGGTTGATCGGCAATATGGGGAAAGTTATAAAGTAGCTGGTAGGAAAATTCGCGCCAGCCAATTTCAACGAGGTATTTATTTTCACCCCGATGTCCACCTTCATTGTCCGCGGTGAGAACGGCTTGGCAAATTTGCCTCGGACTTACCAGTCCCCAAGCGAGATAGGGAGATAATCGGGAAGTTCCGTCTTTGGAGGGGATATTTCTTGCCGTGGCGTAGGATCGGGTGATCACTTCGGCAGTTCGTTGAATAAGTTTGTGGGCCGCTTTTTCTGAAACATCCCAGTGTTCGGAAAGTTTTAAATGCCAGTCGTGATCGGGTAAAAGTTCCAACTCATCAAGACCCACTTCATCCGATTTAAGGTTGGAAAAAGATAAGGTCTTTAAGGAATACTTGGCTGGTTCCCGATAGATACCCGCCCGTGATTTTCGCCAATATGGAGTGAATACTTGAAAGGGTCGTCCGGATCCATTTTTTACTTCCCAAGGTTCCTGTAATAAACTGGTGTTGAATGATTCCAGGGAGACGGACCTATCTGTAAAAGCCGTTTCCACTACCTGCTCAGTGGCTCGTCCTGCCGGGTCGTAGGTTCTACCAAAGTAAAGGGTATCTGCTTCCAAATCTTCAGCCAGTCGGGGCAGGATTTCTTCTGCTTTTCCTTTTTTTAAAATGAGGGAACCACCTAGATCTTCTATATCCTTGCCCAAACTGGCAAGTGCTTGATGGAGCCACCAACGAGCGGCTGCACCCGGGCTCCATGCACCCCCTTCCTCCTTATTCCAGATGTAAACCGGGATGATTTCTTTTCCCGATTTTAATGCGGCTTCCAAGCATGGATTATCGGCTAATCTTAGATCCTTCCTGAACCAAACCAGAGCCCGTCCACCAGTTGGAATAGAGGATGAATCAGCGATCATTAAGGCGAATATTGGACAGTCCGGAGTCTACCTTGAGAATTTGTCCGGTAATTGATTTGGCGGCGGATGAATGGAGGAAAGAAATCGTTCCGGCAATCTCCTCCACTGCGGGGATTGCTTTTAACGGATGTTTGTTTTCAATTAAGGGAATCATTTTATCTCCACCGACCATACCTAAACCCATTTCGGTGGGTGTCAAGGTTGGTGCCACCACATTGACCCGTACTTTGGGAGCCAAGTCAGCGGCGAGGGCAATGGCGAATCCCTCCAACCCTGATTTCGCGGCTGATATCGCACAATGGCTGGGCAGGCCAGTGGTTGCGGCTACTGAAGAAATAAAGACCACTGAACCTTCGAGCCGCGGGAGCAGTGCCTGGATCAAAGTAAAAGCATCCAATACACTAGTTTGGTAAGCCTCGAGCATTTGTTCGGGTTTTAATCGTTTGATCGGCCCGAGTATTACTTTTCCTGGACAGAATGTGAGGGCATTTATTGTTTCAGGTAGTTGATCCAGAAATGCCTCCGGTTCTGCTGCATTTCCTGTTATCCAATTACACCCTGTAATAGGTTCAGTCGGAGACGTTCTTGACAGTGCGGTCACACGGTGCCCGTTATGTATGGATTGATCAACTAATGACCGGCCAATTCCTCGGGATGCCCCGACAATAAAATGAGTGAGAGAGTTTTGTTTGTTTAATGGATCCACATCAATATATCGTTGATTTGAGTTTTTCAGATCACATTTGATCTCCTTTCTTGCTTTTTTGAAAATTGTAACATATTTCAATTGAATGACAAGAGGTGGAAAACGAGAAGGAGCAGGGCGTCCTAAGGGTAGTAATCTTTATGGAGAAAAAACTCGACCCGTGCGTATACCTGTAAGCCAGGTTGACCGGGTTTTACGATTCGTGCGGGAAGGGGAAAATCAACTACCATTGTATGCCTGTGGGGTATCGGCTGGTTTTCCCTCACCGGCTGATGATTACCTGGAAGGTTCCCTTGATTTAAACGCTCATCTGATCCGGGAGCCCAATGCGACTTTTTTTGTCCGGGCGAACGGAGAATCCATGATTGGAGCGGGGATTCATGACGGAGATCTTTTGGTGGTGGACCGGAGTGCCCGGGTGGCGGATGGAAAAGTCGTCATCGTGGCCTTGAATGGTGAACTCACCGTTAAACGATTTCGGAAGGAGAAAGAGAAATCCTGGTTGATGCCGGAAAACCCAAAGTTTAAACCAATTCTTTTAAACGAACAGGATGATACTCATTTATGGGGGGTGGTCACCAGCGTGATCCATTCTCTATGATTGCCCTGGCGGACTGTAATAATTTTTATGTCTCCTGCGAACGGGTCTTTAATCCTGCCCTGCGTAACCGACCGGTCATTGTTCTTTCCAATAATGACGGTTGTGCAGTTGCCCGTTCTAATGAAGCCAAGGAATTGGGGATTCCCATGGGAGCCCCATACCATCAAATTAAAAAGATTTGTGAGTGGAACGGAGTGACGGTGTTTTCATCGAACTACGAATTATATGGAGATATGTCGCGCCGGGTGACCTCGGTGCTTGCCCGGTTTGCCCCTGAACTTGAAATTTATTCAATTGATGAATCTTTTCTAAACCTGAGCGGAGTGAACACTCCTCTTTTATTGAGTCAGCGGATTCGTAAAACAGTGGGTCGCTGGACCGGAATTCCCATATCGATTGGCCTGGGTAAAACCAAGACCCTGGCTAAACTGGCCAATCGTTTGGCAAAGAAAAAAAAGACCGGTTGTTTTGAGATTCGTGCCGAACAGGATGATATCTTGAAGCAGATTCCTGTTGGGGATATCTGGGGGGTGGGGCATCGTTTAAGTATTCGTTTGCAACGGGTGGGGTTGAATAATGCCCTTCGTTTTGCTCAGGCTCCCTCTTCGGTTATCCGTTCAATTGGTGGAGTTACTTTGGAGCGTACTCAGCGTGAAATTACTGGTATTCCATGTCTGGATATGGAGCAGGTTCCTCAACCGCGCAAGAATACCTGTTCCTCCCGATCTTTTGGGCGACCTGTCGAGAATCTGGCGGAATTAGAGGAGGCAGTAGCGAACTACGCAGTAAAAGCTACCCGTAAGATCCGCTCGGAGGGTTCCCTCGCCTCCGCTTTGCAGGTTTTTATAAAAACCAATCGTTTTCGCGAAGACCAGGAACAATATGCCAATGCCCGGACCCTTGCTTTTGATGAACCCACCGACGATTTGATCCGGGTAGTGAAAAATGCCAAGTCCCTACTCCGTTCGATTTATCGTAAGGGATATGCCTATAAAAAAGCAGGAGTCTTACTGATCGACCTAATCCCCAAAGGGGCACAGCAAGGCCTTCTTTTTGAGGAGCATGGTAATCCAAGACGGAAGGAATTCGTGGATGCATTTGAGGAGGTTGCTTCTCAATATGGACAAGCTTGTGCTTTCCTCGGTGCTCAAGGAGTCAAACAAAAATGGAGCATGCGTCGGGAAATGAGAACGCCCCGATATACCACCAGTTGGGATGAAATTCCAGTCCTGAAGGGGTGATTTTTTTATTATTTCTAGTAAATCTTTATAATTACCGCGAGCAAAACGAGTTGGCTAAAGATGATAAGCAAGGGTGAAAATTTTTTAGCCTTTTCGTCCGTCGGACCAAAAGTAAGAAATTGTTTAAAAATTTGGTCTTTGGCTTTTTCAGACTGTGCCTTGCACATGTGTTGAATTAAATCAAATGTCTTTGTCGGAGTGACAAATTTTTGAGATTTTACAACATGCCAAGCAAAACTATTGAAAGGGATTCGAAAAATATTTTCTTCTGAATTCGAAAGTTTATTTATTAGAACCATACCTGTTTTACCAGCACCGTCTAATTCTATTTCTTCCCACTTTAATTTAAATGATCGGCGAATGTTTAATACAGAGTACCTGTTTGAATATGCATACATTTTTAAATAATCCTTGGTTATAACAAGCGGTTTGTTTTCCCAGGTTAAAAAAACTACCGCAAACAACATGAAACAGTAACAAAATATACCACCATTAAAAATACCAGAATGATGATCATTACTTAATACAAGTAAGCTAAAAACCATTGCCAATAATAATACGAATTGAAATAAGACTAAAACCGCTTTCATATTCGATGGATAAAGCGTGATTGAGTCTGGTGGCTGGTTCTTCACAAGAAGAATTGTTGCCTACGCAGCCATTCAAAACAAGCAATAAAGTAATTGCTTGAAAGAGCTACAAGTGGAGACTTCCTGTTAAGTTGTAATTATTTTTCCAAGTCAAAACAGGCCAGTTCTTCGCCGTTCATTGCCACAAGATAGCCACTGGCTAACGCAGGGCCATTCCAGCAACGTACATCGCTCAGGAGTTGTTCGGAAAAAACTTCCTTAAACTGGTCCGGGGTTGCTTCCACAATAGAAAGAACACCCGTATTACCAAGAATCAGCAATTTGTCCTTGGATACGAGAATTCGCCCGTACCCGTATTTGTTACCGCGCCATTTTAACTCTCCTGTTTTGGCTTCGAGGCAAACTAAAAGATTTTCACTTAGCCCGTAAAGGTAGCCGTTCTTAAGTACAGGATTTGAAAATTTAGCTTTCAGGTTTTTGGACTTCCAATTTGTTTCAATAAGATATTTTCCATTCGTTAGCCTTGAAATATTCCAACACTCAGCCCCTTTTCCATAGCCTGCAGCCAAAAGAAAGGTGTTTTTTGACAAGGCAATGGGTTGGGCAATTTGAGCATTGTTAAGAAAAATTTTCCATGGTTTTTCCCACAGAGTTTTCCCATCTTTTGGATTGAGTCCGGCAATTTTACCTTCCACTGCAGCAAGCAGATGATCTTCGCCGAGCAAAGTTAGAATACTGGATGAAATATAGACCCCTTTTCCAGATAAGTCAGATTCCCAGACCAGTTTTCCATCATTAATGGAATAAGCACGGACGGCACTTTTTTCCCCTCCCAGGTTAAGAATAATTAAGTCGTTCCAAATTAGAGGAGAGCAGGAAAGTCCCCATTCTGGAAATTCGTAGTTTGCTTCCACGGTCTTGGTCTCCCACTCCAGTTTACCTGATTTGGGATTCACTCTACAAAGAACTCCGTTTGAAAAAAGAGTGTAGAGTTTTCCGTCAAGTAGGGTGGGGGTGGACCGGGGACCGGTTCCACTCATCATATCATCCCATTTGGTTTGCTGGGCTACCTTCCAGATTTCCTTACCATTTGAAAGGTTGCGAGCGAATAATGTTTCCCTATCTCCATTTTGTTCGAGCGTGTACACCGTTTGTTCCGCAATCAAGACCGATGAGTGGCCCGCTCCTGCGGGAATTTTCCATAAAGTTCTTGGTTTTTCCTCCCAATTTAAAGCAACAATCTGTGTAGGAATATGACCATCCCGGTTGGGCCCACGGTATTGATTCCACATGGAAGAGGATTTACGCAAAGATACGGTTTTATTTGGGGTGACTTGCTTTCGAGGTGGATCTTCTTTGCTTAATCCTACATGGGGTATCATACCCCCCCGCCATTCCATGCTCAGGCAACCGCCTAAGAAGAGCATGAAGGATAAACAAATTAATTTTTTGCAGATGGACAAAGAGGAGATTATCATTATCCCTCCAGTGCCGTTTCGATTGCCTTAATTAATTTCTTGGATGATGGAGAGGTCATACTCCCGAACCGATCGATCGGTTGCCCATCTTTTCCAAGTAAAATTTTTCCGAAATTCCATTTTATATTTCCCTTAAGAGGACCATTTTCTCCGATTATATCCTGATAAATTGGATGACGGGTTGGACCATTAACATCAATTTTGGAGTACATGGGAAAGGTTACGCCAAATTTTGTGGAGCAAAATTCTTTAATATCTTCTTCAGAACCTGGTTCCTGTCCTCCAAATTGATTGCAAGGGAAACCACAAATGACCAAGCCTTTATTTTTGTACTTTTGATATAGTTCTTCGAGACCTTTGTATTGACGGGTAAAACCACATCTCGATGCAACATTGACCATAAGAATTACCTTACCTTTATGTTCGGATAAAGATGTATCTTCACCATCAATGGTTAGGAGTTTGTGATCATAAAGATTGGAAGCGTGAAGGGAACTGATTGCAGTCATAAGAGCGATTGTGAATAATTTCATGTTTGTAATAGTTAAGTGAAAGGGGTTATTGGCCTGTGGATTTATTCATTTTAGGTGAAATAATGATAGGGATATGGACTTCGGATCTTTTGAAAAAACCCGGTACAAAGGGACCATTCCAATACACCCCGTAAGCATCTCCATCCTGATTAAATTGTTTATTTTTAGAAATCCAAATTTCCAATCTTTCTTTGTTCTTCAAGAAGTTTTCCTTAGAATATCCTCCACGAATACCAATAGATACAACTTTTCGTTTAGGTAGTGTAATAACTTCTACGGAGATATTAGGCTGCAAATTCTTCGCCGCATCCTTTTTACCCACAAAGAACCTCATCTTTCCGGGATTTATATCCGCTTCAACTGGAGTGGTCATCGATACATCGTTGCTTGAAATGTATCGAAACAATTTTCTGAAAAGTCCGTTATCGGAGTCGAAATAAGATCCTTTTGAGTTTGCCTCAAGGGCCAATCTTTCTGGCAGGTCGATAACAACTATTTTTCCAACCGGAGTTTTTTCGTGCATGGATTCATAAGCAATTAAGAAAAGGGGGATGAATAGTAACAATGGAATAATTAATAATTTTTTCACTATTTATATATCGTTCCTAAAAAATATTTAGATCAATATATTGAATCTGATTCGGGATTCTCGCAAGGAAATCATGGAGTATTTTAAAATACACCGACGATATCTATTTTATTACACGAAAGGTTAAATTGATTCTAGGTCCAATGAGCTTAGCCGTTCTTGGAATTTCATGCATCCAATGGTGTTGAGTTGAACCTTGCATAAGCAAAAAGCTTCCATGTTGAAGAAGAATTTCTTTTTTTAAACCATTTGATTTGTATTTTTTGTGCCGAAGTTTGAAATTTCGCTCAGCCCCAAAACTAACCGATCCAATGACCGGGTTTTGTCCAAGTTCTTTTTCATTGTCGCTGTGCCAGGCTACCCGATCTTTTCCATCTCGATAAAAGTTGATCAAAACAGAATTGAATTTTAACCCGGATTCTAATTCGACTGTACTTTTGATTTCTCTTAATTCATCTGTCCATGGAATAGGATCCATTTGAATTCCGGAATAAGCATAACTTTTTCCCGGATCCCCGTACCAAGCTTCTAAACGGGGTACCGGATTTTCTTTCCCGTACATTTTTATGGTGTTTTGTTTCCACTGAATTGATTCCCGTAAATATTCTAAAAAAAAGGATGATTTTTTGGGGGAGAAGAAACTTGGATAGTATCTTATTTGGGCATCGGGCAAAGAATACTCGATTACAGACTCTGAAAAAAGATCTTCTGTTGTGCCGTTCATATATCCTCAGATAATCGAAAAATAAAAAATTCACAATTTTCTATTGCTTTGATTTCCAAAGTTGAATCTAAGTCCTCAATTCCTAGTCCATCCGCTCTATTTAATTCATAATTTTCCAAAGAACTGGACCCGGAAATAATTTGAATCCATGCATGGGGGTATTGGTTGTCAGGTTCAATCATTAACGAATTTCCATGATCAATCTGACCATAACTAAAGATTGCCTTTTGGCGAATGGGGGTGGACTGGTCACGCCCGTCTTCTGAAAACAATATTTTCATATCGTTTTTTATTTTCCCTTCGCCCAGTTCTTTTTCTTCATAATGTGGTTTTCCACCTTTTTGGCGGGGCAACATCCAAATTTGATACAGCTCCGTCCTTTGATCATCGGACGGATTAAACTCGCTGTGAAAAACCCCATCACCTGCACTCATATATTGCAAATGTCCTGATTTGATAATGGATCCATTTCCCATGCTGTCCTTATGTTCGAGTTCGCCGGAGATGACATAGGTAAAGATTTCTGCATTATCATGGGGGTGGCGTCCAAACCCGCCACCGGGTTCAATAATATCGTTGTTCATTACGATCAGGGAATGGAAACCGCAATGTTCAGGTTCGTAGTAACCGGCAAACGAGAAGGTGAACCGGGCATGGAGCCAACCATGCTCAGCGGTTCCTCTCTCCTCTGCTCGTCTAATTTTTAAAATAGGCATTTAAATAAGGCCTATGGAAAGATTGGGTTTCTTCAAACCCGATTTTAAAAAGAATCTAGCTGGTGAAAAAGGCGATATTTTCCTTTTCCTGCTCAAGTTCCTGTACGAGTTTAATTTTAAATTCATCAACATCATTCTCGCTCATTTTAAGCCTTCTCATAATTCTCGAAGATGGAGTTAACTTTACATTGTGTCCACTAAACCCAAATTCAATTTCTTTCATCATCTCATTAGAGAATTGTACAACATCAATTATTTTATGGGTTTCTAAATCTTCTACATCCAATCTTTTGGAGCGTTCCAATTCATGGTGCCATTTTGCTACTGCTTCAATAAGAGGGGAAATTCCCCATTCTTTGCAAATCTCTCCGCCGAGAACATCATGTCGTATTCCATTCTGAGTGATTTCTATTTGATGGTTATTTAATTTGGATTCTTCTGCTCTGTTTAATTCCATACAAAAGTTTTCTTGATCGAATTTAAGTTTAGCTAATTTACCGATATCATGGATTAAACCGCACGAATATACTTGGTCTGCTAAAGGCAAATTTAAAAATTCCACCAGATTGGCACTGGCAATGGCAACACCCACACTGTGGATCCATAGTGATTCTGGACTAAATTTGCTTGGAAATGTAATTCCTTTAAAAAGAGTCAAAACGGATGTGTTGAGGGCAATTCTCTTTACTTTTTCCAACCCCAATCGCTGCATGGCGTCATTAAGGTTAGAAATTCTTGGCTCTCCATCCCCTCGATATTGGACTGTATTTACTATTTTCAAAATTTGAGAGAAAATAGAGGGGTCTAATTTGATTATATCTCTAATCGCATACAAGGCCGCATTGGGATCAGCAATAATGGTCATGAGTTCATCCATAACCAAGGGAAGACTGGGCAATTGTCCCTTGAGGGAATTAATTATGGACTCATAGTCTTCAGCTGATACTTTCATTTGATCAAATTTGAGCTTATTAAAAATATGTTTAGTTTAATTTCTATATTTTTTGTTAATAAAAGTAAAGTAAAGTACATTTTTTGTAAAATCTGAGATATGAAGATAATAATTGTTGGAGCGGGAATATCTGGTTGTGTTTGTGCCTGGCGATTGGCTGAGTCGGGACATGAGGTAACCCTTTTGGAAAAGGGCAGGGGAGTAGGGGGGCGAATGGCCACCCGGAGAATGAATGGTGCACGGATTGACCACGGTGCTCAATTTTTCACCGCTCGAGATCCCAGAATGTTAGACCTTCTTAAAAAGTGGGGATCTTTAGAGTATGTTGTCCCCTGGTATGATCATGTTCCTGGTCGGTCGGATCTTCCCAAGAGTGTCCGTTTTCGGGGATCGAATGGTATGACTGCCCCCGCCAAATATTTAGCTCAATCTTTTT
Source organism: uncultured Opitutia bacterium (assembly GCA_963934295.1). Taxonomy (GTDB): domain Bacteria; phylum Verrucomicrobiota; class Verrucomicrobiia; order Opitutales; family Seribacteraceae; genus Seribacter. The sequence goes on from CAWVXY010000018.1 coordinate 24,086, forward strand.
CTGTAACAACCGAGTTTTTTGTGGACTCGATTTTTTTCGATGAGGAATGGCAGATTAATGAAAGGGAAGGAGGGAACCGTAGGCTATTTGCTGATCATCTTGTTCTTACCCTTCCCGTTCCTCAAATACTGGAATTATTTCAGAGAAGCCGGTTTGAATTAGAGTCAAAAATCATGGATAAATTAGAAGCGGTTACCTATACCCGCTGTCTTGCCCTGTTGGGAATTTTAGATCGTCCTTCCGCTTTGCCTTTCCCCGGGACGGTAACACATCCAATTTCTGAAATTGACTGGATATCCGATAACCAAGTTAAGGGAATTTCAGAAGTGCCTGCATGTACTGTACATGCAAGTAATGAATACTCTCAGGAATTTTGGGACTCGCCCGATCAGGAACGGGCGCCTTTTCTTGTTCAAGCGGCGGAGGAATCACTGGAGGCGACAATAACCGAGTGGTCATGTCATCGCTGGGGTTTCGCCAAACCATTGATCACATTTGGCTCCACTCAATATACTTCTGCCTGGGACCGGCTGAGTTTGGCCGGAGATAGTTTTGGAGGGGAAAGAATAGAAAGTGCAGCGATGTCAGGATGGGATGCCGCTGATGCTATTCTCGAACAGATGTAGGTTAAAATCGAAAACGATAACCCAGTTCATACAATGGTGCACTTTTTAGGTCTTTATCATGGAGTATACCGCCGGCATCATTTTTGATTTCAATCTCCCTTGCTAATTCAACCCCAACTCCCCCATACACGGCCTGTTTCTCGGAAAAGTTCCACTGTAAGGAAGCGGAAAGCTGATAGCTTCGTAATGTGAGGTCTCTTTCCACCCCACCATTATAGGTATTCCAGTCATTGCTTGAGTATTTACCATCTAATACAAAGTCCAGCGAATCGGTTACGGAATAGCGGTAACGAACAATCGGGCCCGCAAACAGAAAATCTGACCTGTCATTCGGTTCCCATGAGAAACCTATCCCCGGTAAAAAAGTGTTATCATTAAATCCGGTGCTGTAAAACGCTCCGAATATCCATTGGAAACTCTCGCTTCTCTTGTAACGGGCGCCCGCCATGGTCATGTAGTTCATTCCGTCTGCACTGACATGGTCAAAATCTCCGGATAGGGTAGGGTTGAAAAGAAAAATCCACTGTAAATTATCGGATTGATCGTATGCGGCAAACACTGGTAGGTCGATTGCATGCAGTGTGCTCTCATTAAGCAGGGAGGTGTTTGAAAAATCAACATCAGACAATTCATAGCGAAAACCTGCACCCCAGGCCCATTTATCTGCCTTGTGGTAATAGAGCGGACTCATTATTCCCCATTGAGTAATCCCCAATTCAGCATTTGTGCCTTCAATATTCCGGTCTGGTGTTATGGATAAATTCGTACGGACAGCTTTCATTTCTTTTTTAAAATCCTGAGCTTGTACGGCAAAAGAAAGAACGGAGGAGAAGAGGAGGAAGAGGGCGAATATATTTCTTAATTTCATGCCCCATACCTTATGGTTCTTGCTCAATCCGTCAAGGGAGGGGTTGGACATTTTTCAAGTTCGGCTTATGATAATTTTTAATGCACACATTAAAACAGTCTCAATTTCTTCCTGTCTCCAGAAAAGTTCTTTGGGATTTTGTATCCGTTCCTCAGAACCTCAACCAAATTACTCCGCCTAAGATGGCATTTAAAATAGTGGGTGAACAACCCGATTCTGCCTATGCTGGCCTTCTGCTTGAATATAAGGTTCGGATACCCGTGCTTGGTTGGACCAGTTGGTTGACGGAGATCAAATATGTTACCGAGGGTTTTTCTTTTATGGATGAGCAACGGGTGGGGCCGTACAAACTATGGCTGCACACCCATACACTGGACGAAGTTGAAGGCGGTACGAGGATGACCGACGAGATTCGATACCAGATGCCTTTCGGTCCATTCGGGGTCATTGCTCATATTCTTTTTGTAAAGCGAACACTGAGGCAAATTTTTGACTACCGCCGGGAAAAACTGGATGAGATTTTTCCCGTCACCTAATTTTTCCAAAGGTAATGCCTGCTCAGTTTTTGCATTCTTTTATGAGTCAACGGTGGGAGGATTTACTTCTCTTACATTGGCCCATTGATCAAGAGATTGTAAGGGATACATTACCCGATGATCTCGATGTCGATTTATTTAATGGTCAGGCTTGGCTCAGCGTAGTCGGGTTTAAATTATCTGGGTTGCGGATTTCGCCCATCCGCTGGGTGCACTGGCCCGCATTTTGGGAAATTAATCTTCGGACTTATGTTCGGGATCGATATGGCAAGAAAGGTATATGGTTCTATTCTCTCGATTCTTCTGATCCCCTAGCTGTGTCTGGTGCACGAATGCTTTACGGATTGCCCTACAACTATGCCCGTACGGAGGGCAGGATAAATAGGAATAAAATTTCCTTCCTTTCCCGTAGAAATTTTCCCCACCCAAAGGCTGATGCTCAATTCGAAGCGACTTTTCAATCTTCCAAGAAGAAATTATATGCCGATTCCGAACTCGACCATTTTTTATTGGAAAGATATCGATTTTGGTCGCGTAGGAAAATTTCTCATACTTCTTTTTCTGCACAGGTTAAACATAATCCCTATCAAGCTGTGTTGACAAACCATGCAAAATACAAAGGTGCCCTTTTTAGTTCACAGGGATTTTCTGAGCCGGTTGATGGTCCCGCAAGAGGACATTACTGTAAAGGATTTTCAGTTCAGGCGTCTGCCCCGTCCTGGGCATTTTCAATAGCGGGCCAGGCAAACCAAAGATAAGTCGAATTATCCATTCTATGGCATCCAAAAAGCGAATCTTTTCGCAATTCGGCCAAGGTGGAGTGTGTGTGAGCACGAGTCATAGATTCTTCAATCAGTTGCCAAAGGACTTGATCATTTTGTAACGAGGCATTCGGATGTTTAATTCCATTTACTATGTCATTAAGCTCGTTGTGTTCATCCTTTTTCATTTCAGCGGTGGCAATTGCAAGTGTACAATTGGGTACAGCATCCTTAATGAGTTCCAAGTGAAATTCTCCATTCGATGATCGCGGTGCTAACAGGTTGGCTAGGCAGTACATATTTGCATCGTATTCAGCGAATTCAACACAACGCTCTGTGACCGGCCCGTCAAAAAAATGTCCGCAGCGGACTTTGCCTTTAGATGAAAAATAGGCGTGCTCCGCTCCCCACCATTTTGTTTGAAGCAAACCAGCACCGTGAAGGCGTAATTTCTCATCATCAACCAATCGTTCCGGGTCGATATCGCCAAAAGAAGCCCGCATGATTTTGAGTTGATCTCGGCAAAGATAAAATAAACGCCTTACATCCCCCATGGAAAAGGAATCTCCATTCAGACGGTCTGAGAAAAAACTGAGGGAAGGCATCGAAGAATAAAGCGTACGATGAACCGATTGAGTTACTGTACCTCCTTCTTCGAGCGGTTGAGTAAGTAAAGAATCAACTGACTGAGTAAACGAAGGCATACCCTTGAGTGTGGATTGTAATGCGGACATATCTCCCCCAGCTGCATTGGAATCACCCGCAACCAATGGACTGAGGGTGATCAGATCATTGTACAATCGATTAAGCTCGTCCTGCATTCTGGCATTTTCGACATCTTTCAAAGAGGCACTCCCGCCACCGCCAACATACCGCTCGGATGGGCTGGCAAAATTTTTACGGAGAATCTCTATCGGTTGGGAGTCCAGAAAAGGGTCAAAGTTTAACTTGGGTTGACAATTTTCCAAAATTCTTTGCTTCACTTCTTGCCCCAATGATTTTGGCTTGGAGGAGAGGGCAAGGTTGGCACAGTCTTCCTGCGCATGGGCAAGGGAAGTACGGGCATCTTCATTTTCTTCCAACATCGCCTCGAAAAGAAGAGATTCTTCTTTAGGGAGAACTCCGAGAGTATAATCTAGGGCTTTTTGATCGAGCGTTTCCAAGGTTTTAAATAATGTTATTAATAAAGGAGGTGTTTTTCAAATTATTCAAGAATTCGCTCCATGCAAAAGGAAATTATGGGTTAAACAAGATGGTCTTTTTACTTTCATATTCGGAGGGTGGATAAGGAATTTCTCAGTTTTTCAATTCCAAGCCGCGTTCGTGATTTTACCGTGCCCAGTGAAATATTCAGATGATCGGAAATTTCTTGCTGATTCATTCCCTTAAAATAACTCAATTCTAAGACTTCACGCTGTTCATTGGGAAGACGAGAAAATGCTCGGTTTAGGTGTTCCCGTTCATCCGATGCGGTAGCCTGTTCTGCTCCGTCCCGATCCTGTTGATCCGGGCGTGACTGGAGAATTTCATCCGTTTCTCCCCGATCCAGTCTCCTCTTTCTCGAACGATACCGGTCAATACTACGGTTTCTTGTCAATACCAGTAACCAGCTGCTGAATTTTCCTTTTTTTGGGGAATATGCATCCGGTTTTTTCCACAAAAACGAAAAAATATCCTGAATAACTTCCTCCGCTTCCCATCGGTCCGACAAAATTTCCAAAGATAAAGAGAACATTGCTCCACCAAAACCATCATACAATTCTTCGAAAGCCGCTACATCGGCTTTCTGAATTCTAGACCAAATTTCATTTTCTACTTTGAACATAAGTTATTTGCAGAGGATTGAATTAATGTCCATCTAGCGTATTCACCGCAATAGATTTTTTATTCTTTCCAAACATATGAAAAAAACAGGTCTTGCTTATGAGCCCTGCTTTACAAGAAATTTAATCTTATTCAAATAAAAGACACCGAAAAATAGAATTTAATCATCTTCGATTTGATGGGCTTTTAAATCTTCAAGATTTACAATATCCAGAGCGGATTCTTCGCATGCGGACAATCGAACTTTGGGCGGCACGCCGGCTTCCAAAGCTTCCTGCCATCTTGCCGCACAGAGGCACCAGCAGTCACCATCATTGAGTCCGGGGAAATTATACTCCGGCATCGGTGTGCTTAAATCATTCCCCATCGATTTACTGAAAGCTAAAAAAGAATCGGTCATCTGGGCGCAAATCACATGCCTACCCCCGTCATTTTCATCCGTTTCACAGGAACCATTTCGATACCAGCCGGTATTTAGCTGGGTGCAGCAGGGTTGTAAGGGTTCGCCCAGTACATTTTTTGGGCCTTTGGGTTCAATCGGTGCGATCATACTTAACAAACAACGGGATTATCCATCTATCACAAGCAAGAAATGATTGATGTGGAACAAAATTTGTGAAAAATTCTGCAATTCTTAGAGGTTAATTTTATTCAACATAAACTTTCATCACACAAGGCTCACTTCTTCACCGTTATGATTCTTGGCAAGACTCTTGACCTTTCACAAGGAAGTATTTGGATCGGGAGATGAAAGCTACACTAATTGCTCTATTTGTCGCCCTGCTCTTGTTTGGGTGTGGGCGTGACCGGTTGGTTGACTATTACGACAACGGGCAGAAGAAGTGGGAACGCCATTGGAAAGGCCAGAATTTGGATGGGCCTGTTACTTGGTGGTACGAGAACGGGCAGAAACGCCAGCAGATAAACTACAAGAACGGTAAGAAGGACGGGCCTTTTATTTTGTGGAATGAAAAGGGGAAGGAAATAAGACGCGAAAACTACAAGGACGGCGAAGAAGTCAAAGACTAACAATTCCCACCCTCACCTCTCCGGTCTAGCCCCCTCGCCATCATTTCGGAACCAGTAATTGGAGAGTCAACCGCATACCTCCACATCCACGGTGACACGATGGATTGCCGCGTCGGACCGTCGTCCTCCTCGCAATGACAAAATGGGAACCTCAATCTCTTCACTCCCTTCATGGTAAAAATACCACCCTTGTCATCGCGAGGGCGAAGCCCGTGGCGATCCACTGTGAGTCAGTAATCGAAGTGCCAACCGCATTTCCTTCGTGACCCATCGAAGATTTCATGCAACTTAGTTAAAGAAATGGCAGAATTTCTATCTTCGTTCTCGGGGTGGCTCTGGGGTAATTTACTCTACCTTTTATTAGGGGGAGGGTTTTTCTTTGCGGTATTTTCCCGCTTTTCTCCCTTTCGTTATTTGGGCCATGGCTTGGCCTTACTGCTTGGAAACAAAGTCGAGAAGGATGCACCCGGGGAGGTGAGTCATTTTCGGGCCCTTTGCAGTGCGTTGTCCGGAACGGTGGGCATGGGCAATGTGGCCGGGGTTGCTGTTGCCATTACGCAGGGCGGACCGGGAGCCATCTTCTGGATGTGGGTCTGTGCACTCCTTGGAATGGCCACCAAGTTTTACACCTGTTCCTTGGCGGTGATGTACCGGGGGAAGGACGAAAACGGGATGGAGCAGGGCGGGCCAATGTATTTTATCCGAGAAGGACTGGGAGAGAAGTGGAAACCATTGGCGGTCTTTTTTGCCGCCTGCGGAATGTTTGGATGCCTGCCTCTTTTACAATCCAATCAACTTACTCAAATCGTACGTTCGATGTTTTTCGAACCACAGGGCTGGTTTGTGGGCTCCGAGAATACCGTACAGGCTGGGAACGCTTTATTCGGTCTTTTGCTTGCGGTTCTTGTCGGGATGGTGGTGGTCGGTGGAATCAAGCGGATTGGTGCCTTTGCCGCCCGGCTTGTTCCCGGTATGGTTCTGTTGTATGGGGGAACTTCACTGGTAATTATTTTACTCCATGCTGATCGAGTCTTTCCTTCTCTTAGTCTGATCTTATCCGATGCCTTTACCGGGCAGGCAGTTGCAGGAGGGGCCTTGGGAATGGTAATTGTAACTGGGGTCCGCCGGGCTGCTTTTTCCAACGAGGCCGGTATGGGTACGGAGGCGATGGCTCATGGAGCCGCCAAGACCAAAGAGCCGATTCGTGAAGGAGTGGTGGCGATGTGGGGTCCGGTGATTGATACCCTTATCATGTGTACTTTGACCGGACTGGTTCTGATGGTCACGGATGTGTGGAGATCAGGAGAGGGGGATGGCGTGCTCCTGACCACGCAGGCCTTTGAGCAGGCTCTTCCCGGAGTTGGACCCTATCTGTTACTCGCCGGTGTGCTATGCCTGAGTTTTTCATCGATGCTCGGATTTTCCTATTATGTGGTAAAGTGCGGGTGTTTTCTTTTTGGACAAAAGGCCCGACTGCCAATGCTTGGTTTTTACCTTCTCACGATCGTGGTATCCGCAGTGGTCAAAATGGATGTGATTATCAATTTCCTGGATATTGCCTTCGGGCTGATGGCAATCCCCACGATTCTTTCGAGTATGCTGTTGGCTCCCCGGGTGAACGAGGCAGCGAGGAAGTATTTTGCGGGATTGAAGAAGAGCACTTAGCTCATCTGTCTATTTACCATCGCGAGGGCTGGGAGCCCGTGGCGATCCATTGGTCCAGAGTAAACGAACCGCCCCTCTATTGTCATCGCGAGCCCCTTGCGGGCGTGGCGATCCACTGTGAACCAGTAAGCGAAGAGACAAATGCGTTCACTTTCACTGAGACACGATGGATTGCCGCGTCGGACTGTCGTCCTCCTCGCAATGACAAAGTGATTTATCTGGAAGGTGGTGCGGCTTCCTCGATCTGGGCGCCGGCATCGGGGTCGATCACGAGGAGGGCGAAGCGCTGGACCTGGTCGAGATCATCTGTGTTGAGGGAGGCATATTCAAACTTGCCCCGCAGGTCGGTGTAGCCGTCTTTGTAGAAGCGGACCTGTCCATTATTCATGCGGGCGTAAGTCTTGACATACACCTTTGGCAAGGGCTTGCCGGTGATTTTATCAAGTACGCGAATGCGTCCGTACGCCTCCGTGACTTCCGTACTCAGACGGTTTGCATAATAAGCCTGTGCTTTTCTTTTCCCTCCCGCCTCGATTTCAATCATTACATTTTGTCTACGGTATTTTTCAGGCAACTGGTAAGTGGTTTGTTTATTCCCTTTCCCAATCTTTATAGCGTCTTCACCATCGGGTGAGACCAGGGTGAAATGATCGGCGTCATTTTTGGCAAAGGGTTGGCGCGAGAAAAGAAGTTCCACTTCCATCGGATAAAACCGAACCTGTGCAGAATCGATATTTTTATGTTCCAAACGAATTTGGTCGTCCACAAATTCAAAGGAGAAACTGGTCTCGGTATCCGCCAACTGATCCATCTGTTGATCCCTCTCTTCCTCATCCACGACTTTTGGATCAAGCACTGCCTTGGCCTCGCTAACATGTGCCAAGGCTTCGGCAAAAAGTTTTTTCCAGCGGTCGATGGAAAAATTTTCATAGGTCTTGGCAATTTTTTCGGCCTTATCAATTTCCAAACGATAAAAGGCGGCGTTCACTGCAAAATAATCATATTGTAATTTTTCCCGGACTTCCTTCCGATCGATTTTATCAAAGTGGGCGAGTCCTTCCTCAATACGATCCTGGGCGAACAGGTAGTAAGTGAGAATTAAATGATCCTGCTGGGTTAAGGCGGGCTTGTATTTACATACATCCAAAAGTCTGAGGTATTGGCCACGCAGACGGTCATTCAATATTCTTCTTTCCTTACCCAGTCGATGGGCCCGTGCATGAACAAGCGGAGCATATTCCAGTTGCTCGTACCATTTCCTATCCACCGGATCGAGCTTTAGTAGGGGACTTTCGATCCAGAGTCCGCTCTGATTCGCAAAGGATGATTTGGTCAAAAATTCGCTGAAACGATTTACATCCTCATGATAGAAGGCATAGGACCAGATGGTGTTGTGGTAATGAAAACGAGTATCCAATTGTTTGAGCAACCGGTCGTAGAAAGACTTGCCGGATCCGCCCTCGTTTTCCTTACGCAGGCGAAAAGCAATTTGATTGAGATCGGTGCGGTTCAGGTTATTGGCGTTCAGGTAATTGAGCACATCCTTATCCGTTCCATTTTGTGAAATCCATGCCCAAGATGTTTTATCTTTCTTGCTTAATTCTTTGACCACCTGAAAAGTTACCTGTGGAGCCGAGGCGACTGATTTTCCATCCGATGAAGCACGGGCCGGATAGAGTCCAAACTTTCCAACCTGTGGAAAGTAGAACGAACTTTCAAAGGTGCGGGTGGAGTACGCCTCCAGGGTGACCGGAATACTACGCACGGTACGGGTCTTACTCAGGGGCATCGAGCCATTGGGGAGATGGAGGAGCAGGCGGAGTTTTTTCCTGGAGGAGGTAGGGTTGGTAAGGACCACGATGGAGCCGTAGGGAATACCGGGTAGGAATTCTTCATCCACAAAGTTGTCCAGCCTCTCACCTTTTTCGTAGCGGTAGCGGGAATCGAGACGATAGAACCTTTGGCTCATCAGAACCTCACTTTTCTTGCTTTGTTCTGAGGGCAAGAGTTGCTCGTGAAAAAGAAGCAGGTTTTGTTTTGGCTGAATAGTTACGGATCGCTCTTCAATTTCGGTTTCCGTCTTTTTGGGATCAAAGGGTAAATCGAGCACACTGAGGGCTAGGAGCATTTCATTGGCATTGCGGGTCGCATAGATGAAATTACCGGACAGGAAAGGTTTCTTTCCATCGGTTGATAAATAGTTGGCATAATCACTCCAGAATGAATGGATGGGTATCAGGTTGGCATTCTGATTTTGAATGGTTATCCGGTAGTAGTTAATCTCGGCCCATTCCATGACCTTCCCAGTTTTCCGGTAGAAGGCACGGACTTCATTTCTGAGCCTCAGGTTTGCTTCAAAGGGGTCATTCGCCGCACCACCACCTACAGCATCTGAAAACCCTGCACTGTAGCTATACCAGTTTTTATTTTTTTTCTCACTTTCCTTGGTTTCCAATATACTTTCTTTTTGGGCTTTGAAATATAAGTCGGATGATTGCTCGGAGAGTTTTTCCATCGGCGCCGATTGTCGGGTACCATTGAGAGCCACTGCCGAATCAAAACTGATTTCTGCCTCAGCATTTACACCTCGGAATAGAGAATTATTCAAAAATCCTTTGGCTTCCATTTTAGCTTTTTCTGCCGAACTGCTTCTGCCGAAGCTATAATCCGAAGTGGGCATGGGTCTTAGAGCAGCTGCAGGTACGGGTGCAAGTGCCATGGACTCTCTTTTGATCTCTGCCTGTTTCCGAGCCGATTTGGCAAGGCTAGCCAATGCATCAGTCTCCTGATCAAGTGAACCGCTGTTCAGTGCGATTTCGAAAAGCCGGTCGAATAGATCGAGGTCGGGTTTAATTAAGTCGGACTTTTCGGAAAGATGCCTGCTCATTTCCTTGGCGGATGCGAATCGGGTGGTCGAGAGCAATGCTTTTTCAAATGCATTAAGTTGATCAAAACGAAAAGGCTCGAGATATACGGAGAGATCCCTTTGCAAAAACCAGTCATCGAGGAACGTGGGTTCCTTTTTGTTTTCCAGATAAGGACGGATAATTTTATCAAAGAATTCTCGGTCTTTACGATAGATGAAAAAGTGAAGTTCGTGACAGGCATAGGTTCGGTATTTTTCGATCTTTTCATTCTCTTCCAGTTCGGGCCAGTCCATCAGGAAACCAAATTCCCGAACGGTTGAACTACCATTGATCGTCAAAAGAAGATCATAGGCGTCACGGAGAGAATCGATGGAGCGAAATCGGGAAGTGGTGAAATCTTCGACTTTGAAATCTTTTTCAGCTTCGAGGATCGAGACTTGTTTCTGTTTGGCGTGGGCGGTCTCAAAATCCAAATCAGTAACCATCCGTCTTTCCCTGGTAATGGTTCCCGCATCTGGAAGAGGAAGATCCAGGCTGACCTGCTGAATCGGATCGATGGCAACAAACCTAAGCATCCGATATCCCTTGTCCCTGGGGATGTCGATAATGACCACACCATCCTTATTCGGGCGGAGGTTTTTTAAGAGTAGGGTACCCTGTTCAAGGAAATCCAGGTTGGTCTTATCATTGAGCCCGCTAATCCCTGAATTCTCCTGCGGCACAGCTCTTGCCCTTAAATCAGCTTGATTTTGCCGGTCGGCATATTCTCCTCCCTTTTCGGCTGCTTTCTTCTCCGTTTCCGTTGAACGAACGGACCATGGATTAAGAATTAGTCCCGGGCGGGGGAGCAGGTTACCGGGAAATTTTTCGGCTCCCTGTCTTTCCAATACATAGCGGTATTCTTCACCAATATCCCTTTCCTCCACATAAAGAGTTCGTGGAATTGCCAAAGCCATGGAGGAGGGCGTGGGAACGGGATTTAATTGGAGTAAGGAATGTGCGTCAAAAGTGGGAGTATATGCAGTGCCGAAAACATGTAAGCGGGCACTTGAATGAGCATTGGCCAAACGAATGTGGAATTTCCCATCCTTTGCTTCGATGGAAGATATGGAAAGGGGTGGGCCATAATTTCTCTCCAGAATATGGTGACGTGATACCGCAAACCCGGATCTGTTCTCTCCATCGGTTATCCGAATGGTCACAGTACGACCGGTCGGATGGTGATTAAGCATGAAGATTCCGGCTGGTAGATCGGAGATTTCGATCAGTCCGGGAAGGGAGCTTATTTTGTCTGAATGATCGACGAAAAAGGAATTGGCTCTTAATTCAAACAGGGAGAATTCATTGACTGGAAAACGGTTGCCAAGGCGTGGAAACGGCAAGGTGACGGAATCGCCCATTACGGCATGGATGAGAGTCGGTAGATACGAACGCCCAACCGCATGTTTTTCAAGTTCCCACTTTTGGGTATTCGGGGTACTTACTTGTAACCATTCAATATTGGGGAGGAATCCAAGCTGGATACGACCCATTTCATCAGTCTTAAGGGTATGATTTCGGGTCCGTCTAAAATCCACATGTTTAAAACTAAAGGGGACAGAATAGTCGACGAAGGGTTCCCCATTTTTGCCCCGGACTTCCATAACAAATCCATTCGATGAACGATGAAGAAGGGGGCTCGCAGTCTGGGTGCCCTGATCTATTCCATTGATGGAGATGGAAAAATTGTCCCTCAGGTTTACCTTCTTTGAGCCACTCAGACTCTCAACTTTGGCCTCCACAAATGTTTCTATCCGGTGAGTTCTTTCGGGAACCCGAAATTCATGAGCAAATTCCTCCCGCGGATCGAGTTTGTCGATGGGTACTTCCATACGGGTTGGTTGGTTGTCATGATCGTAGGAGGTGATCACCAGTTGGATTTCTTCCAGTAATTTCAAGGAAGTGGGATATCCATTCAGGCGAAGGGTCGGACGAACCAAGAGGATGGTATTTTCTCCGCTTCGGAGGGATTCACGATCCATATGAAATCCGACCTGAAGCTTGTAGTTTTCTCCCAAGTGGGTAAAGCGGGCAAGGCTTGCAAAATTTCCGTCCCGTAGAATAACGGTTCGTGAGCCCGGGTTGTTACTAAAAGGAATCAGGATGACTCCATCCCTGTGAGAATACTCCTTATCATTGAACCAAAGCGTGGCCTTGTCGCAGATTTGGTTCTTCTCATCAAGTATCCGGAACTCATGACCGGCTGGGCCAATCTTTTCAAGTAACCGAAGGGTTCCTTTCCGGATCAGGGCACGGCTGGAAATTCCATTCCCAATAAATTCGACCACATATACGCCTCTCTTTTTTAGATTAGGAAAAGAGATGGACCGTAAATTTCTGCGAATGGGTGGAAGATCGCTCTCGACTACCCGCTCGCGGGTAGCGGTCAGACCGTCCAATTCAATCGCTGTGCTTACCTCTTGTCTGTTTTTTATGTAGTAATTGAAAGCATTGATCTCGAATTCCTTGATCATTAACTTATCAACATTTTTGGTCCAAAGCTTGAGGTTTACCTTATCGTTTGGAGCAAAGCTTTGCTTGTTCTGATCAGCGAAAGATAAATCGATTCTTTCTCTTAGGTTCTTTAGCTGACTGGTTGAAAGCATGGAGTACCATTTCTCTGCATCTCCCTTTCCGGCGGTTAGCTTGGCCTCTGCAAAAATGGGTTTGAGGAATTCATCGGTTAAATACTTTGAAAAGGCATCAAAGTTTGCGTCTGAGTCGAAAAAATGAAGAAGCATCGAACGGACCAGGGGAGTCTCCTGTCGGATGGGAGCGTAGCATCCAAAGCTTCTAAAATCCTCGTTGAAATTAACTGACTTGGCACCCGGTTTTTTCATTTCTGCCTGGGTCCATTCCCTGCGTAGATAGGAAACCGGACGGGGTAAAGCCAGATATTCCAGAAGGAGTTCACGGTCCCAGTTGCCGAGGGATCTTGTGTGTTTTAATATGTTGTAGAGAACATTGGCCTTGAGGGAATTAAAGGCCGGGGAGAGTGTTCTGACGAAGAGGAGCTGGCGGTTAAACCACGCGGATTTCTCTTCCGGTTCCTCCTCGGGGTTTAAATCAGCGGATGGGCTTAACCGGGAAAGGTAAGTCTGAACAAAATTATTGGAGTTGAGAAGTTTTGGGTCCAGTTCAAGCAGTTCATCCAGTTGTTTCTTGGTCAAGTGTCGATGAACTTGTAACGAGCCAAAACCACGGCTTTCGCGTTCTTTTAAATCCTTTTGAATCAACTCTGGTAGACCGGGTATGTCTGGATAAATGATTCGTCCCAAAAAGTCGCGTAATTGAATACCGTTGAGTTTATTTGCATCCAGGTTACGCAATCCACGTTGTTCAAAACCCTGAAGATTTTTATATACCCTGATTGCCTCCTGATAGTAAGAATCATAGGAAACATGTTTCGGGTCGAGTTTTGTGGGGTGAGCAGGTTTTCTGCCTTCGATTACCCGGCTATGGTTAAAGCGAAGCCCCAATTTTTTCTTTAGGTAATCCATCGATTTCTCGGGATTTTTTTCGTATTCGAGCAAGGCTGCCCGGTTCCGGATTTCACGAACCCTTGAGGTTTCTCCATAGCGTTTTACCCAGAGTCCGATTAGTTTTTCGACTTCTCCATGTTGTCCTTCATTCTGAGCATGCAGGGCATGGTAATAGTAGTACTCGCGGGTTCCGGGAACCAGGTCCTTGAGAACTACCTCACGATCGGGAGCGAGAGCAAAGTCTTCGATATAACCAATTACATTACCCTGTAGGGAAGAAACTGTCGGAAGGAGGGAGAAAAGAAAGAAGAGAAACAGCTTATTTTTCATATGAGTTTTAATGTGAGGAAGGGAAGGAAGCGGGTGGAATCATTGGATCGTTCGTATTAGGACGAACGAGGATTCATTTTCTTAGAAAAAATTTAAAATTCGTAAAAATTTATTCGCCATAGGGAATCCAAATATTTTTCACTTCGGTTGCTTGCCGGAGAAACATTTTTCCTTCGGCCTGCTGGGAATCGTTCCAGTTTATTGATTTTCCTTGGTTCACCCAGGTCCGCTTGAGGTTACCCGCGGAGGATTTTTCAATCAAGGGAGAGAGTCCGCCTGACCCAAAATACCATTGAGCATCGATCTCCATATGCCCAGCGAGGGTTTCGGCGACATCAGTATGTTTTGCGGTGACCAAATTAACCACGCCTGCCGGTAAATCTGAAGTTTCAAATACCTGATAGAGATCGGTGGCGGATAGGGGAAAGGGTTCAGATGGAACCACCACACAGGTGTTGCCCATCGCAAGCGCCGGGGCGAGGAGTGAGATTAATCCAAGTAGGGGTGATTCGTCCGGACAGATCATTCCAATCACTCCCACCGGTTCGTTCATCGCCAGAGCGACTCCACGGATAGGAACGCCGTGGGCAGCCCCGTCATATTTATCCGCCCATGCCGCATAAGTAAATAATCGGTCAATGGAGCTGTTCACTTCCAGTTCGGCCGTATCTTGTTCGCAACCGGTCATACTGACAATGCGTTCGGCGAACTCGTTTTTACGGGCGGAAAGATTTTCCCCGAGATAATAAAGAATTTGGGCACGCAGGTGGGCGGTGGTTTTTCCCCACCCTTTGGCACCGGCTGCCGCTTCCACTGCATTGCGGATATCCTTACGGTTTCCCTGTCCGACTTGGGCGAGCAATTTTCCTTCGGTGGAAAAGACCGGGGTGGAATATCCACTGTCCGGACGGGCTTGCTTGCCCCCGATAAAGAGTTTGGCGGTGCGGTCAATTTCTGCGCCCACCGGTTCGGACTTCCCAGGAAGAGCCTTAATTTCAGCCAGTTCATTCGTAGGGGTGTTTTTCGAACGGGTGTAGGCGAAAAGTCCTTCCTGACCGCCTTCGCGGCCAAATCCACTTTCCCGTCTGCCGCCAAATCCGGCAGCGGCGTCAAATTGATTGGTTGAATTAATCCAGGCCACTCCGCAGATCACTTTGGGGGCAATATCGAGGGCGAGATTGATATTTTCGGTCCAGATGGATGCGGCCAGGCCATAACGGGTATTGTTGGCCAGAGCCACTGCTTCAGCGGGTGTGCGGAAGGTCGTCCCGACTAAAACGGGGCCAAAAATTTCCTCCTGCATGAGTTGACATGCAGGGTCCACATCGGTGATGAGGGTGGGCGGATAAAAACAACCGGTCTCCGGTAGCTTAGCTGGGCAGGTGTGTCGTTCTCCGCCTTCTCTTAATCCATCCTCCACAATACGGGTGATGGATTCGAGCTGGCTTGGATCGACGATGGCTCCCATATCAATGGATTTGTCCATCGGGTCCCCGATCCGTAGTTTATCCATCCGGGCCCTGAGTTTTTTATGAAATATTTCCGCAATTCCTTCCTGTACGAAAAGGCGGGATCCGGCACAGCATACCTGTCCCTGATTAAACCAGATTGCATCGACTAATCCTTCCACCGCACTGTCAAGATCGGCATCGTCGAATACGATGTAAGGGGATTTGCCTCCGAGTTCGAGAGTGAGTTCCTTGCCCTGTCCGGCAATGGCCTGACGGATTTTACGACCGACCTCGGTTGACCCGGTAAAAGCAACTTTATCAATTCCTTCGTGAGTCACGAGCATTTGTCCAACCCGTCCATCCCCGGTAACGAGATTAACCACACCAGCGGGTAGTCCTGCTTCGATACAAATTTCTGCAAAGAGAAGTGCGGACAGGGAGGTGTATTCCGCCGGTTTTAGAACCACTGTGTTACCCATGGCAATGGCAGGAGCAATTTTCCACGCCAGCATCAGCAGGGGGAAATTCCATGGAATGACCTGGCCGGCCACGCCCAGTGCCTGCTGGTCGGGCATTTCCTTTTCCATTAACTGAGCGGCTCCGGCATGATAATAAAAATGACGGGCGACCAGGGGGATATCGATATCCCTGCTTTCCCGGATTGGTTTTCCATTATCCAAAGTTTCGAGAACGGCAAGGAGGCGCGAATGTTTCTGAACCAGACGGGCAAGAGCGTAGAGATATTTCGCCCGTGCCGGACCGCCGATTCCTTCCCATTCTGGTTGTGCTTTGCGGGCGGCATTTACGGCCCGGTCAATATCCTCACTGTCTGCCTGACAGACATGGGCTAGGAGTTCTCCGTTTGCAGGATTCCTGCTTTCCAAAGAATCGCGTCCGTCCGGGCATTCAATCGAACCATTAATATACAGGCCCATATTTCCGGAATGTTTAGCAATCCATTCCTTTGCCTGTTCAGCACTTTCCGGTGCCTCTCCATAATCCATTGTTTCCAAAATTTCCTTAACTTTCATTTCTTATCCGATTGCGTGTCGATAATTGGCCGAGTAGTGCCCGGTTACAAAGTGTTCAAGTTGCCGTTCGATATCCCCAAGCAGACTGGAAGCACCAAAGCGGAAAAGATCGGGTTGGAGCCATCGATCTCCAAGTTCCTCCTTGATGAGAGAAAGATAGGTGAGCGAATCTTTTGCCTTGGATATTCCCCCGGCTGGTTTGTAACCGACATGGTACCCGGTTCTCTCGTAATAATCGCGGATTTGCCGAATCATGGTCAGACTGATCGGCAGGGTGGCATTGACACTTTCCTTTCCGGTTGAAGTTTTAATAAAATCTGCCCCCGCCATCATGCAGATCATTGAAGCCCGGGCCACATTGCGCAGGGTTCCCAGTTCTCCAGTGGCTAAAATTGCCTTCACATGGGCATCGCCACAGGCTTCCCGAAATGCTTTCATTTCATCGTACAGAGCCTGCCAGTTTTGGGTCAGCACATGACGACGCGAAATCACAATATCAATTTCCTGGGCACCTGCCTTGACGGATTCTCCAATCTCGGCCAAGCGAAGTGAATACGGGGAGAGACCGGCAGGGAATCCGGTTGATACTGCTGCCACTGGAATATCGCTCCCTTTGAGAGCGGACACAGCGGCGGGAACCATTTCGTGGTACACGCAAATGGCACCGGTATGGATCGTACCCGGTTCAATCTCCATTGCATCGAGTAAATCTCTTCGCACCGGGTATTTCGCTTTTTGGCACAACCTTCGGACCCGTTGTTCGGTATCATCTCCGGATAAGGTGGTCAGATCAATACAGCTTATGGCCTTGAGGAGCCAAGCTGCCTGATTGGCTTTCTTGATTGAACGTCTGCCGGGCAGGGTTTTGCACCGGCGTTCAATGGCTGAAGTATTTGCCTGTACAGAAAGAGCCCATTCGAGGTCTAATTCCATTCCTGGATTTCTTGGAAGGGAACGGTGATTGAAATCGGTAGTTAAGGTTGAAGAAGGCACAGTAATATAGAAAGGGTTAATATTTATCATTGTTATTCCATCCATCCGTGGCAAGTTTCTTGTGTTCACCATTCGCTTGCCAGATCTTCAGCTTCGATTCAAACTAGAATTTTAATCCAATTTATTTATGTCACTTTTTCAACAGGCTCTTGAAGTTCGCGAGCGGGCTCATGCTCCTTATTCCCGGTTTAAGGTGGGGGCGGCAATTCGGAGTTCTTCGGGAAAATTTTTTCTCGGATGCAATGTTGAAAATGTGGCTTACCCGGAAGGAACCTGTGCGGAAGCTGGGGCAATTGCGGCTATGGTTGCCGGTGGAGAAACCAGTATAGAAGAGATTTGTATTGTTGCGGATAGTCCGGTCCCGGTTTCACCTTGTGGTGGGTGTCGACAAAAGATTGCCGAGTTTTCCCAACCCGACACTCCAGTATTATTAGCCGGTCTGGATGGCCAAATTATTCGTAAGACCATTGGCGAATTGTTACCGGATTCTTTTTCCTCATCTCATCTGCCCAAGGAATGAACATTCCGGTTATCCTGTCCAAAGTTCGTGATGGTACTGTGCTTTCTCCCGCAGAGTTGAATGGTTTTGCACAGGGATTGGCTTCAGGAGATGTGTCGGATTCTCAGGCCGGTGCTTTTGCCATGGCGGTCTGTGTGAATGGACTGACTGAAAACGAACGCATTGGACTTACCCTTGCGATGAGAGACAGTGGCAAAGTTCAAGAATGGAATCTTCCCGGTCCAGTACTCGATAAGCATTCCACCGGTGGGGTGGGAGATAATGTTTCCCTCATTCTTGCTCCTGCACTCGCTGTCTGCGGGGCCTACATTCCAATGATCTCCGGTCGGGGTCTTGGGCATACCGGAGGAACCTTGGATAAATTGGAAGCCATTCCCGGTTATCAAACTTCGGTGAGTGAAGACGATTTTCAAAATATTGTGGCCAAGGTGGGGTGTGCTATAGTTGGTGCAGGGGAGGGGATTGCCCCGGCGGATAAGCGGCTGTACGCCATTCGTGATATTACTTCCACGGTGGAGAGTATTGATCTGATCACCGCTTCCATTCTTTCGAAAAAACTGGCTGCCGGTCTGGAAGGCTTGGTTCTTGATGTTAAAATCGGGAATGGGGCATTTATCAGCGATCCTTCGGATGCCCGTACACTTGCCCGTTCCTTGGTCAACGGGGCAAAGGGAACAGGCTGTAAAACGGCCGCACTTCTTACGGATATGGAACAACCTCTTGCTCCGGTGGCGGGTAATTCGCTCGAGATAAAAAATGCATTGGAGTTTTTATGTGGTTTGAAAGATTTTCCACGCCTGAGAGAGGTGACGGTGGCACTTGGCGGGCAACTTCTTACCCTTGGTGGGTTAGCCAGCGATGCAAGGGAAGGGGAAGGAAATATTGTCCAGGCTCTCACGGATGGTCGGGCAGCAGAATGCTTTGCCCGGATGGTTTCGGCATTGGGGGGCCCGACTGATCTGCTTGATAATTTCTCAAAACGCTTGCCCCAAGCTTCTTTTGTCACCGATTTACATGCCACTGAGAGTGGATTTATTTCTGAAATTAATGTCCGCGCACTCGGACATGCTGTGATTGAACTTGGAGGTGGCCGTAAGCAACAGGATGATATTTTGGATTTGTCAGTCGGGTTGGATCAGATGGCAGAACGGGGGCAGGCGGTTTCATCCGGCGATCTGCTTTGCCGTATTCATGCAAAAGATGAAAATTCCGCTCATTCAGTGTCGAAAATTATTCAGTCTTCCTTTACTCTTAGAGAAGGTCAACCAAGGCAGATTCCTCTGGTTGGCGAACTCCTTGATTAAATCACTTTAAAAACCATGACAGAACATCTTACTATTATTGATCACCCCCTCGTTCAGCATAAACTCACTCTGATGCGCCGCAAGGAAACCCCCAGTTCGACTTTTCGTCAGTTATTGTGGGAAACTTCTATGCTTCTCGCATTCGGAATTACCCGGGATCTACCGGTCGTTGATGTAAATATTGAAACCCCGCTTTGCCGTACCCGTTCACCTATTTTGGATGGGAAAAAACTGGCTCTCATTTCCATTTTACGGGCGGGTAATGGATTATTGGATGGTATCCTTGAAGTCATACCAGCGGCCCGGGTTGGATTTGTGGGGATGTACCGTGATGAGGAGACCCTGGAGCCGATTGAATATTACTGCAAAGTACCGGCTGAATTGGAAAACCGTTTGGTGATCGCGGTTGATCCTATGCTTGCAACCGGTAATTCCTCTGTCGCTGCGATTGATCGTTTGAAAAAAGAAGGAGCACAGGACCTCCGTCTCCTCTGTCTGCTTGCCGCTCCTGAAGGAGTGGCCCGAATGAAGGAGGCTCACCCGGATGTACCTATTTTTACGGCATCACTGGATGAAAAACTCGATGACCGCGGATATATTGTTCCCGGATTGGGCGATGCCGGGGACCGGATGTTCGGTACCCAAGCTTAAATTTTTTTTCATTATTATGAGTGCTGATTCCCAAAATGAGATTCTTGATGTTGCCCTTATCGGGAGTGGAGTTATGTCAGCTAATTTGGGTGCTCTACTCAAATCGATCGACTCCAGTCTTAAGATTGAACTTTATGAAGTAACTGAGGATTTGTCCCACGAGAGTTCCAATGGATGGAATAATGCCGGAACCGGACATGCCGGAATTTGTGAATTGAGCTATACCCCTGATCGGGGAACAGATGGAAAAGTTAAAGTAGGGAAGGCGGTGGAAATTTTCGAACAGTTCGAACAGACAAAACAATTCTGGGCGTATGCGGTTCGTACCGGGATGATTGATCAACCGGGTGACTTTATCAATGCTGTGCCTCATATCAGTTTTGTCTACGGTCAGGAACAGGTCGATTTTCTGAAGTCCCGTTTTGAGGGAATGTCGGCCCATCCTTTTTTCTCGGAAATGGAGTATACCGAGGATCCTGATCAAATTTCTAAATGGGCCCCTCTTTTAATGGAAGGCCGAGAGGGTATGCCGGTAGCCGCAACCAGAATGAAAGCCGGAACCGATGTGAATTTTGGTGAACTTTCCCGTAAACTGATTCACTGGTTGGGTGGGCAGGAAGGCTGTTCGTTTTACTCTCATAACCGTGTCACTGATCTGAATCGTTGCACGGATGGTTGGGAGCTTACGATCAAGGACTTGAAAACCGGAATCACTCGTAGTCAGAGGGCGAAATTTGTTTTTATTGGGGCGGGTGGAGGCTCGCTTTTGCTTTTACAAAAAGCAGGAGTTCCCGAAATTAAGGGTTATGGGGGATTTCCTATTGGTGGACAGTGGTTGGTCTGTGATGATCCGGAAATTGTTAAAAAGCACGACGCCAAAGTATATGGACTCTCTCCGGGCGCGGCACCAACCATGGCGGTTCCTCACCTGGATAGTCGCTGGTTGGAGGGGAAGAAAACCCTTCTCTTTGGACCCTATGCCGCATGGACCACCAAGTTTTTACACCGGGGTGGAAGTTTTCTTGACCTCCCCAGTTCGATTAAGTTTCACAATATTCTTACTCTTATAAAGGTGGGTATAAGTAATATTCCACTGGTCAGTTACCTCATTCAGCAGGGGCTTCAGAGCATGAATACCCGCCTGAATGAACTACGGAATTTTTATCCGTCTGCAAAAGCACAGGACTGGAAACTCATTGACGCTGGTATTCGAGTACAGGCAATTAAAAAAGAAGATGGGGATGCTGGAATCGTTCACTTTGGTACTGAAGTCGTAACCACAGAAGATAAAAGCATATCTGCGTTATTAGGAGCATCTCCAGGAGCTTCTGTATGTGTCAATATCGTCCTTGAAGTTATACAGAAATGCTTTCCTAAACTCTGTAAAAGAACAGAAGCACAAGCGAGGCTTAAAGAAATGATTCCCACCTACGACATAAACCTGGGGGCCATATCAGAAACTGACGAAATCAAGAAGTATATGGAGATGAGCAAATCTGCTGAGGAAGCACTTAAAATTCGAAGGAACTGATTAAGAAAACTACTTAACCACCATGACGCCTCTCATCATTGCGTAGTGCCCCGGAAAGGTACAAACAAATTGAAGAAGGCCTGGTTTTTTTGGCGCTTTAAATTTAATGATTTCACTTTCTCCTGGACCTAGGAGTTTTGTGTAAGCCAAAACATCACCTTTAACTGCATCGGGAAGGGCATTGGTTGCATTTGCACCTGCCTGCATCGCTTTACCTCCGAAGGCGATTGCGGATATACCTTCTTTTAAAATTACCAAATTATGTCCCATCGCAATCTTTGGGAGCGTGCCCTCGTTTTTGAATTCTAATTCGACCTGTTCGCCCGCCTTTACCTCAAATTCCTTAACGCTGAATTGCATCTGATCGTTTCCAGAAATTGATACTTTGGTAACAGCGTGAGCGTTGATGAAGAAGAAACTAGAGAATAAAATAAAAGATAGTAATTTCATAAACATTTTATTTATCCCTAAATTTGAAAAATCCAACCCAAAGCAAAATTTTTTAAATGGTTCGTTTCTTTCGTTTGTTCTCTAACAGTGAGCACAATTGATTTCTTTGGGTAAATGCTAAATTTTGGTTACTAGGATGCTGATTTTTAAATGAAGGACTTTAGTTTAGATGATCAGAAATCCAGACGGTAAGAATTTCACCTGCAACTAAGAGGTTGTTAAAGAGATCGACAATTCATGGATTGAACGCAGGTTCTTGCTCTCACGAATTTGGTGCTCTACCTGAATGTATTGTTATTTAGTTCAGTGGATTTCTTTTGAATTTGCTCTAAATTTAAATGTAACGACAGATATTTGCTTTGGGCTGAATCAATTACAACTACCTGTCCATGAATCAAATCAGAACAAAGTTTTTTTACTAATTCTGACTTGATTGCTTCATCCGGACTTAAACCCAAGTTTGCGCTAAATCTATCAATTAATTCTTTAAACATTACATTTTCATGTTCTCCATTTTAAATTTCTTACGCGGAACGGAAAAAAATCAAAAAAAAGAATTTTATAATGCTCGATCTTTTAAGCATATCTTTAATATAGTTGATTTTATACCAATAATTATGAATTTTCTTTCACCATTTATTCTAATATTTCTTTTCTCTTCGGTTACTATTTCTTTAGTTGGTAAGTCCGATTATGATGTTGTGATTGGAACCCGGCATGCTCAACTGAGATTTTCGAATGAAGTATTTGCGGTTAAACCCGGGAGTCGAGTGAATCTGACTCTAGATAATACAGACGAGATGATCCACAACCTTGTTCTGTCCAATGGGGATTCGTCCGAAATAAATAGATTAGCGGAATTAGCCCTAAAACTTGGAGAACATGGAATGAAGATGGGTTTTATACCTAAAGATCCTTCGATTATTGCATCTATTGGACTGGTACAACCAGGGGGAAAGAGTACGGTTCAATTTATCGCCCCTTTGGAGAAAGGGGATTATTCTTATGTCTGTACTTTTCCTGGTCACTCTTTGACTATGCGTGGAGTGATGAAGGTGGTGGACGATCCATCGTCGGTTAATCTTGCTGAAATAAAAATTGCATCGCCCGGAACTACTCCAAAGAACGGAGTATTGGAAGTGGGGGCGGAAGCGAGGGTGGTTCGCGTGCATGTTTCTGGAGTAGATTCTGGACGTTCGATTGCGGTCGGATTGCCTGGTGGATTTAATTATTTATTCGATGCAGAAAAATTAATGATTCGCATGGCGTGGACCGGTCCGTTTCTTAATGTGAGTAGGGATCGGAGAAGCAGGGGAGGGGGTCCATGTTCTATTCTTGGTAAGAAATTTGATGTGGGTTCGAGTGAATTTCCTTTACGGGTTGGAAATACGAACAAGGTTCCGGAGGTGCGTTTTGGTGGGTATTCAAGACTGGGTAATCCAGAATTTAAATACCAAGTTGACGGAGTTAAGGTTAGTCAAACAGCAACAGGAAGTCCGGGTGGGCAAGGTCTGACATACGGATTCAGGGTTATAGATGCTTCTGCAGACCTATATTTTTTAATTAAACCGGAAGGTGTGCGTGTATCTACAACTGCGGGTGAGTGGTATTCTAATCAAGGGTTTGTTAAGATTCCTGCAAATGAAAGTTCAGAATTTTTTATAAGTGTCGAGCAAATCTAAATTAATTTCATGAAATTACATTTTATATTTTTTCTTTTAATCCTTCCTTTGCTTCCCTGTCTTGGTGAGGATCAACCGGATCGTATTCCACAGGGTTATTCTGTAAGGACAATTCAGACGCCCCCTGAGGTTTTCTTGGGTATCGGTGGAATGGAGTTTTGTCCGGATGGAAATCTCTTTGTTTGTACGAGAGAGGGGGAGGTTTGGAAATATATTTTGGAGGATAAGGAGTGGAGTCTATTTGCAGATGGTCTCCACGAGGCTCTTGGTATTTGGATTGACCCAAAGAGCGGAGAAATCTTTGTCATTCATCGTCCGGAAATTACAAAACTTACAGATTCCGACCGTGACGGGCGTGCGGACCACTACCAAACCATCAATGATGGCTGGGGGGTTACGGATAATTATCATGAGTATGCTTTTGGATTAGTTCGCGACCGAAAGGGAAATTTTTACGGTACTCTTAACACTTCGCTTTCCTGGCCAGGTTGGGCGAGGAGTAAGAAATGGGATATTGGCCGGGTGTGGACCAAGGAATACAAAGATACGGAGGGAAAAATGGGACGAGCAGCAAAGTATCGTGGTTGGGGATTTCAGGTCACACCCAAAGGAGAGTTTATTCCTTTCGCTTCGGGCATGCGTTCACCTGCCGGCATCGGAATCAACGAAAAGGATGAACTTTTTTTTACAGACAATCAAGGTGACTGGGAAGCCAGTAGCTCTCTCCATCATATCGTAAAGGGCCGATTTCATGGACACCCCTCTTCTCTAATGGATCACCCGAAGTTTAGGGGTAAGGATTTAAATGCAATTCCGATTGAAGAATATGACAGACTACGCAAGCGACCCGCGGTTTGGATCCCCCATGGCGAACTGGCTAATTCTCCAGGCGAACCAACTTTTGATTATACCTCAGGAAAATTTGGACCTTTTACCGGGCAAATGTTTATCGGAGACCAGAGTCGATCTAATATTATGAGGGTATCTCTTGATAAAGTGGGAGGAGAGTATCAAGGTGTTATCTTTGACTTCATCAATCGTTTACAAACCGGATGTATTCGCCAGGTTTTTGCTCCGGACGGAAGTATGTGGGCTGGACAGACGGGTAGGGGGTGGGGCTCAGCCGGAGGGAAGGAATTTGGCCTACAGCAGATAAGCTGGGATGGGAAAACGATTCCCTTTTCCATGTTCGACTTAAAGCTTACAGCAAAAGGCTTTCAAATTACTTTTACCAAACCAGTTGATCGGAAATTAGCGGAAGACCTAAATAATTATAATCTCGAGAGATGGGGGTATCACTATCATCCAAAATACGGATCACCGAAGACCGATTTAAAAAAAGAGAAACCCACTAAAGTGAAAGTATCGAAAAATGGGTTGATTGTAAATATTGAGACAACCTTGGAAATAAACCGGGTTTACCGATTTAATTTGGAAGCAATTTTCGCCAAGGATGGTTCGAAAATGAGCAACACTAGGGCTTGGTACACCCTGAACCGTCTAAAGGGCTAAACACGCTTGATTAGAGCAAAGGAGGGGGAGTGCTCAATTAGAATAAAAGTTAAAGAGAAATCTTTTCCAGTATTTCCGTATCATCCTTAATTGCGAATACTTCGTTTCGATTAGTGTCGACCACAACCACATGCCCGTGAACCAGGTTCGAGCAAAGCTCTTTGATTAGCTCCGATTTCAAAGCTTCATCGGGGGGTAAGTTTAAATTGGTACCAAGTCGATCTATTAAATTTTGAAACATGTTATTTACGAAATATCTTTGATGATGAACTCGATTCTAAAGTATTTAGTTAAGCGAAGAGTACATTTGATAACTAAGTTACAGTATTCCTTACATTAGCCCTTTATTTTAAAAATTCTTAGAAACATATTCCTTTTATTCATAAAAAAGTATGATTCAAAAGGATTAATAGTAGGGTCTATTACATTATTTGATCCATTCAAGGAGCCAGTAAGCCTTGTTTAATCTGTTTGGATCGATATTTATGCTGCAAGGATTACATCGAGGAGGGTTTGCCCAAATTTTTTTAATTTTGCTTCGCCAATCCCGCTGATTTCGAGCATGTCATCAAAATTCTTAGGGCGTGCTTTGGCTAGTTCGATTAGGGTCTTATCGTGAAAGATAACATAAGCGGGAACTCTTCTCTTTTTAGCCATTTGTTGACGGGCAGTTCGGAGGTTTTCATAAAGGGTTTGATCCAAATCATTGTCTAGTGTGATCCGGGTTTTTCTGGGTGATCTCTCTCTTTTAGTTTTCTGTTTCTCGGTAAGTTTTCTGAAACGGACACAATCTTTATTTTTCAGAAAGAGAAATCCCTTATCTGTGATCTTGATTCCATTGTGTTCATTAACATCAACCATAAGCAAGTTTTGGGATACCAACTGACGAAAAATATTTTGCCATTCATTCTTGCTGAGTTTATCTCCGATCCCAAATGTGCTCTGCCTGTCATGACCAAAACGGGTAATACGTTCATCCTCTTTACCCATTAATACATCAACGACATAGACCATGCCAAACCTTTGGCCCGTTCTATAAACTGCAGAAAGCGCCATTTGAGCGGGGATGGTACCGTCAAAAGTTTCCGGTTTGGTGTCACAGGTATCACAATTTCCACAGGGCTCACAGTAATCGTCAAAATATTCAAGCAGTATTTGCCGCCTACAAATTGCGGCTTCACACAATCCTAGTAGAGCATTGAGTTTCTGGTGTTCAATCCGTTTCTGGATATCCGGAGCCTCGGAATTTTCGATCCAGTTTCGCTGCATCGCGGCATCATCCATTCCATAAATCATGTAGGCATTGGAAGGCAGTCCATCCCGACCGGCTCGACCGGTTTCCTGGTAATATGCCTCGATTGATTTGGGGATATTCATGTGGGCCACATAACGAACATCGGGTTTATCGATCCCCATACCAAATGCAATGGTAGCTACAATAATGATATTGTCTTCCCTTAAGAACCGATCCTGATTTTTACTTCTGATTTCGGGGTTCAGACCTGCATGATAGGGCAGGGCATTAATACCTTTTCCTTGTAACCACTCAGCCATATCCTCCACTTTTTTTCGAGAGATACAATATATGATACCGCTGTCTCCTGCATGATGGTTTTTGATGAAATCATAAACCTGTTTTTTGGGATTATTCCGTTCCAAAATGGAGTAATGAATATTCGGTCGGTCGAATCCGCCAACAAAAGTTTTTCCATCCGCCAATTCGAGTCGTTCTACAATATCCTTCCGTGTCGCTTGGTCTGCCGTTGCGGTCAGGGCAATCCGGGGAATCCCCTTAAATCGATTGGCGAGGAGCGAAAGTGCGGTGTAATCCGGACGAAAATCATGACCCCATTGAGACACACAATGAGCCTCATCAATTGCAAATAGTGCGATTTTTACCTGATCCAATAATGCAAGAAACTCTTCCATCACCAACCGTTCAGGGGCGACATATAGAAGATCCAATTGATTATTTTCCAGTTTCTGCCTGACCCGGAGCACCTCCCCGTAAGGCATTCCTGAATTAATCGCCCCCGCCGAAATTCCGAGCTGTTCAAGTGCAGTGATTTGATCCTGCATCAGGGCGATAAGAGGAGAAATAATTACCCCAACCCCGTCTCGGCAAAGTGAGGGAATCTGATAGCAAAGTGATTTGCCACTCCCTGTGGGCATGAGTACAAAAGCACTTCCTCCTTGGACCACATAATCTATTATCTCAGCCTGTTGCCCCCGAAACTGACCATAACCATAGGTTTGCTTGAGGATATTTAATGGATTATTCACGGATTGGAGAGAAGAAAAAAATGATAGAAAATTCAGAGATGGCGGTAAGAATGGGAGAAACCAACTCTTATTTGCGAGTTCACCCGAATCGTCGAGCGAATAAACATACTATGCATTATTTCATTAGGTTTTAAGCTTCACTAACGATGATATTTTTATTATAAAGGTTTAAGGTTTTCGATCGTCTTTATTGATTGTTGAAAACCTCGAACCTATTTGCTCCCAAATATTAAGATTAAAGTTATTATGTCTATTCGTTTATTTCTTCCTTCCGCTTTTCTGGCGGTGTGCTCCTCAATGCTTTTTCTCTGTGATTCCGTTGCGGTTGATGTAAAGAAAGCCAATGTGGAGCCTTATTCATGGACTACAGATCATGTTCACATAGGTGTACGCTGGCAACCTTTCGGTTTAAACGGGTGTGATATGAATGATGCGAATAGACCATTGATATCAGAGCATAGTAGCTATGCACAGTTTTGGGTGAGTTGGAATGCGGCTGAGCCCACGGCTAAGCATACTGATTATAAGAAAAACATGTCAGGTTATCTGAAGGCTATTGAAAATGCAGTGGATGCCTGCGTAGCACGGGGAGTCAAAACGGAATTGGTAATGTGGCACTGTCCGGGATGGGCATCGGAGTCAGGTAAATCCGGGGCTTGGAAGCCAAGAATTGGAGAATATCCAGAATTTACTAAGCGTATGGCAAAACATTTTAAGGGTAGGGTTGATGCCTTCCAACTTTATCATGAGGTCAATCTGCAGGGCATGATGAATGAGGCGGATATGAATTTTATTATTAACGAGGTCTTTATCAATGGTGGACGAGCGATTCGCAAGGTGTACGACGCAGATCCAAAAACACCGGTTATTATATCGACTTCGGGAACTTCTCCCTGTCAACCCTGTGGAGCACGTGAAGGTTTAAAAGGTGTGGGGGCAGTTGCGGTGGATGATTATTACAACCAGTTGATTGCTAATAAGGAAATGATGGATGTAGTGGATGCTATAAATCTGAATATTTCAGATCACGCCAATGGTTATGGCATGATGGACGGTAAGATCATTCCCAATTGTTGGACTCAGTATGATTTAGCACGGTCTAAATTGGATAAGGCGAATTATTTTTCCAAAAAAGTTCTTTCTTCGGAGTCTTGGATTGTCTGGGATGGTTCGAGTAATAACCATGATGTAAATGGCGATGGCGTTAAAAACGAGGTGGATGCGTTTGATAAGACCGTGACGATTTTCGGAGAGGTGCTGGAGCGTGGTTTAAACACGGTGAATATGCCATGGTGCGATAATTCAAGCCGTTGGTCGATGGGATTGGTCAAGCGGGTGGATTATAATGGACGGGTCAAAAAACTGAAACCGGAATGGGTGATCCCATCCAATGATGGGGGGCCTGATATTGTTACTCGAAAGATTGGTTTACGGGGTGGATCGGATGATACTTTTCAACCAGTGGAAAATGCCAAGAGCGGATTACCGTTCACCGTTAAGGATTATATCAATCCGGGCGACCCCAATCATTTGCATTATTATGTTTGGCGTTGGTATTCCCAATTTGCGGGTGGTTCCGATGAGGTGATCCGGCATGCGATCAAGGGTGAAATTGGAAATGATATTCTTGTTTCTGGTAATGGTATGACAGGAAAGGAACAATACAAAATTTCTTCCTACAACCGGACGAATAATAGTTTTACTGTTTTAATTTACTCAGGAGGTGCGAATGGAAAAGGCACCTTTGACATTGCAATCCCCTCTACCATTCAAAATGGGGTGCATTACAATAATGAGCATTCCATTATTGATTTTCGAGGAGAGGGTTTCAGGGAAGGAACCAAGTACAGAGGCAAGATTGTGACCAAGGACATCAGTCGAAAAGATGGAAGCGATCAAAATTCCAAAACATTACAGGTTTCCGATGCGGTCGTGACTGATGGAATGTTGAAAGCGAGGGTAAGCGGAGCACGTAAATTCACAACCATCGAATTTTACAAGGTTAAATAAAACTGGGTACTAGCTTTTTTGTTATTAAAATTAGCCCGGATCATTTGGGCTAAATCTCTACCTCTTTTTGGTTCACAGAGGACTATGACGTGCCATCCCCGAAGATGAATGAATGGTTACTTGGTTTGATTCGGATTCGAATTGATTTTTCTGCCGTCTGCAAATCGCTTCGGTTTTCAATAAATCAAATAAACTGATGAATGCACAGGGAGGTGTATTCAGGGTTGATAGGGTTGGTGAGAATATCCGATTGAATTAAGCATCTCCATGAGTTGCCTGCCGTATTTGAGATAAATATCAATCGGGTCTTCTTTTGAACCAGTGTTTGCATCGGTATCATGAAAGACTGCAGCAAGATGTGGTTCGATCGATATTCCACCATCGTAACCCCTTTCCATTAGATCAGTCATCACTTTTTTGACTTGGCCCTGCCCATCTCCAGGGTAGGCATATACTTCTTTGCCATTGCTTTTAGGAGATGGTTCTTTGCAGTCCTTTACATGTATATAAGCAATATGTGCTTTTACTTTTTCATAGAACTCCCATGGGTCCTGCCAAGGGTGTCCTTCCTTGGAACGATCTTTTGCAAAAACTGGGTTTCCTGTATCATAAACCAGTTTTAAACCCGGGACAGAATCAATAAGTTCAAGGGTATGCTGCCAGCTCATTCCACCGTAATTCATACAGTTTTCATGCACCACGGTGATACCTTCGGCAGCAAACGCATCGAGAATGAGTGTAAGGCGTTTAATTCTTTCTTCTGCCATGAGTTCAACACCTTCAACCACTTTATAGCTCATAACGCGGACAAATTTTGCTCCGAGTCTTTTCATCCGTGGAATGGTACGGTTGATCTCTGCCTCGGTGATGGAAAAGTCGTGCCGTACATCTTTTCCCCAGTTCGCAATGGCGGATCCGAATGCATTAATATGAACTCCACTTCCATCGAGTGTTTCGCAGACCTCGTCAAAGGCATCTTCGCTTAAGTCGTGGATGTTCTTTCCGTTGATGAACCGCGATTCGATCGCATTCCATCCGAGTTGGCGTGTAACTTCAATTTGAGTTTTAATATCCTGGGACGCTTCGTCCGCAATACCGGTTAAATACATTTTTTGAGTAGTTTAGAGTGAAATTTTAGCACCATTGTTTTTCATGGATTCATAAATGGCAGTAATTAATTCAACGGCCCGTCTACCTTCCTTGCCATCCACTTCTGGACTTTCATTATTCCTGAGTGCATCGAGTGCATTTTCAAAATTTCTCTGATGCCAGAGGAAATCGATGGCCTTGGGATCCGCAGCTCCTGCCCCGGAGGTATTTTCATAAACTCCATGTTCAGCAAGAATTTGCTCGTCCTCGATTAGTTGATTTTTGAGATCCCATATGCTGAATTTATCATCCACCATCATAATAGATCCCTGGTCTCCGCAAATGTGAATGGAAGCGGGTAAACCGGTGTTTGAAAAGCAGGCAGTGGAGGCTTGAATGACTCCGCGAGCACCCGATTTAAACTCAACTATGGCCACGGCCACATCTTCCACTTCGATTCCTTTGTGGGCTTCCAGTCCTCCAGACGCGGTTACTGAGGAGACATCACCAAGAAGATGTAGCATAAGGTCGATCGTATGAATGGACTGATTCATCAGGGCACCACCACCATCCAAATCCCAGGTTCCACGCCATGCACCGCTGTCGTAGTATTCCTGGGAGCGCCACCATTTAATTGCGGTGTCACAGAGAACGATTTTTCCAAGTCTTCCATCTTGGATTGCTTTTTTGAATATGAATGTGGAGTCGTTAAAGCGACGAGGGAATACACCGGAGAGGGAGACATTATTCTGGTTGCAGATCTTAATCATTTGATCAATTCGGTTGGTGGTAACTTCCAGTGGTTTCTCACAAATAATGTGCTTGCCGGCTTCGGCGGCTAATGTGGCATGCTCAAGATGAGCTCCGCTAACTGAACAAATTGTCACCACTTCCATTTCCGGATGGTTCAGAAATGCATCCATATCTGAGTAACCCGCACATTCGTACTTTTGAGCGAAGGTTTGGGCTTTTTCATCCTTGCGAGCAAAAGCAGCAACGAGTTCGGCCCCCTCCATGGCCCGTATAGCCTGGGCATGAAAATCGGCAATTACGCCGGCCCCGATAATTCCAATTTTAAAAGATTTTGTGGTCATAAATTTTAATTACTACAAAAGACTCCTGATCAGAGTTCAAGAATTTTGATATTCTTGAAACGGTAAATCTGGCCTTTTTCTCCGTGGTGTTGAATTGCGATGAATCCTTTGGCATCTGTGGAATCCTTCAAATCAGTTGTCTTAATTCCATTGACCCAAATTTGAATGTGATCCCCTTTGCAATGAATTTTATAGTGGTTCCAATCATTTCTTTTAAAAGCTTCCTGCCTGTCGATTTTCCAATTCTTTTTATTATATGGATTTTCGATTGGCTTTTTTGGGTGTATCCATCCGCGTCTGCCTTCATCGTATAAACCACCGGACCATTTTCGGTCAGAACCATCCACTTCTGCCTGATAGCCAAACATACTTCCGTTTTCTCTTTTTTGGGAACGGAAAAGGAATCCGGAATTGGCTTTGCCTTCAGGTAGTTTAATTTCGGCTTCGAGAGTGAAGTCGCTAAATTTTTTGTCATGTGCGAGAAAGAATTTTTTATTGCCCACTAATTCGATTATTCCCTTTACGACCTTGAATTCACCGTGTGGATAAGGGTTATGCCAACCGGATAAATTTTTTCCGTTAAACAAATTTACCCACTTGCCATTTTCACTTTCACTAGAGGCCTGTAAGTTTAGACAGAATAGTAAAATAAAAAGAAATGTGGTGGATATTATTTTCATTACAAAATATGAGTTTTATTAATTCACAGTTCAGTTGAACGGGATGATCAAAATTGACGTTCGAGTTAACTCGTGTAAAGCCTTTTAGGTTCTAATTCAATTATAACCTATGAAAGTATTGCTAACCACCACATCTTTTCAAGACACGCCCGGTCCCCATCATGACAAACTTAAGGAGGCAGGCTTCGAGCTTGTTTGCGAACGTGGTCCGTTAACAGAGGATCGAATGCTTGACTTGGTTGGGGATATAGATGCCTTTATCTGTGGAGACGACGAGATTACCCGGGCTGTGGTTGACCGGGCATTACCTAAGTTGAAAGTTATTTCCAAGTACGGTATTGGTTTAGATAAAATTGATGTTGATTATGTGACCGAGCAAAAAATTCCCCTTACATTCTGTCCCGGAGTGAACCATACCACGGTGGCGGAACATACTTTCGCTCTGCTTCTCGCTTTGTCCCGTCAATTAATTACGGAAGCGAATCACTGTGCTGCCGGGGAATGGGTGCGTTTGACCGGTAATGAAATTATGGGGAAAACCATCTCGATTATTGGGATGGGACGAATTGGTAAGGAGGTCGCGATTCGGGCCAATGCATTTGAAATGAATGTGGTTGGGTTTGATCTTTATTGGGACGATGACTTTGCTAACCAGTATAAAGTTAAACGCTGTGAAAGTATTGAGGATGCATTGAGTCTTGGCGATGTGGTCAGTCTCCATGTTAATTTGACTGAAGAGACTCGTGATTTAATAAATAAGCAAAGTATTACCCGAATGAAAAACGGTGTGATTATTCTTAACTGTGCACGGGGTGAGATCGTAAATACTGACGATCTAGCACATGCATTGAATGAAGGAATTGTGGGTGGGTATGGTGCTGATGTATTGGATGTGGAACCCCCTCCTTCAGATCATCCTTTGCTAGGTGCAAAGAACACTGTTATAACTCCGCATATCGGATCCCGGACCTATGAGTCTGTGCAAAGGCAGGCCGGAATGGCTGCAGATAATTTAATTCTCGCCCTGCAAGGGGAAGCACCCTGTGCTCAGGCAAATGATGTACCGGTAACTAAACATTGCTGAACTAATTCTTAAAACCAAACCCGCCCGTATTATGAATCAAAACGAAGAAACTTTCTATATTGTACCCGAGGGTACCCATAACTCTCTGGTAGAACAGGCGTATGCCAAGCGAGGGTTTGATCAGGATGAGTGCTCGGCTGCGGCACGTTTTTCCTCCTACGCCACCCATCATGGGATACGCACTCATAATGCATTGAAAGCTTTGCATCTGGATGATTTATTTGGATCAAAGGCAGGGGGGTGTAAACCTTCCGCTTCGATCATTAAAAAAGAAAGCCGTTTTGCGGCCTCTCAGGTTTGGGACTGTCAATACAAATTGGGGCAGGCTACGGCTTATGAAGCGATGGATGCCTGTATCGAACTTGCTGATCAATATGGAATTGGCCAGATCTCGGTGGATCATGCATTTCATTATCTTTGGGGTGGTGGATATGTTATGGAAGCGGCAAAGAAGGGATATATTGCATATACTAATTGTACTGCCGCTATTACCGAAGTGGTTCCCTTTATGGGGAGTAACCCGACATTGGGAACCAATCCGCATTCCTGGGGCTTTCCCACAACCGAGGCTCTGGGGTTTCCTATTGTGATTGACTGGGCCACTTCGGTTATTGCCATGGGGCGTGTGCAGCAACTCAAGAGGGAAGGGAAGACCCTTCCTCCAGGTGCTGCAGTTGACTCAGATGGTAACGAGACCACAGACCCGAATCAGGTTGCCGCCTTGAAACCTTTTGGTGCTCACAAGGGATATGGTTTATCATTGATCAACGAGTTGGTTGCCGGATTTATAGGTGCCTCTAAGCCCACTTTGCGTAGTAAACATTTGGATGATGGGGACAAACACACCCCCAATTTTTATTTTCAGGTTATTCATCCTGAAGCATTGAGTAGTGGTGCCTTCGCTCATGGGCGGAATCAGTCTGAAAACATAAAAGTCGTACTTGATGATATTTTAGGAGAAGGAAATGAGAATTGTATTATACCCGGACAAATTGAAGCCAAGTTTGCCAAATTATCCGAACAGGCAGGTGGGCTTCTTTTTTCTGAAAAAGAAATTGAGGAATTTAATCATATTGCTGAAGAATGTGGAGCCGAGCCTTGGCAGATGAGTGACTTTCAAACCAGTGAATAAATTTCAAAAATTAATATTATGAGCCTAGAAATAAAACCAAAATCTGATTGCCGATATGATCTCCTGTCTCTTGGTGAAGTCATGCTTCGTCTCGATCCGGGCGAGGGTCGAATAAGGACCGCCCGGAATTTTTCAGCGTGGGAAGGGGGAGGGGAATATAATGTTGCCCGTGGTCTTCGCCGATGCTTCGGAATGGATACGGGAGTAGTGACCGCTTTTGCCGATAACGAGATTGGTCGATTGATCGAGGATTTTATCTTACAGGGTGGGGTGGATACTTCACTGGTAAAATGGATTCCCTATGATGGATTAGGGCGAGATGTAAGAAATGGTTTAAATTTTACTGAGCGCGGATTCGGAATACGGGGAGCGGTTGGAGTGCCTGATCGAGGACTTACTGCAGCTTCTCAGTTAAAGGTCGGAGATGTTGACTGGGACGAAATTTTTGGGAACCAGGGTGTTCGCTGGTTTCACACCGGGGGAATATTTGCCGCCCTCTCTGAGTCCACGGCAGAAGTCACTGCCGAAGCCGTACAGTCCGCACAAAAATATGGCACCGTGGTTTCCTACGATTTGAATTACCGCCCATCCCTTTGGAAATCAATCGGAGGGATTCAGAAAGCACAGGAAGTGAACCGAGCAATTGCCCGAAATGTGGATGTGATGATTGGAAACGAGGAAGACTTTACCGCTTGTCTTGGATTTGAAGTGGAAGGGGTGGACGAAGCGATTTCTAGTATTGAAGTGGATAGCTTTAAGAAAATGATCACCCAGGTTGTAGAGGAATTCCCTAATTTTAAGGCAACCGCGACCACTCTTAGGACAGTTAAGACTGCGACCCTAAATGACTGGGGTGCCATTTGCTGGCAGGGGGGGAGTTTTTATGAGGCTATTCATCGTCCCGATCTTGAGATTATGGACCGGGTTGGAGGTGGAGACAGTTTTGCATCGGGATTGATTTACGGATTTCTTCAGGGGCATGCCGGGGATCAGGCAGTAAATTACGGAGCAGCCCATGGTGCATTAGCGATGACCACTCCGGGAGATACTTCCATGGTCACCGTAGCGGATGTTAAAAAAGTAATGAGTGGTGGTGGTGCCCGGGTGGTAAGATAATTAAGAAAATAATATTTTATGAAAAACTTATTTGAAGTAACAGGAAAAGTGGTGGTGGTTACCGGTGCAACCGGAATTCTCGCCGGTGGAACAGCAAAGTATCTTCAGGAACAGGGTGCCAAGGTTGTTTATGTGGGACGAAATCAGAAAAAAGTTGATGCCGTGATGGAAGAGGCAAGGAAGATTTCTGATCATTGCCTTGGTGTAACTACGGATGTTTTGGATGAAGATGGATTAAATGCCGGATACGAAAAAGTAATCAATCAGTTCGGTCGGGTGGACGCACTTATCAATGGGGCTGGTGGAAATATGCCTGGTGCTACGATTGGTCCGGATAAGGAAATATTTGATTTGGATATCGAAGATTACAGCCGGGTAATGGATTTAAATTTGAAAGGCTCGGTGTTGCCCACTTTGACTTTCGCAAAGGCATTTAAGGAGCAGGGGAATGGATCGGTGATCAATTTTTCTTCTATGTCTTCGGGCCAGGCTCTTACCCGGGTTCTTGGATATTCAAATGCAAAAGCTGCCATTGATAATTTTACCAGATGGATGGCAACGGAGATGGCTCTTAAATATGGAGATGGGGTACGGGTAAATGCAGTGGCCCCCGGCTTTTTTATTTCCAATCAAAACCGGGCACTTTTACTAAAGGAGGACGGTAGTTTTACTGAGCGTGGACAACAGGTGATTAATAAAACTCCATTCAGACGATTTGGAGAACAGGAAGAAATTTATGGAACGATTCATTATCTTCTTTCGGACGCCGCTTCTTTCGTTACTGGAACCGTAGCGGCAGTAGATGGTGGCTTTTCTTGTTTCTGCGGGGTCTAGTATTTCGTTTTTTTTGATGAAACCAAAGTATTATTCAACCGCTGAATTAGCAGAGAAAACAGGAACTTCCAGGCAGGTTATATCTGCGATTATAAACGAGAAATGGAAGGAAAAAAGAATTTCTCAGGCTACTTATGAACGGATTAAGGAGACGATGGATGAACTTGGATTCGTACCTGACCGAACCGCCACATCTCTCAAAAAGGATAGTCGTAAAAAAGTTGGAATTCTTTGTCATGGTCCTTTGTATTCTCATATATTAACCGCAATTGAAAAATTGAACCATCATTTCCTTGATCAGGAGATTCCCGTGGAAATGCATATCAGTGCAGAAGGTGGATTGGCGGACGGGTTAAGAGATTTAATGGGGCAGCGTGTGGAGAGCCTTATTATTCTGCTCAGTCCAATGACTCGTAATTTTGGTGAAGTCGATTTAAGAAACCCTTCACTCTTAAAGCTTCTTCGGGTTGTACCCAGTATTATTTATAATTTCCCATTTGGAATACATGAAGAATCCCTGGAAAAGGAATTGATTAAAGGAGGCACTCAGTTGATTGGTTTTTTTAAGGATAATGCATACATTCAGTTTTTTAAAAGTCTTCCCCATCCGAAGAAATGCCGTTTACTTGTTGATGATAAGATTTTTTCTCTGTTTAGGGCAGGGACTCCAATAAGCAAAGTCTGTGAAGATTTTGACCGCGTGGATACATATCCCAACCCTCAAAATGAGAAACTTGATCAGAATCCTTTTTTAATGGGAGAAAAACTCGCTCATTTATTACTGCCTAAAATTCAGGAGCATAGATATGATTTTATCGTTACCTCGTCCGATCGAATTGCCCAGGGAATGGCTACTGTTCTGAACGAGGCTGGATTGAAGATACCCAAGGACATCAATTTACTAGGGTTTGATAAAATAAATTCTCTTCCTTATTTTAAACATTCTTTGCCCACTATTGAAGTGCCTATACAAGCTATGATTGACGCCCTTCTTGGTACTCTTGCTAAAAGACTTTCCTGTGGGAGTGCCATTAAAGTGGAAGCAAAATTCGTAAATTTCTGATTAATTTACCCGTTGGGTGTATTTGCCTAATCGGTTATTTTCTTCACTTGTTGGTAAATTCTATGAAATAAGAAATATTATATATATTTTCATTAAGCAGAAGGAATTACCCAAGTTTTAAGGTTGTAATTTAACACTTTTTTTTTGTTATAATTAATTACCTAATTTATGAGTACTGTTGATCAATTTGAGAGCGTTTTTAAGGCTGCGGCTAAATCCACTTACCTTCATGAACACCCGCCTTTGAATAAAGTTTTGCTTGTTTCCGATTTGGGGCAGAGTGAGGCACTGCTTTACCTTAAATTGGTTCAGCAATTTTTTTCATCTATTCTAGCAGGGGAAACGATTGAATGGATAGCCCTGTCTAAACAGGATTTTGACTCAGTCAAAGATTTGCTTGGAAAAGTCGAAGAACATAGACCAGATTTAATTATTACTTATCGAAACCTTCGAAGCGAAGCATGGCGTTGGCCATATAGTCTGGGGGAGTACTTGGATGTTTTGACACAGGTGACTACCACTCCGGTGGTTGTGCTTCCTCACCCAGATCGTGATGATTCTTCGGACTTACTTGCAAGCCCTCCTGTTAATATAATGGCGGTATCTGGTCATATGTGTGGCGAAGGAAATTTAGTTAAATACGCATCTGCTTTTACTCCAAAAGGAGGGAAATTAATTCTTAGTCATATTGAAGATAAGAGTACGCTTGAGCGTTTTTTAGATGCAATTGAAAAAATACCTGAAATTGACTCAGATGTTGCCAGGGAGAATGTACTAAATCGATTACTTAAAGATGCGAAGGATTACTCAGAATCTGCATCGGTGGGATTAAACGAAGCCGGATTAGAGATCGAGGTGAATGTGGTTGCACAAGTTGGAAGGCGATTGGAGGATTATCGCAATCTGATCGAAGAAGGGCATGTCGATTTACTTGTTATGCGTGCCAAGGAGGATGATCAAATGGCGATGCATGGAATGGCTCATCCCTTGGCAGTTGAATTACGATCCGTCCCTATTTTGTTACTATGATTACATTTCCCGAAGTTTTAGCTGTTTCCAATCATTCCGTCAGTTCTGGCGTAACCTACATATTTTTTGGCTTGTTGGTCTGCATGGTTTTGTGCCTGGCTTTGGAGGAGAAGATACATGCAAAGAAATCGGTTATTGTTGGATTATTTTCGATTGTTGCTCTTTTTCTTGGAGCCTGGTTTCACCTTCTTCCATTTGAAGATGTTAGTAATCTCGTTATTGGGGGGCACAAGATTTCCCTACCCGTCTATATTCCGGGCGTTGATTGGGAAGTAATCGCGATCATTCTTGGATCCTCTCTTTTTGTCGATGTTACAAGTAAGTCCGGCCTGTTTACATGGGTGGCTGTTAAATTGACAAAGCTTTCAACAGGTGATCCCCTCCGCCTCCTTATTTTGTATGGAGTTATGACAGTAGTGTTTTCTGCAGTGCTTAATAATGTGACCGCAATGATTATCGTGGGTTCTCTGACCGGGGTTTCTCTCAAAAAATTAAATCAGTCTGAAAAACTTCTTGGTTTTTTACTGGTCGAAGGATTGCTGACTAATATTGGTGGGTTGCTTACATTGATTTCTTCTGTGCCTAATATTATTGTGGGAAAAACAGCAGGTATTGAGTTTGTTGACTTTTTTATTAAGGCAGCCCCCTATGTTGTTGTAGCAACTTTTGTAACTTTATGGATGGGTGCAAAGCTTTTTAAAATTCAATCTCTAAAGACTGAGGATGAGCGTACTTCTGCAAAAATATTAATTGCGGGATTTGATGAAAACGAGGGAATTGAATCGCCTGGTTTCTTTCGTTTTGGGGCATTGATGACTTTTGTGTTTATTGGAACAGTTGCCATGACATCACAATTACCCGTGGTGAAGGACTTGGGCTTGGGCTTTGTCGCTTTGGCTTTTGCCGGGATTATGTTGGTCCGTTTCAAATCGGTGGCTGATCGTTTTTACAAGGCGATTGACTGGGATCTACTCTTTTTCTTTGTTTGCCTATTCGCTGTGATTAATGTCATGGAACATGCATTAGTGCTTAATTTAATCGGTGATTGGCTTAAGCCTATTCTTGGATTGGGCGATTCTGCCGGTCCAGCAGCCCTATTGGTTGCCTCAGCCGCGGCCAGTTCGGTCACAGATAATATTCCCCTGGCTGCAATGTTGGCTAAAATACTCGGAGGGATACCAGAAATGGCTTCCAATCCAGATAGTCCTTATTGGTGGGCGGTAATTTTTGGTTCAAACTTGGGTGGTAATATTACCCCAATCGGGTCAGCATCCACTTTGGTTTCGGTAACCATTATTCATAAATACGGATTGAAACTTTCTTTTGCCGGCTTTGTAAAAGTGGCACTTCCATATGCGATTATTCAGTTGGCCCTTGGGGTAGTTTATTTGTTAATTACTAGCTAATCAGAGAGTATCAGCCGAATCGATTTGTGATTTTGATAAGTAAGTCTTCGTGAAATCTTTAGGTTTTCCTTCTGGATATTTTTTGCCCAATTATCATTGCTCCAAAGATAAGAATTGAACCAGTGCCCAATTTTAAGAGTGCATCCGTATCAATATTTTTGATTTCTCCAAAGAAAAAGAGCGAACAAATAACGGCCAGTGGAACCACTGCATTGTTACAAGCGGCCAGAGTTCCCGTATTCGATTGAGTTGCCCCTTTATTCCATAGGAAAAAACCTAAACCAGAGGCTATAAATCCGAGGTAGAGAATTGATTTCAATTGATCTGGGTTGATTTCCAATGTGCTCCAATCCGTAAACAACGAAGAAAAGCAGGCGGCACATAAAGTACCTCCTATCGTTAAAAGTGAAAATACATTACGGTCATTAATTTCCCGGTTCTTATACTTCCAGTCTCGGTAAGCCACTTGTCCAAATGCGAAGGCGAGTCCAGCACCTTGCATTAGCATAAATCCGATCCAAATATCACCACTTGGTACAGCCTTTGCTTTGATAATACCGGCTCCTAAAACCGATAAAATTGCAACGAGTAGATAACGCCAGGAAAACTTTCGCTGACGAATATCGTTTATAAGCACAACATAAACAGGAGTTAAAATCGAAAAGATAGCAACTAGATGAGAGGGGATATAGTAAAATGCACGCATATATAAACTGTACATTAACCCAAACTGGACTGCACCGTAGAGAATGAGACGCCCGCGGTCACGCACCGATATGTCATGTGTTATGAGAAAGGGCAAGAATAGGAGGGAAGCACATCCAAGCCGAATTGTGGCAACTATGTATGGATCAACTCCAGTTAAAGCATTCCC
>CAWVXY010000019.1:0-62747 GCA_963934295.1 uncultured Opitutia bacterium
TTTATGGCGCTTCTGGAGACGTACGCCATCCGCTGAGAAAATGGCTATTTTTGACCGTAGTTGGTATCGCAATCTACTTGATGATGTGGTGGATGGAAATTTAAGCGGTGAGGATTTGGAAAAGGCATATACGGATATTCGATCCTTTGAAAGGCAGTTAAGAGATAGTGGAACCATCATTTTCAAATTATTTCTCAATATTTCCAAAAAGGAACAGGCCCAGCGTTTGCAAACATTGAGAAAAAATCCAAACACTTCCTGGCGGGTTGATGATGGGGTGTTGGCTAGGCATTATAAATACGATGAATATAAGCAGGCGAGTAAGGAAATGTTTGCCGAGACGGATGTTGAGGATGGAGCTCATTGGCAGGAAATAGACACCACCAAATTTTTACCGGCCACGGCAAAAGTGTTGGAAATTTTGGTGACTCTTTTAAAAAATAAAGTGGAGAAGAGAAAAAAGGGGATAAAATTTAATCGTAATATCCCCTCCGCTGAACTGCCTCACTTTAAAACAGCACCATCTTTAGCAAAAGTGGATACCTCTTTATCCCTTCAAAAGGATGAGTATAAGGAAAAACTTTTTACCCGGCAAAAGAGAATTCACGAACTGCATAATGAATTATACCGTCTACGTATTCCCATGGTGATTGTGTATGAGGGATGGGATGCTGCAGGAAAGGGTGGAAATATACGTAGATTGACCGAGGAGATGGACCCGCGGGGCTATGAGGTTATTCCTATTGCTGCTCCCAATGATGTCGAAAAAGCCCATCATTATCTCTGGCGCTTCTGGACAGAGTTTCCAAAGGCCGGACATTTAACTATTTTTGACCGTTCGTGGTATGGTCGTGTATTGGTTGAACGGGTGGAAGGTTTTTGCAGCGAGAATGATTGGAAACAGGCTTATCGTGAAATAAATGAAATGGAGGAAAATTTCCATAATTATGGAACCGCCTTGGTCAAATTCTGGGTTCATATTGATAAAGATGAACAATTAAAACGCTTTGAAGCCCGAAAGGAAAACCCGGCTAAATTATGGAAATTACATGAGGAGGACTGGCGAAACCGGGAAAAATGGAATCTATACGAGAAAGCGGCCGAGGAAATGTTTTTACGTACTCATACACCCTTTGCCCCGTGGACGATTATCGAGGGTAATTGTAAAAGACATGCCCGGATAAAAGCGATGGATGCGGTGATTGATGCAATAGAGAAGAAAATCGACGAGAAGGGATAAAGATGCTCAACGGTTATCCTTTTGAGGATATATAAAAGAGTCTTATTTTTTGTCGGTCAATTCCTCCATCCCTTCCATTCCTTTGAGGGCTATTATTTTATCAATATCCGGATTGGCTCCACTTACGCCGATAGCCCCCACCACTTTGCCTTTATAATACAACGGGATACCGCCTTTTACTCCACGAATCACCTTCAGTGTACCAATATCTATAATTTCAAGATTCTGTCCATTACGAGCAGGTAATTCTTCTGTCGATACACCCTTAAAACATGCGGTCTGTGCTTTAAATTTAGCAAAATCATAGAGCCCGGGATCCATTTTTTCACTCTTGGAACTTGCCAGGATACGGCCATCGATTCCAACGATCACAATACCTACATCCACCTTTTGATCGATCGATTCCTGATGACAAATTGCGAGGATTTTTAATGCTGTGCTTGTATTGAGTCTGGGGATTTCTTCCAATTTGACTTCGCTGTAAAGAAAAAGGGTACAGGAAATATATAGTAAGGAGATAATTTTCATATTTTGATATTTCTTCTTTGGTCCATTAATCAGACGGGTTCATCTTATTTTTTCATAGAATTTTATGTGGTAAGTGGAACACCAAAATTCAGAATTTACCGTTTCATTTTTTTTATTTTAGGATTGAGAGGAACCGAGTATTGATATGCTTTCAAATTTGTTTTCTTTGTTATCTAAAGAAAAACCTTATTTTTTGCATTCTTTTAAACTCCTAACCTGTTGAAATTACGATGAACCAAGAAGTCCCCAATAACCGTAGTGGCCTGCTCGCGGGCGGAAACTGGATTATAGATCAAGTTAAAATGATCGATGTCTATCCCGGGCATGAACAACTTGCTAATATTTCCGGACAGTCTCAAGGGACAGGTGGTTCGCCTTATAATGTTTTACTTGATCTGGCTAAACTTGGAGCAAGTTTTCCATTGGTTGGTGCGGGCTTAGTTGGGCAGGATGCACTGGGGGAATACATTATTGATGATTGCCGATCCCATAATATTGATCCGTCTTTTATCTCCGTTTCTCCGGGTACTTCTACATCGTACACCGATGTAATGACCGAAATCGAAGGGGGCAGGCGTACTTTTTTTCATAACCGGGGGGCCAATGCGACTTGGAATGGGAGTGATATTGATTTTTCCGCGAGCAGTGCAAAGATTTTTCATCTGGGATATTTACTCCTACTTGATGCGATTGATGCGGAGGATTCCGAATATGGAACGGTCGGGGCAGCATTACTTGCCAAGGCTCGTTCGGTCGGGTTTAAGACAAGCATTGATGTGGTCAGCGAAGATAGTGAACGTTTTTCCAAAATTATTGGCCCGGCTTTAAAGCAGGTTGATTATTGTATTTTAAATGAGATTGAAGCGAGTAAGGTGACCGGTGTCGAAGTACGCAGAGATGGAAAATTGATTGAAGAGGGGATTGAAGAGGCAAGCAGTAAACTTTTTGAACTTGGGGTTACCGATTTGGTTGCGATTCATTTCCCCGAGGGTTCCTATGGGCAGAAGAGCTCAGGAGAGAAATTGAGACAGGGTTCTCTTGCATTACCCAAAGGGTATATTAAAGGAGCAGCCGGTGCGGGTGATGCGTTCTGTTCCGGAGTTCTTTACGGAGTCCATGAAGACTGGCCCCTTGAGAAATGCCTCCTTACCGGGACCTGTGCTGCGACCGCATGCATGTCCGATCCGACCTGTACCGATGGTTTACGTTCGCTTGATGAATGCCTTGCTTTGGTCGATCAGTTTGGTATTGGTGATGACGAAAGTTAATTCTACGGATAATCTCCCCCTTTAAAATATGACTCAAGACTCCTTAAACGATTTCGAATTATCAACGCGGCAGCAAGCATTGGCTTCTTTAGCCAAGGAGGAAAATTTTCCTCCGATCCGTCCATTTGTCAACGCACATGCCCATACTTTTTACTCCTTTAATTATAAGGGATATTCCCCAAGCCGTTTTGTGTTGGAAGCCAAGCGTGAAGGCTTGGAAATGGGTGGAATTGTTGATTTTGATGTATTGGATGGTTTGGAA
Source organism: uncultured Opitutia bacterium (assembly GCA_963934295.1). Classification (GTDB taxonomy): domain Bacteria; phylum Verrucomicrobiota; class Verrucomicrobiia; order Opitutales; family Seribacteraceae; genus Seribacter. The sequence continues at coordinate 3,299 of CAWVXY010000019.1, forward strand.
GAATTTTGGGAAGCCAGTCGATTACTTGATTTAAAAGGGTGTGTGGGTATTGAATCACGGGTATTTGTACCGGAATTTTCCGATCGTGAAATCAATTCCCCGGGCGAACCCGGTATCAGTTATCATATGGGGACCGGTTTTACCACCACCGCCATTCCAGCCGAAGCCCAGGCTTTTTTGGATAATATGAGATCCACTTCTGCACAGCGTAACCAGGCGATGGTTACAAGAGTGAATGAATTTCTCTCCCCCCTTGTTTTGAATTATGATGAGGATGTGCTTCCTTTAACACCAAATGGAAATGCGACCGAGCGCCACCTCTGCCTGGCTTACGCGAGAAAGGCCGCTTCAATGTTTCCGGAGGAATCGGATTTGCGTAAATTTTGGAGTGAAAAACTTGGGGTATCTCAAGATGATATTAAAGATTTACCCGAGGGCCGGCCGATCACCGATTTAATTCGTGCTAAAACGATGAAGCAGGGTGGCGTGGGATATGTTAAACCAGATTCGGGTTCTTTCCCCAAGATGGCCGAAATGAATGAATTTGTTTTATTGTGCGGGGCAATTCCAACTTTTACCTGGCTGGATGGTTGTTCCGTTGGTGAGCAGTCCATTGAAGAATTAGTGGAGGTTGGACGTTCGACCGGAGTAGCCGCATTTAATATTATTCCTGACCGAAATTACACTCCTGGGCAATCGGATCAGAAATTGGAAAATTTAAACCAAGTGATTCAGTTGACTAAAGATCTGGGCCTTCCTCTACTCGTAGGAACCGAGATGAATAGTCCGGGCCAAAAATTTGTTGATGATTTTGCTTCCCCTGAATTAGCTCCTCACCAAGCGGTTTTCCTGCGCGGTTCATGGATCCTTCATGCACATTCAACTTTACAAAGGTATGCTGGAATGGGTTACCTCAGTGAATGGGCAAATAATCAATTTCCCGATATCTCAGCCAAAAACGAATTTTACGCTTCTTTTGGGGAAAACTTTTCTCCCCGTGGAGATGATAGGTTGAAAGATTCCCTTAATGCAGAGATGGGTGCAACCGAGGTCCGTGATTTAATGACCAAGGTTATGTCTGTTTAGAAAATAATGTCCACTTTTGTAGGCTTTGGTTTTGGGGCGATCCAGGGCGGTCTTTTTTTATCCGAAGCTTACTCGTCAAATTCTTTTAACCGGTTGGTTGTTTCTGAAATTGATCAGCAAACGGTCGAACAAGTTAGGGCGGGGGAGGGTACATACTTTTGCAATGTTGCTGAAGCAGATGGGGTGAGGGTGGAAAAAATTGAGGGGGTTGAAATTTATAATCCCTTGGTTCCAGCAGATCGGATGGAACTTATCCAAGCCATTTCTGAAGCCCAGGAAATGTGTACAGCTTTACCCAGTTTCAAACTTTATGATGCGGGGGAAGATTCCGTGGCAAAAATAATTTGCGAAGGTTTGAAAATAAAAATGGAATCTCCTGAACTGCCCTCTGCAGTGATTTATGCTGCAGAGAATGATTCGCGGGCAGCATCCCGATTGAGAAAGGCGTGTATAAATTATTTACCGGGTTTATCTAAAGAGAGGGTCGTTTTTTCTGAAACTGTGATTGCTAAAATGTGTTCGGTTGTGACTGATGTGAATCGAATCGATGAGGAAAACTTAGCTCCGATTGTGGACGGGTTTTCCAAAGCCTTCTTAGTGGAAGCTTTTAACCAGATTCTAATCGAAGAAAAACAACCCCTTGGTTTTATTCGCGGACTCAAGAAATTTCATACCAAGGAAGACCTCGATCCCTTCGCCATAAGTAAATTTTTGGGGCACAATGCAATACACGCACTCTTGGGATACCTTGCAAAGCAACAGGGGATTGCTTACATGCATGAAGCCGGTAAGCAAAAGGATTTGATGGAGATGGTGAGAAGTGCATTCATTAATGAAGCAGGTGCCGGATTGTGCAAAGAGTTTTCCCGGGTGGGTGATCCATTGTTCTCCGAAGTGGGATTTTGTGATTATGTGGATGATGCTTTACTCCGGATGGTTAATCCATACCTAAGAGATCCCGTGGATCGGGTGACCCGGGACCCGGTCCGGAAACTGGGATGGGAAGATCGTTTAATAGGTTCCATGAAACTCGCATGCAGAGCCGGGGTTGAACCTAAGATTTTGGCAAAGGGGGCAGCACTGGCCTTACAGTGTTCCTGTGTTGAAAACAAATGGGGTTCGCCAGAGATTGGATTGGATGAAATTTGGAGGGATATCTCTGAAACTGAACAAAACGATATTCGTGGATTGATCTTAGGTTCTTGCTAATCCTTCCTCCTTTTCCTTGTTCCCTTTTCTTTTGTATTTTTCGATTCTAAGGTTGCAATTCTCTCAAAAACGATCAAAAACAATCTTATTCGATCATTATGATTCGTGAAGCCTGTCCAACCTTAGCTCCTCAAAGAAGAGAGCATATTCGTTTACTCGTTCGAGAAAGCGGTATCGCCCGTGTGGAAGATTTACGTAGGGAATTGAAAGTTTCTGTGGCTACAATAAGGCGTGATTTAGAGGTATTGGAGGAAGAAGGAAAAGTACGCCGTGTACACGGTGGTGCGGTGAGTACGGAAACTCGTTTGGAGGAAGCTGTTTTTGATGATAAGACGAATCAATTTACGAGGCAGAAACGCGACATTGCAGCAGAAGCCTATAAATTAATAGGTGAGGAAGAGTCCCTTTATTTGGATGGAGGCAGTACAACCTTATGCCTCGCCCGTTTATTAAAGGACCGGAAAGATTTAACAGTGGTTACCAATTCCTTACGTGCTGCCGGTGAACTGGCAGATTCGGGCCCTCGGGTAATTCTAACCGGAGGCGAACTTCGCAGAATTAGTCAAACTATGGTAGGTCCCCTGACTTCGGCTGTGCTCAGTCAGGTTCGGGTGGATAAAGCTTTTATGGGTACGATGGGTTTTTGCCTAAAGAATGGACTGACCACGACAGATCCAAATGAAGCCTATGTCAAAGCACTGGTTGCGGAACAGGCTTCCCAAGTCGTGTTGCTGGCGGATTCCAGTAAAGCGGACAAAGTGTCTTTTGCCCGAGTTTCGGATTGGCAAAATGTGGATATTTTATTGAGCGATCGAAAACTCTCACCTTCCTTTATTAAAAATTTACCCAAGCATGGAATCAAAGTTCATGTCGTTTAAATTTATAACCAAGAAATAGAAAATTATGGCAACTCCAGTAATTATGCCCCGACAGGGACAATCCGTAGAAAGCTGCATCCTTACCGAATGGAAGGTTCAATCAGGCGACACTGTTGCCGAGGGCGATGTTCTTGCAGTGATTGAAACCGACAAAGCAAGCTTTGACCTTGAGTCGACCGCATCCGGAACCGTACTCGAACTTTTTTGGGAGGCCGATGATGATGTCCCTGTTCTTGCCAATGTATTAGTCATTGGAGAAGAGGGTGAGAATATTGATGAATTTCGACCCGCAGATTCTGGAGGGACATCTGCCCCTGAACCGGTTGCGGCTTCAACCCCTGATACAAATATTCCTGCTGTTGAGACAACAGCTCAACCACAGGAAACCATTGCCCCGATTGTGGGCTCGGTTAGTGCGCCTTCTGCCGGAATTAGTCCTCGTGCCCGTAAGAAAGCAATGCATGCCGGAGTGGATGCTGAAATTCTTGTCGGAACCGGTCCTGGTGGGCGTGTGATTGAAAGAGATGTGGATGCATTTCTTTCTGGATCACCTCGCTTATCTGCTGCGGCTCGTGTGCGTGCTCAGGATGGATTGGAAGCCCCGAAATATGGATCGGGGATAGCGGGAATGGCCTTGGCATCCGACATGCGCGAACCGGGTGCAATTGATGGTGCAGATGTGACTCCAGTTAAGGGAATTCGAAAATTGATTGCGGATAAGATGATGCAATCTTTACAAGGAACAGCACAATTAACATTACATTCATCGTTTGATGCAACTGCCTGTCAGCAGTATCGCAAAAAACGATTGGCAGATGGAGAATCCAAGGTCTCTATTAACGACCTCGTGGCCAAGGCTATTTTATCCGCCCTCAAGCTACATCCTGAAATGAATGCTCATTTTCTTGGCGATCGCCTGGCAGTTTTTCATGAAGTTAATCTTGGCATTGCCGTGGATTCTCCACGGGGATTAATGGTTCCTGTGGTTGAGGGTGCCTCCACAATGTCTTTGGAAATGCTGTCAGCAGAAATTAAGAAAAAGGCAATCGCCTGTCGTGACGGTACCATACAACCGGACGATCTTTCCGGGGGAACTTTTACATTAACCAATCTGGGAATGTTGGGTGTGGAAAATTTCACCCCTGTTCTTAATCCGCCTGAAATTGCAATTCTGGGAGTGGGTGGAATTAGTGTGAAGCCTAAAAGGCAGGAGGATGGAGAAATTTCCTTCGTGGATCAGATTTCGCTTAGTTTAACCATAGATCACCAAGCGATTGACGGTGCCCCTGCTGCCCGATTTTTACAGACTTTTGTAAACCATTTAGAAACTCATCCGGGTGAAAACCCACAAAACATTGAAGGAGAAGAATAATTGTGAAATATGATTTTGCCGTAATTGGAGCCGGACCCGCTGGGTATGTGGCCGCTAAAAAAGCCGCGTCCGCCGGATTAAAAGTGGTCATGGTTGAAAAGAAAAAGCTTGGAGGCGTTTGCCTGAATGAGGGCTGCGTTCCGTCGAAGACTCTTTTGCAGGCCGCCAAAACTTATCATCACGCAAAGCACGGATCTATTTTCGGAGTCGAAGCAGGAAGTTTAAGTTTTGATTTTGGAAAAGCCCATGCTCATAAAAATTCGGTTATGGATCGAATGAGAGACGGAATTGCCGGATTGATGAAGAAGCATAAAGTCGAAGTTATTGAAGGAGAAGCTACACTAGTCAAAGGCGGTTTTTCGGTGAACGGAGAAACCCATGAGGCTGAAAATATTCTGCTTTGCACCGGGTCTTCTCCCACCATTCCTCCAATACCGGGTATCGAGGCGGAGCACATCGTTGACTCTACCGGTATTTTAAATAACGAAACTCTGCCTGAAAATCTGGTTATTGTGGGCGGAGGAGTGATTGGATGTGAATTTGCCTGCGTTTATGCGTCTGTCGGAGTTCCTGTTACCGTATTGGAGGCCATGCCCGAAATTTGTCCCAATTTAGATTCTGAAATTTCAGCTATTCTCCGGAAGGAACTCGAAAAGAAAGGGGTTACCTTTGTACTTGGAGCGAAGGTGGAAAGTTTTGAGGGCAAGTCCGTTCGTTATAACCTGGAGGGAGAGAGCAAGGATATGGACGCTGACTTGGTTCTTATTGCCACCGGTCGACGCCCCAATGTTTCGGATCTTGGACTGGAAGATCTTGGCTTGGATTTTGATCCACGAGGCGGTGTGAAAGTCGATCAGCGTGGAGCTACTAACTTACCGGGTGTTTGGGCAGCCGGTGATGTAACCGGACAAGCCTGGCTCGCCCATGCCGCAAGTCGTATGGCTGAGGTGGTGGTTCATAATATTACTGGTCAGAAAGATATCATGCGGCATGACACTATGCCCGCAGTTGTTTACACAAGTCCTGAGGTCGCTGTAGTTGGATTGACTAAGGAGGAAGCAACCGAGCGCGGTTTCAAAGTGAAGACTGGAAAAATACCTATGGCGATCAATGCTCGATACATTGCAGAGAATCCCGGGGAAGAGGGTATGTGTAAGGTCGTGCTTGATGCAGATACGAACCGTTTACTTGGCGTTCACATGGTGGGGGGAGCCTGTTCAGAAATGATTTTTGGAGCGACTGCTATGCTGGAAACCGAGTTAAGGGAAGAGGAAATTGCAGAAATCGTATTTCCACATCCAACTACATCCGAAATTATGAAGGATGTTTTCATGGCCGTCCGTTAACCCTTTTTTAAATTACTAAACACCTTTCGATATGCCAAAGTCACAAATAGTAGAACCTGCAGAAGAACGTAAAGCCGGAACCATTCCGTTTGCTGAGATTCCTCTCAATCAGTACAAGCAAGATATTGCCAAAGAGAAAGAAGCCTACGGGGCTGAAGCTTTGGTTGGTATGTATGAAGATATGCTTCTTATCCGCGTATTCGAAAATATGCTTCAATCCATTAAAACTCAGGGTTCCTACGAGGGGATCGAATATGACCATAAGGGACCGGCTCACCTGTCAATCGGGCAGGAGGCATCATCGGTCGGACAAGCCTTTCTCCTTGGTATTGATGATCACATCCTAGGTTCACACCGTTCGCATGGTGAGATTTTGGCTAAAGGTATGTCCGCGATTCGAAAGTTGGATGATGCTTCCCTGATCGAAATTATGGAGAATTTTCTTGGTGGTGATTGCTACCGGGTAGTTGAGAAAGAGGGTTCAGATTCAGTCAAGGACTTGGCCCGAAACTTTTTACTTTATGGTGCCTTAGCCGAAATCTTTGGCCGTGAAAATGGGTTTAACCGGGGATTGGGTGGATCAATGCATGCATTTTTTCCTCCTTTTGGAATTTTGCCCAATAATGCAATTGTGGGTGGTTCTGCGGATATTGCTATGGGTGCGGCATTGTTCAAGAAAGTAAACCGGAAGAATGGAATTGTAATTTCGAATGTTGGAGATGCTTCCATGGGTTGTGGTCCAACTTGGGAAGCAATGAATTTTGCTTCCATGCGTCAGTTCCATGAACTCTGGGAAACGGGAATGAAAGGCGGACTGCCAATCATTTTTAATTTCATGAATAATTTCTACGGCATGGGAGGACAGACAGCAGGCGAAACCATGGCTTTTGATTACCTTGCCCGTGTTGGTGCCGGTGTGAATCCTCAATCGATGCACGCTGAGCGTGTTGATGGGTATAATCCGCTGGCTGTGGTTGATGCAATCAAGCGTAAGAAAGCATTACTCGAGAATGGAGATGGCCCGGTTTTGCTTGAAACCATTACTTATCGTTATTCCGGACATTCCCCCTCGGATGCATCCTCCTATCGATTAAAGGAAGAGGTTGAGGCATGGCAGGCTGTGGATCCCATAAATGCATACTCAAAAGAACTGATAGAAGCCGGTATGCTTACGGAGGAAGCAATTGAACAAACGCAGGCGAATATCACCAAAGCAATGACGCAGGCCTGTCGTTTGGCTTCGGACTTGGAGGTTTCTCCAAGACTCGCTTCAGAAAAAATTGGAAATTTAATGTTCTCCAAAAGGAAAGTTGAAAACTACGACACTACACGGGAACCAGAGTTGATCTTAGCGGCTGCAGATAATCCAAGGGTTCAGGCATTGGCGAAGAAATCAAGAGCCGGTGTGATTGACGGAAAACCCGTTTCCAAAAATAAAGTTTATCAATTCAGGGATGCCATCTTTGAGGCGGCCTTTCACCGTTTTCAAAATGATTCCACATTGGTTGCCTATGGTGAGGAAAATCGTGATTGGGGTGGAGCATTCGCCTGTTACCGTGGTTTAACTGAGTCTCTTCCTTATCATCGTCTTTTTAACTCCCCGATATCTGAGGCAGCTATTGTGGGTAGTGCTGTTGGTTATGCATTGGAGGGTGGTCGGGCCTTAGTCGAGTTGATGTATTGCGATTTTATGGGCCGGGCTGGAGATGAGATCTTTAATCAATTGGCCAAGTGGCAAAGTATGTCCGCATGCATTCTTGAAATGCCTGTTGTACTTCGGGTTTCCGTTGGATCCAAATATGGAGCTCAACATTCCCAGGATTGGAGTGCGCTCGTAAATCATATTCCAGGCTTACAAGTTGTATTTCCCTGCACTCCATATGATGCAAAAGGAATGCTTAATACGGCCTTAGCTGGTAGTGATCCCGTAATCTTTTTTGAGAGCCAAAGACTTTATGATATTGGGGAACTTTTTGAAAAGGAAGTACCTGCAGAATATTATGAAATCCCATTTGGTCTTCCTGCTAAGAGAAGAACTGGAAAAGATATTACCCTTATCACTGTGGGTGCTACTATGTACCGAGCCTTGGAAGCAGCCGATATTCTTGAGCAAAAATACGGTATCACATGTGATGTGTTTGACTGTCGTTCAATCAATCCTTTGGATTATGATCCATTAATTGAATCGGTTCGAAAGACCGGTAAGGTTTTATTGTCCTCTGATGCCTGTGCCCGGGGTTCGGTTATGCAGGATATTGCATCCAATATTAGTCAATTAGCTTTTGATGATTTAGACTCTCCGCCCGTGGTTGTTGGTTCAAGAAATTGGATTACTCCATGTGCTGAGGTGGAGGAGGATTATTTCCCTCAACCATCATGGATGATTGACGCGATCCATGAACGAATTATGCCGCTTCCTGGTCATCAGTTATCATCGAATCCAACAACTGGGGAGCTCATGCACCGAAACCGAGAAGGAATATGATTTGCTTTTCACATTTGATATAGTCCTTATTAGGCTGGAATACAGGATTGCTTTCATTTTCCTTACCCCATGATTGGACTTATATAATAAAAAGTAATTATGAATAATTCATTACAAGAACGGACGAGTACATTACTTAAAGAATCTGGTGAAACTCATCAGGGTGTTTTCTTAACAGGCCCAGATAAAATTGAACTTCTCACTGTCGATTTACCTTCCGATGTAACATCGGAAAATGACTTTGTACTAGCCAGTTTTGGTAATTGCAGGTGTGCATCTGATGCCAAGGCTATTCGTCAATTCGATTCCCATGCCCGGGTTCCTTCCGGTGTGGAGAAAGTGGCATTAGGTCATGAGACCTTACAAATGATTATTCAAGCACCCGCGGACTCTGATTTTAGCCCTGGTGATATCGTTGTAATTACTCCTGGTCATGCGAGTGAACCCATTGATCCATTAAGTTTTGAACCTAAAGATACGGGAGTCCTAGCTGCATTAGGCTACTCTTACCAATACCTTGGTGGTTTACGTCGTTTTAATGCGGTTCCAGGGGTTGCTCCTTCGTTTATCAGGAAGCAGGGTTTTGGAAATTTATTTAATCTTGTGGAACCGAAAAAGGACACAAGTTTAATCTCATTGGCCCATGCTGAGCCTTTTGCCTGTAATTTTGGCACCAATAAACATATTTTTACCTTTAATGAAAAGGGTGAATTTCTTTACGGTGTCCCGACTCGTTCTATTCTAGCTTATTTATCCGGAACTGCGCGAATGGCCATGATTAATTTAACCATCGTAGCCAGTGTGCCCGATGATGAATTACCCCAGGTTGTTTATATCACTGGTTCTCCGGCTAAACTTGCAGAAATGGATAAGTATGCATTAATTCTTGATTTGAGAAAACGGGGTACGCGAGTTGAGTTAATTGATCGGAATCATCCTGACATAATTTCTAAATTAACAGAGTTTGGAAAACCGAATGTTATCTGGACTAATTATGCATCTCAGGAAAGTTATGATCAGGCATGTGCTATTATTGAAGATGGTGGAAATTTAAACAGCTATGCGGGAGCAGCGGATCCCAAACTGGTTATTAATATGCCGGTGGCAACCGCGGAAAAATTTGACACTTTTTCTTTGGAGGCGAGTGCGCAGATTTCATCCATGCACCACAATATTGCACCCAATGATCCGGTTCGACAAAACGGACTTGCGGAAAAACCCATGGTAGCCTTACTTGGCTTTGAAGACGATAGCCCTCGAATCGATGCCTATCTGCAGAGCCTGCCTTCTGGGTGCGGTGTTTATATCCCGAATAAACCCGTGGATGATTTGGGCTTACGTTCACTTCCTTCCGATTCAAATTTCACCGATGTTTTTATTGCCGGATTTGGAAGTGAAGCAGTTGCATTATATCAGTCAGTCGAGTTGCAACTTGCCCGTTCGGCAGCGGTTAATTTTATTGATGGTGACGCATTAGTTCCTATTTTATCGAGGCAGGCTCATTATGTATCCCGCCATCAAATTTGTGGTGCCAATGTTCCCTGGTTTTTGACTAACACTTCTGAACCGCATTCTGATGATATGGTTGTGCAGGCAAAGTCACCTGTCAGTTTCGATTGGATGGTAAAAGGAGTCTGTGGATTAAATTATGTCACTAAAATGATGGATGAGGTGGAGAGAACGCAGCCTTTCGGTTCCTTTTTTGCCTTCACTGAACTTCCTGACTTACCCTATGTAGAAGTGAATTCGAAAGCATTCCTGGATGCGGCTGAGAATAGTGACGGATTCGTTGCTGAGGCTTTAAAAAAAGGGGCATTTGTTCTTTCAGAGAACGGAGAACAATGGTCAAGAGAAGTGGAGGAAGCCCTTTATAATGGCTACCAAGCATCATACCCCTTAAACCTAGAAAGATAAAAATATTATGAGTTGGACAAACCTTACAGATAAAGTGGTAATTATAACCGGAGGTGCAGCTGGGATTGGTCTTTCCGTAGCCAAGGGGTTCGTGGAAGTAGGTGCCAAAGTAGTTATTGGAGATTTTGCTGAAGATATTGGTGCGAAAGCAGTTATTGAGGCCAGCGAATCCGGACCGGGTGAAGCAGTTTTTGCCCGTTGCGATGTTACTTCCAAGGCAGACGTCGAAGCTATGGTTCAAACAGCGGTGGATCATTTTGGGCAAGTGGATGTTTTGGTTAACAATGCCGGAATTAATGTCCCAAGGTTATTGGTTGATCCGGCAGGTAAAGAGGAATTAACCGAGGAAATTTGGGATAAGGTCTTTGCAGTAAATGTAAAGGGCCAATTTTTATGTGCCCAAGCCGCGGCTCGTGCCATGCTTGCTTCCGGGAATGGTGGAGTGGTCATTAATATGACATCAGAGTCAGGAATGGAAGGCAGCGAGGGGCAGAGTGTTTATGCAGCGACAAAAGCAGCTAATCAAAACATGACTCGATCATGGTCCAAAGAATTAGGCAGGCAGGGTGTCCGTGTTGTTGGGGTGGGTCCGGGGATTATGGAAACAACTTCGATGCGCAGCCCTGCTTATGAGGAATCACTTGCATACACTCGAGGAATTTCAGCTGAGGAACTTCGTGAAAAATATGGAAGTACATCCTCCATACCTATGGGTAGGAGCGGAAAGTTGTCTGAGGTTGCTGACCTAGTCGTTTTCCTTGCTTCGGACCGTGCATCTTATATTCACGGAACAACGGTAAATATATCAGGTGGTAAATCGCGCGGGTAGTTTTAGAACTACCAAGTGGTTACGCCTTTGGCTAAAATTAAATTAGCGTAAATTCGCGTATCCCCGGTCATTACAACCGCAAATGCTTTGCGGGTTTGGTCATAAAAATCATATTTATCCACCTGTGCAATCGGGGCTGTCTCTGGATAATGTTTTTTTACAATTTCATCATACCCATCGTGTACTTTTTGATAATCAGCTGCAATTTTTGGGTTGGCTTTATCCTCGGGTAGGGGACCCATCATCATAACCGGTTGTTCAATCACATGATCGAGTACAAAGAGAGGGAGAATGGCGTCAAGTAGATCATCGATTCGCAATCCGTCCGCTCGAATAATATTTTCGTTACAACTTTCTCCGGGAAAATGTGCATCCCCAAAAATAATTTCATCATGGTGACCCATGCGATAAAGAGTTTCCAAGAGTTTTGGACTAAGAAGAGGAGAGATTCCGCGTAACATAATCTTTTGTTACAAGGTTCGTTCTTCATAGTCAAGAAAGTCAAAAAAAAGTGCCAATTTTTGGCACTTTTTTTTACTCTTACAATTTATAAAATTTAAATAATTTCCTATGATAAAACTCCATTTCCCAAGGAAAGATAAAATTTTATTAGAAGAGAACTTTTTTTTTCCGAATTCAGTTATATTAATTCAAAAAAAAAGAAATGTCCAATTTCTGGGCCAAAAAAAAAGTGTCGGGGTATCGACACTTTATAAAATTATTTGATTTTCAGTCTGCTTATGCCTTCCTTTACGGGTAAAATGGATCAACTTTGACGAAGGTGCAGAACTTTCTGAGCGAATGAATTTTTGAATTATATATTATAACCTACAATTTTAACTCTGTCCAATAATGTGTAATTTTTTTCAAAAAACACACGTTTATTGATTTTTTTAAAGAAAAGCTTGAAGATGGGATATGCTTGCGGATGCTAAACCATCAAGATTGTAGCCCCCTTCCAATACGGAAATTACACGGTTATTGGCATATTCCTTAGCAATTTCTAAAATGATTCTGGTTAGTTCAAAAAAATCCTGATCTTGTAATTGGAACTGGCCAAGTGGATCATTAATCCTCGAATCAAATCCTGCTGAGATAAGGATGAGTTCGGGTTTGAACCTAACCATTTTTTGAATGAGTTCGGAACCAAAGGCAAAATCGACAATTTCTTTTTTTCCAGCTCCAGCAGAGAGTGGATAATTTAAGGTATAGCCTAAACCGATTCCTTTTCCTGTTTCTGTACGGCTGCCTGTTCCGGGATACCAAGGTGATTGATGAGTACTAAAAAAGAAAACAGAATCATCTTCGTAAAAAATATCCTGTGTCCCATTTCCATGGTGTACATCCCAGTCAACAATGAGGACATTGCCAACGCCATGTTTTTTTTGAGCATATCGAGCAGCAATCGCCACATGATTAAATAAACAAAATCCCATTCCTTTTTTTCTATTTGCATGATGACCGGGAGGGCGGGTGATGCAAAATGCATGATTATGTTTACCTTCCACGATTTGATCCACAGCATTTAGAACCCCTCCCGTTACCATAGAAGCGACTTTCCATGTTTGCTTGCTAATTGCAGTGTCTCCAGTGCTTAGTGAAGGTAATCCAAGCTCAATTTCTTCTTTTGATGATTGGAGATAATGTAAATCATGAGCCAAGGTTAGTTGGTTCATTGGGCATTCCCGAAGAGGAATACTTTCTGTTTGTTGAAGCAATTCTTTATCCTTTATCTTATGATAGACAAAGGATGCTCGATTGTTCTGTTCCGGGTGTCCTAATCCAGTTTGATGTTCTTCAAAAATTGAATCGTATACAATTCCGCATTTCATGCTAATTTTAATCTTTTAAACTTCGTGAAATGGATGGTGCTAAAAGTTAAAAACCAAATCAAAAATGACTGGATATAAAAATGTAAGTTCTACCGAGTTCCTTTACTTATAAAGTTTTCCTTTTTTTATTATCAGAAACTAATTGATGAAATGCCTGAAAGAGATGATTCGCATCATTTGGACCAGGAGAAGCTTCCGGGTGATATTGAACGGAGAAAACGGGGTGATCCTTTAGTCTCATCCCAGAAACCGTTTGGTCATTTAAATTATATTCCGTTACAATCGCACCCATTTTTTCAAGTTTTTCTTTGTCCGCGGCAAAGCCATGATTTTGGGAAGTAATCGCTACTTTTTCTGATTCCACATTCTTAACGGGTTGGTTTCCCCCACGATGCCCAAATTTTAATTTATAGGTACCTGCTCCAATGGCATGTGTTAAAATTTGATGTCCAAGGCAGATACCAAAGATCGGATAGTCTGGAAGAAGAGTTTGAATAGTCTGATGGGCATATTCTAATGCGGATGGATCCCCGGGACCATTAGATAGAAATATTGCGTCCGGTTCGTGGGATATGGCTTCCTCCGGAGTGGCGTTTGCGGGCAAAACTATTACCTCAAATCCAAACCTGCGTAGGTTTTTATAAATGGCTCGTTTAGCACCATAATCAAATGCAATGAGCCGATGGGTGGTATTCTTTTCAAATGTGGAAGGCAGATTGGTACCGACGACAGTAAACGGCTTACTCATTTCTCCTGATGGGTCCCAGGTGTAGGATTTTTCACAGGTTACCTCCTTAACAAAATCTTTACCAACAATCCCCATCCATTCGCGAGCTCGTTGCAGGGCGGTTTCTTCGCTGATGTTTTCTGTACTTATACAAGCCTTGAGGGCACCATGTACGCGAATTCTTTTAGTTATGGCTCGTGTGTCCACACCCGTTATCCCAGGAATTCCGTTCGATTGAAGATATTCGTCTAAAGACCCGGTTGCTCTCCAATTACTAACCACTGGACTGAGTTCCCGGACTACGAAGCCCGCCACCTTGGGGCCATCGGATTCTTCATCATCCTGATTCACTCCATAGTTTCCTATCTGAGGGGCGGTCATGGTTACAATTTGTCCATAATATGAAGGGTCGGTTAAAGTTTCCTGATAACCTGTCATTCCAGTATTAAAAACTGCTTCTCCTTCAACTGTCGCTTTAGCTCCAAAGGAAAAACCTCTGAATACACTTCCATCTTCCAATGCTAGTATGGCATCTCTTTGTTTTCTCTGTTTATGCATAAACAGGTAACTGAGATACAACTTCATGAACTGATTGGCAAACTCGATTTATAAAATTAATGAAAATTCAAGTTATTTTTATTAAAAAAGTGAGGAATGTTTGACTATCCATGCACACATCCTTACCGACTAGAATTTATGGATGCAAATACAGTCAGTTTCGATAAAAGTAAAACGAACAACCAGGCTCTTCTTAAATGGTTGGATAAAATGGTTGATATGTGTGGGCCAAAGGAAGTTCGTTGGTGCGATGGATCGGACCGTGAATGGGATGAACTATGTGGACTGATGATTGAGCAAGGCTCTATGATAGCGTTGAACAAGGAAAAAAGACCAAATAGTTATCTTGTTCGATCCGATCCCCGTGATGTTGCCCGGGTTGAAAGTCGTACTTTTATTTGTAGTTATGGAAAGGGTGATGCGGGTGCCACAAATAATTGGGAAGAACCTCGTAAAATGCGTGCTAAGTTAAAGCGTCTTTTTAAGGGAGCAATGGAGGGGCGAACAATGTATATAATACCCTTTTGCATGGGGCCTCTTGGTTCCCCTCTGTCTCAATTTGGGGTTCAGGTAACAGATTCTCCCTATGTTGTTTTAAATCTTCGAATAATGACCCGTATGGGAAATCAGGTTTTGGATGTAATGGGAGAAAAAGATTTCTTTGTTCCCTGTCTCCATTCGGTTGGTTGTCCCCTTACTTCCGGAGCTAAAGATGTTCCATGGCCCTGTAATCCGGAGGATACCCATATTGTCCATTTTCCTGAGCAAAGAACAATCGTTTCATTTGGAAGTGGGTATGGTGGTAACGCTTTATTGGGCAAGAAATGTTTGGCTCTACGGATTGCATCGTGTATGGCCAGGGATAACGAATGGATGGCTGAACATATGTTAATTCTGGGAGTGGAAAACCCGGAAGGAGAAAAGACCTATGTAGCGGGAGCTTTTCCTAGCGCCTGTGGAAAAACGAACATGGCTATGCTGGTCGCCCCTGATTCCATGGAAGGGTGGAAGGTTTCAACCGTGGGCGATGATATCGCATGGTTAAAACCGGATGAAAATGGTTCCTTACGAGCGATTAACCCAGAAGCTGGTTTTTTTGGAGTTGCTCCAGGAACATCCTGGGAGACGAATCCAAATGCAATGGAGTCGATGAAGGAAAACACATTATTCACAAATGTTGCTTTGACAGAAGACGGAGATGTTTGGTGGGAAGGTTTAACGGAGGAAGCGCCTGATGGCTTGATTGATTGGCAGGGAAGGGAATGGAAC
This sequence comes from uncultured Opitutia bacterium, assembly GCA_963934295.1. Classification (GTDB taxonomy): domain Bacteria; phylum Verrucomicrobiota; class Verrucomicrobiia; order Opitutales; family Seribacteraceae; genus Seribacter. Next base: position 18,804 of record CAWVXY010000019.1, read on the forward strand.
CCAGCTATGGAGTCACCTGCTGCTCATCCTAATGCCCGTTTCACGGCCCCGGCATCTCAGTGTCCTACCATTGACCCCGAATGGGAAAACCCTAAGGGCGTTCCCGTTTCAGCTTTTATATTCGGAGGAAGGCGAATGTCTGATATTCCACTAGTCTACCAGTCTTTCAACTGGAATCATGGAGTTTATCTTGGTGCAACCTTGGCTTCCGAAACAACGGCGGCGGCAGAAGGTGCCCTTGGGAATTTGAGACGTGACCCTATGGCTATGCTGCCTTTTTGCGGTTATAATATGGGCGACTATTTTAAGCATTGGATGAAGATGGGTAAAAAGCTTAAAAACAAGCCTCGTATTTTTCATGTTAATTGGTTTCGTAAGGACGAAGATGGAAAGTTTCTATGGTCAGGGTTTCGTGATAATATGAGAGTTCTCCGTTGGATAGTCGAAAGATCTTCTGGGCAGGGTAAGGCACATGAAGGCCGCCTTGGATGGGTTCCATATAAGGAGGACTTGGATTGGTCCGGCTTGGAATTCAATGATGAGGATTGGAGTAAATTAATGTCCATTGATCCTGAGAAACTCCGGATGCAAACATTACGTCATGAAGAGTTATTTTTGCAATTATCTGAATCCCTTCCAAAAGAAATGCTTTTCGAACGAGAATTGTTAGTATCTCGTCTGTAGTTTAAAAAAGGTTTAATTCTTTTGTTCTTTAGACCATCTATAAAAGATGGAGGAGAGGACGCTAACTGAAACAATCATATTGGCTAGTTTCATTAAAACCCCCCCTGTTTTTTGATCTTCCAGTGGGCTTAGGTTCATCACACGCTCCGCATAAAAATAGGTGTCGTACAGGACATCCTTGGAAAATGTAAGGATGGCAAAAATGGGTGTCTGTCCAAGCATTAGGGCCAAAACATAGAGCATTTGCGGACCAAATTTCATGGGGGGAATTCTTTTGGATGGACCACAAATGGGCCACCACATGGCCACCGAAGTAAAAAACATTGATAAATGTTCCGCCATGTGGAGCGTTTTGTCTCTGATTGCTGCTTCATAAAATGCTCCAATGTGCCAGAATGAGAATACCAATGTGAACATTAAACCCGCAATAATAGGATGAAAGAGGAACTTTAAAAAACTCTCCAAAAATGGCTTTTTTTCGAGATAGTCGTCAATGATCTCCCTTGGTAATCCAAGAAGCAAAAATAATGGGCTCACATACATAAGAATATTATGTTGAATCATGTGGGCGAAAAAGAGAAAGTTTTCACCAAGCGGGTCTAATGGTGATCCCACGGCTAAGTAAAAACTAAGCATACTTGCAGAAAACCATAGCGTGTGTTTTTGCGAATAGGCTAGGTTAGGGGAGAAACTACGTCGGTATGGACCAACGATTATGGAATAACACCAGCTTATAAAAAGAATGCCCCCAATAAGAGCAGGCTCTGTGTGCCAATGACTAAGAGTTACAGGAGAATTCATCCTATTGTGATGAACCCAATTTCAAAAGATGGGAAATTATTGGTTTAAACCATCTACCCAATTAGCTTCGGAGCGTACCTTGATTCGAAAATCTTCAGCTGCGACATTTTGTGCAAGTAACGAAATTTTGGATCCTTCTATGTTATCTGTATCAGAAGGACGGTAGAGGTGAAAAAAAGGATTTTCAGGTCTGAGGGAATTAATTTCAATCATATCTCCAGTACTTACTTTCCATGTGATTTGATGCGGAATACCCTCTACCTTTTTCCAAGCAGATATCTGATCATTTCCAGCCGAGATTTGAGATTTGAAATTGTCAGGCGACTTGTGATCCGCTTGGGCAATGTAAAAGACATCATCAAGTTTTACATAATCCCCAGTTTTATAATCAACCCCTGATTTCCATTCCTGTTCGAGAGGAGATACTGCAAATTCTTCAACAATAGGAGTACTATCTGCCATGTAGATCACTGCAAAGAAAGTGAACACAGCTATCACTAATCCCATTAAAAATAGAATCGTATTTAGAATTTTGTCCCACCGTAAATGCATGAACCAAGTCATAACCCCAAAAAATTTAATAACGGAACATACCGAAAGAACAGTTATGATAGTTAAGCCTTCAAATGACCTGACATATATAATCACAATCTCAACGCCAGTTATGGCAACAAGAAGCATGGATAAATTAAAAAATGTGAAGAAACGATTGCTTTCTTCTTGTACTGGATCTTCTGCGTGTCCGCTCATAATGTATTAATTTTAAAATTACCAAATAGGTTAAAATGCGTATTCCATTAAATACACAACAGGAAAAATGAGAATCCAAACTATATCAACGAAGTGCCAATACAACCCACAGCATTCAATATCCATGGCATCTGCAGTACTCATTTTCCCAGTAAAAGAATAAATTAACCAACCAATTAACCAAAATACCCCAATTGCAACATGCGTTCCATGAGTACCGGTTAATACATAAAAGGTTGAGCCAAAAACATGAGGTTCCCCCTGGTAACTAGAAAGTGTGAGTTCGTGACCCGGAGCATGTACGAAATGAGTAAATTCATAGACTTGGCAGGCTAGGAAAATTGCACCAAATACAATCGTTCCGAATAGCATCCACCTGGTACTATTAAGATTTCCTTTGTGGATAGCCGAAACCGCTAATGCCATAAAAAGTGAACTAGCCAACAAAATAAATGTACTGAATGAAGTAAGCTCAATGTCAAATATGTCTCGAATATCTAAAAAATTACCGCCAACGGTTGCGGAAATTTTTCGATAAATTAAGTGCGTTGAAATAAGGGTTCCAAAAAACATACAGTCAGAACCAAGAAAAGCCCACATGAGAACTTTCTTATTTGGAATCCCAGTACTTGTAACTGGTTCGTGATGATCAATGGCGTGTGCGGATGCTTCACTCATAATTTAATAAATTTGGAATATAAGGTCTAAAAAGTTATTCCTCTTCTTCTTTTGGGAAAAGATGATACCCGGCAGGGCCTTCAAGTGCCCACATGATAATTCCTAAGATTGCAACCACTCCTCCAGCAATAGCACCTGTGTAATTGCGTATAATCTCACCGGTATTTACATCAACAGATTGATGAAAAAGCATTCCTAGAACAAGGCCAAGAAAGCCGAGACCAGTTAGAAGTGGATACCATGAACGGTCAGGCATGTGAACGCCGTGATCATCCAAAGGCTCCTTTTGGGAGTGCTTTTCTTCGGGTCCATAATTGTTTTCCCAAGCTTGATCTCTCGCTTTGATTATAGGTGTTCGGGCAAAATTATATTCTTTAACGGGTGAGGAAAGAGTCCACTCGAGAGTTCGGGCATCCCAGGGATTCTTACCGGCTGGTTTAAGTTTTTTGTTAAAGGCTGCGGTAACAAATTGATAAACCCCGATTGCAATTCCAACCCCGAGAATGAAAGCCCCCACAGTCGCTATTTGGTTCCATGTTTCAAAACCATGACCTTCATTGTAGCTATGAGTTCTGCGGGGTTGACCAATCATGCCAAGATAGTGCATGGGGAAGAAAGTGAGGTTAAACCCAATAAACATTAGGGTAAAAACAAACTTACCCAATTTTTCATTAAGCATTTTTCCGGTTATTTTGGGGAGCCAGAAATAAAAACCGGCGAATAATCCAAATAAAGCTCCACCAATAAGTACATAATGGAAATGAGCTACCACAAAGTAAGAATCCTGATGCTGGGCATCAATGGGAACGGAGGAGTGCATGATGCCAGTAAAACCACCGACCATGAACATCGTAATGAAACCAAGAGCAAATAGCATTGGAGTTTCAAAGCGGATCCGTCCACCCCACATTGTACCAATCCAGTTAAAGATTTTTACTCCGGTGGGTATGGCAATCAACATCGTTAGGATGGAGAATGCAGAAGTAGCTACAATACCCATCCCTGTAGTAAACATATGATGACTCCATACGGCAAACCCCATAAAACCAATAATTGCACCCGAGAAAATAATTAACCCATAACCAAAGAGCGGTTTTCTGGAGAAAACAGGTATGATTTCAGAAACAATTCCCATTGCGGGAAGAATAAGAATATAAACTTCGGGATGGCCAAAGATCCAAAAAAGATGTTGCCAAAGGTGAGGCTTTCCACCCTCCAAAAAGTCGTAGAAGTTCGTTCCGTATGTGCGATCAAACATAAGTTCCACAAGCGCAATAGTAATGGCAGGGAAGGCTAGTATGATAAGAAAACTAACGATTAGTGTCATCCATGTAAATACTGGCAATCTCATCATGGTCATTCCAGGAGCCCGCATGTTGATGATCGTTGTGATAAAATTAAAGGAAGCCAAAAGGGAGGCAAGTCCAAGAATTTGAAGGGAGAAAATCCAAAAATCCGGACCCATATCTCCCAAAACTTCAGCAAATCGGGTGTCCGTCAAAGGAGCGTAACCAAACCAACCTATTGCGGGGGATCCACCTGTGAAAAACCAGCTTAAATTTAGGGTAATACCTCCAGCAATAAAACACCATAGACTAAGAGTGTTCATTCTGGGGAAAGCCACATCTCGTGCTCCTATTTGTAACGGCATTATGAAATTAAAAAATGCTGCACTGAGTGGCATGATTACCAAAAACACCATCGTAGTTCCATGCATGGTAAACATTTGGTTGTACTCACGATTGCTGAGTACATCCATATTATGATCCCAAAGTTGGGAACGAATAAGAAGTGCCTCCACTCCCCCTAGTAGGAGAAAAAAGAGAGCGGACATACCGTACATAATACCAATTTTTTTGTGGTCTATGGTAGTTAACCAATTAATGATGCCCTTAGTATTCTGTCCGGGTCTTGGGAAAACTTTGGTCTTAACCTCAGTTTCAGAGTCAGGATTTAGATATTTTAGTGATTCAGTGGCCATGATATTGCAAAGGTTAGGATATACTCTATTGGCGGTTTAAAGGTTTATTTGAGTCCAAGTAAATAAGTTACAAGTTGATTAACTTTTTCATCTTCATTTTCGAGGTTTCGGAGGGGATGTGTGTCATCCACACCTTCACCGTTCCACATTAAATTTCCAAATTTAACATCGTTGGAATTCTTCAACCATTTGGAAAGGTTTTCTTCATCATTCCTCATCCAGCCTGCGGCAAGGGAAGTACGAATCCCAAAAAGGGTAAGGTTTGGTCCTTTTGAACCTAAACCCGTTCGGTTAATCGCGTGGCATTGAACACATTGAAGGGAAGAGAAAAGTTTTTTTCCTTTTTCGTAATCGTCGGAATGGGCTTTAACCCATTCTTTTTTGGCTAAATTGGGAGCTTGTCCCTTGGTGATAGCTTTTACAGCACGAAATTCTCTGACATCTGAGTCTCCTAAAGATTTATCCGGAAAGGACACCAAGGTTCCCTCACTGTAATCCAATTCAGGATTATAAGAGGAAGGCTGTAGATTTGGGTTTTGAGCATTCTGAAATTTTTGGACCCAAGAGTCAAAATCTTCGTCCGTTTGTGCGAGTGCTCGGAACGACATGTATGCATGGGAGTTTCCACAATATTCTGCACATTGACCATAAAAAAGTCCTCCAACTGCTTCGAATTCGTCGGTAAATTTTTGCTTGGCAAAAATTCTTTCTCTCATCTTACCGTTAAAGACAGAGGGCATTGCTTCATCGACGGTTGTCTTGATTTCATTTCCGTTCTCGTCAGTCCTAGTAAGGATTTTATCTTTATTGGCAATAAACCATAAGAAATTTTCCTGCCCAGGCATTAAATCCATTTTACCAGCTAATTTAGGTAGCCAAAAACTATGTATAACATCTTCTGTTCTTAAATTAATTCTTACTGCCCTGGAAGTAGGGAAAACGAGTTCATTCGCAGTAACAATTCCGTATTGAGGATATTCGAAGACCCAGAAAAATCTTTTGCCAGTTACATTAACTGTAATGGCATTATCAATTGCACTTCTATTTAGATCTAATTTCTCCAAAGTACTCGAATCATTTGGATCAGGAACGCGATTCATCAAAACAACGCCCTGTAAAGTTGGGATCGCTAAGATAACAAGGATGAATGTAGATGCGATAATCAAAGATACCTCGACTTTTGAATTACCATGCGATTGAGGAGGTACTTCCATTGCCTCTTCTGGAGTTTTAGCACGATATCTCCATAAGACATAAAGCAAACATCCGCCCACTGCGCAAAATAGAAAAATGGTAATCCATACCGAAAGCATGAAAATATCGTATTGGTTTTGAGAAACAAGACCTTTTGGATCGAGTGCCGATTGCTTGTGATCAATTCGTGAACATCCACCGAGAAAAACAATAAAGGCGGGAAAGATTATAGGTAATAAGGTTTGAAGCTTGGCGAACAGTATTTTCATGATTCTGGTGTTATCAAATAAAGCGATCAATAACTAATGTGGCAAAGAGGAGAGGTAAATAAATAATGGTAACAAAGAAAAGCTTTTTGGCAGACTTATCTCGGTCACTTGAGGTTAGGAATTTGGTTGATGGTATTAACAGATAAACAGATAAAATGCAGGCTGAAATGAAATAGAGCAAGCCTGGTGTTGGTTGGGAAGTTTCGATAAAATAGGGTGAAAAAACAAAACCAGTAAGTAGAAAAGTGTAAACTAAACTTTTACGGGCTAGATGATAGCCGTTAGGATTTCCAAGATTCTGAAGGCTAAAGCCACCTTTTTCATAGTCTTTTCGAAAATTCCATGCAATCGCCATGAAGTGTGGAAGTTGCCATGTAAAAAGGATTCCAAATAAAATCCATCCATACATGGACGGTTCACCTGAAGCGGCAACCCAACCGATGAGCGGAGGAAGTGCACCGGAAATAGCACCCACTTCGGTTGCATATGGTGATCGTTTCTTCAGCGGAGTATAAATGAGCAGATAAACAATTAAAGTTAAAAGAGTGAGTGAACATGCCCAAGGGTTTGTTCCAATCCATAGAATAGTAAGACCAATGGAGGAAAGGCAGACTCCAAAAATGAGTGCAACTTCAGGTTCAACCAAATGAGCCGGTATCGGACGATTCGCAGTTCGTGGCATTAAGGAATCCTCTTCTTTTTCCATCCACTGGTTTAACGCGGCGGCACCACCTGCCGCAAGTGCAGTCCCGATTGTTAAAGAGAGAAATACCGAGAATTCATAGTTAAGCGGATAATGAACTAAAAACCCTAAAGAAGAAGTAAACACAGAAAGAAAACTCAATCTGGGTTTTGTCAATTCAAGCAGTCCGTGCACAGAAATGCCGTTGGTTTGTTGAATGGGCGGGGATTCAGTTTTGGCAGTTATGTTTTTGTAACTATTCACGGTGGAAATTAGTTATTAGTAAAATGATAATTTAAGGGGAGGCAAGCAAGGTCATAACTTATAAAAAACAACATCGTTAGATTTTCTAATACCTTTGTACAGAGAGTTTAACAGCCAATTTTGTGCATAATGTATAATTTTGATGATTAAAAAGTTTACATATTATAAAAAAGAGTAGTTTTTTTGCGGAAAAATCTGTTTTATTTTTTTTGTAATTTTCTAATTGAAACCTTTCTAATTGCCTCTTCGCTATGGGTAAATAGATTTATTGAAAACTTTTACAATGATTCGAATCATAACTACCTCTATAAGCCTTATTTATTTACAAGTAATTCTTTCTTGCTCAGTTGAAAACCCGAAGAATTCTATGTCTAAAATGAATGAAAATTCATTTCGTGGGAAAGTCATATCGTTGGATTCAAACAACAGCACTGTTCGGGTAGAGTTACTAGCCAGAAGCAATGATTTAGCACCAAAGTTTCCTGATGGCATTGGGAGCGAGCACACCATGCAAGTTCAACCCGGAGATTTTGCACTTCTATCAAAAAAACCTATATTTAGGGGTAAATTGCAGGAGACATTTTCACCTTCTGAAGGAAAAACATTTTTACTTCATAACATTTGGCCAGATGATCCAGCCGATAGAATAAGGGTAGACAATGTAAATCGTCTTTTAAGAAGAAACACGTTGTCAATGGGTGATTCAATGATACGCACAATTGGAGATAATTTACCACCATTTGCCTTGTACGACCAAAATGGTGAAATTGTAACTACTGATTTTTTTGATGGCTCTGTAACCATATTAAATTTTATTTTTTCAAGATGTTCCGTTGCTGATATGTGTCCAGCAGCTACTATGAAGATGAAAAAACTCCAAGATCTTGCCCTAAAGACTCAAATCCCTCATATTCAATTTTTATCCATAACTCTTGACCCATCTTTTGATTCCCCTGGGGTTTTAAAGTCCTATGCACGAGGTTATAACCTGAACGAAGATAATTTTAAAATATGCACCGCTAAAAAATCAGTTATTGATGACCTAACTCGTCAATTTGGAATTCTTCGAGAGAACGACAAAAATCAACCATTGGATCACACAATGCGTACCATAATTATTAATTCGAAAAGGCAAATCATCTACCAAGTCCCTGGAAGGAGTTGGAGGGTGGAAGATTTCCTTTCTAGATTGCAAGATGGTTCTAGTGTAAATCATTAAACATCTTATTTGGATTATTATGAAGAAAAACCCTATTACATTATCACTTCTTTTAGGTCTTCCGTTTATTTTATTGTTCTTATTTATTCGTAACCTTCCGGTAGAACCTTGTGAATTTTTGCACGAGGAAACTTACAATGAAGAAGGTGAGTTGGACTACTGTGGTTCAGATGAGACTGGTTTTGTGGATCTTTCCATTCGGAAATGGCCAATGAAAATTGATTTTAGACCCGTTAAACCTGTCGTAGTGAATCAATTAGCACAATTTGAAATTAAGATTGAAAAAGCGGATGGATCTCCTCTTACCTCATCGGATGTAGCTTTAAGTCATACTCAAAAAATTCATTTATTGGCAGTGGATGAATCCTTAAATGACTACCATCATATCCACCCTGTCGCGGATAGTTTATTTGACGGGGTTTGGCATTTTTCATTAACTCCACAACTTGCGGGAAAGTACTCCGTGTACCTTGATTTTATTCCCCTAAAAAGTCCCCGGCGAGTTTTGCTTTCATCTTCTTTCACGGTCAAAGGTAAGCGAGATTCTATTCAAGCTAGGCAGGAAAATTTAAAGTTCTCATATGAAGATATTAACTTTGAATTAATTAGGGATCTTCAGGAATCTACTGACGATAAAAAGATAATTACTTTAAGAGCTGTGGACAAAAGAGGGAACGATGTAACTTTTCATCCCGTTATGGGTGCTTTTGCTCATATGGTCGCTTTTGATAGCGAGTTGAATGGATTTGCTCATCTTCATCCCATTTCGGAAGATGTTCCAAGTTCGGAAAATAGGACTCATGCGGGTCCTCTTTCTTTTGGTTTTACTGCACCCAAATATGGTATTTATCGTCTTTGGGCACAGGTTAAAACGACAGCTGATAAAGAAATTTTTATTCCGTTTGATCTTGAGTTTGGAACATAAATAAATGAGTAATTTAGGAAGCGAATTTATGGGTAAAGAGAATAAAGCCCTAGGGAAAAAATTGACGATCATCGTTTGGATTATCACCGCGGCAGTGCTATTTTTGGTGGGATTAATGAGGGAAGTGAAGATTGAATTACCGCAAGGGATTAGCTTTCACTTTCTACCGCCCTTACATGCGATCTTAAACTCAGCAGCAGCACTGTCTTTATTAATGGCAATAATCTCTATAAAGAAGAAAAATATTATCAACCATCAAAGATGGATATACGTGGCGATGGGATGTTCTTTCGTTTTTTTACTTTCCTATGTAACATACCATTTTACCACCGCCGAAACCTTATATGGGGATTTAGACCATAATGGTTTGGTTAGTGAAGAAGAGAAAAAGGAAGTAGGGATGATGAGAATTGTTTACCTCACCATCTTGCTTTCGCATATCCTTTTAGCTGCACTAAGCCTTCCTTTCATACTGCTTACTTTTGTATACGGCTTTACCAGTCAAATTGAAAGGCATAGGAAAATGGCGAAAAAAGTTTTTCCCGTATGGCTATATGTTGCAGTAACCGGTCCAATCGTTTATCTGCTGTTGCAACCGTACTATTGAATTGGTTTTATACCTTTTTCCTTATCCACCTTCCAAGGATAAACTGCTCATTTTCCTCAAGGTTTTCAACGAATTCAAATTGATTTTTAAAAGTGGGGAAAAAGACATCACCATCTTTTATAAACTGTTGAACTTCGGTTATAAAAAGCTCCTCGCATTTTGAAATAAAACTGGAGTAAATCTCTCCTCCTCCGATTATAAATACGGTTCGGTCTCCAGCTTCTTTTTCAATTTGTTCAAAGGAATTGAAGGTGCGGAAATTTTCAGAGGATAAATTAGACCTTGAAAGAATCCAATTTTCTCTTCCAGGAAGTGCTCCGGGTAAAGAATCCCAGGTTTTTCTTCCCATGACTATGATATGCCCCATGGTTATTTTTTTAAACCATTTTAACTCTCCTGGAATTCGCCAGGGTAAGTCACCCTGTTTTCCAATTACACCGTTTTGAGAGACTGCGGCAATTGCTTTAAGTTGAGCCATTTTAAATTGCGATTGGTGCTTTAATAGGGGGGTGGGGATGGTAATCAGTCAATTCAAAATCTTCAAAATTAAAATCAGTAATTTCCTTTTGATCTCCGTGAATTTTTAATTCCGGTAATTTTTTAGGCTCTCTACTAAGTTGTAATTCAGCTTGTTCTTTGTGATTTGCATAGAGGTGCAAATCGCCAAAAGTATGAACAAATTCATATGCCTGCAGGTTACAAATCTTTGCAATCATCATAGTTAGGATACTGTATGAAGCTATATTGAATGGAACTCCCAAAAAAATATCAGCACTCCTTTGATAAAGTTGGCAACTGATTTTTCCATCTGCGACATAAAATTGAAACAATGCGTGGCAGGGAGGAAGAGCCATAAGATGGATTTCCCCCGGATTCCATGCACATACAATGTGTCTACGGCTATTCGGGTTTTCTCTTATTGAATGAATAACTTCGTTGATTTGATTAATATGTTCTCCGTCAGGTCTAGCCCAATTTGTCCACTGTGCTCCGTAAACTCTTCCTAGATCTCCGTTTTCATCTGCCCACTCATCCCAAATTCGAACCTTGTTTTCATTGAGATACTTTATGTTCGTATCTCCTTTGATGAACCAAAGCAATTCATGAATAATTGATCTAAGGTGTAGCTTTTTTGTAGTGAGTAAGGGAAATCCTTGATCCAAGCGAAAACGCTCTTGTTCTCCAAAGACAGACCATGTACCAGTACCTGTTCGGTCGTCTCGATAAACTCCGTTGTCAATCACCCGAGATACTAAATTTAAATAATTCTTCATTTACAGATCGAGAAAAAGAGGAGAAAATATACATTCAAAGTTAAATTCATAAAAATTTATATTCATACTTGTTCATAAAATGTCGAGGATTTCATTTGATAAGGCTCATTTTTCTCTTTTTTTACTTCTAGGGTTTTGTTCGTTTTGTCTAGGTCAACAACGAGAAAACGATTTTACAAAAAGAGTGCGTTCATTTGATGGTAAACTGAACATGATGTCTTCAAAGAGACTTTCTTCGAGCAGAGTTAATTCAGTCTCCCAGCAACGTTTTTCTGTTAGTGAATGGCCAAGTAAATTTTCTCCATTCGGGGGAAAGAGATATCCGATGAACGATAAGAAAATATGGGGTAGCGAACGAATAAAAACTTCGACCATCGATATAGAACTCCCTCATAATCAAAATTTTGCCCCTGAAAATATGAAGCGATCAATGGACGCAAAGACTGAAAATAAAAGCCCTGCGGCGGCATCCATTGAATTTAGGGATGCTTATTACGCACAATTGGACAAGAGAGTCGATGATTGGATGAGCAAGGTCAATAATATGTCATTAAGAGATATAAACCGATTTCAATTTCGAAAAGGCAGACCCAGTGAGCCGGGTTTTCCTGTTCAACAGGCAGGTTCTCAGGATCTACCCATGAGTTCGTCCGAAAAAAAATTAGGTTCTTCCAATGTTAGGGGGGTCATTCCGTACGGAGAAAGGAAACAGGGAGCCGGTCGACCAAGTTATTGGCTCGGGCCAAAGAAAATGTCTTCTTCCTCCACATCAGGTAAGGTATCTCCGTCCAATGGTGGTCCAACACAAGCTAAGCAGGTAAAGAAAAATTTTCAGTCTTTGCCACAACCTATCCTTGGTCCGAAGAAAGTTCGGGTTCAGCTTAAGTAGACTTATTATTCACGCTTGCCACGGGTTGGTGATTCTTTATAGTTCAATACTTTAAATTTTAACTTTGGACGGCTAGCTCAGTTGGTTAGAGCAACTGGTTTACACCCAGTAGGTCACAGGTTCGAGTCCTGTGTCGTCCACCATTACTCTCATTCCATCCACATGCGTCACGTCATTTCCGTTCTTGTTGAAAACAAATTTGGTGTACTTGCTCGAATTGCAGGCCTTTTCAGTGGTCGTGGGTTTAACATTGATACACTGAATGTTGGACCGACTCATGAAGATGGTCGCTCGAGGATCACAGCCACTTTAAACGGAGATGAGAAGGCATTAGACCAATGTGTCAAACAGCTTGATAAATTAATTGATGTCATTGATATTCAAAATTTTGTTGGATCCGAATCCGTTGGTCGTGAGTTGGTAGTGGTTAAGGTCAAAGCAAATTCAACCAATCGCACCGAGGTAACTCAAATATGTGACGTTTTTCGTGGTAAGATTATCGATGTGGCCAAGGAAACTCTCATAATCGAAGCAACCGGAAACGAAAATAAGATTATGGCTTTCCTTGAATTAGTTGAACCTTTTGGTATTGTAGAATTAGCCCGAACCGGGACTGTATCCTTAAAGCGCGGCCGTTCTGACAATTAAATTTTTAATTTCTTTTTTTCATTAACCTAACAAATAATCATTAAATAAATCGGCCATGCCCGCGAAAGTATATACTCAAAAAGAGGCTAAAGTAACTGCCATTAAGAAGAAAACGCTAGCCGTTATTGGATACGGATCACAAGGTCACGCACATGCGTTGAACTTGAAGGAAAGTGGATGCAATGTAATTATTGGTCTGTACAAAGGAAGTAAATCCATTCGAGTGGCTAAGAGGCACGGCTTTGAAGTTCTTAGTGTTGCAGAGGCTACCCAAAAAGCAGATGTTATTATGATAGGTGTGCCTGATATGAAACAGGCTGAAGTTTATGAGCAGGAAATAAAACCAAACCTATCCAAGGGAAAAACGCTTCTTTTTTCACATGGTTTTGCGATTCATTTTGATTTAATCAAGCCTCCTCGTGGTGTTAGTGTAATTATGGTTGCACCCAAAGGACCAGGTCATGTGGTTCGTTCGCAATATAAAGAAAAGAAAGGTGTTCCCGCACTTATCGCTGTTTTAAAAGGTTCTTCCAAGGACGCAAAGGCAATTGCACTGGGATGGGCTGCCGGAATCGGAGCGGCTCGTGCTGGGATTTTGGAAACGACTTTTAAAGAGGAAACAGAAACGGATCTTTTTGGTGAACAAGCCGTACTTTGCGGAGGTGCCTCTGCATTGGTTGAAGCTGGCTTTGAAACCTTAGTTGAAGCAGGATACGCTCCTGAGATGGCTTATTTTGAGTGCTTGCATGAACTTAAGCTTATCGTAGATTTAATGGTTGAGTCTGGAATTGCTGGAATGCGTTTTTCTGTTTCTGAAACTGCCAAGTTTGGTGATGTGACCCGCGGTCCAAGGGTGATTAATGGAAATGTCAAAAAGTCTATGAAATCAATTCTCAAAGAAATCCAGTCGGGGAAATTTTCCAAGGAATGGGTTAAGGAATACCAAGCCGGTTTACCTAAGTACAATAAACTTTTGGAAGATGGTGAAAAGCATCCTATAGAAGTCACTGGTCAACGATTGCGTCAATTAATGTCATGGATTCCCAAAAAGAATATTAAGGGGGCACAGGCTTCTTATTCATAAATATTTTTTATGGTTTTGCTTAAGGTTTAATTTATCTTTGCCTTGGGTGAAAAGAGGATTTTCAGTAATATGAATGCCTCTAATTCTAGCCTTGTTTTAGCGACACGGAAAAGTCCACTTGCATTAAAGCAGGCTGATTTAGTTGCTTCCCTCATCCGGAAAGTGATGAAGGAAAATGTCGAACTTTTTCCCATGTCCACGACGGGAGACAGGCAAGCGGAATGGTCTCTTCAGGATAAGGGTGGAAAGGGTTTATTCACCAAAGAACTTGAGAATGCTTTGCTCGAAGGCCGGGCAGATTTAGCTGTACACAGTGCCAAAGATTTACCCACTGATAACCCACCTGGATTAAAATTATCTGCTTTTCCTGTTCGTGAGGATGCACGTGATACTTTGGTTATCAGGGAAAATATTAGTGTTCCCAAGATAATGGCTTCGGGAAGTCCTCGCAGAAAAGCACAATTAAAAAATCGATTTCCAGATACGAAATGGAAGGAACTTCGTGGAAATGTGGAAACAAGGTTACGGAAAATAGCGGTTGACCATGAGGCGGATGGTACGATTTTAGCAGCTGCCGGCCTTTCTCGTTTAGGCATTCAAGATTACCCAGGATTGAGGTTCGAGAAATTATCAATTGACGAAATGGTTCCTGCACCCGGACAGGCTGCAATTGCAATACAGGTTCGGGCCGACGAATGTGAACGGTATGCTGTTCTAGATCATATGGAAACAAGCCAAGCAGTTGAAATTGAACGAACGATCCTTGATCGACTTGATGGCGGGTGTCAGGTTGCTTTGGGTGTCCATGTGGTTGGAAATGATTTATTTTTCTTCCATGAGGCTTGTGGCATTAAAAGTCTAGAAATTGGAGAAAAATCATTAGCTATAATTTTTGAAGAAATACTATCATGGCTGAAATAAAAGAAAAAAAAATGGGCAGAGTTTTTCTTGTGGGAGCAGGTCCAGGAGATGTTCGTTTAATAACATTAAAAGCATCAGAATTAATCAAGACTTGTGATGTTTTAGTCTTCGATCATTTGGCTAATTCCGAACTCCGTAAGGGAGTTCCAATGGGTTGCGAACAAATTGATGTGGGGAAAAGTCCTGGACGACACACAATGGAGCAAGAAGAAATCGGTAAGATTTTGGTTCAAAAAGCAAGAGAAGGAAAGAAGGTTGTTCGTTTAAAAGGGGGGGACCCTTTTGTTTTTGGTCGCTGTGCAGAGGAAATGATTGTTTTGAATGAAGAAGGTATTGCATTTGAAATTGTACCTGGGGTTACTGCAGCCCTTGCATGTGCCGCTTATGCTGGAATTCCCCTTTCTCATCGTGATTATGGCTCATCCATTTCGTTTTTAACTGGGCATGAGGATATTGAAAAAGAATCCCTGCGGGTAAATTTTAGAAAATTTGCCGAGGTGGGTGGGACGCTTTGTATTTACATGGGAATGGGAAAATTGGAGGAAATTATTTCAAAATTGTTAAAAGGAGGCCTCCCTCCAGATAAACCGGCTGCTATAGTAAGCCAGGGTACTTTGCCAAATCAAAGAAAAGTTGTTAGCACATTGGATCAAATTGTTGACGATGCTAAAAAAGCTAAGCTTGAAGCTCCAGCAATCATTTTTGTTGGTAATGCGGTTGGACTAACTTCTCGAAATAATTGGTTTGAAGATCGTCCATTATTTGGAAAACGAATTGTGGTAACTAGACCCGTTGGCCAGGTTAGCAGGTTGAAGGATTTACTTGAGAAAAAGGGGGCGGAAGTGTTAGAGCTTCCTTTGATCAAAATATTACCTCAAAATGATCGAAAACTTATTGCTGAAACATTTGCAGGAATTGCAACTTATGAATGGGTTGTTTTTACAAGTGCTAATGGAGCAAGGGAGTTTTTTGATGTTTTTTTCAAAGCGTTCGGCGATATTAGAAGCTTTGGTCCAATGCGTGTCGCCTGCGTCGGCGAGGCTACGGCACAAGTGGTCCGAAAATTTAACCTGGAAGTTGAACTTATACCTGATCGGTCTACAGGAGAAGATCTTGCCCAGGCATTAGTGGCTACTGAATCTTTGGATAGTGCGAATGTATTGGTTGTTACTGGAAATCGTAACCGAGAGGTTTTGGTAGGACTTCTTGAATCAGTTGGTCATGCCATTGTTGATACCCTTCCCATATATCAAACAGATTTTGCAGATGTGACGGAGGCTCCTGATGTTGCGCAATATTGTCAATATGGAGCGGATGCCATTGTTTTTACAAGTTCCTCAACTGCATTGTCCTTTGTCGAGCAGGAGGAAGACTTAAAAATAGAAAATGATGCGACAAAGCCAATGCTTTGTAGTTTCGGACCTGAAACCTCAAAGACTCTACTTGAAAATGACTTGGAGGTCAGTCTGGAGATTGAAAATCCGAGCGTTGATTCAATGGTTGATGCATTAGTACAAAAATTTGAAAATCACTGAAGATGATGTCATCTTTAACGATAAAAATCTGTGGCATTACTTCCTTCATGGATGCCCAGATGGCTACTAGTTTCGGAGCAACTCATTTGGGGTTTATTTTGTACGAAAAATCTCCGCGGTATATTGATCGTTATCAAGCCGGTGAAATTTTGGGTCGTGTGCAACCGGCCACCGTTTCATCTGTTGCCGTGATGGTGAACCCAGATCCTTCTTTCTTGAACGAGGTCAAGTCATGTGGGTTCGATTTCTTCCAGATACATTTCCAATCTAATATTGAGACATCCAAAGTTGAGGAATGGTCAGATATAGTAGGCCCTGAACGTCTTTGGTTAGTGCCCCGAATCTCAGCTGAACAAAGATTCCCCACAAAATTACTACCGTGTGCGAACACCATCTTACTCGATGCTTATGACGAGGAAAAACATGGAGGCACCGGAAAAATTTCCGACTGGAAAAGATTTCGTGAATGGAAAAAAGAACAACCCGGCAAGAATTGGATTCTTGCCGGAGGGATTGGGCCGGAAAATTTGGAAAGGGCATTGGTCGAAACTTCGCCCAATGGAATAGACTTAAATAGTGGCGTCGAATCTAAGCCCGGCGTAAAGAGCCGGGAAAAAATTTCACAAGTTTTTTCAATTCTAAATCACTGAGAACCTAGCTTTCTGGATGGGTCTAAAATTTGTGTGGTAAACATTATTTTATAAAACATTAATTAAATTTTTGAGTTAAAGTCTGTTGACTATAAAATTAAAAAATATGATTTTATAGAATCTTTTTGTAAATTTTACATTTTCAAAATAGATAAGCATTCAATTCCAACTGTCCTAACATTATTCAACAATGAGTACTGATAAAAATAATTCTCAATCCTCGGGCGGATGCCCATTTAATCATCAAGCGCAGGCAGCTCCGGTCACTACCGCTGAACAATGTCCGATTCATCAAGCTGCCGGTCAGGGAACATCAGTGCAGGATTGGTGGCCCAACCAGCTTAAGGTGGATATTCTTCATCAACACGATGCCCGTTCAAATCCTATGGAGGTCGACTTTGATTATGCGACTGAATTCCAAAAGTTGGATTATGATGCCCTCAAAAAAGACTTACATGAATTGATGACTGTTTCACAGGAGTGGTGGCCAGCTGATTTTGGTCATTATGGTCCATTCTTCGTTCGAATGGCTTGGCATGCCGCTGGCACATACCGAACAGCTGACGGACGGGGTGGGGGAGGAACTGGAGCTCAGCGGTTCGCTCCTTTGAATAGTTGGCCGGACAATGGCAACTTGGATAAAGCCCGGAGATTACTTTGGCCGGTGAAACAAAAATACGGAAACAAGATTTCTTGGGCTGATCTTTTTATTCTCGTCGGTAATGTCGCCCTTGATTCGATGGGTTTCAAGACATTTGGATTCGGGGGCGGACGCCCCGATATTTGGGAAACCGAAGATGATATTTATTGGGGAGTCGAGGATTCGTGGTTGGCAGATAATCGTTACTCTGGCGAGCGCGAGCTCGAAAATCCGCTCGCGGCTGTACAAATGGGTTTGATCTATGTTAATCCTGAAGGACCCAATGGTGTACCGGATGCAAAAGCCTCTGCCCGTGATATTCGCGAGACTTTTGGCCGCATGGCTATGAATGACGAGGAAACAGTTGCTTTGATTGCCGGTGGTCATGCCTTCGGGAAGACTCATGGTGCTGGAAGTGCTGTGCATGTTGGTCCCGAACCAGAGGGTGCTCCAATTGAAGAGCAGGGATTTGGTTGGAAGAGCAGTTTTAACTCGGGTGCCGGTCCTGATGCCATTACTTCCGGGCTTGAAGTTACCTGGTCGAACACTCCCACCAAATGGGGAGTGAATTATCTTGAAAACTTGTTTGCTTACGAGTGGGAATTGACCACCAGTCCGGCAGGCGCCAAGCAATGGATTGCGAATGAAGCACCGGAAATTATTCCTGACGCCCATGATCCTTCAAAAATGCGCAAACCCATGATGTTGACTTCAGACATTGCCTTGAGGGCTGATCCTGCCTATGAAAAAATTTCAAGGAAATTTCTTGCTGAACCGGATTATTTTGCTGATGCCTTTGCAAGGGCTTGGTATAAGTTGACCCATCGTGATATGGGACCCAAGTCAAGATACCTTGGACCCGACGTTCCCGATGAAGAACTGATTTGGCAAGACCCAATTCCTGCGCGTGAGCACGATCTGGTGTCTGATTCTGATATTGAATCTTTGAAATCGAAGATTTTGGAGTCTGGAATTTCAGTTTCCGAGTTGGTCTCCACTGCCTGGGCATCCGCATCGACCTATCGCGGCACAGATATGCGAGGAGGGGCAAACGGTGCCCGTATTCGTCTCGCGCCTCAAAAAGATTGGGAAGTCAATCAACCGATGCAACTTTCACGCGTCCTTGAAAGGCTCGAAGTGATACAGGGTGAATTTAACCAGGGTGAGAAAAACATTTCGATTGCGGATTTGATCGTACTTGCCGGAGGAGTGGCTGTTGAATCGGCCGCGAAGAAAGCGGGAAGTGAAATTACAGTACCATTCACGCCAGGGCGCATGGATGCTTCTCAAGAGCAAACTGACATCGACTCATTTGGAGTTATGGAACCGGTGGCTGATGGATTTCGTAATTATTTGAAAAAGCGTTACAGCGTTGCCACCGAAGCGTTGTTTTTAGATCGTGCCCAAATGATCGGTCTGACCGGATCCGAGATGACTGCATTGACTGGTGGTCTTCGAGTACTCGGGGCCAACCACGGAAAATCCAAGCATGGCGTTTTCACTGATAAACTTGAAACACTGTCCAATGATTTTTTCGTTAACTTGCTTGATATGAGTACCCAATGGTCTCCGGTCGATGAGGAAGCCGAAGAATTTAAGGGTCATGATCGTAGCACTGGGGAATTAAAGTGGACTGCCACCCGTGCTGATCTTGCTTTTGGTTCCAATTCACGCTTGCGTGCCTATGCTGAAATTTATGCCTGTTCGGATTCCCAAAATAAATTTGTTTCCGATTTTGTCTCCGCATGGACCAAGGTGATGAACGCCGACCGGTTCGATTTGGTTTAGTTGTAACTGAATTTAATGAAGGGAATCATTCTAATCGAATGATTCCCTTTTTATTTGAATTGCTTGGCAAGTTTAGCCAATTGCTTGGGGTCCATATCCCCCAAATCGGGAATTCCTCCACCCCCTCCGCCTCCAAATGCGTTCATCATTTGTTTCATCTTTCCACCTTTCATTTTTTTCATCATTTTTTGCATTTGTGAAAATTGTTTAATCAGTTGATTGACATCTCGAATTTGAACCCCTGAACCATCTGCAATTCTTTTTCTTCGCGACCCAGCAAGAATACGGGGAAGTCGTCTTTCCTCTTTGGTCATTGAAAGAATAATGGCTTCGTGACGGGCAAGTGCCTGTTCCTCTTTGTCTCCCACCTGAATATTTCCCATACCTGGCATCATCTTTGCAATGGATCCCATGGATCCCATTTTTTTCATTTGCCTCATTTGAGAAAGGAAATCTTCAAAGTCGAATTCTGCCTTGAGCATCTTTTCAGCCATCCGCATGGATTCTTCCTCATCGAGATGTTCCTTGGCTTTTTCAACCAGGGAAACAACATCACCCATACCCAAAATTCGGGATGCCAACCGATCGGGATGAAAGACTTCAAATTCATCAATTTTTTCACCCACACCCATGAACTTGATAGGTGCTCCGGTAACCTTTTTCATAGATAGGGCGGCACCACCTCTTGCATCACCATCCATTTTGGTTAATACAATTCCGGTAAGATTAAGTCGTTCATGGAAAGTTTTTGCCACATTGACTGCTTCTTGTCCGAGGGCAGCATCGGCAACTAAGAGGATTTCATGGGGATTTATTTGTTTTTTAAGGTCTTCTAGTTCCTGAACTAAGTCGTCATCAATTTGCAATCTTCCTGCAGTATCGAAAATGATTAAATCCGTACCATTTTTCTTTGATTCTTCCCATCCGCCTCGGGCAATTTTTGGAACATTTTTCTCGCTTCTATCTAGATAGCACGGAAAATTTTCATTTTTTGCCAAAATTTCAAGTTGGTCAATTGCAGCGGGTCGATAAACATCGCAGGCAACAAGCATTGGTTTTCTGCCATCCTTTGCCATTCTTTTGGCCAGTTTTGCAGATGTGGTTGTTTTCCCGGCACCATGTAAACCAACCATCATAACCCTTAGGGGTTTATCATCCTTTAATTGAGTTGATCCTTCCCCTAATAATTTAACAAGTTCGTCATTAATGATCTTTACCACTTGTTGTCCTGGGGAAACTGATTTTAAAACTTCCTGACCGAGGCAGGCTTGTTTTACTTCCTCTACAAATTCTCGTGCAGTCTTAAAGTGTACATCCGCGGAGAGTAGTGCTTTTCTTACTTCCCCAAGGGCATCGCTAATGTTGTCTTCGGTTAGTTTTCCAACTCCTCTTAAATTTCTTAGAGTGTGGCTTAATTTTTCTGTTAGTGTTTCGAACATGATTATTTTACATCATGAACTCAGATCTTGACTTGGGGAAGTAAAAATTAAGAATTTTCTTTCCTCATTGCCTTTTTTTGGAAAATAGGCATATTCATAATTTTTTTCCATTGTACGATGAAAATTCTCGTTGCGGACCGTATCTCCCCATTAGGTGTTGAGTATTTGCAAAAGCAAGATGATTTCGAGGTTGTTGAAGCCTACGGATCATCTCCCGAAGAGTTGTTAGAAATTTCTAAGGATGTTTCTGCAATTATTGTTCGGAGTGATACTAAAATAAGCCAAGAGGTTATTTCTGGTGCACCACAACTTAAAGCCGTAGGTCGTGCCGGAGTAGGTGTTGATAATATTAACATCGAAGCTGCCACTGAAGCAGGTGTTATTGTGATGAATACCCCTGGCGGTAATACGATCGCTACCGCTGAGTTAACATTTACTCACATGCTATGTGGTACCCGTCCCGTTGTTCGTGGGGTTGCCAGTATGAAAGAAGGGTTGTGGGAGAGAAAGCAATTAAAGGGAGCAGAATTAAGATTAAAAACTCTTGCCATTCTTGGACTCGGACGAATTGGTATGGAGGTTGCGAAAAGAGCGAAAGCTTTTGAGATGGATGTTATTGCTTATGATCCTTACCTGACCGAGGAGAGAGCGAAAGAGTTGGAAATTAAAAAAGTTGAACTTGATGAAGCATTCGTTCAAGCAGACTACATAACCGTTCATATGCCTCTTACTTCAGATACCAAAGACATGGTTGATGAAGAAGCGTTTGCTAAAATGAAAGACGGTGTAAGGGTATTTAATTGTGCACGGGGTGGTATTATCAAGGAAAGTGCCTTAGTTGAAGCCCTTAACAGTGGAAAAGTAGCTGCGGCTGGTTTAGATGTTTATGAACAGGAACCTCTTCCTGCAGATCATGAGTTTCGAACCACAGAAAATTTAAACCTAACCCCTCATTTAGGGGCATCCACTGCGGAGGCACAGGAAAGTGTTGGTGTTGAAATTGCCGAAGCCATTGCTGAAGTATTACAGGGTGGCAGAATAAGAAATGCTATCAATATGCCATCTATTGATCCGAAGGATTTAATTACTCTTCGTCCCTACCTCGATCTTTGTCATCGGTTGGGTAGTTTTGCGCGACAATCAGCACAGGAAAATGTTTCTTCAATTCATATTTCGTATTGGGGGGGAATTGTCGATTTTGATGCGGTTCCTTTAAATCGAGCAGTTTTAAAAGGTTGGCTGGCTGGAATTGCCGGCGATGAGGGAATTAATGATGTAAATGCTCCTCACAAAATTAATGCTTTGGGTATTAAAGTTGAAGTGACCAAGTCCTCATCTGTAATTGATTACAATGAATTAATTGAGATAAAAACTATAGCTAGTGATGGAAGTGAACGTTCAGTAAAAGGCACTCTTTTGGGAAAAGCCAACGATCCTCGAATTGTGGAAGTTGATGAACAAGCCATCGAAGTACGCCCGGTTGATTTGTTGTTGGTTGTCCGTAATGTTGATAAGCCGGGCATCGTAGGAAAACTGGGAACAATCTTGGGTGATCATGGAGTAAATATTGCAAATATGTCCCTAAGCCGTGCAGATTGTGGTGAATTAGCATTAACCATCTGCGAACTGGATCAAGAACCGGATAACGAAGTCCTTCGTTTGCTTGAGGCAGATTCTGATATTCGAGAAGCAAGAATTTCCCGGCAGGGTTAGTTCATTCACTTTACCCCTTAATTGTCTTTTTTTATATGCTTTCAGTTGAAACTATTGGAGTCGCATTAATTGGTTATATTTTAGGGTCCATTCCCTTTGGTGTTCTCATAGCGAAAAGAAATGGAGTAGATATTTTTTCTGTAGGTAGTGGTAACCCTGGTGCGACCAATGTACTCAGAACCATAGGGAAACCGGCTGGATATTTAGTTTTTTTTCTCGATTTTCTTAAGGGATTAATTGCAACCACATGGTTTTTATTTCCTTGGATTTCTTTTTCGGGTGATATCTCTCTGGGTTTGTGGGGGTTGCCTGGAGCTGTTCTTGGACATACATACCCTTTATTTACTGGTTTTAGAGGTGGTAAAGGAGTTGCAACAACCATGGGTGGCTTGCTCGGAGTTATGCCGGGTTGTTTAATCCTTGGACTGGTTACCTGGGGAATTGTCTTTTTTTCTACTCGTTATGTCGCCCTTGCATCGATTGGTTTTGGAATAAGCCTTCCAGTATGTGCAATGGTGAGTGCCTGGTCCAATGAGGAGTCCAATGGTGCAATGGGTAAGGTTTTTTTAGCTTTTGTGATTATGGGTTGGATTGTATGGAGACACCGCTCAAACATAATTCGTTTGCGAGAAGGAACTGAAAATCGTTTCCAGAAAAAAAGTAAAAACTAAATTACTGTACCAAGATTATTATGAATGAAATAAATGAGTTACGAGTAGGTATTCTTGGTTTTGGGACAGTAGGGCAGGGAACATGGAAACATTTATTGGAAAATGATAAAGCGTGGGAAAAAATTCTTGGCGTTCGTCTAGTTCCGACTCGTGCATCCGTTCGATCCTTAAATAAGGAAAGGTCTCAGGAGATTGATCCAAGTCTACTTACCACAGATTCTCTTTCTATTGTAGAAGATCCAAATATTGATATTATTTGCGAATTAATTGGTGGAGTTGAAGAGGCAAGGGAATTAACACTCCGAGCTTTTCAAGTGGGCAAACCTGTAATCACGGCGAACAAAGCATTAATTTGCGAACATGGAGATGAATTATTTCGAGCCGCGGAAGAGGCTGGAGTTCGGTACGCATTTGAAGCCAGTGTTGCTGGAGGTATTCCAATCATCAAAGTTCTTCGTGAAAGCTTGGTAGCAAATGAATTTCCACTGATTTATGGTATCATGAATGGTACTTCAAATTATATTCTTACTAGGATGGAAAATGAGGGTGCCTCCTTTAATGAGGTACTTGGAGATGCCCGAGAATTGGGCTATGTTGAAGCTGATGAAGCTCTTGATTTAGATGGTTTTGATGCCGCCCATAAAGCAATAATTCTTGGTTATCTTGCCCATGGTATTTGGATTGATATCAAGGAGGCAACCGTAGAAGGAATTCGTAGAATTTCAAATGCAGATTTATCTGCTGCTCGAGACTTAGGGTACAAAATAAAATTAATCGGAGTTATTCGTCGAAGTTTTACACAAAATCATGTCTCAGTCGGAGTCTACCCGGCCCTGGTTCCAGTTAATGAGATTATTGCCCAGACTGACGGAGTCTTTAATGGTATTAGCCTGACAGGAACTGTTGTGGGTACCGTTGTTCTTACGGGTAGGGGAGCTGGCCAAGACCCCACAGCTGGTTCTGTTATCAGTGATATTGTAGATGTGGTCAAAGGCATGCAGGGAAGTTCTTCTCCACCTAAGCTTTTGCATGTTACTCCAAATGAATGCCAACCTGCACCTTCGAAAGAAATTTCAGGATGTTTTTATTTGAGACTTTCTGTGGATGATCGACCAGGTCAGCTAGCAAAGGTTGCAGAAAATTTAGCTGAACATGGCGTTAGTCTTGCCACTGTTTCTCAAACCCCTGATGATGATTCACAATCTGCTTCTATCATTTTAACAACTCATCTTACCAATGAGCACTCCATTGCCTTAGCTATAGATTCTTTAGAAAATTTAGACGGTGTAACAGAAAAACCAGTTTTATTCCGAATGTTTGACCCTAATAGTTTTGAACAAAAATGAGTATTGTAGTACAGAAATTTGGTGGTACTTCAGTTGCTGATGTTGACCGGATCAAGCAGGTTGCTAAGCGTGTTAAACGGACTATTAATGAAGGGCACCAGGTAGTCGTCGTGGTTTCTGCACGAGCGGGTGTAACGAACCAATTAATTGAACGGGCGAGAGCGATTCTTAAGAATCCTACCGAACGTGAAATGGATGTTCTGATGACTTGTGGTGAACAGGAAACCATTGCACTTATGACTCTTGCCTTGCATGCACTAAAAGTACCTGCAGTTTCTCGTACTGGTTGGCAGGCGGAAATTTTGACTGAGGGTATGCATACAAAATCTCGGATCCGCGAAGTAAAGGGTGGTGATATTCGCAAGCAATTAAGGGCTGGTAATGTGGTTGTGGTCGCTGGATTTCAGGGCGTCAGTGATCAGGGAGATTTGACCACATTTGGTAGAGGAGGTTCTGATTTAAGTGCGATTGCCCTAGCGGGTTCATTACGTGCCAAGAGTTGTCAAATTTTCACCGATGTAGAAGGCGTTTATACGGCCGATCCCCGAATCGTTCCCAATGCCTGTAAAATTCCAGCCATTAATTATGAGGAAATGTTGGAATTGGCCAGTAGTGGTTCAAAAGTTATGCAAACCCGAGCTGTTGAATTTGCCCAAAAACATAATATCCCCTTTGAAGTTCGCTCAACCTTTTCCAACAAAACAGGAACTACCGTGAAGAAAAAAGTAAAATCTCTCGAGGATACACTAGTAAGTGGTGTAGCCATTGATAAAAACCAAGTCCGACTAAGCATTACAGAATTACCGGATCGACCGGGTGCTGCTGCTGCAATCTTTAAGGTTATGTCTGAATCTGGTGTGGTAGTTGATATGATCGTTCAAAATGTGGCTCGTAATGGAAAGGCAAACCTTACCTTTACCGTTCCTTCCGAAGATGCTTTTCGAGCAGAAAAGGCTCTGAAGGAACATTTCCAGGGCCAAGTGGGTGGAAAACTTGGAAAAAGTACTAATATAGCGAAGATTTCTGTTGTTGGGGTAGGTATGCGATCTCATTCTGGAGTGGCTTCGAAATTTTTTGAAGCATTGGCTAATGCTGGAATTAATATGCTTATGATTAGTACTTCAGAAATTAAGATTTCAGTAGCTGTCAGTCCGGATAATGGGGATGATGCAACGAGGGTGGCTCATCAGGCTTTTGATCTTGGTAAGTAATAGGATTACATTATGAAATTCGTCAGTACCCGAGGACAGGCGGATGCGGTTAGCTTTTCTGAAGCGGTGGCCCAAGGCTTGGCACCAGATGGTGGGTTATACCTCCCCAGCCAATTTCCTGATATTACTCCTTTTCTTAGTGAATGGGAGAACATGAGCTATTCAGAACTCTGTTTTTCTTTCTTTCGTTTATTTGCAACTGATATTAATGAGAATACACTTCATGAAATCGTAGAGGATTCTTATTCTCGATTTTCTCATAATGAAATTGCCCCTTTGGTTTCCCTTGATGAAAATCTCAAGGTTTTGGAACTTTTTCATGGTCCGACTTTGGCTTTCAAAGATTTTGCACTTCAACTCCTGGGTAATCTTTACGAGGAACAAATAAAGAAAAGCGGTAGAGAATTAACAATCCTTGGAGCGACTTCCGGAGATACGGGAGCAGCTGCAATCGCTGGATTATTGGGAAAGAAAGGAGTCACGGTTTTTATTTTATTTCCCGATGGAAAAGTTTCTCCCCTTCAGGAAAGACAGATGACTTGCACAGAATCAGATAATGTTTTTCCTTTAGCTATTGAAGGTACTTTTGACGACGCTCAACGAACTGTAAAAGAAATATTTTCCGATCTTGATTTTAAGAAAAAAGTGGGTCTATCCGCAGTTAATTCTATTAATTTAGCACGAATTCTCGCTCAATCTGTCTACTATCTGTTTGCCTGGTTCAAAATAGAAAAGGAAGATCGTTTAAACACAACTTTTGTTGTTCCAACCGGGAATTTTGGAAATGTATTTGCAGGTTGGTTGTTAACAAAAATGAACTTGCCGATTAAAGGTTTCCGGGTCGCAACCAATCAAAATGATGTTCTTCACCGACTTTTTAAATATGGCCAATATTCACTGAGCGAAGTCTCGCAAAGCCTTGCTCCTTCTATGGATATACAGGTCGCTTCAAATTTTGAAAGATTGCTTTATTTTATTCTAGATGGAGATTCACAAAAACTTACTCAAATAATGGCAATTTTTGCCAAGGAAGGAAAGTATTGCTTTGATGATTTTCAAATAAATGGATTCTCAAGCTCCACTGTATCTGATGATGAAATTCCTGAAATTATTCGGAATGTACAGGATAATTATGATTATCTAGTTGATCCTCATACTGCCTGTGCTTTTAAGGATTTAAAAACTTCCGAGAAATATCTCATACTTGCCACAGCTCATCCCGCAAAATTTCCTAAAGTTTATGAGAAAGCTTCATTGTCAGAACCGAAATCGGCTGTTTTAGAAGAATTAAAAGAAAAAAAGAGTGTAAAATTTTCAATTGATTCAAGTGCGCATGCCATTCGCTCTTTTATCGAAGATAGAATCAGTTAAAATTGTAACCTTTGATGAGTAAAGAAACTTCTTTGCCATTAACCTACAAAGAAAAAGCGATTGTTTTCCGTGGAGGAGGCTTGGGAGATTTTATTTTAACTCTACCTTTACTTGCTCATATCCAAAATTCTTACCACGAAGTTATTTTTTTAACTAAACCATCGTATTTTTCATTAGTTAATAAAAGGGAGGGTATCCTTGAATTACTTGATTTAGATCTCGGACTGTCTCAAATTTTAAAAAGAATCGAGGGGGCCGACATTTTTACATTCTGGGATGATGTTGAATGGAAAAATGAATTGCAGGATTTAGGAGCCAATCAGATTTTTATCTTACCCACACGACCTATTGCAGGACCTCATATTGTGGAAGCTATGTTTGAAAAAATGAATACACCATTTTTACCATCCATTTTTACAGATGCGTGGATAGGTGATGATTGGATAAAAAATTCAAATATGTGGATTCATCCCGGGAGTGGTGGAGATTATAAAAACATGCCCTTTTCCTTTTACAAAAATCTGGCCGAAACTTGGTTGAAAAAAAAGAATTCTAATTGGGTCACATTTTGCTTCGGAGAGGCAGACCATAAAATATGTAAGAATTTTAAAGAGGCGAATTTTATTTTCTCAGCACGAATTAAGTCTGTTCATCCTATTTCTGTAGAAGAATACAAAAATAATTTAATGCAGGGAGTTTGTGAATTTTGGGGAAATGATTCTGGCCCCGGTCATTTGGCTGCTAATTTAGGAATTCCCACAAATATCTGCTTTCGTTCTACCAAATCATCTATTTGGAGACCCACTGGACCACGAGTAAATATTCATGAGTTTGATGAGGATTCCATTTGAATCTTGTGGGAAACCGAATCAACCAAAGCTTCCCAACTTGCTGTAATC
This sequence comes from uncultured Opitutia bacterium, assembly GCA_963934295.1. Classification (GTDB taxonomy): domain Bacteria; phylum Verrucomicrobiota; class Verrucomicrobiia; order Opitutales; family Seribacteraceae; genus Seribacter. Next base: position 46,937 of record CAWVXY010000019.1, read on the forward strand.
ACATTATCGCTTACACCCACAGTACCCCAAGTTTTTTTACCATCAGTTGATTCAACATGTACTCGAGTAATTGCATCTGTTCCTAAATTACTCTCCAGGATTCGAACTGTAAAATCGACCAAGCGAACTTCCTGGATGAAGGGAAAGTCTTTTTCCAAAGCTTTCCTCAGTGCATGATCTAATGCAGAAACGGGCCCATTTCCTTCCGCAACAGTATGCCGAATCTCATCTTTGACCATTAGTTTGACTGTGGCTTCGGATTTAGATTCATCTGTTCCTTCTTCTCTGGATACTCCAACATGATAGCGAAGGACTTTAAAAGCTGATTCTTCCCCCCTTAGGAATCGTTTTAATAAAAGATCAAAAGATGCATCCGCAGCCTCGAATTCATACCCCTGAAATTCAAGTCTTTTTAATTCTTCAAGAAAAGATTTCATTTCGGGCGAGCGACCATCCACTTCCATACCCATTTCCTTCGCCTTCATCATGATACTGCTTCGTCCTGACATATCGGAAACTAAAACTCGAGTTCGATTTCCAACCAATGCAGGGTCAATGTGTTCGTAGCTTCTTGTCGATTTGGAGGCTGCATCAGCATGTACTCCTCCTTTGTGAGCAAAAGAAGCTGCTCCCACGTAAGGAGCACGGATATCGGGCCTCAGATTAGTTGCATCATCAATAAAGAAAGATAAATCTCGAAGCTTGGACAGATGTTCGCTGCAATTTGTCTTTCGTTCCATTTTAAGTTCTAGATTTGGGATAATCGTCGTCAAGTTGGCATTTCCATTTCTTTCTCCATAGCCATTCATTGTGCCTTGTACCATTTCTGCTCCAACTTCTATACCAGTCAGGCTTACTGCAACCCCAACCCCGGCATCATTATGGCAATGCATACCAATAGAAGAATTTGGAAATTGTTCGACAACGGTTTGTGTAATCTCCCTTACTTTTGGAACAAGCTTACCTCCATTTGTTTCGCAAAGAACTAAAAAGTCAGCACCTCCTTTTTCTGCAGCGGCAAGAGTTGAAAGGGCGTATTCTGGATTGTTTGTGTAACCGTCAAAAAAATGCTCAGCATCGTAGATTACTTCTTTTCCTTGTTCTTTTAAATAGCGTACGGAGTCTTCGATCATTGCGAGGTTTTCTTCCGGTGTTGTTCGAAGCACATCAGTCACATGAAGGAGCCATGATTTACCAAAAATCGTCACAACCGGCGTATTTGCATCTAGAAGCAATTTGATTTGTGGATCATCTTCCACAGCGGAAGATGCCCTTCTCGTAGAGCCAAAAGCGGCAATCTTAGCATGATTTAGTTTGAGTTCAGTTGCTTTTTCAAAAAAAGCCATATCCCTAGGATTGCTTCCTGGCCAGCCTCCCTCGATATAATCGACTCCAAATTGATCCAGTTTTTCGGCGACCCTCAGTTTGGCTGTAACGGTAAAAGAGACACCTTCTGCCTGCGAACCGTCACGTAAGGTTGTGTCGTATATAAGAGTTTGTTTTTTTTCTGATTCGTTCACGATAAAAATAATTATAAAATAAAGTTAAATGTAGTAATTGGTGCTACTTATAAATAATTTAAAGTAACAAAATATGGTAAAGCCCGATCTCAGAAGAAAACGATCACCCGAAATCGGGCTACGAAATTCGGTTGGTCTTTTTAGAGTAAGCTCCTTTATAGCAATGTATATTAGAGTAGATGGACATGAATATAATTATCTCCTTCGAAGTTTTTATGGCAACCACAAAGCCTTTCGGTTAAAGTAACTTTCTTTTGAAATGAAAATGGAAGCAAATCATATGGCTGACGCATTATTTCGGTCTTTGAAAAAAAAATCCAACCGATTGCCTTTGGTAGATTATGGTCTACCTGGGCCATTTGTTTGTTCCCGAAATAAATTGCTTCTATTATCAGTCAAATTGGCTGCATATTTACGAAAAAATTCTCAAGCACAAAGAATTGGGATTGTGCTACCACCAGGCTTAGCAGGAACAATTGCAAACCTTGCTGTTTTTTTTGCAGGAAGGACTCCGGTAAATCTTAATTTTTCTTTGGGTTCAAGTGTTGCTGAAAAACTTATTCGAAAGGCCGAGATTAAAACAATTATTACTGCTGAGAAAATGATGGATAAATTTCCTGATTTTCCGTGGACAAACGATGTCTTTGAAATTTCTGCCTGGTTGAAAAATTTAGTTAAGAAGCCTTACCAATTATTAAGGGAAGCCTTAATTTTAAAACTTCCCATCTCACTTTCTCGCTTTTTTCTAAAAATTCCCACCAGATCAACTACCAAGGAGGCAACTATTTTATTTACAAGTGGAAGTTCGGGGGATCCCAAGGGAGTCGTATTAAGCCATCAGAATATTCTTTCTAATTGTTCACAAATAAACCAACTCGGTCTTTTTGATAAAGATGCAAGTCTATTGGCGAATTTACCATTATTTCACAGTTTTGGATTTACTGTATCCACATGTTTTCCATTGCTTTATGATATTCCCATTGTAACCGTCCCGTCACCCTTGGATGTTAAGGTTGGTCTGGAAGCTATTCGAAAAGAAAAAATTACCTTTTTATTAGGTACACCCACTTTTTTGCGTGGCTTTTTGAGTAGAGGAAAAGCCGAAGATTTTAAATCGCTCCAATATGTGGTTGCGGGTGCTGAAAAAACAGAAGACTCGTTCAGGGTTAAATGGGAGAAATTTGCCTCTTGCTCTTACCTTGAAGGTTATGGGTTAACCGAGACAGCACCTGGTATTAGTTTTAATTTACCAGAGCATGGATTTCGAAAAGGCTCTGTGGGTCGTTTATTTCCTGAAATTGAATGTAAAACGATTCATCCAGATGATCGCCATGATTTAAAAACTGGTGAAACTGGTCTGCTGTGTTTTCGCGGGCCAAATATTTTTTCCGGTTATTTAAATGATGTTCAAAAAACCGAAGAAGTGCTAACCGAAGAAAAGTGGTTTATTACAGGTGACATTGGATACTTGGACGAGGACCAATTTTTATTTATTAAAGGGCGATTATCGCGATTTTCTAAAATAGGAGGCGAGATGGTACCTCATGAAACAGTAGAAGAAACGATTAAGAAGATATTCTCAAATCAATATGAAAGTGGGCCATCTTTGGTGGTTGTAGGGCAACCCGATCCAATCAAGGGTGAGCAATTGGTTTTAGTATCTGATCAGGAACTCGATTTTTCAGAACTGCGAAAAAAATTGAGCGAGAATGGGCTCCCTAATTTATGGATTCCTAAAAAAGTTCAAAAAATTGACCAAATACCGATTCTTCCCACCGGGAAAATCGATATACAAGGGGTTAAGAAATTAATTGTGTAAGTTGATATGGTCTAAGATTGACCAATCATTATACCTCTAATCAGATCCCTGATTCCGACATTTAAATCTTTAGCTTGGGCGAGAATGGCCATACTCGCCTGCATGCGAACCTGACTCGATGCAAATGTGGTACTTTCTCTTGCAATATCCGTGTCTTGTATTCTTCCTACTGCCATCTCGCCAGTCATAATTTTTCCATTTAGATTCTGGATTTCCTTTTCTAAGCGACTTTGGTTTGCTCCCACATTTGCTCTTTCTGATGATAAGTTGTCCAGCCAAGATGTAAGTTGGTTCAAAGTATTCTTTGCATTTGTAATAGATTCCAAATTATATGTATCTGTATTTACAGTAATGGTATTAACACTCTTCAGGTCATAAGTTAATCCTGTTCCATCTATCGCAGCCGCCAAAGATGAATTATCTGGTTCCTCTACATAACTGCTTGTAGGTGCTCCTGCTGTATCTGGAACTACGGCCTTAGCATTTAAAGGAGTTGCACCTCCCTCATCACTACCCATTATGGAACCAGTATCCGTGTTGGAAAATTGACTACTACCTCGTAAGCCGGATATGAAGTTTTGCCCGTCAGTACTTTTGTAATTGGCAATAAAATCGGAATTACTGGAGAAATTTCCTCCAGATGCTTTTGTGATATTAAAAGTTTGGAAGTAATCGTTTATTCCGCTGTTGGAGGAACCTTGAGATGTATCAAACTGAGTTTTCATCCAAGTGGTCATATGCTTCACACCATTCGCTTGGCCACTCGCTTTAATCCTGCCATGTAAGTATTTTACGGCGAGATACCCTGTTGCATATTGGTCAGAAGAAACCCAACTTTCATTTCCTGATCCAATGGCAGAGGCTAAAGCAGAAAAATTATCACCATTGCTATCCAATATAGAATCAACTCTGCTGTCTGCACCATGAATAAACTCGGCTAATCCCTCTTTGAACCAAGTGCCACGACTTGAACCATCTCCAGTTATATCACCATAATAGGAATTTTGGGCTTGCATGAGGTGAACCATTTCGTGTGCAACTACTCGATCAGCTGTTGAATTTGGAGATGTATGAGGTGCGACAAAATCAGGAAGATCAAACTGCATTTCAATCACATCGGCAGTTCCATCACCGTATTGTGCAGTTCTTACAAATGCAGCATAGCCACCGGTATCATTTTCATTAACTATTAAATCCCAACTATCTGCAGGAGCAGTATCCCATCCATATTCTTGATTGATAATAACTTCAGATGCTTCCAGCCAATTTTTCTTTAAGCTATCAATAAAATCTTTTTTGTCTTGGCTAAAAGAACCGGCTCCAAATAGTTCAATGCCATTAAAATCTTCAGTTTTTAATTGATCAAGCTGATCCGTTAATTCTAGGAATTCTTTATTGAAATTTTCTCGATCTGCATCGGTTGAGATAACATCTAATGCACGAACCGTAATTTCACCCATTCGATTTAGAATTTTACCTACTGATTCAAGAATTCCATCCTGAGATTGGGAATAGGAAAGCAAATTTTGGAGATTTTGCAGGCTAACCAGATCTCTTTTATTTTTGGAACCTAATTTAGCAGCTTGGCTAAAAGAGCCTGTGTCATCTCCAGTGCGAATTAATTTGTTGCCAGAAGAAAGTTTTGCGAGTGACTGCTCTAATTCAATTTTGTCATTTTGAGATTCAAAGACAAGACCGGTAAGGTTGTTATTAACTGGGGAAATCATTTGATACTGAGGACTTCCCTAAATATTCGACAAAAAAATAAAATTCTTTAACAGAAAATTAATAACTTTACATATATGGTAGGCCGGCCGGGACTCGAACCCGGAACCAATGGCTTAAAAGGCCACTGCTCTACCGATTGAGCTACCGACCCATAATGCAAGCTAACATATATGTAGAAGATCAATCCACTCGTCAACAATCAACAATCAAAGAAAAATCCGGTAGGGTAGGGGAGGACAATCTAGGAGTTTTAGATCCCCTAAGATTCTATCATAGAGATGGTTGTGGATATTGTGGCGAAATTCGTTATAAAGGGGGTTAATTATCCTAATTCTCGAAGAATAGTTTTAATTGTTGAAATTTTAGTTCCATATTTAAGGAATAGGGGAAGTTCAGATCTGTCTTTTGCCGTAATTTTATACGTGCATACAAACCCTTTATTTGCAGAAAATTGAAACATTGATTTTAATAAAACGCCCAGAGTAGTTGCATGATCTAAAATAAAGGGACATAAAAGAATTGGAATACGATTACTATTTTGACGAAGGATAAGGTCGGCACAGTCGGGCATTTTTGGACGTGAAATCTCATAACCTTTACCGAGTAAAAGAGAACTTAAATCGTTCAATAAATGTTTTTTCTCCTGACGGTAATTATCCTGCTCTTTTCGGGAAGTTTTAATCCTCTCCGCATCTAAGTAATTACTGAGTCTGTTTGAAGAATTTTCAGATACCGAAATAGACCTGAGCAGATTACCAAGTGTTTTAGGTCTGGGTAATGTTTTTCCATTAATTAAATCGTAGAGAGAAGTACGACTTAGAAGTGCATTTCGAGCTATCGTCGAAAGGTTATCTGGATGATCTTGAACCAGTGATTTGAGAAGTTCAGAGAAAGAATTCATTCATCCAAACCAAATAAATTTATTTAAATAGCAAGCTTTTTTACCTTACATGATTAGTATGGATGAATTGATTATATCTGTAAGGTTAAAAGATTTACATTCTTGCATGGGCATCTTTTTTAAAAGAAGGTATACTAATATTTACAAAATACTTTCTTGAGAATTTAAAAAATGAATTATGTAAATTATTAGAATGTTAGGTATTTCAATTTACATATAGTTCTTTTTGTTGAAATGAATTCTTATTTAATTTAAGTTAAAAGAAGGATTTTATTTCAGTCTTGTAGGTTATTAATATTCTTGTTGCGTATATGTTGGGATAGAATCGCACCAAGATAGTTACTTTACTTAGGTTTGAGGTGTTTAATTTGTGAGTAAAATTTTACTCGATCTAAGCTGGTTTTGGTTCGAATAACCCTAATATACAAGGAAAGGTAAAAGCGAACTGACTGAAAGGCTAAATACCGTATGTTACCACCAGTTTAATCGGTTTGCTAAAAAACCGAAAACGAGTGCTAAAACGCCAATCGTTCCAATCGTATAAAGAATAAGCAATGGGACAAGCATGGGCCATTTTTCCCTCCGATCCAAATCTACCTGGTTGTCCTTTTTACCGGTAGTGGCTTTTCTGTGAGTATAAATTGCCTTAGCACGGATTTTATTTCCTTCGGCCTTTTCTAAGCATTCCTGATAAAGAAGATTATCGTTAACCTCTTTATCGGAATCTTTGTTTGGATGGCTGTTCATGAATTTTTAAAATTTCCTGTTGCCTCCTTAGCCCTATTTAAGCCAAATTGCACGGCTCAAATGAATCGATCGATAGAAATCTTAAAAATCTTGCGTACTGGAATGCAGTCTATGGTTGCGGATACTTCTGCCGTACAAATTCAGTATACCCGAATATTTAATTTTTCGGAAGGTCGTGTTTCCTTAAGAATGGAAGTTACAGACGAGGATGCTGGATTGCTGCCAATGGGACGTATTGATGTGGTTGAAATTCCTTCAAATAATGGGAGGACAACCTGTAATTGTACTTTAACAGAATTACAGACGGGGCAGGAACAAAGAGTTGTTTTGCGTTTAAAAAATGAAAACCAAAGGGAAAGGGAGTGCGAAAAAGTATTTAGCTTCTTTCGTTCTATCTTATCGATTCCCGAAAAAAAGCCTTTGGATGGTGGTTTTTCTTCCACCCGGGGGGCTCATGGTAATATTACTAACGATTAAATAACTGTTCTTCTTTAATTAGAGTAACAGTTCCAATTTTTTCCAATTCTTTAAGATCAATTTTGTTTGAATCGCCAACAATAGATAGAAGCTTAGCCTTGGGTTTAATAGATTTATTGTAAAATTCTTCCAAGGTTTTAATCTCCGCTTCTTCTACGATCTTAAATCGATCTCTTCTTGGGTCACCAGATAATCCTAAAGCCATTACATCATAAACAAAGCCTGGGGTGCTTCGATAAGGAATTGGATTCGTTCGATATGAACTTAACATAGACGAGTGTGCAGATTGCCATCGTGTTTGATTAATAGGCATATTTTCAAGTAAATCCATAAATGCTACCACAGCTTCAATAGTTTTATCGGCTTGGCATCCGATAGAACCAACCAAAAGATTTTCTTCTTCAGGTAGAGAAGGAGTAAAGAAATGAGCCCACGCAGAATAAGCTAAGGCTCGGGCTTCCCTCAGTTCCTGGAATACAAGACCTGCCATACCACCTCCGAAATATTCATTGAATAATTGAGAAGCAGGCATTTTATTTTCGTCGTATGTTCCAACTGAAAATTCTAGTCGAACCTGAGCTTGTGCCATTTCTTTATCAAAGAAGTATATTTGATTTTTTTTCGCTTTCAATGAACGAAGGACCTCGAAGGGTTTTGGATTAATAATCTCATTAGAGTTTCCAATAAAACCTTGGCTGATAGAATGAATGACCTCATCGGGAGACTTTGGACCGTAGTAGAGAACGGTTTTTTCTGCTTGGAGAATACTTTTGAGCATCACTCTAAGGGCTTCGACATTGGTTGCGTTTAAATCCTTGTCACTAGGGCGCTCGATATAACGTGATCGCGTGCCATAACGATGAAAATGAGCTAGGGCATTGCTGATTGCACGAGGATCTTTCTGTTCATCTTCTCGTTCTGCGAGAATTATATTTTTGGTTTCGTCCCAAGTTTCGTTTGATATATTTGGTTTTTCGATTAGGTCCCGTCCAAGTTTTAAGGAATCTTCAAAGTTTTCATCCAAACCAGTCATAACCATCGAACTTAGACTCTCTCTTACGGCAAAGGCAAAGTCAGTACCCAGTTTGTACCATTCAATTTTTAAATCGTTAGAGCTGATGTTGCCGGCTCCGGACCGATCGAGCATTCTCTTTGCATAAGGCAGAAGGGGAAGATGCCTGGAGCCCACTTCCATTCTCATTTCAAGGGTGAAGAGGTCATTAAGAGGATTATTTACATGGATCAGTTTTATTCCCGGTACGATCTCTTTAATTGTGTAGTTTTCCCCTTCTTCTATGAATTTCGGCTTAAAGGGTTCAAATGGGATCGCATTTACATTTTCCATAAAAATTGATTCTTTATCAGGATCAATTTCCAGAGGATCAATTTTTGGTTTCTCAATGCTGGGTAATTTGTGCTGTTTATCAATGCGGTACCCAACTACATAATTTTCCCCGTAATATTGATTGGCCACCCGCATGATATCCTGCTTGGTCAATTTTTCGAGTTCTTCAATTTCTTGATTAGTTGTCTCCCAATCGACGAAAGAAAGAAAAGTATCTCTCATAAGCTCAACACGCTTAGTATTATTCTCCCGGTTCTCCTTTTCCATTTTTTTGAAATCTGTAATGACTGCGGGAAGAACCCAATCCTCAAAGTCTCCTTTCTTGACCCGGTTAATTTGGGCAAGGATGAGTTTTTCGACATCCTCCAGGCTTTGCCCTTCCTTGGGAATACCGTAGAAAAAATGAACCCCATGATCGTTATAATTTTGAGGAAAGCATCCGGCAGACCGAACTTTTTGCTTTTCGACAAGATCCAGGTTGATTAGACCTGCAACTGAATTATCGATAATCATATCCATCAGGCGTAGGGCATGATAATCCGAGTGATGCTTGGGTGCGGTACGAAATCCGAGCAATATCTGTTCCTCGCCCAGATACTGGACTTGAACAAATTCTCTACCCGAAAGAGGCTTTTCTTCCCATTTCGGTTCGGGTCTAAGAGGAGCTTCGGCCTTCCATGAGGAAAAGTGTTCTTCAATAATTTTAATGGTTTCATCCGGATCGATATCACCGGAAATGCAGATAGCCATATTCTCGGGTACATAATGCGTGTTGTAAAATTTTTCGATTTCCTTGATCGATGGATTCTTTAAATGTTCAATCGTTCCAAGGGTCGGTTGTTGGCCATAGGGATGAACTTTGAAAAGGAGATCGTTAACTTTGGTGTTGAGCAGTCGGTCTTTGTTATCAATAGAACGGTTCTTTTCTTCGTAGACGGTTTCGAGTTCGGTATGAAATAACCTAAATACTGGATTGGCGAATCGCTCGCTCTCAATTTTTGCCCAATGGATTAATCGATTAGCCGGTAAATCTACCTTGTAAACCGTTTCCTCGTGCCATGTGTGAGCGTTTATTCCCTTTCCACCCATATTCCCATAGACTCGGTCCATTTCGTTAGGAACTGCAAAGGTAGAAGCTTGTATGGAGATTTCGTTAATCTTCTGATAAATTTCCCCCCTTTTCGTTTCATTTTGTTCAGCTGAACGTTCTTCATATAGCTTGGCAATCTGGTCGAGGAGTGGTTTCTCTTTCTCAAAGTCTATTGTTCCAAATGAACTTGTTCCTTTGAAAAGCAAATGTTCTAAATAATGAGCCAGCCCCGTATTGGTTTCCGGATCATGTTTGCTCCCGGCACGGGTTATAATCTCCGCGTAAAAGCGGGGCGTTTCATGATTCGGGCTGAGGAAAACGGTCAATCCGTTATCCAGGGTGTGTTTTATAACTTGCATGGAAGATGATGAATGGCTCGAGTTTAAATCAGAAATGGACTCATTGCTTTTGTTGGAGCAGGAAAATGAAAATAAAGCGGCAAGGGTGGAAACAACCCTCAAAGTTTGGAGTGTAGTTCGGTCAGGCATTTTCTGTTTGGTTTGATTATTTAAGCAAATTTAGTTTGATAGTAACTAAATGATATTTTGCAAATAAACGAACATGAAAGTGTACCAGTATGAAAAATGTGAATCGTGCAAAAAAGCGATTCGATGGTTGAACGAAAAAGGTATCGAGCATAAACTCCTTCCTGTCAGGGAAAAGACTCCCTCTAAGAAGGAGTTTTTACAAATGATTAAAAGCCATGACGGGCAACTCAAGAAATTGTTTAATACTTCAAGCAAGGACTATCGCGATCCCAGTGTAAAAGATCGAATCCCCAATCTCTCACAGGACCAAATCATCTCTCTTTTACAGGAAAGGGGAAATTTGATCAAAAGACCTTTTTTGGTGGGAGATCAATTGGCCTTGCAGGGATTCAAGCCTGATCTTTGGGAAGAGGCTTTTCAGCCAAAGAAATAATATTTTAGCCAATTGGGGTTGAGCCTTTTTTCCAAATCTATAGGATACTACTCTTCTAAAAATGAACTTCAATCAATTAGATAACTGGATTAAATATATGAACGCAGGTGATTTTGATAACCTTGTATCGATGTATTCTGGGGAAGCATTATTATTTGCCACATTTGACAGGCAACCTCTGGATACTCCCTCGCTGATACAAGGTTATTTCAGAAGCTTTTTTGCCAAAGAAGGTCCTGGAGTGGAATTGAATTCTTCCTCAGTCCGTCATACTGAACTGGGTGAAAGCACTTACTCTTCGACCGGGCTTTACACATTTTTTTTCCAAGATGATGGTCAACTCATTCGACATGCCGCGAGATTTACCTTTATATTTAATCAGGATAATTCGGGACCTATTTTACACCATCATTCCTCGCTCATTCCTGCCTAAGCCATTTTCTAAATCAGATTAAATCAACAAAATCAGTTATGTTATCCCCGCAAAAAAATCTAGATACTTATTTCCTGGAAGCACGTCGTGATTTACTTGAAGTCGCGGCCATGCTGGACAGGTATGATCGGTCGGTCGAAAAAGAAGGACAAAAGGCAGAAGATGAATCACGATTAAATTCATTGATTGAAGCCCTTGCCTTACTTTCGAAAAAAGATCATCCCGAATCCAATCGAGCTGAACAGTTGCTAGTTCATTTTGCCAAAGTTTCCTAAGTTTTAGTCATGCAAATTATACAACCTCATTATCATGCTATTGCCAGAACCGCTCAGGATTATGAACGAATGGCAATGTCCGGCGTAGTGGCTGTCTGTGAACCTGCTTTTTGGGCGGGATTTGATCGCAGGTATCCAGAAACATTTATAGATTATTTTGCTCAAATTTCTGAGTTTGAGCCTACCCGTGCAGCAGAATTTGGCATTCGTCATTATTGCTGGGTTGCGGTCAATCCTAAGGAAGCCGAGAACAAGGAACTTACCAATGAAGTCCTCCGGCAAATGCCCGAGTTTTTGGAAAAACCAACCTGTCTCGGGGTGGGAGAGACGGGATTACATAAATCAACCCAGAATGAAATTGATGCCCTGCAGGCTCATGTGGAGATTGCCATAAAGCATGACCAGTTGGTCCTTATTCATACTCCTCATTTGGCAGATAAAGCACACGGTACCAAAACGGTACTCGAAGTGTTGGCAGGAATGGATGTTAATCCGGATAAGATTTGGATTGATCATGTAGAAGAACAAACCATTGAATCAGTTTTGGATGCCGGATACTGGGCCGGTATGACCCTTTATCCCGTTACCAAGTGCAGTCCAAGAAGATCGGTTGATATTTTGGAAAAGTATTCCAACGAGCGTCTCCTAGTCAATTCATCTGCAGATTGGGGGCCAAGTGATCCATTTACCCTGCAGGAATCAATTGTGGAATTCCGCCGCAGGGGGCACAGCTTACAGGAAGCAGTGGAGATTTATCACAACAACCCATGCCGATTTCTGGGACAGAATCCCAAGTGGGATATAAAGCCAATTACCATTTCCGAAGAGTAGGCGAATGGTCCTGAACCTTTACGATACCATGACCCGGGAAGTCCGGGAGGTTTTTCCTATGGATGAAAATTCGGTTCGTTTTTACGCTTGTGGACCCACCGTTTACGGACCGGCACATATTGGAAACTTTAGAACTTTTGTGATGCAGGATGTTTTCCGAAGGGTGCTTGAAACTTCAGGTCAGAAAACTTTGCATGTTCGGAACCTCACTGATGTGGATGACAAGACAATTCGTCAATCACAAGAGCAAGGGGTGAAGCTTGAGGATTTTACAGACAAATGGACGGCCAGATTTCATAAGGATTGTGAATTTCTCAATTTACTTACTCCTCACGCTGAGCCCTCGGCAGTCGAGCATATTCCCGAACAAATTTCCTTAATAGAAAGATTGATCGAAGGAGGGAACGCATACCGAGCAAACGATGGTTCAGTTTATTTCAAAGTGGATGCTTTTCCCAAATATGGACGTCTTTCTCGATTGGCAGAACGGGAAATTACCACATCGACAACCGATCGTGAAACTTCAGATGAGTACGAACGCGAAACAGCTGCAGATTTCGTACTATGGAAAGTTCGTCGACCGGAGGATGGGGAAAATTTTTGGGATTCTCCTTGGGGACAAGGCCGTCCAGGTTGGCATATCGAATGTAGTGCCATGAGCATGAAGGTTCTCGGAGATTCTTTCGACCTCCATTCTGGTGGCGTCGACTTGATTTTCCCTCACCACGAGAACGAGATAGCTCAAAGCGAATGTGCTACTGGTAAGACCTTTGCCCGACACTGGTTTCATATTGCTCACTTGATGGTTGAGGGAAAGAAAATGAGCAAATCTCTGGGGAATTTGCATACTTTGGAAGATCTTTTCGAGCAGGGTTATTCCGCTCAGGAAGTAAGATATGTATTATTGTCTGGAAGTTATCGTCAGCCCCTGAACTTTACTTTTGATTCGATGAAAGCATCCCGGAAAGCGATGTCAAAATTGAGAGATTTCGCTACCAAATTTAATTTCATTCCAACAACAGGAAACACCTTGGAAACTGAATTTGGCCCTTTTCAACCTGTTCAGGAGGCCTTGTTGTCAGATTTAAGCACTCCCGAGGCACTTGGCAGGTGTTTCAGTTTGGTCAGGGAATTAAGCGAAGCTTATGAGAGAGGTGAATATGAAGGTCAGCAAGATGCTGTGAGTGAAGTTTGTAGAGGATTTCAGGCAACCTGTGACGCCTTCGGCCTTGTGGTTGAGCCTAAGAAGGTGGATCTAGTGGAAATTCCTGCTGATATAGAAAATCTTGCTCAAAAGCGTTGGAATGCCAAACTTTCAAAAGATTGGGCCATGGCTGATCAATTGAGAAACGAACTTCTTGAACTTGGCTGGGTAGTTAAGGATGGAAAAGAAAAGTTCGAGCTCACAAGGTCAGCCGAATAAGTTTATTCTCCTCATTTAAAGCTGGCCTAGCTTGGATTTTTTCATTGCTTAGTTTGCGAATGAGCTAAGACCTATAATAAAGCTTTTACTCTTAATGCAGGTCCTGTCTTGCCAATCAAATAGAGTATTAAATAATATAATCTTCCATGAAAAGAACCCTATTTTTTATGCTCAATAAAATTCTTCTATTCTTCTTAATCACAGTACCTAATTTTGTACTTTCGGGAACGGGAATTCCCCAATGGATAGATTTATTTAATGGCAAGGACCTGACTGGCTGGGTTGATGTAAACACTTCACCAGAAACATGGTATGTCAAGGATGGCATGTTAATTTGTAAGGGGAAACCGATTGGGGTCATGCGTAGTGATAGGCAATACGAGAATTTTCTTTTGCATGTTGAATGGCGACACATGGAACCGGGGGGGAATTCCGGAATTTTTGCCTGGAGTGACGCAAAACCTTTTGGAAACCGCTTACCCAAAGGCCTTGAGATTCAAATGTTGGAACTGGATTGGGTAAAGTTGCATACAAGGAAGGGCAAACAGCCTCCGCCCATTGCCTATGTGCATGGTGAGTTGTTTGGTGCAGGAGGGCTAAAAGCAACCCCTGATAACCCGCGGGGCAGTAGGAGCAAGTCTTTGGAGAACCGATGCAAGGGAAGAGGGGAGTGGAATACTTATGACGTGGTATGCGTAGATGGTGTGGTTAAACTTTCAGTTAATGGCAAATTTGTGAATGGAATTCGTAATTCACAGTATAAAAAAGGATACCTTTGCCTGGAGTCGGAAGGTTCTGAGATTCACTTTCGGAATTTAAAAATAATGGAACTCCCTCATGGAATTACTTCTCCAGAGCAAACGGCTCCTTTAATCAATTCTCGTTAAGGAAGCATTAATAAGTTGTCCCAATAAGTATTATTTAGGTTATTTTGTATGAATGACTCCATAATTGTTTAAAAATTGCCAATTATGCTTTTTAATTACAGGTTGTTTAATATAATATATTCAATCCCCACCTTTTCTACATTTGTCTCCAACTTTAAATGACCTTTAAAAATTTCGCTCTAGTATTTTGCCTGATAGTTTTTACACAGGTATTCTCATTCGCAAAGCTTAAGTTTGAGGATGACATACTCCCCCTGCTTGAGGATTATTGCATAGATTGTCATGGTCCTGATAAATCAAAATCAGGATTTAGGGTTGATCGTCGGGTTCATCTCCTCAAAGGGGGAGATTCTGGTTTATCTGCAGTTATTCCTGCGAAGCCAGAAAAAAGTTATATGATTGAAGTGATTAAAAGCGATGATCCAGAAATTGGTATGCCTCCCAAAGGTGGTAAGCTTTTTGACGATGAAGTCGAATTATTGGAACAATGGATTGCAGAAGGAGCAGTATGGCCCGGCCAAATGGAGGATAAAATTGAAGAGGGAACGGATCATTGGGCATTCCAATCGATTGACCGTCCGACTATCCCCAAGAAATCGAAGAATCCAATCGATTCTTTTATTAATCGACGCCTTAAAGATGAGGGAATACCCGCAAACAAAAATACGGATCCATTATCTTTGATTCGACGTGCATCTGTTGTTTTAACAGGTTTACCGCCTCAACCATCCAGGGTGGCTGACTTTTTGTCTGATTATAAAAAGAATCCGGAACAAGCTTACATAATCTTAGTCGATGAATTATTGGCATCCACGCACTTTGGCGAGCGATGGGCTCAGCATTGGTTGGATGTGATACGCTGGGCAGAGACAAACGGTTCTGAGTCCAATCTCTATCGAAAGCTTGCCTGGGTATATAGGGATTATGTAATTCGTGTATTTAATCAGGATATTCCTTATGATGAATTTGTTCGCCAGCAGTTGGCTGGCGACGGAATGGGGATGGGGGAAGCTCTTGGATTCTTAGTGGCTGGTCCTCATGTTCCAGCTGCCACGGTTGGGCAGGAACCATCTGCAATACGGCAAGCCCGTGCTGACCGGATGGATGAGATTATGCAAACAGTGGGTGCATCTATGCTCGGCGTTACTATGAGTTGTGCTCGTTGCCACAATCATAAGTTTGATCCGATATCGATTCAGGATTACTACTCCATGACAGCGGTATTTCAGGATATTGAATTTGGCAGTCGTTTTCCCGAATTTTCCAAGGAGCATCCAAGAAAAACAAAGGCTAATGAATTTTGGAAGGATATTGCCAAGAATCGGAATATAATAAGAAAGAAAACCTCAACTTGGGAAGAAGATTGGGGTGGTTATAAGGAAATACATTGGAAGCCAATTGAAGTGGTGGGATT